>PLMW01000043.1:42871-70894 GCA_003142615.1 Opitutia bacterium | reverse complement strand
AACCGAACTTCAGCGTTCGCACGGCGTGGGCCTATGAACGGCTGGCCGCCGGCGCGCCCGCGGGCTATCTGCCCGCCGCCGAAGCCGAGCGCCGTCTCGCCGCGTGGATTGCCGGAGAGGCCGGGGCCGGGGAACTGCTCTTCAACAACCTGGAGCCGGTGGTGTTTCGAAAGTTCATCGCACTGCCCGCGCTGCTGGAACGCCTGCGCACCCGGTTCGGCCTCGCGCCGCGCATGAGCGGCAGCGGCAGTGCATGCTTCGCGTTGCTGCCCGACGGCGCGCCGGTGGAGGAGATCACCGGCAGCATCCGCGAAGCGTGGGGCCCGTGGTGCTTCGTGCAGTCCACGGCCATCGCCTGAATGCGGCAGGGGTACATCTTAGTTTTGGTGGATGTTCCAAATCCGTGTTGACCCTCTGCAGTCCGGACCGGATAAAGAGCAGCAAGCCTCTTTCAAGTCACCCCCCGGACGCGGCAGACTATTCGACCAACCACGATGGATCCCCGCCAGAAACCCGAGTTCGTGGTGCAGGGCATTTCCGCCTCCAACGGCATCGCCTATGGGGAGGTCTTTCTCTACCTGAAGACCGAACTCGAGGTCCCGGCCTACCAGGTCGACCCCGATAAGCAGGTGGAGGAGATCGCGCGGTTCGAGCAAGGGCTCGTCGTCACCCGCCAGCAGATCACCAAGATCAAGAACGAGGTGGAGCAAAACCTCGGCCCCGATGAGGCGCGCATCTTTGATGCGCACCTGATGGTGCTCGAGGACCAGGCGCTCATCACCGAGACGATCCGCGAATTCGAGACCACGGGCCGCAACATCGAGACATGCTTCAACAGCGTCGCGCAGCGCTACATCAAGGCGTTTGACGAAATCAACGACGAGTACCTGCGCGAGCGCGCCGGCGATATCCGCGACGTCGCGCAGCGCGTGCTGCACAATCTGCTCGGCGAGGCGGCCCACCACCTGAGCGAGCTCGCCGAGCGGCGCGTTGTCGTCGCCAACGACATCACGCCCTCCGACGCCGCGGGCATCAACCGCAGCGCGGCGATCGGCATCGTCACCGACTCGGGCAGCAAGACGAGCCACGCCGTCATCGTCGCGCGCGCGCTGAAGATCCCCGCCGTGGTGGGCGTGCGCGACCTCACCACCCGGGTCGCCAGCGGCGACCGGGTGCTCGTCGACGGCTACGAAGGCGTGGTCGTGGTCAATCCCACCGAACAGACGCTGTTCCGCTACGGCCGGATCCAGACTGAGAAAAAGACCTTCGAATCGCGCCTGATGACGGCCAGCCGGCTGCCGGCCGAGACGCTCGACGGGGTGCACGTGCCGTTGCTGGCCAACATCGAGAAGGTCGACGAGGCCGGCCAGGCGAAGGAATGCCAGGCCGAGGGGGTGGGCCTGTTTCGCACGGAATTTCTCTACCTTAATTCATCGCATCTGCCGGGCGAGGAGGAGCAGTTTGCCATCTACAAGGCCGTGGCCGAGGCGTTCGCGCCGCAGCCCGTGGTCATCCGCACGCTCGACCTCGGCGGCGACAAGCCGATGGAGAACATCCCCGGCCTGATCCATCACGAGACGAACCCCTTCCTCGGTTTCCGCGCAATCCGCCTCTGCCTCGAGCATCCGGAGATGTTCAAGGAGCAGCTCCGCGCCATCCTGCGGTCCAGCGCCTTCGGCAAGGTGCGCATGATGTATCCGATGATCAGCGGCGTGGAGGAGCTGACGCGCGCCAATGCCGTGCTGGCGGAGGCCCGGGAGGAGCTGCGCCGGCGCGGCGAGCGCTTCGACGAAAAGATGGAGGTCGGCAGCATGATCGAGATCCCCAGCGCGGCGGCCACGGCCGACATTCTCGCGCAGCACTGCCAGTTCTTCAGCATCGGCACCAACGACCTCATCCAGTACCTGCTGGCGATCGACCGCGGGAACGATCACATCGCCCACCTCTACGAGCCGACGCACCCGGCGGTGCTGCGCACGATCAAGCGAGTGGTGGACGACGCACACCAGCACCGGCTGCCGGTGGCGGTGTGCGGCGAGATGGCCGGCGACCCGGTGTTCACGCCGCTGCTGCTCGGACTCGGCGTGGACGAGCTGAGCATGTCGCCGCCGTCGCTGCCTGCGGTGAAGTATTTCGTCCGCGCCATGAAGATGAGCGACGCGCGGCAGCTCGCGGCCGAGGCGCTGACGCTGTCCGATCCGAAGGAAATCTACGCCCGGGCCGAGGAGTTCTACAAGGCGCGGGTCAAGGTGGAGTGAGGGATCAGGTCACAGAGGCCACGGAGTTACCAGGAGTTCACAGAGAAGAAGCCGAAGATCGCAAAGGTTCCGACAATGTCTTTTTCCAGTGGGCGAATGGGAATTCGCAAAACCGTGGACCAATCTCTGTGTTCTCGTGAACTTGCCCCTGTGTGCTCTGTGACGAAAGGTGTTTTTTAAGCCGATGATGTGGGATTTCAGAAGTCTGATCCGGCGCGGCGGCGGCAACTGGCCGCGCGATTGGCGGAGTGACGACCGTCGGCCGATCCGGCCGCCGCAGACCGGGCCCAGGGCGGCCCCGCCGCCTCCCCCTGAAGCGGAGGAGCGATGGATCATCCCACCCTGGCATCCGCCCGAGGACTCCGTAGACGGGTGGAAGAAGTCAGAATAGCCTCACGCAAGGGACCAGCCGTCGCTCTGCGTGCTATGGCCGGCAGGCGCAAAGACCGCAACGGCCGGAATGATTGGATCGCAACTCTCCATCACGCCCTTGGCGGACTTTGCGTGAGGAAATGCTTTCGGATTCGGCTGCCCGCAGTTCTATGTGCCCGGCGTATTTCCGCGGAGCTGCGCCCACGCCTGCCGAAACAGGTATGCGGACGCGAGGAGCAGGAGCGGCGCGGAGTAAACGCCCGGCATCAGGCGGCCGAGATAGAACGAACCGGCGATGTGCCCGAGTCCGTTGCTGAACATCAGGACCGACAGGGGAAGCGAGGCCCAGACGATCCAGCGCGCGCGACGGAATGCCAGCGGCGTCAGAGCCAGCAGCAAAAGAATGCCGAGGACCAGGCCGGTCAGCCACACGCCGAAGGTGAACGTCGGCAGCGGCAGAAACGGCAGCCGCGCGCGGATCGCGCGCACCGCCGGATTGTAGACCGACAGAAAATCCGTCGCCGCTTCATCCGTCACGTGCAGCGCAATGACCACGGCCATCGCCATCCAGGCGAAACCGAATCGCCGGGCTGGATTGGGGGTTTGGGGATTCACGGATTCAACCTTCGCGGCTCGATCGCCAATCCCTACGGCAGCAAGTCTTCGAGGATTTCGCCCACGGTCTGCACGCAGGGCTTGCAGGTTTTGTTCAAGAGGTCGTTGGCCTTGTAATGCCGCTGTCCTTCCTCGGTCAGGAGGTCGCAGCCGCCGAGCAGGTCCCGGCAGATGCAGCTGCCGTGCTTCGCCGCAAACCGGTCCATCAGCTCCCGCGTCTTCGCATAGGTCGTCTCGGTGCGGCTGCGGTCTTCCTTCTCGCCGCGGCCATAGCGCAGGCCCAGGGCGAGGATGCCGCCCGAGACCGCCCCACACACCTCCTCCTTCCGGCCCATGCCGGCGCCCAGGCCGCATGCCAGCCGCAGGGCGGCGTCCTTTTCCAGCGGCAGCCGGTCGCAGCCCGCATACAGCACGGCTTGCGCGCAATTGTAGCCTTCAAGCAACTTGCCGACCGCCTTTTCGCTCAGGGTGTTCATGGTAAATCGTGGGCATCGTTACGGGAACGAAGTATCGTAGTCGAGGAGAGTGAAGCGGAGAAAATTCACGCCGGAGACCCGTTGGACTCCTTCTAATCCACGACAAACAACTTGGCGCCGACGTCCGTGGAGGAGCGATGGGGTTCCGCGCCATCGGCGACTTGATAGCTCATGCCGGGCTTCAGGACGTACGTTCTTCCGTCCTTCAGTTCCGTGGTCAGTTCGCCCTCCAGGCAGAACAGGATGTGGCCCTTGCTGCACCAGCGATCGGCCTTGTATCCCGCCGAATACTCCAGCAGGCGGACGCGAATGTCGCCGAACTGGCAGGTCCTCCAATCGGCCCAACCGCTCTCTCCCGGCTTTCTTTCCGGGGCCACGGTGGCCCAGTCCGTCGTTCCGAACGGGATTTTCGAGATCTTCATGTCGTGGTTGTATGCTTGAAGTTGAGCGGACTCACGTCGCGGCTTTTCATCGCCACGGTTCATCTTTTTCTGTCTGCAATAGCGTCACTGGCTGGGCGACTTCTTTCGCAGATCCACGACGAAGGACTGGTGGCAGCGCAGGCAGT
Organism: Opitutia bacterium; assembly: GCA_003142615.1. GTDB lineage: Bacteria > Verrucomicrobiota > Verrucomicrobiia > Opitutales > Opitutaceae > Fen-1467. The sequence goes on along the minus strand of PLMW01000043.1, from coordinate 66,605 downwards.
CGGCCCGCCGGGAGCGGAAGGGCAGGACGAAGCCGATGCCGATGCAGATCGCGGCGAGCGGGCTGAGTTCCCGCAGCCTGACCTCATCCGATCCGCAGTGCGGGCAGCGCAGCAGCCCGGCGTCCACCTTCGGCAGCATCAGCACCTCGCGCGCCTGGTCATAGTCTTCGTCCTCGACCGCGACCTTCACGCCGCCGATGGCGTTTGAGTAGAGCCAGTAGACCGAGACCGTAAGATCGTCGCGGATGGTCGCGTTGATGCCGCTGGCCTCCAGCCGGGTCTTCGCCAGGTAGGCTTCCTCGGGTTTGGAGTATGCCGCGACGATTTTCATCCCGCTTGTGCTGCAGGAGGCTAGAGCCAAAGCCGTTTCTGGGTCAACGGAGTTCAGGAAATCTGGAAGGCCTCAAGAACCCAGAGGCCAGATGTCAGAGGCTCTGTGTCCTCTGTGACCACCTCTGTGGTCTCTGTGGTTAAATAAACCTGCCGCGCTCAATGGCCGAGGAGGGCGGTGGCGGGGCTGGAGGTGACGAAGGCGAGCGAGTGGGAAATGGTATCGATGACGGTGCCCGGGGCGACGCCAAGCAGCACGATGCCGCCGATGAGCACTACGCAGAGCACCTTGGTCGGCCAGGTAAGCACGATCGGCGTCGGGTTGCCACCGGCCTCGCCGAACACGGCCTGGCGGATGATCTGCAGATAGTAGTAGATCGCGATGGCCGAGTTGATCACGGCAACGATCACCAGCGCGAAGTGTCGCTGGTCCCATGCGGCGGTGAGCAGCGAGAGCTTGGCCATGAAGCCGACGAAGGGCGGGAGGCCGGCGAGGGCGAACAGGCCCACGAGCAGCGTGAGGGCCAGCAGCGGCGAGCGGCGGTGCAGCCCGGCCAGCTCCTCGATCGCGACATTGGTGCCGTCGCGCGAGACCCGGCAGATGACGACGAAGCACGCCAGGATCATCAGCACGTAGCCGGCGATGTAGTAGAGGGCGGCGGTGTAGCCGGCCACGTCGAGCGCGACGAAGCCGATCAGCGCGTAGCCGGCGTGGGCGATGCCGGAGAAGCCCAGCAGCCGCTTGAGGTCCTTCTGCACGAGGGCGATGAGGTTGCCGTAGAACATCGAGGCGACGGCGAGAAAGGTCAGGAGGAGGGCGACAGTCTGGTTGTCCGGCGTGGCGAGGGAGACGAAGCGCACGAGTACGGCCACGGCGCCGACCTTCGGCAGCGAGGCGATGAGGCTCGCGGTCTCGTTGGACGCGCCCTGGTAGACGTCGGGCGTCCAGAAATGGAAGGGGAAGACGGCCAGCTTGTAGTAGAATCCGCAGAAGGCCATGACCAGGCCGACGATGGCNNAAGAACATGATGCCGTTGGCGGCCACCCCGAACATGATGTACTTGATGGCCGACTCCATCTGGCTCTTCTGGCCCTCGCGCTCGCGGCGCATGGGCACGAGCAGGTAGAGCGGGAACGAGGACAGCTCGAGGGCGACGACGAGCGAGATGATGTCGACGCAGCTCACGAGCATGACGAGCCCGATGATACTCAGCGTGAGGAAGAGGTGGTACTCGGCCTTGACCGCGCCGCGGATGTCGGGGAGCTCGCCGTTGAGGAGCAGGATGCAGGCAAAACCGAAGGCAAAGACGAGCTTGAGGAGCTGGGAAAACTGGTCGACGCGGTAGGCGCCGCTGAAGAGGTCGGCGTGCTGTCCCAACGCCAGCGCCGCGGCGGCGATGGTGGCCAGCGCAACGCCGAGGGCGACGGGCCGGGCGAGTTTTTGCGGCGCGGCGCCGAGGGTGACCACGAAGAGGCCGAGCGCGCCGGCGAGCAGCACCAGCTCCGGAAGGAAGGCATGGATGAAAAAGAGCATTAAAAAGTAGCGAGTAGCGAGTAGCGGGTAGCGGGCATCAGGAAGGAGCGGGCACCACTGTCGATCGTACACTGTTGGCCGGAGATCATCATCAGGGAAGGACGCCGGCTTGGGCGAGGAGGTGCTGCACGCTCACGTGCATGACGTTGACGAAGGGCTGCGGATGGAGGCCGATCCAGAAGACGAAGACCAGCAAGGGCGCGAGGGTGGCGATTTCGCGCAGGTTGAGATCGGCGATCCCGGCGTGGCCGGGGTTGTGCGTGCCGCCGTAGGCCACCCGTTGCAGCATGCGCAGGTTGTAGGCGGCGGCGGCGACCACGCCGGGCACGACGCAGGCCACCAGCCATTTGGAGTGCGTGAAACCGCCGGCCAGCACGAGGAATTCGCCGATGAAGCTGTTGGTGCCGGGGAAGGCGAGCGAGGAGAGGCAGAACACGCCGAGGAAGAAGGANNGTGACGCCGTGGTTGATCATCACGAGGGTGGCGCCCTCGACGCCGCGGGTGTTGAGCACGAAGATGCCGAGCGTGGCGAAGCCCATGTGGCCGACGCTCGAGTAAGCCACGAGTTTCTTCAGGTCACTTTGTGCGAGCGCGGCGAAGCTGCCGTAGAGGATGGCGGCCACGGAGAGCCAGAGAATCCAGGGCGCAAAGACGTGGGTGGCGTAGGGCGTGATCGGCAGGGAGAAGCGCAGGAAGCCATACGCGCCCATCTTGAGGAGGATGCTGGCGAGCAGCACGCTGCCGGCCGTGGGCGCCTCGACGTGGGCCGCGGGCAGCCACGTGTGGAACGGGAACATCGGCACCTTGATCGCGAAGGAGATGAAGAACGCCGCGAAGATCCAGCACTGGAAGGCGGGATCGTACGGCCGGCCCATCAGGTCGGGGATGTGGAAGGTGCCGGCGTGGAGGCGCAGGGCGATGAGCGCGACCAGCAGGAAGATCGAGCCCGACATCGTGTAGATGAAAAACTTGAGCGAGGCGTAGATCCGGCGCGGGCCGCCCCACACGCCGATCAGCAGCGCCATCGGGATGAGCATCGCCTCCCAGAAGACGAAGAAGAGGATGGAATCGAGCGCGCAGAAGACGCCGGTCATGGCCGTCTCCATGATCAGCAGGCAGATCATGAATTCCCGGACGCGCGTCTTGAGGTAGGTCCACGAGGCGAGGACGCAGAGCGGCGCGATGAGGGTCGTCAGCAGCACGAGCAGCAGGCTGAGGCCGTCGATGCCGAGCGTGTAGTTGATCTTCAGCCCGGGAATCCACGCGGCGTGCTCGCCGAACTGGAAGTCGGCGGTGCCGGGGGCGAAGCCCGTCCAGAGCCGCAGCGACAGCAGCGCGACCGCCGTGGTGCTGGCGAGCGTCCACCAGCGCAGCAGGCGTTCGCTGCGGAGCAGCGCCGCGACCGCGGCGGCGAGCAGCGGCGCGAAGATCAGCACGCTGAGAAGGGGAAAGCCCGCGTTGGAGCCGGGGGGAGTCATGGCACGAAGGCGCTAGAAGAAGAACAGGAAGGCGAGGATGAGGATCGCCGCGACGGCGAACACGAGAGTGAGGTTTTCCTGCAGCGCCCCGCGTTGGGCGAAGCGCAGGCGGCCGCCGAGGCCGCGGACCGCGAACGCCAGGCCGTCCACGGCGCCGTCGATGACGCGGTTGTCGAAGACGCCCACCAGGCCGGCCGATTTCATCAGCGGCACGAGGCCGCCGACGCGGTAGACCTCGCCCACGCCGGTGTCGGCCGACTGGACCGGCTTGCGAGCCAGCCAGAAGAAGGCGCGGCCGCCCAGGCGGTAAAACCAGTCGAGGTCGAGGTTGGTGCCCCGGTGCGGCTCGATCTTCCTCAGTCTGACCAGCACGAAGAAGGCGAGGGCCGTGAAGAGCAGGATCTGGAGGGTTTCGGAGACGTGATACGAGGTGTACGGATGAAACGCCTGCGCGGCCTCCTGATACGGGAGCAGATGATAGAGATACGGCGTGTAGCAGCCGATGAAGATGCAGAGGAACGCCGTGAGGCCCATCGCGGCCAGCATGTTCCAGGGCGGATCCTTGGCGCGCTCGAACGTGGCGGGCGAGCACTTGTTCTTCCCGAACCAGACGAAGTACGGGACTTTCAGGCCGTTGCAGTAGAAGGTGCCGATCGCGGCGAGGTTGAGCAGGAGGGCGGCCCAGAGGAGGTGCTGGTCGAAGCCGGCCTGGACGATCATGGACTTGCTGACGAAGCCGCTGAAGAGCGGAAACGCGGAGATCGAGAGGCCGCCGATCAGCGTGAAGAGGAAGGCCCACGGCATCTTTTTGTAGAGGCCGCCCAGCTCGGACATCCGGGTCTCGCCCGTCATGTGGAGCACCGCGCCGCCGCCCATGAAGAGCAGGCCCTTGTAGAGGATGTGGGCGAAGGCGTGGGCGCAGGCGCCGTTGATGGCGAGCTCCGTGCCGATGCCGACGCCGGCCACCATGTAACCGACCTGGCTGATGATGTGGTAGGCGAAGAGCCGGCGCACGTCGTTCTCGATGATGGCGTAGATGACGCCGTAGAGCGACATGATCACGCCGAGCACCACGAGCAGCTCCATGCCGGCAAAGCCGCGGCAAAGCGCATAGACTGCGGTCTTGGTCGTGAAGGCGCTGAGGAAAACGGCGCCGTTGAACGTGCCCGCCGGGTAGGCGTCGGGCAGCCACGCGTGCAACGGCGGCACGGCGGCATTGAGGAGGAAACCACCCAGGATGAGCCAGGCCCCCGGCGTGAGATGGTGGACATCGAAGGCGGTGAAGGCCGTGCTGCCGGTGGCCTTCACCTGGAGAACGATGCCGGCGAGCAGCGCCAGGCCGCCCGTGACGTGCACCAACAGGTAGCGGAAACCGGCGGCGGTGGACTCGGGCCTGCGGCGGTACCAGATGAGAAAGACGGAGGAGAACGCCATCATCTCCCAGAACAGGAAGAGCGTGAGCAGATCGCCCGCGAAGATGGCGCCGAGCGAGCCGGCCACGTAGATCCAGGCGGCGATGTGCTGGCCGTCCTCCTCGACGTGCAGCCCGAACAGCGTCCCGATGATGCACATCAGGCTCATGATGTGGGCGAAGACGAGGCTCAACGCGTCGACGCGGCCGAAGGTCAGCGTCCACTGCAGGAAGTGCACTTCGCCGTACGTCCCCCGGGCCATGGTGAGCACGCCGCCGAACGCCAGCGCCGGCACGAGGAGGAGAAAGGCTTTCTTCAGGCGCGCGGGCACCAGCGGCAGCCCGAGGCAGCCGAGGAGCAGGACCAGCGCGGGATGAATCCAGAAGTCAGTCATCGTAGTAGTCCTCGCGGGTCGAGATGCCGAGGCGGCCGAAGGTCTTGGCGAAAACGACGAGCAGCAGGCAGCCGAGGAGGCCGAACACCGCCCAGAACGCGGGCACGTGCTCCATCGCCGTGTGGGCGTGCTCCTTGTCGACGACGGCCGGAACGGCGTCGAGCACGACGAGGACGACCAGCACCGCGAGGCCCGCCCGCACCACGGTCTTCAGGCGGTCGCGCAGATAATCGATGAGGCGGGCAAGGTTCATGGCAGGACGGCCTGGGCAAAGTGCATGAAGAAATCGGGGCAGATGCCGATGACCACCGAGAGGACGGCGGTGAGGCAGAGGGGAACCAGCATCGCGAGCGGCGCCTCCTGGTAGTGCTGGTCGGCGTCCCCGGCCGAGGGCGGACCGAAGAATGCCTGGTAGACCACCGGGGCGAAATAGGCGGCATTGAGGAGCGAGCTGGCCACGAGCACGACGAGGATGCCGAGGGAGCCGGCGTCGAGGGCGCCGACGAAGAGGTAAAGCTTGGAGACGAAGCCGCCGACCGGCGGGGCGCCGATCATGCTCAGCGACGCGAGGGCGAAGGCGCCGAAGGTGAAGGGCATCGCCCGGCCCAGACCGTTCATCTCGGAGATTTTTTTCTTATGAGTGGCCACGTAGATCGCGCCGGCGCAGAAGAACAGCGTGATCTTCGCGAAGGCGTGGGCGGCGATGTGGAAGAGGCCGCCCGCGACGGCGGTGGGCGTCAGGAGGGCGACGCCGAGGATGATGTAGGAGAGCTGGCTGACGGTGGAGTAGGCCAGCCGCGCCTTCAGGTCATCCTTGCTCAAGGCGATGATGGAGCCGACGAGGATCGTGATGGAGACGAAGTAAGCGGTGGGCATGCCGAGGTGGAGCCGGTCCATGAGGTCCACGCCGAAGACGTAAAGCATCACGCGCACGGTGGAGAACACGCCGACCTTCACCACGGCGACGGCATGGAGCAGGGCGCTGACCGGAGTCGGCGCGACCATGGCGCCCGGCAGCCAGTGGTGCAGCGGCATGACGGCGTTCTTGGCGAAACCCAGGAGGCAGCAGACGTAGAGGATGATGATGACACCGTTGTGAACGTTCGCGGGCAGGATGCCGGCGTGGGCGTTGGTGGCGAAATCGAGCGTGCCCGACAGGACGTAGATCAGCACCATCGCCGGGAGGATGAGTCCCTTGGCCGCGGTGGTCAGGTAGACGAGGTATTTCCTCCCGCCCTCGTAGCCCTCCTCGTCCTGATGGTGGGCGACCAGCGGATAGGTGGTGATGCTGACGATCTCGTAGAAGAGGTAGAGCGTGAGGAGATTGTCGGAGAAGGCGCAGCCGATGGCGCCGAAGAGGGCGAGGGCGAAGCAGGTGCTGAAGCGCGTCTGGGCGTGCTCCCCGAGGCCGCGCATGTAGCCCGCCGAGTAGAACACCGTCAGCACCCACAGGAAGGAGGCGGTCACGGCGAAGATCATCGAGAGCGCGTCGGCGCGCAGCGAGAAGCTCAGCCCGGGCAGCAACTGGAAGAGGGTGAAGTGCAGCGTGTGCCCGGCGCGGACGCAGGGGATCATCGACGCGACGACGACGAACAGTGTGGCGGCCGCGAGGAAGGAGCAGGCTTCGCGCAGATTGGGCCTTTTGCCCGTCGCCATGACCAGCCCGGCGCCGGCGAGCGGGGCGAGGACGGCGAGCAGGAGCCGGAGGTCGGAGGGCGTTTCCATGGGGCTAGCCATTCAGTTCGGAAAGCTCCTTGGAATGGATGGAGCGGTAATTCCGGTAGACCGCGATGATGATGCTCAGCGTGATCGCGATCTCGGCGGCGGCCAGACCCATGATGAAAAGGACGAAGATCTGTCCGACCGTCGGATCCGGTGTCATAAAACGGTTCAGGGCCATGAAATTCAACGCGGCGGCCGAGAAAATCAGTTCGCCCGAGATGAGCATGCCGATGAGCGTGCGGCGGCGGATGAGGCCGTAGATGCCGGCGGCCAGCAGGAAGGCCGCGAGGACGAGGTAGACGCCGGGCCGGTCGTAGAGGTGGAGGGTCATTCCTTCCCCCTTCCGCCGTGGGCGATCGTCAGGGCTCCGAGGATGGCGACGAGGAGCACGAGTGAAATCAATTCAAAGGGCAGGCTGTAGGTCGTGAGCAGCGAGATGCCGATGGCCTGCACCGAGCCATCGCCCACCGGTGCGGCCGGCGCCGGCCAGCGGCCCTGCAGGCCCAGCCGCGCCACGCCCCAGAAAATCGCCGCGCTCACCAGCAGCGCGACTCCGCCCCACAGCGCCTCGCGGCTCCGCTTTTCCTGCGGCTCGGGCTCGTCGGGCTCGGACAGCATGACACCGAAGATGATGGTCACGCAGACGGCGCCGACGTAGATGAGGATCTCCATCAGCGCCAGGAACGGGCTGTTGAGGAAATAGTAGAGCCCGGCGAGGCCGACGCAGCACATCGCCAGCCCGGTGACGCTGCGGATGATGCGCGTGCTGAGCACCGCGAGGAGCGCGCCGCCCACGGTCGTCGCCACGATCAGGCCGAAAATGCCGGTGACAAGATAGTCGGAGCCAGGAATCACGGCTGCTTCTTCTCCGCCTGCAGGCGCGCGACCAGGTCAAAGATGTAGTCCTCCTTGGAGGTGCTCGCGAGGTTGTAGTTCTTGGAAAAGCGGATGGCATCGCAGGGGCAGACTTCGACGCACGCGCCGCACAGGCTGCACTTGGTGAAGTCGAGTTTGAACTCCGTCACCGACTTTTTCTTCTCCCCCTTCAGCTTGACGCCGGCGACGAGGATGCAGTCGCTGGGGCAGGCGCGTTCGCACAGCTTGCAGGCGATGCAGAGGGCCTTGCCCGTCGCCGGGTCGGCCGTGAGCTCGATGGGTCCCCGGTAGCGCGCCGGGATGGGCAGGGTTTTGTGCGGATACGGCACGGTGATGACCGGTTTGAAAAACTGGGTCAGCGTTATCCGCATGCCAACGAGCAGGCTCCAGAAACCGCGCGGGACATCGAGGATCGAGGCTTTCATGCTCAGAAGAGTTTGATCATCGCGCTGGAGAGCAGGAGGGTGAAGAGGGAGATCGGGATGAGGATCTTCCACGACAGGTTGAGCAGGTTGTAGAACTGGGTGCGGGGAAAGGTCCAGCGGACCCAGATGACCGTGAAAATCAGCGCGTAGAGCTTGAGGAGGAACCAGACCACGCCCGGCCAGAGGCCGAAGGGGCTCTGCCAGCCGCCGAGGAAGAGGACGGTGCCGAGGCTGCAGCCCAGCACGATGTTGGCGTACTCGGCCATGAAGAAGACGCCGAAGCCCATGCCGGCGTACTCGGTGAAGACGCCGGCCACGAGCTCGCTCTCGGCCTCGGCCATGTCGAAGGGGGCGCGGTTCGTCTCCGCCAGCATGCAGATAAAGAAGATGACGAACGTCACCGGCATGAGCGGATTGACCCAGACCTTGAAAAGGTTCCAGTGCCAGAACCAGCCGGCCTGCTGCCGGACGATTTCGTTGAGGTCCATCGTGCCGGTGACCATCAGCAGAGTGATGACGACCAGCAGCATGGGGATCTCATAGGCGACGTTCTGCGAGACGACGCGGGCGGCCGAGATGATGGCGTACTTGTTGCGAGAGGCCCAGCCGCTGAGCATGATCGCCATGACATTGATCGACCCGAAGGAGAAGACCATCAGCAGGCCCACGTTGATGTTCCGCGCCACAAGAGTCTGACTGAAGGGAATGACCGCCAGGCACATCATCGCGGGGGAGATGACCATGAGCGGGGCGAGGCGGAACAGGATGGTGTCGGTGCCCGGCGGGACGATGAGCTGCTTGGACAGGAGCTTGGCGACATCGGCGACGGGCTGGAGCCAGCCGCCATAACCGGCCTCGTTCGGTCCGGGGCGGCGCTGGAAACGGCCGGCGCCCTTCCGCTCGGCCAGCACCAGATAGGCCGCGTTCAAGCCGACAAAGGCCATGATGCAGACCAGGGCGAGCAGCAAGCGGACGGGTTCGGCGGTGAGGAAACTCATGGCGGGGGCGCGGGGTCAGCGGTCGATGTCGGGAATGACAAGGTCCAGGCTGCCCAGGAGGGCCAGGGCGTCAGGCAACATCATGCCTTTGCTCGCCTCTTCATAGAGGCTCAGGTTGGAAAACGACGGCGTGCGCAGTTTGACGCGGTAGGGAATGTCCTTGTTGTCGCTGACGACGCGCACCATGTGGCGGCCGCGGGCAGCTTCGACGGCGTAGCAGTAGTCGCCGGCCGGCAGTCTCAGCACGCGGGGTACCTTGCCCATGACCGGGCCCGCGGGCAGCTTGTCCAGGGCCTGCTCGATGATGCGCAGGCTTTGCTCCATCTCAGCCATGCGCACGCGATAGCGCGCCATGGAATCTCCTTCCGGGAAAACCGGGATGTGGAAGTCGAGCTGGGAATAGACGGAGTAGGGCTCGACCTTGCGCACGTCGTAGGCGATGCCGGCACCGCGGAGCACCGGGCCGGTGGCGCCGTATTTGCGGCACAGTTCCGCGCTGATGGGTCCGATGCCCTCGAGGCGTTTGCGCAGGATGATGTTGTCGGTCACCAGGTCGCGATACATCTTCAGCCGCGGACGCATCTGCGCGACGAAGGCGCGGGTGCCCTGGATGAACGCGTCATCGATGTCGTTGCACAATCCGCCGAAACGGAAGTAGCAGTACGTCAGACGGGATCCGGTGATGGCCTCGAGCAGATCGAGGATTTTTTCCCGGTCGGCGAAGGCGTAGAGCAACGGGGTGAAGCCGCCGAGATCGAGGAGGTACGCGCTCCACCAGACGAGGTGGCTGGAGATGCGATTGAGCTCGGATGTGATGACGCGGATGTATTCCGCGCGCGGGGGCACCTCGATCCGGGCGGCGCGCTCCACGGCGCCGACAAAGGCGTGATTGTAGTGCAGTGCTGAGAGGTAGTCGATGCGGCCGGTGTTGGGAAGAAACTGGGTCCAAGTGCGGTTCTCCCCCATTTTCTCGTGCATCCGGTGGATGTAACCGGGGATGGGTTCGGCCCGGGTGACGTATTCGCCGTCCATCGTCATCTTGATCCGCAGAACCCCGTGGGCCGCCGGATGCTGCGGCCCCAGGTTCAGGACGAACGTCTCCTGGGGGTTCGTGCGACTGGGAATGTCCGTGGGGGCGATCACGCGGTGAAATCCTTGCGGAGGGGATGATAGTCGGCGTCCTCCGGAAGGAGGAGCGGGGTCAGGTCGGGATGCCCGGAAAAACGGATGCCGAAGAAATCGTGCGTCTCGCGCTCATGCCAGTTGGCGCCCGGAAACACCGGCGAAATGGTCGGGATCTCCGGATTGTCCCGGCGAATGCGGGTCCGGATCACGACGCGCAGGACTGAGAGGGGATGAAAGTAATCATACACGACTTCCATCTCGTTTTGCGCGATCCAGTCGACGCCGGTGATCGTATCCAGGGCAAAGCCGTTTTGATCGAGGATCTCAGCGGCGAGCACGACCTGGCGGGGTGAGATCGATACATCCAGATGGTAGCCCTTGAGGGGATAATCGACGGTCTGGACCGGGCAGGGGGGTGCGGTCGGTGCGGCGGTTTGCCCGGCTGCGGCCGCGGCAGGTGTTGCGACCGCCACGGGAGGGGCAGAACCGGTAGTCACCGGCAGCGGCGATCGGGAAGGGACCGCGTTCGTCACGACCAACCGGCTGAATCGTTCGGCAAGCTGTTCAAGGGAAGGGATCATTGGGGAGGCTTCACCACCGGCCAGCGCCGTTTGCCGGTGAGCTTTTGTTCCAGCGCCAGAATCCCTTCGATCAGCGCCTCCGGACGCGGAGGGCAGCCCGGGATGTAGACGTCGACCGGGAAGAGCTTGTCGACGCCTTCGACCACGGCGTACTGGCCCGGAAAAACGAACGGTCCGCCGGAGATGGCGCAGTTGCCCATCGCGATGACCCATTTGGGCTCCAGCATCTGGTCGTAAAGCGTCTTCACGGCCGGCGCCATTTTCTTGTTGATGGTGCCCGCGACGATCATCACATCGGCCTGGCGGGGCGAGGGGCGGAACACCTCGGCGCCAAAGCGCGAGATGTCGAAGCGCGGACCACCCGCCGCCATCATTTCAATGGCGCAGCAGGCCAGGCCGAAGGTCAGCGGCCACAGGGAGTTGGCGCGGCTGAGGGCCAGCAGATCGTCCAGCGCGGCGAATTGCACAATCTGGGAGGTGTCTACCGGCGTTTCCATTCGAAGACTCCTTTCTTCCATGCGTAGACGATCACGAGGGAGAGAATCCCCACAAACATGACCAGTTCGACGAAGTCCCGGATGGCAAACTGACGGTTATACACCAGCGCCACCGGGATCAGATAAAGGACATCCACCGCGAACGCGATGAACACCAGGGCGTACAGGTAATAGACCGCGCTGTACCGGATCCACGCGTCGCCAATCGGTTCCATGCCGCATTCGATGTACTGGCCGGTTTTGTGGGCGGAGTTGCGGGTTTTGCGCGCCGCCAGCAGATGGACGACGATGAAAGGGCCGACGGCGAACACCAGTCCGCCCAGGCAAAAAGCGGCCACATAAATCAGGTCACCTGCAAGCACATCGTTCATGTCGGCGAGGGGAAGAAGGCACCGGGCGTGATGGCGGCTGGCTGCATGACCTTATGATCGCATGGAATGCATGCCGAAGCAGCGCAAGCCTTGGCAAGCTTTGCGCATTTCTTGCAACATCAACCCGCGCACAATCAGCCCTGGATGATTAGAATTACTTCTACACAGCGATCCCGTGGGATGTTGGCGTAATACCCCGGCCGTCCGGGCGGGGCGGCGGGAGCGCGAATTCCACGGCTGGTCTCAGGCCTTTAGGGACCGGCCGGGTCGCACGACGGACCACTTGCGCGGATCACGGATCCCGACGGCAACCGCATCTGCCTCCATTCGCGGAAAGACGGGACCGCGGGCTGATGGATCCCGGATCCCGGTCACTGGAAATCGGAGGGAAGGGAGTGCCTCCCCTTGTCCGGCTGTCTACTCCACCTCGACTTCGATGCCGCCGGTCACCTTTGACACCAGATTGTAGATAAAGGCGCCGATCACCCCTTGGAGGAACCCGATAACGGCGTATATCACCGGTGCCGCCAGGGCGAAACCGAATCCGAAGATGAACGGGAAGCCGCGGGGCATGTTGGGCGCGTGCGCCATGACGAGACTCATCACCAGGAAAAACGGCATGAGGCACAGGCCGAAGCAGCCCATGATGACGGCCAGCGTCGTGCCGGCGGTGAGTGGTCCAATTTTTTTCAGTCGTCGTTTCATAATTCCTTTCGTTGACCCGAGGTGAAAGATCCACGCCTGGCGGCGGCCGGCGCCGGCGGAGCGTCACCGGCCTGCCTTGATGCCGCTGGCGAGCAGGGTTTCGAAGCAGGGCTCGACGGTTTCCCGCGACACGACGGTGACCTCGACCTTTTGGAAGCCGGCCTTCTTGAGGAAGCCGTGCAGCGCGCTCTCCTTGAAGCCGAGCCACACGTCGGCGTAGAGCTCGCGCGCCTTCTCGAAGGCGTGCTCCTTGAGATCAAGCACCACGAGCTGGCCGCCGGGGCGGAGGATGCGGCAGGCTTCGTTGACGGCGGTCTGCGGGTGGTTCGCGTGGTGCAGTGCCTGGCTGAGGATGGCAAGATCGACCGACCGGTCGGGCAGGGGCACGTTCTCGATGTCACCCAGCTTGTAGGCGAGGTTGGCGAGGCCGTTCTTTCTGGCCAGCTCGGTGCCGACCTCGACCATGCGCGGCGAATTGTCGATGCACCACACGCGCTCGGCACGGTGCGCGATGAGCTGGGAGATGAGACCCTCGCCGGCGCCAAGGTCGGCCACGACGATGGGGGGCACCAGCCGCAGCGCCAGGTGCCCGATCGCCTCCCATGAGCGGCCGGGACAGTGGCCCTTGCCGAGCCGCCCGGCGATGAGGTTGAAATACTGCTCGGCCACGCGACGGCGTTTCTGGAGAATGCGATCGAGGTTGTCGCGGTCCTCCGCGAACTCCGGTGTGTCGGCCACGGCGTCGCCCGCGGCCCGGAGCAGCGCCAGTCGCTGGGGCGCGAGGCCGGCGCGCAGCGAGTAGAACGCTTTCTTGCCTTCCCGCCGGTCGGCCACGAACCCGGCCTGCCGGAGCAGGGCCAGTTGCGAGGAAATGCGCGACTGCGCCATGCCCAGCACCTCCTGCACTTCGGCGACCGAGAGTTCCTCCTTCGTGAGCAGCGCCAGCAGCCGCAGCCGCGTGGGATCGGAAAGGATTTTCAGGGTATCGAGGGAGGAGTTCACAGTGCGGATCGGTTGGAACCCGGGCGGCGGGGGCCGGGCGACCGTTAATCCATGCCGGTACCGGGCGGGGGCGTCAATTCCGCGCTCGCCGCCTTCAGCGCAGCCATTCGCTGACCAGTGGCCAGAGCTGCCATACGCCGAAGCCGGCGATGATGCCACCGGCAATCCGGTTGATCCAGCGCAGCGCGCCGTCGTTGAGATGGCGGCCGAAAGTGCCGGCGAGCAAGGCCAGCAGCAGCCACCAGAGCGACGAACCAAGAAACACGCCGCCGATGAGCTGCAGCGCGTCGATGGTGCGGCCGGTCTGCCAGCCCAGTCCGAGTCCCGCAAACACGCCGGTGAAGGCGATGATGATCATCGGATTCGCGAGCGTGAGCATATAAGTGGATGCGAAGGCGTCGCGCAGCCGCCCGACGTGGACCGGCGCGGCGGCTTCACGCTGGGGCGCATGCATCCGCAGGGTGTGGAGACCCAGCGCCAGCAGAAACAGGCCGCCCAGCAACTGCAGCCAGAAGCGGTGACCGACAAGGAAGGCGGTGACAGTGGTGAGCCCGGCCACCGCGATCGCCCCGTAGGTTGTGTCGGCGGCGGCGGCGCCCAGTCCGGACACGAAGCCCACGCGGCGCCCAGCGCTGAGGGAACGGCGCAGGCAGAGCATGTTGATCGGTCCGACCGGCGCGGCGATGGCGAAACCGATAACGATGCCTTTCAGCAGATGCTCCATGCGCGGGCGGGGCAGGTCGTTTCCCCGGCGTTCCCGGATGGTTCGGAGGAAGGCCTGATGGTGTCAGGCGCTGCCGGATGCGCGGGAGCGTCTCCCTCCGTCCAGGGGCATGTTCAGTGGCCCGCGGCCGGCAGCGTGTCGGCGTAGCGGCTGATGGCCGTCACCACATAGTCGTGCTCGGCACCGCCGACCTTCACCTTCACGTGATCGCCGGGCTTCTTGGCCAGCAGCGCGAGGCCGAGCGGCGTCTTGTAGGAGATGACATGTTTCTCCGGATCGCCGTCCCAGAGACCCAGCACGGTGTAGCTCACGGCCTGGCCGCTGGCACCCTCGCGCAGCTCGACCACGCTGCCCACGCTGATCTGGTCGGTGCTGGCATCCTTGAAATCGGTGATCCGCACCTTGGAGAAGTCGCGCTCGAGCTGGGATTTCTGGGCCATGAGGAGCTGCTGGTCCTGCTTGGCCATCTTGTATCCCGCATTCTCGCGCAGGTCGCCCTGCTCGCGCGCGGCGGCGATGGCGCGGGAATTCTCCGGAATCTTCTTGGTGACGATGACATCGTATTCCTGGCGCCGGCGCTCGTAGCTCTCCCGCGACACGAGCAGCTGCTCGTCCTTGGGCTCGCCGTCGCTGGCAACCAGCGATTGGATGGAAGGGAAGGTCTTGATGAAGCGGGCGAGCAGCGATTTTTTCGTCAGCTCCTCAAAGCCCTGGTTGAGCAGGAGGGTGTTGGCGAGATCGCGCGCGGTCTCCGGGTCGGCGGTGGCGAGGAGGTCGGGGATGAGATCGGGGTCGTCGCTAAGGATCTCGGCCAGCGGAATGCGGCGTGCGCCGGCGGATTGCAGCGCCTCGTAGTCGATGGCGAAGAAGATGGCGCTGAACAGGCGCGGCGTGATGAGGTCGTTGAGGAACTTGGCAAATTTCTTCGACTGGCGGTTCTTGACGATCCACAGCAACACCGGCGCGCGCAGGTTCTGCTCGGTCTGCCAGCGCTTGAGCACCGCCGAGAGTTCCTCGGAGTGGCCGTTGTCGACGAGGAAGTTGATGCATTCGGTGGTGAACTTGCCCTGGCTGGTTTTGAGCAGCGCAAACGTCAGGTCCTTCCACTCGATGGGATGCGCGTCCTTGATCAGCTCGAGGAAATGCGTCTGGAAATGGACAGGGATCTTCTCGGCGATGTCCGTCAGGCGGCGGGTGTCCGCCACCAGTTCGCCGAGGCTCGGGCTGAGCGTGGCGATGTCGATGCCGAGGGTGATGGCCAGTTCGTCGCGCACGGCGGCGCCATAGAGCCGCTCGGCCGAATGGAGCTGGTTGCTGTCCTTGACGGCCTCGGCGAGGGCGTTGAGCACGGGCGTCAGATCGGTCTTGGTTTCCTTCCGGGTGGCGGCGCTGAGCAGCTCCTCGGCCAGCAGGATGCGGCGCCGCGCCGAGCGGGTGTTGTTGAAGTGATCGAGGATCTCGTCCTCGACCGAGACCGGCTCATCGCGCAGCACGTAGCATTCGGTTTTCTTGGCCGGCACGGCGATGCGCGGGTCCTTGGCGACATGCTTCTTGGTGGAGGACCACCACTTCTTGAATTTCTCCTCGCCGATCACCTGCTGGAGCGTGATCTCGAGGTCGATGGCGGTCGTGGCCTTGTTGGGATAGGCGGCCAGTGTCTCGACGACAAGCTGGACGGGCTTCTCGTTGATCAGCTGGGCGATCTTTTCGGGTTCGGTCTCCTTGCGCACCAAGAGATGCCTGGCCGGCAGGATGTCGAGCGTGCCGACGCAAAAGGCTGGATCCATCCGGTGCTTCTTCTTGCCCTTGAAATCGATGACCAGTTTCTCGTCCGCCTCGTCGTACTCCCGGATCTGCCCGAATCCCCAGCTCCGCTGGATGCAGTAAGCACCGGGCTCCATGGACTCGAGTTTGGCTTTGGCCGCCTTGAGCGACGGATTTTTGGCGATGAGCGCTTGAACAGCTTCGGAATTCATAATGGCGGTTTGGCGTGCCGGGAACGATGAGTTGAGTGGAGAATGGGATGGAATGTCAAACTGTGTATCTTAACGTTGCCGGGATGAAGTCCTTGCCAAACCAACTTTTCATTGGCGCCTGGCCGGTCGCGATCTCGCTGCTGGAACGCTGGCTGCAGCGGGGCGAACGGGTGGATGCCTTGTTGGAAAGCGCGGGGCGGAGGGCGCCGGACGCGTGGTCCGGCGAGGAAAGGGCCCGCTGCCAGCATGTGCTGTTCGGCGCGGTGCGGCACTATGGACGGATCAACGCGGCCGTCACGGCCTTGGTGGAGCGGCCGCCGCGGGCGCGACTGCGGGCGGTGCTGCTCGTGGCCGGCTTTGAGTTGCTCGAGGCCGGCATGGCCCCCAGCGACGAGGGGCAGGCGGCCCGGATCGTGCATCATGCAGTCGATCAAGCCAAGACCCTGCTCAGTCCGGCGGAGGCGCGGCTTGTCAACGCCGTGCTCCGCAGGTTCGGCGAGGCTGCCGTCGTCGGCGCGGCACCCCCGACCGCCGGGGCGGACGCCGCGGAGCTGGCGTGTTTTTTTTCGCACCCCGACTGGCTGGTACGCCGCTGGCTGGCGCAATTCGGCGCAGAGGCGACGCACCGCCTGCTTCAATGGAACCAGACGCCTCCTCC
Organism: Opitutia bacterium; assembly: GCA_003142615.1. Lineage (GTDB taxonomy): Bacteria > Verrucomicrobiota > Verrucomicrobiia > Opitutales > Opitutaceae > Fen-1467. The sequence goes on along the minus strand of PLMW01000043.1, from coordinate 49,797 downwards.
CGTGTACGGGCGTTGGCGCTCCGCCTTTGCCACAACCCCGGCGGGCGGGAGTCCCGCCCTGCCGCCGCCGGCGTTTCTCCAGCCGACGGGTTGGCCGGGATTTTATGTCGTGCCGGCCGGCCATTGGCCGGAAGTCGAACGGTGGCTGGCCGACGGCACGCTCTATCTGCAGGATCCCGCCACGCTGATTGCCGCGGAGCTGCTCGATCCCCAACCGGCTGAAACCGTGCTGGATCTTTGCGCGGCACCGGGCGGCAAGAGCCTGCTGCTGGCGGATCTGCTGGAGGCCCGGACGCGCGAGAACGACGCCGGGGCTTCGGCGGGCCGCGTGATCGCGGTCGATCGGCCCGACCCCAGCCGCATCGGCCGGCTCAAGGAAAACCTCGCCAAGGCGCGCACGACTGACGTCGCCTTGGTCCAGGCCGATGTGCGCAAACTCACGCCCGCCCTGCTCGAGCAGCACGGTCTGCCGGCCGGATATTCCGCCGTCCTGCTCGACGTGCCCTGCTCCAACACCGGAGTGATGCGTCACCGCGTGGACGTGAAATGGCGGCTGCGCGAGGCCGACATCGCGCAGCATGCCACGCAGCAACTCGCGCTGCTCACCGCGGCGGCGCAGCTGGTGGCGCCGGGCGGACGGCTGGTGTACAGCACGTGCAGTCTTGAGCCCGAGGAAAACGAGGGCGTGGTCGAGGCGTTCCTGCGTGCCTGCGGCGGGCGGCTGGCGCTCGAGCAGTCGCGCCACAGCCGACCGTGGGAGACGGGGTGCGACGGTGCCGCGGCGTTTTTGCTGCGAAAAAGCACCTAGTTCAGAGTTGAGGGTTCAGCGTTCCCGGTTGGTCTCCAACAACGCTGAACACTGAACGCGGAACGCAGAACCGTCATCGCGCCCGTCAGGGCACGAGATCGAAAACCGGCAGTGTCACCTGCTGCTCCTCGTTGCCGTTGATGAACGTGTAGGTGATGCGCGTGGATGTGCGGATCAGTTCCGCGTAGCGCTGGAAGGGCCAGGCGGATACCGGCTCATCGTTGATGCGCGAGCAGAGGTCGCCCGCCTGCACGCCGAGCATCTCCGCCGCCGACTCGGTCACCACCGCCGCCACGCGCCAGTAGGCGGCGGTCTTGGTGAAGCTCAGACCCGTGCTGCGCATGGGCCCGATCTTGATCGTGTCGAAGTTGGGCCGGAAAAAGGTCACCTGGTTGCGCTTCTGGTCGAAGGTCACGGCAAAATTCCGCAACAAGCCGCCGCCGATGGACGACAGTTCGTCGGTCATGTCGACAATGGGGTCATCGATGACGTAGGCGCCGATGGTGAGCGATTGCGCGAGCCGTCCGATCATGCGCAGGCGGTCGCCCGCGAGGGTGGCCACGAGGGCGCCGGGTCTCGGCCCGAACTGAAAGGCGGGGTGGAGGCCGACGGTGTTGAGGCTGAGCGCCGCGTCGCTGCCCGAGTCCACCAGCGCGATGAAGGATTCGGCGCCGAGCTGGATCGGGATGAGCGGCGTGTTCTGCTCGTTGTTGAAGGGAATGGTGACGCCGGGCAGCGCCATGGGCACGCCGGACGGCGTAATCGTGACCCGCGGGTGCAGGTAATCGAGCGTGAGGAGCGTCTCGCGGAACAAGGGGAACCCCAGCACCCCGTCGATGCGCACGCCGAGGTGGTTCGAGAGGTCGTTGAGGTCGTGCACGAGCGCCTGGACGCCCTCGAAGCGCACCGAACCCAGGTTCAGGCGTTTCAGGGTGACGGGACTAAGCAGCTTCACCTGCCCGTTGGCGCCGAGCACGCGCACCCCCGGTTGGTTGGCCCGCGGGCGGCCGCCGAATCGCTTCACCAGGTCGGGCGTCAACAGCGTGGCCGACGATCCGGTATCGATGATGAAATGGTAGGGGCCGTGCTTGTCCCCCTGCGTCTCGATGACGAGGAAGTTGGAGACGAGGGAGGCCGGCAGGACGCTTTGTGCCGCCTCGACGCTGGTTTTGCGCGGCGGCCGGCGGAAGGTCGTGCAGCCGGCGAGCAGCAGCCAGAGTCCGGAAAGCAGAATCCAAAGCAGGGCGCGGCGCCATCGCGTCCTGTTGCAAAAGGGGAGGCTCAGGGTTGGATTCATTTTTCCGGTTGGGGCAGGCGCAGGCTCATGACGATGGGCACGAGCATGATCATGCCACTGAGCCCATAAAGGCCTTCGGGATGCAGCCTCCAGTAGATCAGGCCGCCGACCACCGGCCCGATGGCGCGGGCGAGCGAACCGAGCGAACGGAACACGCCGAGCACCCTGCCTTGTTCATCGACACTGCTGTAGAGCGAGATGAGGGCGGAAATGGCCGAGTTGGTGAAACCGGAGCCGAGGGAAAGACAGGCAAGGCCGGCATAAAAGACCACCTGGCTCGTCGCAAAGCCCATCAGGAAAAGCGCGAGCATGAAGAGTGTCACTCCCGCCACCAGGACGCGACGCTCTCCGAAAAGCGGCACGGCTTTCCGCACCAGCACTCCCTGGGTGAAAATCGACATGAAGCCAATGAAGACGAAGATCGCCGTCATCTGTCGCGGCGTATAAGCGAACCGGTCGGCGGCGAGGAACGCCAGCGAGAATTCCACGGCGCTGAAGGCCAGGGCGAAGACAAAGTAGAGCAGATTCGAGCGTCGCACCCGGAGATCGGCGATGCCGAAGAGCGCCTTGAGGGGATGGCGCTCGCGTGGCGCGGCGGCCTCCCGGGCCTCGGGCGTGAGGGTCTCGGCAAAGCGCGTGTAGATCCAGGCCAGATTGAGCAGACAGAAGGCGAACGCGATCAGCGCGGGGATGGAAAACGGATGAATGCCGAAGGCGGCGAGGCGGGGATGATGGACGAGCAGGTTGTGGCCGGACATCAGGCCGCCGATGGCGGGGCCGGTGATGAAGCCGAGGCCGAAGGCCACGCCCACCAGCCCCATGCCCTTGGCGCGGTTTTCGCGCGAGGTCACATCGGCCACCGCGGCGGTGGCGACGGAAAGATTGCCGCTCATGGCGCCGCCGAACAGGCGCGCCAGGATGAACAGCCAGAACGAGCCGCTGAAGATCCACAGCAGGTAGCTGAATGCGATGCCGGCGACCGTCAAAAGGAGGACGCGGCGCCGGCCGAGCCGGTCGGAAAGCCCACCCCAATAGGGTGCGAACAGAAACTGCAGCAGGGAATAAAGCGAGCCGATGACGCCGCCGAAGAGCACCGGAAGATAACTGCCGCCTCCGCCGGTGAGACGGGCCAGCACATCGATGTTGGCCAGCATCCACCCGAGCAGGCCGCCGTGTCCCTCGCGCCCGAGGTAATATTCCAGCATCGCGGGGAAAAGCGGAAAGATGATCGAAAATCCGATCAGGTCGATGTAGAGCGTGAGAAAAATGACGCCCAGCGAAAGCGGTTTGGACGCGGGTGCGGCGGTGGCGGTGGTCGCGGAAGCAGCGGCGGTGGTCACGGCATTAAAGAGGAACAAACCCTAGTGGGGGGGGTGCCGGGTGCAACCGAAGTTTCGCGCCGCGCGGCGCTACGCGCCGGGCCGACGGGATTCCAGATGGAACTTGTGCAGGGAGCGGTGCACGACCGGCGCGAGCAGGATGCCCACGGTGGTAAGAAAAGCGACGCCGCTGAAAATCGCGTAGACGCCGGCGAAGAGCCTGCCCGCGGCGGTCTTGATCGGGTCGAGCGGTCCCATGCCGGAGAGGATCATCGCGGCGTTGGCGAAGGCGTCGATCCACGGCAGCCCTACAATGAAGTGATAGCCGCCCATGCCGATGAGGAGGCCGCCGGCCAGGAGGCCGAGGGCGATCAGACCATGGCGCGCGAGCCGGTGGTAATACTCACGGCGTGGAAGCAGCGGGGCCTGGCGGTGCTCAAACATGGCGGCAGGCTAACCACAGATGGGCATGGTTAAACACAGATTTTGGGGACGGACGGATTCGGATCGATCCGTGGTGGCTACAGCCTGTAGGGCAGGGGAAACCGCGCAGTGAGCTTGATGACGCGCTGCTTGGTTTCGGCGATGACCGTGTCCTGCCGCTCGGTGCCGATAACACGCAGCACGGCGTCGATGCAGGCGGCGATCTCGTCCATGTCCGGCTCGACCATGCCGCGCGTGGTCACCGCGGGCGTGCCGAGGCGGAGGCCCGAGGCCTGGAAGGGCGAGCGCGTCTCGAACGGCACGGTGTTCTTGTTGCAGGTGATGCTGGCCAGATCGAGCGTCTCCTGCGCCTTCTTGGCGGTGAGCTCGGGCAGGTTGGCGCGGAGGTCGACGAGGAAGAGGTGGTTGTCGGTGCCGCCGGAGACGATCTTGTAGCCGCGCGCCGCCATGGCGGCGGCGAAGGCCCGGGCGTTTTTGATGATCTGCGCCGAGTACTCCTTGAACTCCGGCTTGAGGCATTCGCCGAAGCACACGGCCTTGGCGGCGATCACGTGCATGAGCGGACCGCCCTGGCCGCCGGGGAACATGGCGGAGTCGACGGCCTTGGCGTGGGCGGCCTTGCAGAGGATCAGACCGCCGCGCGGGCCGCGCAGCGTCTTGTGCGTGGTGGTGGTGACAAAATCGGCGTGCGGCACGGGCGTGGGATGCAGGCCGGAGGCCACGAGGCCGGCGATGTGCGCGATGTCGGCAAAAAGGTAGGCGCCGGCGCCGCGGGCGATCTCGCCCATGCGGGCGAAGTCGATGATGCGCGAGTAGGCGCTGGCGCCGACCGTGATCATCCTTGGCTTTTCGCGGAGCGCGATGGCGGCCAGTTCATCGTAGTCGATGAGGCCGTTGTCCTCGCGCACGCCGTACTGGCAGAACCGGTAGAGTTTGCCGGAAAAGTTGGCGGGGTTGCCGTGGGTGAGGTGGCCGCCGTGGCTGAGATTCATGCCGAGCACCTTGTCGCCCGGCTGCAGCACGGCGGTGTAAACGGCGAAGTTGGCCTGCGAGCCGGAGTGCGGCTGCACGTTGGCGTGCTCGGCACCGAAAAGCTTTTTGGCGCGCTCGATGGCGAGCACCTCGACCTTGTCGACCTGTTCGCAGCCGCCGTACCAGCGCCGGCCCGGATAGCCCTCGGCGTACTTGTTGGTAAGCACGCTGCCCTGGGCCTCGAGGACGGCCGGGTAGGTGAAGTTTTCCGACGCGATCAGCTCAATGTGGCTCTGCTGGCGCGCCAATTCGCCGGCGATGGCGGCGTAAACTTCGGGATCCAGCTGGCGGAGGGGAGTGGCATCGAGTGGCATGAGGCGGGTGGGTTCAGGCATGAGGATCAGGAGGGAAGCAGGGCGAAGACGGGAAGATGATGGCGGGCGGCTACCGGGCCGGCGTGATGGTTTTGAGGAAATTGACGACGCTGGGCACGGCCTCGACGAGATTGTCGCGGCAGGTTTCGTAGACACTGAGCGGGCCGCCATAGGGATCTTCGACCTCCGGATCGACCGGCGGCGGCAGAAACTCGCGGAAGAGGTAGAGGTGCTTCGGCACGCGTTCAAACTGCAGCTGGATCATCGCACGGTGCGACTCGGTCATGCAGAACACGGCCAGGACGCCATCCAGCAGCTGCTGGGTCACGGGCTGGCTGGCGTGTGGGGAAAGATCGAGGCCGACCCTCTTCATGGCGACGGCCGCGTTGTCGGAGATCGGATCGCCTTGGCGCGCCGCGATGCCGGCGGAGACCACCGGGAGCGATTTGAGCGGCTCGTTCTGGCCGGCGAGGAAGTGCTGGAGCAGCGCCGCGGCCATGGGACTGCGGCAGATGTTCGCCGTGCAAACGATGAGGATGTGGCCGGGTGCGGGCATGCTCGGAAATCGTAAATAAGCAGTCGTGAGCAGGTGATGTCGAGGGCAGAAACATCACACGGCCGGCGTGCATTCTCAACCGTGCGGCAGCTTTCCGAGGGCAAGGAGCGCGCGGTGAAGTTGCACGGCGCGCTGGAGGACGATGTCCTTGAGCGGCCTCTCGGGCGCCGCCGTCGGCGGGTGAACCCCGGCCGGCGCCGGCGGTGGCTCGGCGGTCGGCCGGGTGGTGTTTTGGTCCGCGCCATTCGGCCCCGGCTCCTCGCCCTCCGCGGCGCCGCTGTCGCGGTCGCGGGCCAGCGCCGCCTCATCAAAACGGTGCTTGGTGGTATTCTCGCTGATGAGCGACTCGGCGGCCGCACCGGCCGCAAGGGCATCGTAGGCGCGGCGGTCGGCCTCGGGGCTCAGCGGAAGCGCGAGGTCCGGCGTCAGGCCCGGCGCCGCGAGACCGATGGTGATAAGGGCGGGCGCGTGGTCGCGGAGTGCGGCGAGCAGGTCGGCGGGCGTGTCGGAGCCGACGAGGATGAACAGCGGCGCGGTGCGCGACCGGGACGGCAGATCGGCCGGAATCGTCTGCCCCGTGGCTCCGGCCGGATGGCGGAGATCGATGATCAACGCCGGTGCCTTCCAGACGGTCGCCAGCATGACGACGTCGTCGGGCAGCTGCTGCAGGCGCGCATAGGTGAGACCCCGGCCGAGATCCTGCGGCGCCGAAGGCGCTGCGAGGCATGGGGCGTGAGGCATGAGGCCAAAGGCGAGAAGCCAGATGACAGAGGTCATACCAGCATCCCTTCGCGTATTGACCAATCCCACGGGCGAGACGCCCGTGTCACGTGGCATGGGCCTCCGGCCCATGTCCGAGAGAGTCCAAACGCGAGGGGATGTTGGTATCAGACGCCAGAGGGCAGAAGTCAGAAACCGACGCAAGGAAGCGGCTGTAGGTCGGGCTTTATGCCCGACGATGCGGCACGGTGTCGGGGATAAACCCCGACCTACAAAAAAAGGTCTCATGTTCGGTTCAGCTGGCGGGCGCCGATGTCGCGGCGGAAATATTTGGCGGCGTACTGGAGCCGGTCACACACGGCATAAGCCCGGTCGGCGGCGGCGCGCAAGGTGGCGGCCCGGGCGCAGACGCCGAGCACACGCCCGCCGGCGGAAA
>PLMW01000043.1:0-42852 GCA_003142615.1 Opitutia bacterium | reverse complement strand
TGGGTGGCGGCCCACATGAGCGCGAGCGGATCGGTGGCAAGGCGCGGCAGGATGACCTGCGTCTCCGGATCGCCGAAACGGGTGTTGAACTCCAGCACCTGCGGGCCCTCCGCCGTGAGCATCAGCCCGATATACAGGGTGCCGCGGAAATCGATGCCCTCGGCGGCGATGGCTTCGACGCTTGGGCGGGCGATGGTCCGGACGATCTCGGCGAGGAGGTCGGGGGCAACGATCTCGGCCGGCGAATACGCGCCCATGCCGCCGGTGTTGGGGCCGGTGTCGTTGTCGCCGGCGCGCTTGTGGTCCTGGCTCGTAGGCAGCACGACAAAATCACGGCCCGAGACGACGAGATGAATCGAGGTCTCCTCGCCGAAGAGGCAGTCCTCGATGAGCACCTGCTGGCCGCTGGCGCCAAACAGGCCGCCCTCGAGCATGCCGCGCACGGCGGCCTCGGCCTCGGCCGGCGTCTGCGCAATGATCACGCCCTTGCCGGCGGCGAGGCCGTCGGCCTTCACCACGATGGGTACCCGGCGCGAGCGGAGATAGGCGAGGGCGGGGGCGACGGCGGAGAACGCCGCCGCGGGCGCCGTCGGAATCCGGTGTTTCTGGAGCAGCTCCTTGGTGAAGATCTTCGAGGCCTCGAGGCGGGCGCCGTCGCGCTGCGGGCCATAAGCGGGAATGCCCGCGGCCGCGAGCGCATCAACAAGGCCGAGCGAAAGCGGCACCTCGGGGCCGACGATGACAAATTCGATTTTTTCCCGCTGCGCCAGCGCGACGATGCCGGCCAGATCCTCGGCCGGGACGGGGAAACAGGCGGCCTCCTGCGCGATGCCACCGTTGCCGGGCGCGGCGATGACGCGGGGACGCGCCGGCGAGGCGAGGCAGGCTTTGACGAGGGCGTGTTCGCGTCCGCCGGAGCCGACGACGAGGAGGGATCTGGGAAGAGAATTGGCCACGAAGATGTCGAAGGTCGAAAGTCGAAGGCCGAAGGTCGAATCAAAAATCCCGCCGCGGAATTCTGGGCAACTTTCCGTCGGGAAGATCAGCCGGGCCGACGGCGGGTTTCACGGGCTCCTCGGCTCCGCTGTCCGCCCCATTCTCCTGACCGACATCTCACTCAACGTCAAAGACGAGGCACGCCAGCCGGCAGTCGTGCCTCCGGCGATTGGTGCGGCACGTTATGGCGCCTTGCTAACGGTGAAATCGGTGCTGCCCTCCCCGTCGGGAACAAGGGTGACTTGATACACTGCGATCTCGTTGGTATCGTGCTTTACCGTCCAGCGCTCACTGCCAATCCTCTGGTTGTCGTAGGGGAGAAGCACGTCGACGCGAACGAGAGTTCTCTCCCTGGCATTCGGATAGGCAGCTCGATCCGCAGACCCGACTCCTCCGATGGCGGTCAGCAAGTCGTGAAACGATGTGTCGTTGGCCGAAGACTGCCTTCGCACCTCGGGCGCATAAGTGAGCTTCGAGGAGCTGGCGATTGCTGCGCAACCAGCGAGGGTGACAATCATCACGAATAACGGTAATTTTTTCATGGGGATTTGGGTCATGAGGCGTCGTGGGGAAGCTGCTTCGATGCTGGTTTTGCCGAACGCTACCGATGAGACATTGTCTCTGGCGACTGGTTCGCCTCCGTTTTCATTTTCTTTGGTCTGCCGTCCGGGCCAACGCTAAAGACCTGCAGCGCCGGACGGCGGCGCGCCGGGTGCGCCAGCAGCCGGCGGGACGCTGCCCGGCGTCGACAGCGGCGGCTGGTTAGGCTTCCGTCTTTGTGGCATAGACTAACGCATTCCTAACGATGCAATGCAACGGCCCTCGCGATAGGTCTTCGCAGAGCGCAACCATCCCTCGCGTGTGAGCTTCTTCCGAAATCAGATGAAGGCACGAGAACGCCTTCTCCCGGTATGCATCTGGATTCTCTAGGAGATATGGCATTTCGACAATCTCCTGCTCCACCGCAGAAAAACCTTCCCTGCGCATCGCACTCTGCAGTAGCTCAATTGATGGATAACGCGCCAATTCTTTCTCAACAGTCTCTGGAAAGTAAACCGACAGCGGATTGCGCTTTCGAATCGTCCACTCCGAATCAGTCGCGATGCACAAGACACCACCCGAGCGAAGGACTCGAAATGCCTCCCGGATGAATGACTCGATGCCCGTAACGTGATGAATCACATCGACGCAAAACAACAGGTCGAAAAAGCCTTTTGTATACGGAAGGATCTCGGCGCTGCCTCTAGTCCACGATATCGCTCCGCCTCTTGCTTTGGCGTTCGCGAGCATTCCTTCGGACGGCTCCAACCCGTAGCACTGGCATCCCCGCACTTCTGCAATCGCCGATATGTAGTTTCCGGAGCCGCTTCCTACCTCTAGCACCCTGCTCTGCGCGTCGAGCCGACAGAGCTGTGCCAAACGCTCAAACAACTTTGGATTGACTCGGCGATACCGTGCGTACGGGCCAGAGGCAGTATCGTAATCCATTCTCATAGGCTAACGCATTATTGGGCCAAGGGGCTTGATTAAGCGAAAACTGGAATTTCCCGACAAAAGCCAAAAGGATCCAGTGGGGCAACGAAATTGGCGGCGGACTCGAACCTAAAAACTCGCGCGCGAGAGAACCCGGCGCAGCGCCGTCCGCCCAAAACTCAGAACCCAAAACCCAAAACCAAGGCGCCCGGCGCCGCGTCACAGCACCTGCAGCGTCTTGCGGTAGAAGGCGACGACCTCGTCGGGATCGTCGGTGAAGAGGACGTAGTCGGCCATCCACGCCGGCGAGCGGCCGGTGCGGATCATCTCGCGGAACTGCTTGCGCAGATCGGTCCAGTAGCGGGCGCCGTAGAAGGTGTACGGCACGCGCGGGCGGATGCCGAGCTTCAGGTTGCACAGCTCGATGCCGATCTCCTCGAGCGTGCCGACGCCGCCGACGTTGAAGATGCAAAAGTCGGCCACTTCAAACCACTTTTGCCGGTTGTGGCGTGAGGTTTCCTGGAAGGTGTTGAAAAAATCGACGCCGAGTTCGGGCTCCTGCGCCTCGAGTTCGAGGAAGCACGCGCCGGTGAGCGCCCGGGCGCGGCGGGCCTCGTCGGTGGCGAGCCGCATGACCCCGCCGCCGCCGCCGGTGAGGATGCCGACCTTCGGCCCGATGAACCCGGTGAGCTTGCTGATGAGGGCGGTGATGTTCTCCGAGTGCTCGGAGCCGATCTCCACGGCGGAACCGTAGAAGGCGAGAATCGTGGATTCCTGGAACAGCTTGCCCATTTCCTCGCGGATGAAGAAGCCCGCGTCTCGCTTGTAGGTGTGCAGGTAGAGATCCTTCATGCTCTCGTTGTACCAATACACAGCGAGGTTGATGTTGAAATAGGTGTCGAGGCGGGCGTGGGCGTTGCCGGACAGGAAGAAGCCGTGCGTCCGCGAGGGCTTCCGGAAGATGAGGCGCTTGAGCTTGAGCTGCGGGATGCGCGTGAGCAGCTCGACGTGCTCCATCAGGTTCGGGAAGTAGTCGACGACGAGGGTGTCGGCGCCCTCCGGCGCGTGGTCGAGCGCCTGGATGAGTGTGCGGAACCCGGGGACGAATTTCTGGCCGGCGAGCTGCGCCTTGAGGCCGGAGAAGTCGCCCGAACCCAGGAAGGCGGTGTAGTTTTCCATCAACGCATTCTGGCCCTTGACGGTGATGCGGGTCTTTGGGCGCGGTTCGCCGGCGCTGTCGCGCGGCGGGTTCTTGTCCATGCCGCGGTAGAGGTCGCCGGCGACGGTGAAGAAACGGCGGCGCTTTTTCTCCAGCGTCTTGACCTCGGGATCGGCGAACGTGGGCGCGCGGAACACCTCGACCGAGACCATCGGATTGACCACCGGCTGGTCGCCGCTGTTGTAGATCTCGAGCATGATGTTCGTGCCGAAGGTCTTGATCGGATCGAGCAGGATGGCGCCGCAGTGGAGGCCGAAGTTGCCCTCGCCGCGATTGAGCACGACGAAATGCTCCTTGAGGTACATCGAGCAGCTGGTCAAGGCGCCCGAGCGCGGCGGCACGGAGAGGATGTCGACGTCGTGGCGCACCTGCACCTTGTCGAGATAGCCGCGGCCGGCGTCGCCGTTGATGAGGCGTTCGAAATCGGGACGCTGCAGCCGCGGATTGAGGGTGTAGCGGACCTTGTGCGGGGTGAGGTAGACGCGGCCGAGGCGGTCGATGGAAATGGTGTTGGGGAGCTTGAGGCGGTTTTCCTTCACCGCCTCCCAGATTTCGTTGGTGGCCAGCTTGGCCGACTCGGGCGCATAGAACAGCCGGCCGACCGGCGTGCCGGGGCGGAGCAGTTTTTTCCAGTACGGCGCGTCGGGGAAACTGGGGTCGAAGAGGAAGGCGTCGGTCTCGAGGATGAGGCGGTTGTTGTGGTCCACCCGGGGCACGCCGGGGGTGATCATCTCGATGCCGATGCGGGCGAGGGTGCTGCGTTCCGTGAAGTGGATCTCGTTCAGGCGGGCGCAGATGAATTCGAGTTCGGCGGGGTTGCGCGGCCAGAACGCGAGGACGAGGGAGAGCGTGTTGGGGTCCTTGTTCTTGACGGAGAGAATCTGGCCGTCGCTGCTGTTCCAAAAATACTCGGGTTGCATGAATTTGCTGCGGGATTTGAACTGATGAAGGGGAAGAGCTTGCACCAAAAGGCGCGGAAACGAAAGGCCGGAGTTGCCGCGATCGGCGAGCGTCCCAATCATTACAGAGGATTTCATCTTGCAGCGTGGAGGGGCGACCGCCGTGTCGCCCGTGTCGCCCATCGACCTCGGCCCGCACGGCGGCGGGCCCTCCATGATTTTGCTGTACCGGAAATGCCGTCGACCGCCGGATCATAACAATTGGGCGGGTGCGCGGCGTGCGCTAAGGGATTGCTTTTCACGGGGCAGGCTGTCATGTCCGTGCGTTTTCCATGGCACAAACCGTCCGCATCGGTTTCCCATACGTGAAATCAACCACCGCATCCATGAATCGTTCCCCCCTCATCCTGGCGTGCCTGCTCGGCCTCGGTGCGCTCGCCACGCTTACCGCCCAAGAGGTTCAGGTTAAGATTCCCGGGCAGCAAAACGCCGCGCCGGCAGACAAGACACCGCTCATCGCCCCCGCGCCCGCGGACAAGACACCGCTCATCGCTCCCGCGCCCTCGTTTACCGAGACGCAGATTCTTGAGGCGTTCGGCTGGTTCGTCGGCCAGCGGCTCGGTCTGGCCCAGCTCGAGTTCAGCAAGGAGCAGACCGACGCCGTCGTGAAGGGCCTGGTGTCGGCGGCCGCCGGCAAGGCTGCGCCCTACGAGCTCGACAAAATCGGGCCCCAGATGGACGCGTTCATGCAGAAAAAGCAGGAGGGGTTCCTCACCAAGCTCCGCAGCCAGAATATGGGCGAAGCGAAGGCGTTTTTCGACAAGCTCAAGGACAACAAGAACGTCGTCGAGCTGGCGGACGGCCTGCGCTATGAAGTCGTGCAGCCTGGCACGGGCGCCTACCCGAAGGCCACCGACACGGTGAAAGTGCATTATACCGGCCGGCTCATCAATGGCACGGTCTTCGACACCTCGCTCCAACCGCGCCAGCCCGGCGCGGCGGTCGAGCCGGTCGAGTTCCCGCTCAACTCGGTGATCCCGGGCTGGACTGAGGGCCTGCAAAAGATCAATCAAGGCGGCAAGATCCGCCTCTACATTCCGCCGCATCTCGCCTATGGCGACACCGGCCAGCAGGGAATCCCGCCGGGCGCGACGTTGATCTTCGACATCGAATTGCTGGATGTCAAAGCCACGGCCCCCGCAACTCCGGTGGAACCGAAGAAGTAATCCGCACCGATTCTTTTTACCCAGCCCCGCCTTTCACGGCGGGGCTTTTTGCTGGACGGAGGCGGGCTTCCCGCCAAGGCCCGCCCAGCGCACCGGCGTGGCAGACACCGTCCCGGCCTATCCGATCAGCAAGCCGGCCGCCGCGCCGGTCAGTTCGCGCCGGGGGTGGTGGTGCCGTTGCCGGGCTTCTTGGGCTCGGCGGCCTTGGACGCGTCGGTCTCTGCCGCCGGCTTGTGCTCGGCGTCTTCGTTGCTGGCTTTCTTGAATTCGCGGATCGCCTGGCCGAGACCGCGGGCCAGTGAGGGCAGTTTTGAGCCGCCGAACAGCAGCAGCAGGATCAGCAGAATCAGGATCAGTTCGGAGCCGCCGAGATTGAAAATAGCCAGCGGAAGTGCGGGAAGGGGCATGATGATGGAAGGTATCCGACGGGGCAGGGGTGTAAAGAGTGAAAGCGGCGGCGCCGGCGTCTGATTCAAGACCGAAGATGCAAGCTGCCTACGGCTGCGGCGGATTCGAATCCGACGGCCGGATGGCCTTTTTGAGCAGGTTGTTGGCGTTTTCGGGCTGCTCCGCGTCGAAGAAACCGGTGAGCTGGCGGATGCGCGTCGGGTGGCGCATCTTGCGCAGGGCCTTGGCCTCGATCTGGCGGATGCGCTCACGGGTGACCTTGAACTGCTTGCCCACTTCCTCGAGCGTGCGGCTGTAGCCGTCGACGAGGCCGAAGCGCAGCGAGAGGACACGGCGCTCGCGCTCGGTGAGCGTGTCGAGCACGTCGATGATCTTTTCGCGCAGCAGCGAAAACGCGGTCATGTCGTACGGATTCTCCGCGCTCTTGTCCTCGATGAAATCGCCGAAGCTCGTGTCGTCGCCGTCGCCCACGGGCGACTGCAGCGAGATGGGCTGCTGGGCCATCTTCATGATCTGCTGCACGCGCTCGACGGGCATCTGCATCTCCTCGGCGACCTCCTCGGGCGTGGGCTCGTGGCCGTATTCCTGCAGGAGCTGCTTCTGGACCTGCATGACCTTGTTTAGCGTCTCGATCATGTGCACCGGGATGCGGATGGTGCGGGCCTGGTCGGCGATGGAGCGGGTGATGGCCTGGCGGATCCACCAGGTGGCGTAGGTGGAGAACTTGTAGCCGCGCCGGTACTCGAACTTCTCGACGGCCTTCATCAGGCCCATGTTGCCCTCCTGGATGAGGTCGAGGAAGGACAGGCCGCGGTTGGTGTACTTCTTGGCGATCGAGATCACGAGGCGGAGGTTGGCCTCGACCATCTCGGTCTTGGCCCGGTGGGCCTCGCGGACATGGGTGCGGGTTTTGGCGACCAGCCCCAGCAGTTCCGGCGGGGCGATGCGCATCTCCTGCTCGGCCTGCCGGAGCCGCTGGTGCAGCCCGCGGGTGTCGATGACGGCATCCTTCTTGGTCTTCGGATGCTTCACGCGCTCCAGCGAGTCGTGGATCTTCTGGATGTCGTTGAGCAGGTGCCCGAGGCCCTCGAGATAATCCTCGTAGACCTTCAGTTTGAAATAGAATTTCGGGAAGTTCGCCCGCAGGACGTTCTCGCGTTTCCGGAATTTCGCCAGCGTCCGTTTGCGCTCGGGCTCGGAGCGGGCCTTGAGATGTTCCTGCCAGGCCTCGTTCACCGAGGCCTCGGCCCGTTGCGTGGCCTCGGTCAGCTTGGGCAGCGTCTTGAAGTAGGCCTCGCGGCTGTCGATTTTCTTGTCGATGACGATCCGGTCGAACCGCTCTTCGCGGTTGAGCAGCTTCTGGCCGAGCGCGATGATGTGGCGGCTGACGATGCCGGCGTGGAACAGGGCCTCCTGCGCGTGCAGCTCGGCGTTCTCGATGCGCTTGGAGATCTCGACCTCCTGCTCGCGGGTCAGCAGCGGCACCTGGCCCATCTGCTTGAGGTACATCCGCACGGGGTCGTCGAGGATGTCGTGCTGCGAGGAGCGCGACTCCTCCTCCTCGGCCTCCTCCTGGCGCTGCTTGTAGCTGTCGACCTCCTCCGGATCGAGGATGTCGATCTCGAGGTTCTGGAGGATGGAGATGACGTTCTCGATGTCCTCCGGGTTGTCGACGCTCTCCGGCAGGGCCTCGTTGATGTCGTCGAACGTCAGGTAGCCCTGTTCCTTCGAGAGCCGGATGAGGTAGCGGATCTTCTCGTTGATGCTGGCGCTGCCGGCGGGCATCTCGATGCCCGGGGGCGTGCCGGCCGCCGCCGGCACGGCGGACGCGGGGGCGACGTCGGCGGCAGGCACGGCGGGCGGTTCCACTTTGGAGGCGTGGTTGGCGGACTTGGCTTTGCGCGGCATGGAAAGATTTTGGAAAACAATCAACCACCATCCGCCAGCGCAGGTGGTTGGCGGAGTTGGCGTTGAAGCTCGGAGCGGTCCCTCAGCAACAAGAGTAGTATGTCAGCGTCAACATCCGTCTGTTTGGAGGCTATTTCAAGTTCTATCTGGCGCAGGCGCGGCTCGAGTGTGCGGGACTGCAGGCGGCGCAGCCCCTCGTTGGCGACTTTGCGGGGATCGTCGATGGCGGGCGACTCGAACAGCAGGGAGGCGACCAGCGTTTTTTCCTCCGGCGTTTCCAGCAGTTCGTCGAGATGGTCGCGGCCGGGCCAGGTGTCGTGTTCAAACTCGGTGAGAAAGCGCCGGAGAATGGCGCCGGACGGATGGGCCGCATCAATCCAGTCGCGGGGCAGCAGCTCGTGCGCAAGCGGCTTGCCGAACTGCTCATAGTGCAGGCAGAGCAGCAGCAGGTCGTGCTCCGGCGGACGGACCGTGGTGGCAGCGGGAAGAGGACCCGCCCCGGGCGCCGGGGCGGCGGGCGGGCTCTGACGGCTCCGGTGGCGGACGAACCTTAGGAAATCCCGTTCGAAGGCATCCGGCATGATGCGGAGCGCCCCGATCACCGGCGCGATTTCGGCCAGCAGCTGCTTCTGCAGGACTTCCGAGTCCGTGGCGGCAACGACCTCGTAAATCTGCTGGACGGCCCGCGCGGTGGCTTCCGACGTCGCCGCCCGGGGGTCGGGCAGAATGTACCGCTGCATGAATCCCATCATGCTGAGGGCGCTGTGACGCAACTCGTCGTAGGCGGCGAGACCGCGTTCGAGGAAAAGCAGGTCGGGATCGACCTTCTCCGCGCCGGCCAGCGTGAGGAAGCGCACCTCCAGTCCGGTCTTGAGCGCCAGCGGCAGGAAGCGCAGCGCGGCCTTCTGGCCGGCGCTGTCACTGTCGAAGAAACACTCCACTTCCAGATGATACCGGCGCAGCAGCGCGAGCTGGGTGTCGGTGATGGCCGTGCCCTGCGGGGCGACGGCGGTCTTCAGGCCGACCTGCCAGCAGCGCAGCGCGTCGAGCTGCCCCTCCACGAGCACGAACGGCCGGTCGTCGCCGACGTGCGAGCGGGCGCGGTCGAGGTTGAAGAGCAGGTTGCCCTTGGTGAAGATCGGCGTCTCGGGGGAGTTGACATACTTGGCCTCGCGCGCGGGATCGTCGGCCGGCGTGAGGTCGGTCTGCCGTGCCGTGAACGCCACGACGCGCCCCTGGTGGTCGCGGATGGGGATCATCAGCCGGCCGCGGAAGCGGTGCTTGAGTGTGCCGAGCACGATGGGTCCGCCGTCACGGGGCGCAAAGAACAGGCCGCACTGGCGCAGCGCCTCCTCGGAGAACTTCCTCCGCATCAGCATGGCCGCAAGTTCGCCGCCGTTGGCGTCGGCCGCGCCGATCTTGAACTCGTCGGCCAGCTCGACCGGGAAACGCCGCTTCTCCGTCCAGTAGGCGCGCATGAAGTCACCGGCGGGGCCCGGGCCCTTGAAGGCCTGATAAAAATGCTCGGCGGCGAGCTCATGCAGCTCGAACAGCTCCTGCCGCAGCGAGCGTTCCTCGCGGCTCGGGCCCGCGCCCGCCTCGTATTCCAGAGTCACGCCGAAGCGCTTGGCAATCGTCTCGACCGCCTCGGTGAAAGTGAGGCCCTCGGTTTCGCGCACAAAGGTGATGACGTCGCCCGCCTTGCCGCAGCCGAAGCACTTGTAGAAGCCGTTGTCGGGATTGACGTAGAAAGAAGGCGTCTTCTCCTGATGAAACGGGCAGAGCCCGCGGAAGCGCGAGCCGACCTTGCGCACCGTCACCACGCGGGACACCACGTCGAGGAGGTTTACGCGGGCCTTGAGATCGCGCAGGCTGGTGGATTTGATGGCGGGCATGACGAAACGCCGGGCGCGGCGGGCGACGGCGCTGGGCGGACGGCGGGGAAAAACGAAGAATGCACTTTCAACTCATGGAGAGGTGTGTCAAGTTTCCCGCCTTCCGCGTGGAACCCTGCGCGGGATTGAACGACATATCGAGCATGCATTTACGGAGTGAGTTGACGGACGGTCCCGCCTGGCGGGCGGTGCTGGCGGTGATCGCGCTCGGCCTGGCGGGGGCCGGCCCGGCCCGGGCGGCGGAGACGACGGAGCTGCCGCAAAAAGCCGTGCCCTGCCCCGTGCTGGAAAGCGAACTGCGCGGTTTTAGCGAAAAGGATTACGCCGGCGCGGTGGAGACGATGTTCACCCGTTTCGAGCAGATCAGCGGCCGGCGCCTCGTGCCGGGGGCAAAAGGCAAGGTCGGCCTGAAGATCTACAGCGACTCCGGCCCCGGCCTGGCCACGCCGATTCCACTCGTGGAGGCGGTGATTGAGGCGCTGGAACGGCGCGGCTTCAAGACCCAGAACATCTTCCTCGTCGGCCTCAGCCAGCTCCGGATGCGGTTCACGAACTATCTGCCGTCGCTGTCCACGGGCGCGACCCCGTTCAAGAATCATCCGGTCTACGTGCTCGAGTCGGGCAAGTTTTACGATTCGACCTGGTTCTACGACAGCCCGCTGCCCACGCGCTTCGATCCGATCCTCAACGAAAAGGCGGCCGAGGAGGCCGCGGGCGGCAAGGTGCAGACCACCGTGGACGAGGATCGCAAGAGCTTTCTCGATACGCCGCTGTTTCTCGACTCCGACTTCTGGATCAACCTGCCCGTCTACACCGACCATGCGGTGCTCGGCATCAACGGCGCGCTGGTAAACGCCACGCTCTGGAACGCCTCGAACACCCTGCGCTTCTTCCGCAGCCCGGCCAACGCCCCCGCCGCGGTGGCCGAAATGGCCGCCATCCCCGAGCTGCGCGCGACGTGGGTGTTCTCGATCGTGAGCCTCGAACGCTACCAGTTCATCGGCGGACCCTACTTCAACTCGCTCTACACGCTGTCCGAGCCGCGCCTCTGGCTGAGCGCCGATCCGGTGATGCTCGATGCGCTCATGCTCGAACGCATCAACCGCGGCCGCCTGCAGGCCGGCTTCAAGGAGATCGATTCCGACGGCCTGCGCATGCTGGAATTCGCCGAACAGCTCGGCGTGGGCTCGGACAAGGTCGGCTCGGTGCAATGGGTGCGGCTGCCGGCGGACCTGCCGCCGGGCTCGTGAGGCATTTTCCCGGCTGATGCCACCCCGCCCGGAATGAAGGGAAGCGAATGGACGCATCCGGCCCGCAAGTTTCCACTTGAGTCATCCGGCTGTTTCCGGGCAATTTAGTCATGATGTCATCCGCCGCCTATCTGCCCTTCCTGTACCAGATCATCCTGGCGGCGGGCATTGCCGCCGCGGTCATCGGCGCGAGCCACCTCCTCGGCCAGCGGGCGAAGAAGAACAAAATCCAGGACACGGCCTACGAATGCGGCGTGCCCGGCGGGGGTCTCCAGCGCGCGCGGTTCCCGGTGAAATTCTTTGTCACCGCGCTGCTGTTCATCCTCTTCGACATCGAGGTGATCTTTCTCATCCCCTTGACCTTTGTCTACCGCGAGTTTCTGGCGAATCACATCCCGATCCTGCTGCCGATGCTCTGCTTCCTCGGACTGCTGGTGCTCGGCCTGGTCTACGAGGCAAGAAAGGGCGCGCTGGACTGGGAGAGGTGACCGCCCCCGACGCCGGCTGGCGTCATGACCGGATTTCCGCATGCGGATCGAAAAATTCATCACGCGCCAGAGGATCGTCGACCTCATCAGCAGCGACCTGAAGGGGGCGCTGGCGGAACTGCTGGAGATTTCCACCAGCCGTTTCTCCGATCTCAACCGGGATGCGCTGCTGCGGGGCCTGCTGCAGCGCGAGAATACGATGACCACCTACCTCGGCCTCGGGGTGGCCCTGCCGCATGTGCGCGTCAAGATGCACCGCCGCTATGTGCTGGCCATCGGCCGCAGCCAGGCGGGCATCCGCTATGACGGACTCAAGGACAACGAGCGGATTCACCTCATCATCATGCTCATTGCGGACGAGACCGCGCGCGATTACCTGCAGGTGCTCGCCTCGCTCGCCCGGCTGGTCAAGGAGCCGGACTTCGTCCACAGCCTGATCCAGGCCCCGGACCTCGACATTTTCCACGACCGCCTCTTCACCGGCCTCGGCGGCATCGCGGCGCGGCCGGCGCAGCTGCAGCAGAATCGCGTCAACCGCATCATGTTTCGCGAGGCGGAGCGCGTGGCCAAGGGCTGCGGCTGCTCGGCGATCATGGTGTTCGGCGACACCTTCGTGGGCGGCATCGAGGCGGGCAAATGGTTTGGCGCGAACAAGACCATCCTGGTGACCCGCAATCCCGGCGAATCCGGCGAGGAACGGAAGGGATTCGCGGAGATCATCCAGGTGCGCTCGTTCTCCAACCAGCGCCTGGCGCAGCTGCGCAGCGCCGTGCTGGTGGCGATCACGCGCGGGCTCATCAATTTCAGCGACCGCCTCTGCTGCGTGGGCGGCATTGCGGGCAGCAACCAGTTCGACACCGTGGTCGTGGTCGACGTGGAGCGCGAGTTCCAGACGCTGCTCACGGGACCGGCCGACCTCCTGCCGGCCGACGTGAAACCCGAGGTGCTCGAGCGCGTGCTCGCGGTCGCCACGGACCTGGCGGTGGAGGGCCGCGAAGGCCGGCCGGTGGGCGGACTCTTTGTGGTGGGCGACACGGACCGGGTGGACAAGTTCATCAAACCGCTCGTGCTCAATCCATTCTACGGCTACAAGGAGGAGGACCGGAACATTCTCAGCCCGTTCATGGATGAGACGATCAAGGAGTTCTCCTCGATCGACGGTGCGTTCATCATCCGGGGCGATGGCGTGGTGGAATCGGCGGGCAGCCTCATCCAGGCGGCGGACTACGATCACGCACTGCCGGGCGGGCTCGGTTCGCGCCACGCGGCGGCGGCGGCGATCTCCGTGGCCACGCAGTGCATTTCTATCGTCATCTCGTCGAGCACGGGCCAGGTGACGCTCTTCCGTCGCGGAGTCATGCTGCCGCTGACGGAAAAGAGGATGAGCGGCAGCTGAGGGCCGGCCGGCTGAATCACCGGAATGGGATGGACTGGGCGGTCAATACCAGGTGCTGAGCACAGAAAGCCAGGTCTGGATGACGCAGGCGGCGGCGATCCCAATGGGGATCACTTTTTTTGCGCCGACAGTTCGTCAAGGGCGTTGAACAGCAGCAGGCCAAAAGCCCAGATGGCCGGCATCACCAGGCGGGGCAGCCCGTAGCCCCAGTCGAGGGCGCCTTCCGCAGCCATGCAGGCAATGTCAAAAACTGCCGCGAGAAGACAACTGCAAAATCCAGCGAAGCTTCGTTGGACCACGATGTTGTGCGTCCCATCCCCGGAAAGGGGAGATTCCCGGCTGGCCGGCGGGTGGGCCCCGGGTTTCGGCAGAGGCCTGGTGCGCTCCTGGGCCGGGACGGGCGCGGTTTCGCGGCGGTTGAGGGCGGAGAAATTTTCGATCCCTCACTTTGGGGTTGCGCCCCGTCGGCGGGCCCCTTTGCTCTGACCCCTCCAACCCTTTGCCGCCATGCAAGAAGTCGTCACCCTCGAATGCACTGAAGCCCGGAAGGAGGGCAAGCCGCCCTCCCGCTATCTCACGACGCGCAACAAGAAGACCGTGACGGAGCGCATCGAGAAAATGAAGTACAACCCCTTCCTGCGCCGACACACGCTGCACAAGGAAATCAAGTAAGCCGGCGCTCCCTCCCGCGCGCCGCCAGCGGCGCCGGGATCGCCTCCGAAAAACTGACTCCCACCCGGGGTCAGTTTTGTTGTTTCTGTCCGGCCTCGACCAGGACGCCGGCGGCCGGCCGGAGCGCGGCCTGCGCCTGTTGCTGCTGTTGGAGCAGCGCGCGGCGGTGGGCGCGCCAGCCGTCCCGGTGCTTGCGGATCCAGTCGAGCAGCGCGCGCTCAAAGCCGATGTCGTAGCCCAAGCGCTCGGACTCGAGCCACTTGTGGCGGAGGATCTCTTCCCGCTCGGCGAGGAATTCCTGATACAGCGAGGATTGCTTTACGAACTCGCGTGACGTTTCAGGCTCTTTGGGCAGGGAAGACATGGAGACCACGGTCGTCAGGTTGGGTTAAGTTGATGGCGCCCCTCGGCGGTGATCATCGAAGGGTGCCAGACTGGCTCCCAGACGAGATCCACTTTCGCGCGTCGCACGCGATCGAGGCCGAGGAGCTTGCGGTGCACCTCGGCGGAGATCGACTGCGACATGGGGCAGCCGGGCGAGGTCAGGGTCATTTTCACGCTGACATCGTAGCCGGGTTCGGCGGCAGCGGACTCCCGGACGTCAACGTCATAGATGAGTCCGAGGTCCACGATGTTGACGGGAATCTCCGGGTCGCGACAGGTGCGCAACACGGAAACCACGTCTTCTTTCGTCAGCGCCATGGTGTTTAACGTAGAAGTAAGCAAAAAGGGCTGTCAATTCAACGACCGGCGGTTGCCAGCCGGTCAAGCAAACTCTGCGCGATTGCGCGGAACGCCTCCGCGGCGGCGCCGCCGGGCTCGCTGACGACGGCCGGTTTGCCGGCGTCGCCGCCCGCCCGGATTTCGGGGAGCAGCGGCACCTGGCCCAGCAGCGCGGTGCCGAGCGCGTCGGCGAGGCGGGCGCCGCCGCCTTCGCCGAAGAGATGGTGGCGGCGGCCGGCGGGATCGGTGAAATAGCTCATGTTTTCCGCCACGCCGAGGAGGGGCACGTTGACCTTGCGGAACATCAGGCCGCCCTTGCGCGCCACGTTCGTCGCGGCGAGCTGGGGCGTGGTGACGAGCACGGCGCCATCGAGCGGCAGGATCTGCACCAGCGACAGCTGCGCGTCCCCCGTGCCGGGCGGCAGGTCGACGAGCAGCACCTCGAGTTCGCCCCACTTCACGTTTTGCACGAACTGCTGCACGGCCTTCATGATCATCGGGCCGCGCCAGATGACCGGCGTGTCGTCGTCGACGAGGAAGCCCATCGACATGACCTTCACGCCGTGGATCTCCATCGGCAGGAGCATGGCCTCGGCGCCGTCGCCCTCGAGTTCCGGCCGCCCGTGCAGGCCGATCATGAGCGGCACCGTGGGGCCGTAGATGTCACAATCCATCAGGCCCACGCGGCCGGCCTGGCCCTGCGCCGCGAGCAGCTGCGCCAGGGCGCACGCCAGATTGACCGCGAAGGTGGACTTGCCCACGCCGCCCTTGCCGCTGGCGATGGCCACGGCGTGCTTGATGCCCGTGGGCGCCGTGCCGCCGGCCAGATTGCCGCCAGTACCGGCGGCGGGGGTGCGCACGGGCGAGACCGCGATCTCGATGACGGTTTTTTGCACCCCCGGCAGGGCGCGCAGCACTTTTTCCACCTCGGCCTTGAGCGCGGCGGGCACGTGCGGATCGGACGTGGTCAGCGCGAGCGAAACCTTCGCCGTGCCCTCGACCACGGCCGCGGCGCGCACGAGGCCGAACGACACAATGTCGCGGCTGAAGCCGGGATACTTCACCTGCTTGAGGGCTTCCTTGATGGCTTCGGGTGTCACGGTGCGGTGGTGAAAGGTGCGCGGCCCGCCGGCAAACACAAGCGACGTCGCGCGGACTGCGAAAGGCGGATTTACGTTGTGCAGGCGGCCCGGTCTGTAAATAAGAAACTCGCCGCGCCCGGCGCGGTCCTTCCCTTCCATCTTTCCATGCGATCCTGTCTTCCCTCCCTTCTCCTCCTGGTGGCGGCGGCCGCGACGGCCTTCGCCGACAGTGCCAAGCCCATCGGCATCGTCGACATCGACGCCGACCGGAACGTGACCTCCCTTCAGGTCAATGCCTCCACACCCGAGCTCGGCAGCCTGGCCCGCCTGGCCTTCGGCGCGCACGGCGCCTACCGGCTCGTGACCGGCGGCGCGGCGTACGACCTCAACTTCACCCAGGTCGCGGCGGCCCAGGTGCGCGTGGAGATCACCCGCGGGGCGACGGGCCTGCCGGTGCACAGCGAGATCGTCACCGGCACCAGCGCACGCAACGCGCTGCTGCGCGCGGCCGACATCGCCGTGGCGCACACGAGCAAGCTGCGCGGGTTCTTCGCCGGGAAGCTCGTGTTCATCAGCGACCGCGGCAGTGGCATGGAGATCATGACCTCCGACCTGTTCGGTGGCGAGGTGGTGGGCTGGCCGGGAGTCAGCCGGCAGATCATCAGACCGCGCTGGTCGCCCGACGGGCGCCGGCTGATCTTCACCAGCTATCGCAACGGGTTTCCGGACATTTATGTGCTGGATCTGGCCACGCGGAACCCGGCGCTCTTTGTCAGCGTGCAGGGCACCAACACCGGCGGACGGTACAGCCCGGATGGCGGCCGCGTGGCGATGGTGCTGAGCGGCGAGGGGAATTCCGAGATCTACGTGAGCAATGCGCAGGGCAAGATGATTTCGCGGCTCACGCGCTATCCGGCCGTCAAGGCCGGGCCGTGCTGGTCGCCCGACGGCACCCGGCTGGTGTTCACTTCCGAGCCCGGGCCGCAGCTTTATGTCATGCCGGCGGCGGTGGGCGCCACGCCGCAGCGTCTGCCGACGAACATCAGCCGCTACTGCGCCGAGCCCGACTGGTGCCGCTGGGATGCGAACAAGCTGGCGTTCACGATGGGCGTGGGCCGGGGCTTCCAGATTGCCGTCTACGATTTCTCCACCCGGCAGGCGATGCAGGTGTCGGCCGCGCCGCTCGACGCAATCGAACCGTGCTGGCTGGCCGACGGCCGCCATCTTCTCTACACGGCGCGCCAGGCCAACCAGCGCAGCCTGTGGATTCTCGACACCGAGACCCGCAAGGCCACGCGCATCAGCCCGTCGGCGCTCGGCCAGGTTTCGCAGGCGAGCTACTGGATCCAGTGACCGCGGACTGACCGGCGGCTGATTTCAGGGGAACGGGCGGCTCACCGCGGCGCCGCCTCGCGCCGCCGGTATTCATCCAGGATCGCGGCGGTGGCGGTGGTGCCGCAGCGGGTGGCGCCCAGGTCGCGCACGCGGATCAGGCCGTCGAGATCGCGCACGCCGCCGGCGGCCTTGACCTGCACCTGCGGCGGACAACTGGCGCGCATCAGGGCGAGATCATGCTCGGTCGCGCCCTGGTAGGAGTACCGGCCGTCGGCGCCCTTGACGAAGCCGTAGCCGGTCGAGGTCTTCACCCAGTCCGCCCCGGCGCGTCCGGCGATCTGGCAGAGCCGGCGCTTGAAGTCGTCGCCACCCAGGCCCGCGCCGCCTTTCGTCAGGTAATCGTTTTCGAAGATGACCTTCACCTTTGCACCGTGTTGGTGCGCCTCGTCGCACACGGCCCGAATGTCGCCTTCGACGTAATCCCAGTCGCCGCTCAGGGCCTTGCCGATGTTGATGACCATGTCGATCTCCACCGCCCCGTCCCGGCAGGCCAGCCCGGTCTCGTGGCGCTTGGCCTCCGTGGCGCTGTTGCCGTGCGGGAAGCCGATGACGGCGCCGACCCGCACGCCGCTGCCCTTGAGCAGTCCGGCCGCGCGCTGCACGGCGTAGGGCTTGATGCAGACCGAGGCGACTCCGTAGCGGGCGGCAACCCGGCAGCCGTCCTCCAGTTCCTGGTCCGTCATCGTCGGATGCAGGAGCGAGTGATCGATCATCTGGGCGAGCTGGTCGTAGGTGTATTTCATGGCGCGATCCGGCATGCCGACAGTACAGATTTGCCATGGCTGGCCGCCAGCCGCATTTTCATGCAAATTTCAAATGAACACCAAACCCTGCCTGTGCTGGCTGGCGCTCACGTCCGGTTTCGCATTTTCCCAATCATTCCTGCCCGCCGCCGGTGCGACGCAGCGGCCCTACACTTTCAAACGCGGAGTCAACATCTCGCACTGGCTCTCGCAAAACACCGACACGCTGACCTATGCCGCCCCGTGGTTTGGCGAGCAGGACGTGGCCTGGATTGCGCAACAGGGTTTCGACCACATCCGCCTGCCGGTCGACGGACGGCTCTGCCTCAAGCCCGACGGCTCGCTCGACGAGGCGAAGCTGCAGCCGGTCGACGACACTATGCACTGGGCCCGGCCGCGCGGGCTCGGCGTGGTTCTCGACATGCATTTCCTGCCGGGGGCCGACTTCAATGGCCCCGGTGATGGGCGCGCTTTCGGGGACATGGCGCTGCAGGAAAAGGTCGCGGATTTCTGGCGGCGTCTGGCCAGGCGTTATGCCAGCGAAGGTCCCTGGCTCCGGTTCGAGATCCTGAACGAGCCGGTCGCGCCCGAGAACCGGCAGCTCAACGTCTTCAACCGGCGGATGCTCGCCGCGATCCGCGAGAGCAACCCCACGCGCATCGTGTATCTCACTTCGAACCGGTGGAGCCAGTTCCGCACGGTGGCCGACGTGGAGCTGCCCGACGATCCGAACATCGCCTTCACAGTGCATTACTACGAGCCGATGGTCTTCACGCACCAGCGCGCCCCCTGGGCCGGGTTCACAGAGACCATGCCGTCCGTTCCGTTTCCCGGCCGTGTGCCGGATCTCACCGGGGCGGTCGCCCAAGGTCACCCGAACCCGTTCCATGGGCACACCGGCGATGAGTTGACGGTCGCCGACATCGAAACCGGTTTTGCCGAGGTCACGGCGTGGACGGCGGAGCACGCCAAGGGCCGCGAAATCTATCTCGGGGAATTCGGAGTCTACAAGGCGGCCGATCCCGGCTCGCAGCGTCGGTGGATCGCCGCGGTGCGCGAGGCTGCGGAAAGCCGCGGCTGGGGCTGGGCCGTGTGGGATTACAACGACAGCTTCGGGGTGCGCGAAGCCCAAGGCGGGCCCACCGCCATCCTGCGGGGACTTTTCCCGCGGTGACTTTCAAGCAGGGCGCGTATCCGTGACGCGCCGCCGCGCGCTATTTCAGCGCGGCCTGATAGTTGGCCTCGGCGGCGTCCCAGTTCACCACGTTCCAGAACGCGGCGACGTAGTCAGGGCGGCGGTTCTGGTAGTTGAGATAGTAGGCGTGCTCCCACACATCGAGGCCGATGACGGGCCGGCCCTCGAGGCCGGCGACCGCCTTGCCCATGAGCGGGCTGTCCTGGTTGGCGGTGGAGCCGACGGCGAGTTTCTTGTCGGGCGTCACGACCAGCCAGGCCCAGCCGCTGCCGAAGCGGCCGACCGCGGCCTTGGCGAACTCCTCCTTGAGCTTGTCGTAGCCGCCGAAGGTGCCGGAGATGGCCGTGGCGAGTCTGCCCTTGGGCGCGCCGCCCTTGCCCGGACCAATGATCTTCCAGAAGAAGGCGTGGTTGCTGTGGCCGCCGCCGTTGTTGCGCAGCACGCCGCGGATCGCCTCGGGCACCTTGCCGAGATCGGCGATGAGCGCGTTGACGTCGAGCGCGGCCAGCGCGGGCTGATCCTTCAGGGCGTTGTTGGCGTTGTTGACGTAGGCCTGATGGTGCTTGGTGAGATGGATTTCCATGGTGCGCGCATCAATGTGCGGCTCCAGGGCGTTGTAGGCGTAGTTAAGTTTCGGAAGTTCGTATGCCATAGATCCTGATGATTAAGGTTGCGGTGATTCCAACCGGTAACAGTGCACCCGGAGCAAGGCTCCGTCAACCGCCGGCTTGGTTTTGAAGGCATGTCTCCACGTCCGGCCACCGGTGGCCGGATTCCATCGTTTTTAATTCAGAAGCCAGGAATGGGAAAGAAACCTTCTCTCCCCCCCGGGCTCCCTGGTTTTTTCAATCAAAACAGGACCCGGCGGGCCTCCGTACCCTGGCGCGGGCTAGGGCTCCTCCGCGCGCTTCAGACGGAAAAACGCCTGCAGCAGATCGCGGCATTCGCTTTCCAGCACGCCGCGGGTGATTTCGAGATGGTGGTTTATCTGCGGCAGGGCGTTGAGATCGGTCGCGCCGCCGAGGCAGCCCATCTTGGGATCGGCGACGGCGTAGACCACGCGCTTGATCCGCGCCATGAGCGTGGCGCCGGAACACATCGGACAGGGTTCCTTGGTCACATAAAGCGTGGCCTCGTTCAGGCGCCAGTCGCCGATGGCGCGGGCGGCCTGGGTCATGGCGAGAATCTCCGCGTGCGCCGTCGGATCGCGCGTGCCCGCGACCTGGTTGTGCGCCGCGGCGATCACTTCGCCGCCCAGTTCGATGACCGCGCCGACCGGCACCTCGTCCTCGCGCCAGGCATCAATGGCCTGATTGTAGGCCAGCCACATGTGGAAGGCGTCGTCGCGCAGCAGTTGCGAGGGGAAGGACTTCTCGAACGGACAGTCGGTGGGAGCGGGAGGAAAGTCGGTCATCGGGGGGCGTGCGGGGCGGACTCCGCCGGATAAAGCCTTGACTTACGTGCAGCCTTACCCAGTTACAACAGTCTTTTAGCAGCCGACTTAACCACATGTACAAACTGTCTCCTGGCATCCGCCGCGTCCTGTATGTCCGACGGTAAATCGATCGAAGTGGAGGGGAAAATCGTAACCGTCCTGCCGGGCACGATGTTCAGGGTGGTGCTGTCCAACGGGCACACCGTGCTGGCCCACATCTCGGGCAAACTCCGCAAACACTTCATCAAGATCG
Source organism: Opitutia bacterium (assembly GCA_003142615.1). Classification (GTDB taxonomy): domain Bacteria; phylum Verrucomicrobiota; class Verrucomicrobiia; order Opitutales; family Opitutaceae; genus Fen-1467. The sequence goes on along the minus strand of PLMW01000043.1, from coordinate 22,196 downwards.
CCGCGGGCGACCGGGTGAAGATGGAGATGAGTCCCTACGACCTCGAGAAGGCGCGCATCACCTATCGCGTGCGCGAATCCACGCCCCCGCCGCCGGGATTCCGCCGTCGGCGCTACTGAAGCTCCCCGTGTGTCCATGAAACGCGGCCCGGCCCAAAGTGAAAATCAAAGCAGGGCCGCGCAGCATGACCAGACGCCGCGAACCGGCGGGGCGGCTCCCCTCGGCCCGCCCGCCGCCCCTCCAGCCGAGCTGCCGCCGGCGCTGGCCAACGATCTCGACGGGTTCATCGGCTATCTCGACCTGGAACGCGGCCTCTCGCGCCACACCCTCTCCGGTTACGAGAGCGATCTCCGGCAATGTGCGCGCTTCCTCGCCCGCAAGGGCGTGCGGGCCTGGACGGAGGCCGAGCCGGCGCAGCTCACGGATTGGATCTACTCATTGAGCGAGGAAGCCTTTGCCGTCAGCAGCCTGGCCCGCAAGCTGACGGCGCTGCGCACGTTCGCGCGCTACCTCGTGCGCGAACGGCTTTGCGAGCGCGATTTCACGGAGCTGCTCATCGGCCCGAAGCTCGTGCGCAAGATTCCCGGCACGCTCACGCCGGGCGAGGTCGGACGCCTGCTGGCGGCGCCCGCGGGCGGCGACGCCTACGCGCTGCGCGACCGGGCGATGCTGGAGCTGTTTTATGCAAGCGGCCTGCGCGTGTCGGAGCTGGCGGGGCTGACGTTGCAGCAGATCGACCTCGACCACGGCTTCGTGCGCGTGTTGGGCAAGGGCTCGAAGGAGCGCGTCGTGCCCGTCGGCACCAAGGCGTGCGATGCGCTCGCCAGCTACCTCGCCGCCGGCCGCCGTTACTTCGTGAAGCCGCGCACGGGCAGCCAGCTTTTTCTCAGCGAGCGTGGCACGGCCATCTCGCGGAAGATGCTCTGGGTGCTGGTCAGGAAATACGCGAAGCTTGCCGGCATCACCAAGTCCGTGAAACCCCACCTGCTGCGGCACTCGTTCGCCACGCACCTGCTGAGCGGCGGCGCCGACCTGCGCGCCATCCAGGAGATGCTCGGCCACGCCAGCATCGGCACAACGCAGATCTACACCGCCGTCGCGCCCGACCGCCGGATCACCGAGCATGCGCGGTTCCACCCGCGCAACAAGGCGGCTTCCTGAAAGATGCTGGCGCGGCCGGCCCGCCAGCTGCCGCCTCCACCAGGGCGGCGGCGCCGTCAGAATCTGGCGGACGCGCGCGTACACACTGACCCGTTGGTTGCCGGTGTCCTTGGACCAAGTGTCACCCATGTCCCCGGATCATCCCAACCAGTTCCTGCGGCCAGGCATCAGACGAGTTCCGGATCGGTCACCAAAACCCAGGCCAGTCCCTGCAAACGCCGCAGCATTGCAGCCTCGGCTTTTTATTGTGATTTACCATTCTCGCATTCCTCCCCATGCCATTGGCCGACCCGACTCCTCCGACGGGCCCATCGGGCCTGACGCGCCTCCCGCCGCCAGTCATCGCCCTGGCGCTCTTCGGCGCGACCCTGCTGGCCTATCTTCCCTCCATTAAAGGCGGACTGCTCTGGGACGATGCCGCCCACATCACCGCTCCGGCCCTCCAGACCTGGCACGGGTTGTGGAAGATCTGGTTTCAAGTCGGGGCCACTCAGCAGTATTATCCCGTGCTCCACAGCGCCTTTTGGCTGGAGCACAGGTTGTGGGGCGATGCGGTCCTCGGTTATCACTTGCTAAACATCGGGCTGCACGCGACAGCGGCCTGCCTGTTCGCGCTGGCGTTGGGATACATTCGGCCGGAAACGGGCGGGCGAAGCGGGCGGCCTGGAACCGAATGGCTGGCGGCCGCTGTTTTCGCGCTGCATCCCGTCTGCGTCGAGTCGGTGGCGTGGATTTCGGAGCAGAAGAACACGCTTTCGCTGGTGTTTTATCTCCTGGCGGCTCTCGCCTACCTGCGATTCGACCGCGGCCGCAAATGGGGTTGGTATGCCCCGGCCCTGGGCCTCTTCATCCTCGCCCTGCTGAGCAAATCGGTGACCGCGACGCTGCCCGGAGCCCTTCTGCTCGTGCAGTATTGGCGGCGGGGACGCCTGTCCTGGCGGCGCGACGTTGTTCCGTTGCTTCCCTGGTTCATGGTCGGCGCGGGTGCGGGGCTTTTCACCGTCTGGGTCGAGCAAAATTATATCGGAGCCCGCGGACAGGCCTACGACCTGAATCTGATCCAGAGGTGTTTCCTGGCGGGAAGAGTGGTCTGGTTCTACCTCGGCAAGCTGGTCTGGCCGTCGGATCTGACGTTCATCTATCCGCGGTGGCAGGTCGGCTCCGATTGGCCATGGAGCCTCGGTTGCCTTGGTCTGGCTGCGACCATGGGCGCGCTCTGGCAGATGCGCCGATGGAGCCGGGCTCCCTTGATCGCCCTGCTTTTTTTCATCGGCTCGCTTTTCCCGGCACTGGGCTTTTTCAATGTTTACCCGTTCGTCTTTTCGTATGTGGCCGATCACTGGCAGTACCTGCCGTGCCTGGGGATCATCGCTCTGGCCACCGAAAGCGCGGCCGGCCTCGCCCAGCGCCTGGTCCAACGGTTCTCCGGGGTGCGCAGGGTCGTGGCGGGAGGCGCCTTCGCAGCCGCCATTGGCAGCGGGCTCGCGGTCCTGTTCGTTCTCACATGGCGCCAGTGCGGCCTCTATCGTGACGTCGCCACTTTATACTCCGACACCCTGGCCAAAAACCCGGGCTGCTGGATGGCTCATAACAACCTCGGCGAAGAGCTTTCGGACGCAGGCTCGCTGCCGGCGGCGATCGCTCACTTTGAGCAGGCCATCCGGCTCAAGCCCGATTGTTCAGATGCGCATAACAACCTGGGAAATGCCTTTTCGAAAATCCCCGGTCGATCGGCGGAAGCGATCTCCGAGTTGGAGACGGCGCTGCGACTCGAACCCAAGATGCCGCAAGCCCACAGCAATCTTGGCTGGGTCCTGGTCAATACGCCGGGCCGGCTGGCTGAGGGGATTGCCCATCTGAAGACGGCGCTGCAGCTCAATCCGGATTATGCAAAAACGCATAACAGCCTGGGCCTCGCCCTGGCAAAGATCCCGGGTCGATCGGCGGAAGCGATCTCCGAGTATGAGGCGGCGCTGCGGCTCGAACCCGATTATGCGGAGGCCCGGAACAACCTGGGCAATGCCTTGGTCGCCGCCGGCCGGACGTCGGAAGCCATCATTCAATTCGAATGGTCGCTGCGGATTCACCCGGACGATCCGAAGGTTTATTACAACCTGGGCACAGCCCTGGCCCGCGCCGGTCAAACGCTGGAAGCCGTCGGTGCCTTCGAACGGGCGCTGCAGATCCAGCCGGACAATCCGGAGGCTCATAACAACCTGGGCAATGTTCTCACCCAGCTCGGACGCGGACCGGAGGCCGTCGCCCATTACCGGGCCGCGCTCCGCCTGGATCCGGACTCCGTGGAAGCGCACGTCAATCTCGGCCGGGCCCTGCGCGACGCCGGTGACGGGCCGGAGGCGATCGCCCAATACCGGGAGGCCCTGCGCCTCGCCCCCCGTTCCGCGGAGATTTGGAACAGCCTGGGATCGGCTCTTTTTCGATTGGGGCGGTTCCAGGAAGCCACGGCCGCATACGAGGAGGCGGTCCGACTCGAACCCGACTCTGCTTCTTTTCACAACAATCTCGGCATCGCTTTGACCGGTGCCGGGCGACTCGACGAGGCGATCGTCCAGCTTCGGAAGGCGCGGCAGCTGGCCCCCGGCTTCGCCGACGCCCATTACAACCTCGCCGTGGCTCTGCTACAGGCGGGTAGGGCGGAAGAGGCGGCGGCCGAGTTCACGGCGTCAGGTCGCGCCCCGCCCTGACGATTCGCAGCGGGTCAGCTGCCGACCCTGAGTCCGTGGCGACTGATCCGAATCATGCGGTCAAGAACCGGGGCCGGGCGTCCCCGGGAGGGCCACCCTACTGGGAGCGTCTCAAGACCTTTTGTTTCTCGGACTGAAACTCTTCCTCGGTGAGGACGCCTTTCTTGCGCAGGTCATCGAGCTGCATCAGCGCGGTATAGAGGTCGCCGGTGGTCACCAGTTTTTCGGGGGCCACGGTTGGGGCCGGGGCCGGTTGTGGGCTGGCCGCGATGTAGGCCGGTTTTTCACTGCCCATAACTGGAGCCGGTTGGCTTGCCAGTTCCGCGTCTCCGGCGTTGAGCGCTTTGAAAACGATCTTGGCCTTGAAATAGCCGACGGAAATCCACGGCTTTTCCTCCGTCATGCTCACCACCTTCAGTTGTTTGCCCCGGGCGGCGCAGAACCTGGTGGCGTCTTCCATAGCCTGAGCTTTCAGTGCGTCGATGTTCCTGTCCAAGGCATGCTTGGCCACGCAGGTGATCGAGTAGGTGTTGTCGCCCATCGCGACCGCCTCCGGGGCGGGGGCGACCGCGGACGTCGAAGCGCATCCCGCCAACGCGATGCCGGCCAAGAACGCTGAAAGTATCGTGCCGAAAGTTTTTGTTTTCACCCCGGAAACATCAACGGGCACACCGCACAGGTCAAGGGCGCGCTGGCGCGGGACTGGTCACCAGCTGCCAGGTGTTCGTTGCTCCGTCCGGGGCGGTCAGTTTCAGGGTGGACGCGCCCGCGAGATCGATTTCGGCTGATCCGCCCGCGAGTGTGCGGCCGTCCATTTCCGCGCGAGTGAGCCGCGGGTGCAGCGTCCAGGTGGTCCTGACTTTGGTGGCGGGCGCCTTGCCGGGATAAACCGTGATCGTGCGCGTGAGCTGGTCGATGCGGGCCGGGCCGACTTCGCCGGCCACGGCAAATGAAATTACGTAGGGGGGCGGCACTTCGAGATTTTGTCCGGGTAGAAGGTTGCCCATATCCAGCACCCGGAAGTGCTGGCGGATCATTTCAGGGGTGAACACCGCCTCCAGGTCCCCGGACTGCAAAACACCCGCCCACGCCCGCACCGCCTCCGGCGAGTTCTCGGCATAGAGCACGTTGGCCCCGGCATAGTCGCCGCAATACGCGCCATATTCCTGCAGGGCGCGGGCGATGATCTTGCCGGCGGCGGACAACCGGGAGTGCTCCACGTCCCAGGCCGGATCGAGCTGGATGCGGCCGCCCATCGGAATGCCGCGGGAGTTCTCGGTGGTGGGCATTTTGACCTGCGCGGTGCTGGCGGGCGGAATGAACAGCCCCGTGCGGCAGTGATCGTAGGCAAACACCAGGGCATGATCGATCCGCCCGGTTGTGATTTCATCCACGAGCATCAGCCCCGCGATGAGCGGAAACCCGCTGGCCCGGGCGCGGTGCGAGTCCAGCTCATGCCGGGCCGCGAACCACGGCGGCGCGACGCCGGTGCCGGACAGGTCGGTGACCGCACCCAGACCGGTGAACCAGCGTCCGGTTTTGTCCTGGCGGGCCGCCCACATGCCCCATTCGAGGTGTCGCGCCTTGTCGACAATGCACAGGTGGTTGTCGCTGTTTTCGCCCACGGGCGGCGACGCCACGGCGCCGTCGGGAATCGGAATGCTCCGCGGAAACTCGAATCCGGCTCCGTAGATGTCCGGCCGCAGGTCGCCGACGTCGTGCCTGGGGGTCTTGGCGGCATCGATGAAGTAGACCGGAATGGACCAGTCCTTGATGTTCACGTACAGCGGGCCGCGCGAGGCCAGGTCAGCGATCGCCGCCGCGGAATCGCGGTCGCTGGGGGCACCGGCGGGGAGGCGCTGATTCCAGGGGCTTCCGGCGGAAAAGGGCCGCCAGACCGGCGAGGCCGCCGCAGCGAGACTGACGGAAACCAAGGGCAGGAGGACGGAGAGGAGACGGGCGGCGGACATGGCGCGGGAGTCTGGGGAAGAGGATTGCGTCAGGCGCGTGCCCCGCATGGTAAGTGAGGAATGGGGTTTGTCACGTAATACGTGACAAGAGGCTGCGTGGCGCGGGATGTTGGTAACGTATTACGTTACCAAGTGGCCCGGGTGGCGTCCGCCGGGCGGTTGGTTCAGGATCCTGGAGCCGGGCACCTGAACCTTGGCCCTTTTCGGCGGCGGCTGATCGGAACTCGGATCCAGGCCCGGGGAATTTGCAGACGGAAACGACGGTGCCAACGCAGCCAACGGGGTGCATGGCTTCGTTCACCTGCTGGCCTTGCATGGAAATTCCGACGGTTCCAACCCGCGCAACACCACCCTCGCAATCCTGGCGGCGCCTCCCCATGCTTCCGGCCAGCTTATTTTGAACCAACCTCCCGGACCGGCCTCCCATCTGGGCGGTTTATTTTGCCCTTTGACGTGACGATTGGCTGTGATGCGAGAAGCGAAGCGATCCCGCGATGACCCTATTCCCATCAACCGGCAACCAGCACTAATTTCCCGGACCCTCCCCATGACCGACAGCCATTTTGTCGAACCCAGCGGCCAGATTGAAATCCATCTCCCGGATGGGCGCACGTTGCGCGGTCCGCGCGGCGCGACCGCCACCAGCCTGCTCCAGCCCATCGCCGCCGAACTGCCGGCGCCGCTTGTCGGCGTCGTGGTCAACGGGGATCTGCAGGAGCTGACCCATCCCATCGACATGGAAGCGCGCGTCCAACCGGTGACCATGGCGGAGGCGGATGGCGCGCGGATCTACCGCCGGTCGCTGACCTTTCTGCTCGAGGCGGCGTTTGTCCGCCGGTTTCCCGGGGCCCTGCTGTACATCGACCATTCCCTCACTTCCGGCGGCTACTTCTGCAACGTGCGCGGGCGGCCGCCCCTCACGCCCGCCGAGCTGCAGGAACTGGAGGCGGAGATGCGGCGCCTCGTCGCGCAGGACCTGCCGTTTGTCGGGCGCGAGGCCGCGGTCGAGGAGGCGATCGCCTTCTTCGAGGGCCGGCACGACCTCGACAAGGCCCGCCTGATGCGCCACCGCCGCAAGCCCACGATCGCGCTCTACCGCCTCGGCGACTACGTCGATTACCATCACGGCTTCATGGTGCCCTCCACCGGGTACCTGAAGTGGTTCGCCCTCGCGGCCATGAACGGCGACTTTGCGCTGCGCTACCCGCGCCAGCACGCGGCGATCAAGCTCGCGCCGCTGACCGACTCCCCGAAGCTGCTCGCCGCGTTCCGCCAGTATGGCGCGTGGCTGGAGCGGCTGGGCATCTCGAGCGTGGGCGCGCTCGACGACGCCATCCAGGCCGGCCGCAGCCGCGAGATCATCCTCGTCTCGGAGGCCCTGCACGAGCAGCACATCGCGGAGATCGCCCGCCAGATCGCCGACCGCCAGCCCCGGACGCGGCTGGTACTGATCTCCGGCCCGTCCTCTTCGGGCAAGACCACCTTCTCGCGCCGCCTTGCCGTGCAACTGCTGGCGCTGGGGCTCTCGCCCTTCGCACTGGAGCTGGACAACTATTTCATCGAGCGGGAGCACACGCCCCGCGACGCCGCCGGCCAGCTCGATTACGAGACGATCGAGGCGCTCAACCTGACGCAGCTCGGCGACCACCTGCAGCGCCTGCTCGCCGGCGAGGAGGTGCAGCTGCCGCGCTACCGTTTCCAGGAAGGCCGGCAGGAGCCGGGCGACGTGGTCCGCCTGCGTCCGGAGCAGTTGATCATCCTCGAGGGCATTCACGGGCTGAACCCGCGGCTCATCCCCGCGGCCCTGGCGGCGCAATCGTTCAAGGCCTACGCCTCGGCGCTCACGCAGCTCAACCTCGACCGCCACAACCGCGTCTCCACCACCGACACCCGGCTCATCCGCCGCATTGTGCGGGATGCGCGCGATCGCGGCTACCACGCCGCCGACACCATCCGCCGCTGGGAATCGGTGCGGCGCGGCGAGAAGCTGCATATCTTCCCCTACCAGGAAAACGCCGACGTGATGTTCAACTCCGCGCTGGCCTACGAGCTCTCGGTGCTGCGCCCGCTGGCGGAGCCGCTCCTGCGCCAGGTGGCCCACGGCACCCCGGAATTCATCGAAGCCCGGCGCCTGCTGACGTTCCTGGACTGGTTTCTGCCCATCGAAACCGAATGGGTCCCCGACAACTCGATTCTGCGGGAGTTCATCGACGGCTCGATCCTGCAGGACTTCAAGGTGTGGGGCGGCTGAACCCCTTGGGGCACCACCTCACGCCAAGGACATTCGCCTCGCCCAGGCTTGGGCAAACAGGCCAAGCCGCCCCTCTGCATGGAGGGGAATCAAGGCCGCACCAATGAAGTCACCTCCAGCAGGAGGAGTGCCTGACAGGGCGGGACGGGCTGGCCTGTCGCCCGGCGTGATTACTTCGGGCTAGTGCTCGTTCACGACGCCGGGATCGATGATGCCAATCGTTCCATCCTTCACCCGCAGAATGACCACGGAGAACTTGTACCGGGCATCGCGCCCGATGGCCTTGAAGTGGTCGGTGACCTGCAGGGTGCGTTCATCCGGGCGTATCTTCATCTGGGCGAAATTCAGGATGCGGAGTCTTTTCTGGTCATCGGCCGTGGGTTGGCGCTTCCCCCACCTGGAAAACGTGATCCCGACCGGGCAATATTCATCCGGGGTGATCTTGAAAAGAAGGGTGGCCCCTTTGGGTTTGATCCTCAGCAGTTCATGATTCCTCGGGTCAATACTCACCTGAGGATGCTTTTTCGGCATCGACATCCGGTGCGGCGTGCACAGTTCAAGCCTGGGCCCGGCCCCGGCTTTTTTGAAGCCTTGAACCAACTTGTCCGACAGTACGGGATTGAGGACATCTTGGAAGCGAATCACGTGTAGGGTGACGTGGGCAGGATCGAGGACCGTTACTGGCACTCTTCGCACAGCTTTCTTTCTTCGTGGGGCGGTCTTTGAGGACGTTGTCATGGCTGGATTTTCCTATTTGCTTTGTTGTGGGGGGACCGAATTCCTGGCTGCGCCGGGCCGATCCGCATCGGGCCACGGGTCGAGCGGGACGTAGCCAAGTAAATTGAGCTGCGCTATCTTGTCGTGCGCTTCCTCGGAGCGGCCGAGCCAGGCGGCGACCCGCGCGGCGGGATCGAGCAGCCGCCAGGCGCGGGTGCCGGGCAGCCGCGGCGCGAGCAGGTCCGCGGCGTGCTGCCAGTGGCTCCGGGCGGCGGCGCTGTTTCCGGCTCGGGCGGCAATCTCGCCCGCCACGACACAGGCCAGCGCGCATTCACCCGTATCGGCGTCGGTTGTCCGGCCTTCGCGAATCAGTTTTTCACCCAGCTCAACCGCCCGCGCTGCGGCCGCAGCGGCATCCTGACGCCCGGCGGCTGCGCGCACCTGTGCCTCCATCCGCCACGCCATGGCCAACCTCAACACGAAGGTGCGGTCCGTTGGTTCGGCCGCGACCAGGCTCTCAAGCTGGGGCCGGATCTCGTCCAAAAGACGCATCGCCGCCGGCAGATCGCCGGCCTGCCGGGCCAGCATCGTCGCTTGCAGCCGGGAATACAGAGCCACCGTCTGCCAGCGCCGGTTGGCTGGATCTTGGGCCGTCAGTTCATCGACCAGCCGGCGCGGCTCCTTCAGCCGCTCGCCGATGGTGGAGAATTGCCCCGTGGCCAGCAGAATGTCGGTCTGAAACAGCAGGGAGTCGGCCAGCTTGAACCGCCAGAGCGCCGTGCGCGGCTCCGTTGCCGCAAGTTGTTCGAGCTGTGTCGTCTGCGCGACATACTGGTTCAGCGCTTCCGTAAATTCACCCTGTTGTTCCGCCAGGCTTCCGAGCCAGGAGTGCGCATCGGCAATCCGGAAGCACAATTCCAGATCACCCGGTTTTTTCCCGAGCATCTTCTCCAGCGTCGCCAGTTCCGCGAGGAAATCGGCGCGGGCCGCCGCGAATTCACCGCGCTCCCGGCGCAGAGCGGCGAGGTTGTGCTGGCCGTAGGCGAGCTCGCTGTGCCAGAGCGGTCGCGCCGGATCGAGGGTCACGAGGGCCAGGCTGGTGTCGTGGTAGCGCGTCCACCAGTCAGCGGCGGTGGCCAGCTCGCCGCGCTTCCAGTGCACGAAACCATTCCAGTATTCCGCCTGGCCGCGCTCAAAGAGCATATCCCCGTCCTGCGGATGCCGCGCCGCCAGGGCCGACGCGCGGCGGTAGGCCTCTGCAAAAGCCGCCGTCGCCTCGGCATAACGCGCCTGATCCATCCGGATCTCGCCGATCTGCGTGAGGGCCTTCGCGTGGCGCGCGAGCGTGGGGTCGTCCAGGTCGCGCGCCTCCCGCGAAGCGAAGTAGGCCATCGCCTTGTCGCCGACCGCCTCGAGCACGTCCAGCCGGCCCACCTTCGCGAGTTGCCCGCGCAGGTCGCCGAGCATGAACGCCAGCAGATCCTCCGCGCGGGCGCGCTCTAGGCTGGCGGTTCGCTCGGCCCGCGTGGCCCGCACCGCCTGCCACGTGCTGATGACCGTGCCCACCACAAGCGCGATCGCCACCGCGGCCGCCGCCGCGCAGACGAGACGGTGGCGCCGGATGAGCTTGGTGAGACGATACCAGCTGCCCGGCGGGCTGGCGATGACGGGTTCGTCGCGCAGATGCCGCGCGATGTCGGCGGCCAGCGCCGTCGGGGTCTCGTAGCGGCGGGCGCGGTTTTTCTCCATCGCCTTCATGACGATCCAATCGAGATCGCCGCGCAGCAGTAGGGAAAGCCGGGCGGGTTCGGTGCCGCGGTGCCGGGCGACCATGATGCGATCGGCGGCGGCGAGGGTCGAAAGGTTCGTCGAAGGCTTGGGCGGATCGACTTCGCGGATAACCCGGCGGATTTCGTCGAGGCCGGCCTGCAGGAGCGATTTGGGATCGAACGGCGGCCGGCCGGAGAGAAGTTCGTAGAGGAGGACGCCGAGCGAGTAAATGTCGCTGCGCGTGTCGATATCGAGCCCGCTCAGCTCCGCCTGCTCGGGGCTCATGTAAGCGGGGGTGCCGATGAACTGTTCGAAGGCGGTGAACAGCGTCTGGTCGGTGAGCCGGCCCTGCGTCGCCTTCGCGATGCCGAAGTCGATCACCTTGGGAACCGGCACGCCGTCGTGGAGGGTGACAAGGATGTTCGAGGGCTTGAGGTCGCGATGGATGATACCCTTCTGGTGGGCGTGCTGGACGGCGTGGCAGACTTGCGTGAAGAGCACGAGGCGCGCGGGCGTCGACAGATTATTTTCGTCGCAATACTGCGTGATGGGCACGCCGCGCACCAACTCCATGACAAAGAACGGCCGGCCGGTGTCCGTCGCGCCCGCGTCCAGGATCCGGGCGATGTTCGGATGCTCCATGAGCGCGAGCGCCTGGCGCTCCGCTTCGAAGCGGGCGATGACCGCCTTGGTATCCATGCCGAGCTTGATGATCTTGAGCGCGACCCGGCGCCGCACGGGCTCCTCCTGCTCGGCCATCCAGACGACGCCACAGCCGCCCACGCCGATTTTCTGCAGGAGCTTGTAGCGGCCAATCCGGTTCCCGGGGATTTCCGCCGAGTCGGGCGGAGCAGCCGGGGGCGCGACGTCCTCCGCCGCCGCCATGAACCCGCCCGCCGACTCGTGCGCCAGCACCAGCGCTTCGATCCGCTGGCGCAAGCCGGCATCGCCCTCGCAGGCCTGGTCAAGGAAGCGCGGCCGTTCCCCTGCGGGAAGGGCCAGCGCCTCGGCGAAAATCCGTTCTTCGCGTTCGCGGGATTCGTTCATGAGCGCTCCAACGAGGTTGGGGAGCAGGGCGGGGGCCAGGGGCGATTATAACAGCGAGACCGTCGCCGGGTCGTTGGCCAGTCCGAGCGTGGCCATGGCCTCGGCGGTGACGGCGCCAGCATAGGGCCGGGCCTTCGCCGGGACGACTTCGCGCATCGCTTCTACGGTGCACCCGGCCGCGCCGACGTTGTACGAGCGACGCGGGGCATAATCCGTGACGAACATCGCGAGCACGCCGGCGGCCCAGGAGAATCCGACAATGCGCGTAACCACGGACCAGGACGGGCTGGAAACGCCGAGAACGGAAGCGACTGCGAGGACTGCCAGACTGGCGATCGCGAACAGGGAGATGATACCAAGAAGATTTTTCATGTGAGGAGGAGGTAGAGGTTGGGAGAGGTGGGTGGGTTCAGCTCTCAAAGCGATATTTACCTCGAAAAAGGATCATCTGAATGGGCGCGGTGCTGCCGGCGGATCTGCCGGGCCCCGCCGGGCGGTGGTTTTAGTCGTGCCGGCTCCGGTTGATTTCCTTGAAAAGCCAGGCGCGGGCGTAGGTCCAGTCGCGCTTGGCCGTGGGCGCCGAGATCCCCAGCACTTCGGCGGCCTGCTCGATGGTAAGACCTGCAAAGTAGCGGAGTTTTACCAGCTCTGCCTTGCGTGCATCGTGCTGGGCGAGGCGCTCAAGCGTTTCGTGCACCGCCAGCAACTCGTCGTCGGCCGCCTCCGGCGCCGCGATGCCGAGGGCGGAGTCGTTGACATCCACGCGCTGCAAACCGCCGCCGTGACGCTGGGCCCGGCGCCGGCGGGCGCGCTCGATAAGGATCCGCCGCATGGCCTCGGCGGCCGACGCAAAGAAATGGGCGCGGTTCTGCCAGCTGGGTTGCTGGTCGCCGCCGAGCCGCAACCACGCCTCGTGGACGAGCGCCGTGGGCTGGAGCGTCTGGTCGCTGGATTCCCGGGCCATCTTGGCCGAAGCCAGCTTGCGCAACTCGTCATAGACCAGGGGCAGGAGTTTGTCGGCCGCCTGCGGGTCGCCCTGCTCAAGGCGCTGCAACATGACGGTCACGTCGTGCACACGGAAAAGTTATCAGGCCGGGCGGGGGAAATGAAGCTTGAATTGCTCAGGCTGCCGCCGCGGCCTGCCTCGCAGGACCCTTTCCGGTGGAGGATGACCGAACACTGGAAACTGCCGGAGCCGCTGTGGGACCGGCTCAAAAATTAATCTGATCCGACGCCGATCCATCAGCAGACCCCGTTGCCCGGCTTTCCGGCAGGATCAATCCGTGCTGTTGTAGACCATCACGCCCGGCTGGTTCACCGCGGTTCGCTTGCCGGTCTTGGGATCGATTGCCACGGCGGCAAGTGTGCCGCGCCGAGTGGCAGCGTCTACGGCGGGTATTTCGGTTAAGTTCAAGCCTAGCGCCTTCAATTTCGCGATGAAGTCTGGGCCGTACGCACCTTGCGGAATCGACACAGGCACTTGCGACGCTGTCTTGTCGACCGCACTAAAATCGTTCAGGGCAAGCAGCGGCGGTGCTGCCATGACTGTCGCAAGGTCCTGGTGCTGGCCCAACACACCCAGTAGCACTCTGATGCTTTCGTTTTGCAGGGAGGCGCCAATGCTGGCTGTCGCCAGGACCGGGATGTCACCTTCGAATGCGATGGTGTCAATGATCGGGTTGGGAACGCGATCGCCCGGCTTGATGCTTGCGAGGTTGAGCTGCTGAAACCCCGCGGAGTCAGGGATGGGGATTCCGTCCACCACTATGCCCGCATCACCCCAGACCACGGCATTGATAGTGTGGGTTATTACCGCGATGTTTCCATCCCTGTCGATAACGGCGATCGCGTTGGAATGTTTTGGGCCACTGTCAGCCGGCGGCGCAAAGATTTGGTCGAGCAGCGGCGCAACCGCCTGGGCGTAACCCTTTCCGAGCTGCGCGTCCGCCGAGATGTCGACGCCTCTGCCCAGCAGGAAACTGGAGGTGTTTTTGTCGATTACGGGAGCGGCATCGGCGATCAGGCCGATGCGGTTCAGAGCTTGGAACGTTTCAGGGTCCGTCCAATAGGGGCCCTTCTGGTCGAGTTTCAAGGCTTCGGCAATATTCAGCCCGACGAACAGAGCGTAGGCACCTGTATGCGGCGGACCGTTGACATATACGGTGTGGCCGAAAACCGTTTCCTTGTGGGGCTCGTTCCAAGTCGGCTCGTATCGCTTCATGTCTTCGGCAGTCACCTTGCCCCCCTCGCGCTGGACGATCCTGACGAAATCTTCTCCCCACTGGCCGGTGTACATATAGCGCGAGCCGTGCTCGGCGATGGCCTTCAGCGTCCTGGCCAGTTCGGGTTGAACGAAAAGATCGCCGGCCTTGGGGATCTCGCCGCCTGCCTGGCCCATGAACTGCTGACCTTCCGGTGTGAGCGACAGAAACTTTGCCCGGAACATGAAATGATACTGGAGCACCGGCGAAATCCGGACGCCGTGCTCGGCATACCAGACAGCCGGCTCGAAGAGATCGCGGAATGGCAGGTGACCAAACCGGCTGTGCATGGCCTCGACGCCGGCCATGAAGCCGGGAACGAGGGTCTGGCGGCCCTTGGCGCCGCCGTCGGTGGCGTTGGGCGCGGATTTATACAATATCCCTATCTCACTTACGGGGATGGTTCTTGGATCCGTCTCGTGGAGATACGAATTGTAGCCCGCATCCATCGAATAGACCTTATGGTCCTTGGCGTCGTAGTAGAGCATCGTGAAGATGCCCGCGTACGACACCACCGAGCCCAGCTGCATCGTGATCTGCGTCAGTGCCGTCGTTGCCGCTGCGTCGGCGGCATTTCCGCCGTGCTTCAGCGCCTGTACGCCCGCATAGACGGCCACAGGCGACACGGTCGCCGAAACAATCCCGCCGCTGCTTTCGAAAGTTTGCGCCTCGAGCGGCGACCACCAGGTCTGGCTCTCAATTTTCTCCAGACGTTCCCTTTCGGCCTTCGGCCAGCTGCCGGGCGAAAGATCAGCGGCCAGCGCCCTGGTGTTCACCGCTACCAGCGCGATGGCGACGATTCTGGCCGTGAGTTGGAGTTTCGTTTCAAAGTTAAAGGATACAATCGTTCCGGGTGTCATCATAAAAGGTAAAGCGTGACCCCTTCGACCGGGTCGAGTCGAGCGGCACCGGAGGCAAAAGGTACAGCATGATCCCTTCTGGTACCTGTCGGACCTGGCATCGCCCGGCATCCCGCCCGCGGCGCGGGTCAATGGTCTGCTTTGTCCTCAATCTTATTGCCGAGTGCTTTCACGTCCTTCCCGAAGCCTTTGGTGGTCTGGCAACCCGTGGCGACGAGGGCAAAAAACGCAGCAGTGAGCAGGAAAAGGGCGAGGCGTCTGAGCGATGAATTCATCCCGGCATCATAATCTCCCAACCCTTGAGTCACCATGGGGTGTTCACGGTATCACCGCACGCACACTTTCGGCGAAGATAACCCCGGCGCGCATCCTGTCAGAACCGCCCCCGTGGCTGTCCTGCGGGTTCGCGCAGCGCCGGGAGGCAAAAGGTCCGGCATGACCCCATGAGTGCGCCGCCGCGCGCGTGATGCGCCCGGGCGAAGAACCCATGTTTGCGCGCCCGGTGTGCCGCGTTCTCGGATTCGGCGCGGCCGGTTGAAAGAACTCCGGCCGCATCACCCATCGTGGCCTGATCTATTCGCCTGCAAACCTATCGAGGCACCTACTTGCTTTTGGCTGCAGGAGGATTGTTTTCAGTATTTTCCTTCACGGCGGCAACCATCGCGTCCATCCCCTCCTTGATCTCGCCGACCTGCGGATGCACTTCCTTGATGAGCTCATGTTCGAGCTTGGACAGCTTTTCGATGCGTTTGCCCTGCGCGTGAAGTTGATCCAACAAGGCATTCTGTTTGGATGAAATCCGGTACATCCACCAAAAACAAACCCCCCAGCAAAGGGTTCCAGTCAAAGTCAGCCAGAAAGCGAAGCCGGTTTTATCCATCGCCAATTCTTCCCATTATGGCGGGTACGTTACGCGATGGGCCGGTTCTGGGCTATGGGGCGTAACCCTACTCCGGACAAGCAGGGTTCCTTCCCTTTGCTGGCTTTTCGGAGGGCAGTGGCCCCCATGATCCACGGTGGGGTTGCCGGGACCGGATGCCCGGGCCGCCCCCCTTCAGAATTCAATTCCCACCGCGGAAGGAAACACCTATGCACTGCCAAGCCATGACTGCGATTTTGACTTTCTCCCGACCTCCGTCTGGCGCCGAAGCGCGAGGCCGCTCCTGTAGCAGAGTGGGGGGGCCATCTGCGGCGGCCTTGTTCACGCTGGTGATCTGCCTCGCTGGAATGATGGCGGGCCCGTTGCCGGCTGCCGCTGAATCGTCCGCCCGGCCACCGGGCCCGACGGCACTGGCGCGCCGCGACCGGCCGCCGCGGAAGGTTCTGGTGGGCACGGTGGTCAGCGGCTACGCGGTTTTCACGCTGCCGCTGGAGCAGCGCCTGCAAAAGATGGACGAGGTCGTGGACGCGATCGCGGCCCAGGCGGGGAGCGACTATCCGGGAAAACAATTGGACCTGGTCGTGCTGCCGGAGTCCTTCCTGACCCGGCAGGGCGACTCGCTGGCGAAGCAGGCGGTGCGGCTGGAGGAGGTGGAGCCACGGATTGCCGCGTGCGCCCGGCGACACCACTGTTACCTGGTGGTGCCCATGTTTCTGCAGGAAGCGGAGGCACCTCCGCGGTACAGCAATGCGGCGGTGCTGGTGGACCGCGAAGGGCGCGTGGCGGGAATGTACCGGAAAGTGCATCCGGTGGCGCCCCAGGGAAGCGACGTGCTGGAGGCAGGGATCACTCCCGGGCGGTTGTTCCCCGTTTTTGACTGTGATTTCGGGCGGGTCGGGATCCAGATCTGCTTTGACATGATGTACACCGACGGCTGGCAGGCGCTGGCCGACCAGGGTGCGGAAATCGTCGCGCTGGCCTCGGCCAATCCGGACGTCTTCCACCCCGCCGCCTACGCGATGCAGCACGAGTACTACATCGTGAGCGCCACGCCCCGGGATCACGCCGCGGTCATCGGCCCGCTCGGGGTCATCGAGGCGGAACTCACCAAGGAGGACGCGGTGCTGGTCCACCAGATCGATCTTTCCTATGCGCTGCTCCACTGGGATGCCGTGCTGGAGGATGGGGCGGCGCTCAGCCGGAAGTTTGGGGACAAGGTGGGCTTTCACTACTACCGTCCGGCCGACATGGGGATTTTCTGGTCCAACGACCCGGCCATGACGATCGGGCAAATGATCCGCAGCCTGGGTCTGTCCGAGACGGACGCCGAACTGGAACGGCTCCGCCTGCTGCAGGACAAGGCGCGCGGCGGCCCGCCGTCGGCAATTCCCGCAGCCGGATCTCTTTCGCCCACACCCCACCCATGAAAAAAGTCCTCATTGCCCTGACGTTCCTGGCTGCGGCGACCGTGCTGACTGCTCAGGAAACCCGCACGGAAAAGACCAGCGCGCCCAGCGCCGACGACGCCCGGCCGAACAGCGACACGGTGCCGGCCGGCTACGCGATCGACACGAAATTCGAGCGCATCGTGGTGCTGCGGTTCAAATACGACACCGACCTGCTCGCCGGGCTCGAGAGCATGGTGCGGCAGCAAAAGATCCGCCACGCCGTGATTCTCGCCGGCATCGGCTCGGTCCGCAGTTATCACTTCCACTCGGTCAGCAACCGCGGGTTTCCATCGAAGAACATCCACGTCACCAACCCCACCGGCGCGGCCGACCTGGTGAGCATGAACGGGTACGTGATCAACGGCCGCGTCCATGCCCATGTGACGTTCGCGGACGGGGACAAGGCGTTCGGCGGCCATCTCGAACCGGGCACCACGGTGTTCACGTTTGCCATCGTGACCTTGGGCGTGCTCGGCGACGCCGCGAACTTCGACCGGCTGGACGACAAGGCGTATCGTTAGATTGGGAGCGCGGGTGCAGCACGCCGTAGCCGGGGCGATTCAGGCGAGGGGAAACATGTCACCTATTAAGTGACATGTGGCTCGGCGGTGGAGCGGGTAGGGCGCTCTGCCTGCTCTGAGCCAAGTCGAAGGGCTGGCCATCAGTGCTGGGCGCGCCGAGGTCGCTTGCGGCGAAATTATTCGCCTCCGCCCAGTCGTCCCGAAATAGTCCGCAACAACCCGCCTTGCTTTTCACCCCATGAACCGCTCCGCGCATTGTTCCGTCTTTCCCCTGATCATCGCTGGTCTCGCCGCGCTGTTCGCCACCGCCGTGGCGGGCGCGCAGCAGCTGACCCTCACGCCGTTCCACGCATCCGGCATCTACGCGCTGGGCGAGAAGGTCGGCTGGACCGCGGCGCTCCCGCCGGGCACCGCCGCGCCCGCCGGCGGCTACACCTACACGATCAAGAAAAACAATCTCGACGTCATCAAGTCGGGCCAGCTCGACCTCACCTCCGGACGTGCGACCATCGAGATCGCGCTCGACGAGCCGGCGATGCTCCACGTCGAGGTGTCGCCCGCTGCCGGCGGCCCGGGGCGCAGCGTGGCCGGTGCGGCCGTCGCTCCGGCGAAATTGCAGCCGTCCATCCCGCGCCCGGCCGACTTCGACGCTTTTTGGGAAGCGAAAATCAAACTGCTCCACGCCATCCCCGCGGACCCCGTGCTCACGCCCGGTGAGAGCGGCAAGGAGGGTGCCGAGTATGCAACGATCAAGCTGAACAACCTTGGCGGCGCGCACGTATACGGGCAGCTCGCAAAGCCGGCCCGGGAGGGAAAGTTCCCGGCTCTGCTCATCCTGCTGTGGGCCAGCCCGCCCTATCCGCTGCAGAAGCAGTGGGTCACCGACCGCGCCGCCGAGGGCTGGCTCGCGCTCAACGTCGAGCCGCACGACGTGCCCGGCGACCTGCCGCCGGCCTTCTACGCCGCGCTGCCGCAGATGATCAAAAACTACCAGAACCTCGAGAACACCGACCGCGACCGGAATTATTTCCTCCAGATGTATCTCGGCGATTACCGCGCCGTGGACTACCTTGCAAGCCGGCCCGACTGGGACGGCCGGACCCTCCTCCTCATGGGCACGAGCATGGGCGGCCAGCAAAGCCTCTGCGTCGCCGGTCTCCACCCGCAGGTCACCCACGTGATCGTCCACGTCCCCGCGGGCTGCGACACCAACGGCGCACTGCACGGCCGCGCCGCGGGTTACCCCAACTGGGACGCGGGCAACCCGAGGGTCATGGAAACCGCGCTCTATTTCGACCCCGTCAACTTTGCCTCCCGCATCAAGGCCACCTGTCTCGTCTCGATGGGTTTTATCGACGACACCTCCCCGCCCGTCGGCGTCTGGATCGCATTCAACCAGATTCACGGTCCCAAGGAAGCCGTGCCCCTCGTCAATGCGCCGCACAACCACCTGGCCACTGAGGAGCAGCAGCGCGCGTACACGACCCGCGCCGCCGAATGGCTCGCCGCCCTGGTCCACGGCACGGAACTCAAACCCGCCGGGAACTGACGCGTCCCGCCTCAGGACACCGGCCGGCTAGCGGCTGCGATTGGCGAAAAGCTCCGGCTCGTTCATGTCCCGGCCATAATACCCGGCGCCGTTTTCGATCAAGGCGGGAATGGAGTCCGCCATGGAAACGCCGCGCGCGAGGGTGGTGAGTTTCGTGCGCCACAGGAGCTGCTGCTTGCCGCGCACCACGGAGGCGTAGTCAAAGGCGGAGATCACCACGTAGTAGCAATCGTTGGTGATCTGCTGCAGCAGGTATTCCGTCTTCAGATCGCGTCTGCGGAAGGTCTCGATCGGACTGATAGACTGGAAAAGGCTGGCGGCGAGGGTCGGTCGCATTCCGCCCAGTCGGATGCCAATGGGCCGCATCGACACGGCGGACGAGAGCGCTCCATCCTGTACCAGGACCTTCTCCAGCTCGTCGGCGAATCGACTCCCGCCAGCCAGCGCGGCGCGGTCGAGCAGGTTGCGATAGCCCCGATCCTCGAATTCGTCGCCTGGGAGGCAGTGGACACCCCAACTGAAGACAATCAGAAGCGACGGCGGGTGGCTGGCGTCCGCCCGCAGAAAATGAAGCCGGCCGAGCGCCTGTTCCACCTGTTGATCGAGGGTCTCGGCCGAGGGCACCTTCTCTCCCGCGGGGACCTGGCCGAAATCGTGCTGTCCCCCGGAGTGGGTGACGACATAGGCCGGCCGGTCGGCGGTGGGCGCGGCGATCTGGCGGCCGTCCTCGGTCGACTCAGTGATCGCGGTGCTGTCCAAAGCCGAGCGGCTCAATTGTGCCCCGGACTGGGCGGAGGAATCCCGGGAGACGGATGGCGGGAGGTTCGGCGCGCTCGCTGCCCCTGAAGTCTCCCCCGCGGGGGCCGACACCATGCCAAGGCCAAGCGCCAATAAAGCAGCTGTCCAGCGCATGGGCCGAGTGTCGCGGACGAACTCATAAAGTAAAGCCATGACCGGCGGGTAGGCATGTCACCTATTAAGTGACATGTGGCTTGGGCGGTGGCGCGGGATGTTTGTCATCTATTAGATGACAAAGTGGCGCGGGCGCGCTGCCTGCTCTGAGCCAAGTCGAAGGGCTGGCCAGCAGAGCCGGGCGCGCCGAGGTCACTTCCGTCCTTTCCTCCGGTCGCCTCCACCAGGACTGGGCGATTCCGGCTCGCCGGCGACCGGCACCCCGTTTGACGAAGCGCCGGTCTTGGGCATGTTTCGGCGTACCATGAAAACGCCCGCTCTGCTCTTCACTTTTCTTGCCCTCGCGCTCTGCGCCCGTGCCAGCCTCGTCACCCGATCCGTGGTTTACGAACAGGGCGGGGTGAAGCTGGAGAGCTACTTGGCCTACGACGATCAGACGACGGCGCTCCGGCCCGGCGTGCTCGTGGTGCCCGAATGGTGGGGGCTCAACGATTACGCGAAGGGCCGCGCCCGGCAGCTGGCGCAGCTCGGCTACGTGGCGCTCGCGGTGGACATGTACGGCGGCGGGCAGGCCACCACGGATCCGAAAAAGGCGGGCGAGCTCTCGAGCCAGTTCTACGGCAAGCCGCTCATGGCAGCTCATGCAGCAGTTCTTCGGCGAGATCTTCGCGACGAAGTGAGGCGCCGGGCGGTGGCGCGGGATATTTGTCATCTATTAGATGACAAAGTGGCCCGGGCGCTCTGCCTGCTCTGGGCCAAGTCGAAGGGCTGGCCAGCAGAGCCTGACCGGCTCATCCGGCCCGGCGCGCGCATCCTGTCAGAGCCGCCCCCGTGGCTGTCCTGCGAATCTGAGCATCGCCGGAGGTAAAAGGTACCGCATGACCCTTTCGGTCCGGCCCTAAAGAACAAGATTGTTGCGGACCTACTTCAGACTGCCTTCAAGTGGCCCATGACAAACTCCAACTCCCCCCATGACTCGTTGAGCCTGCTTTCGCCAGATGATCAGAAACAGTGGTTGGTTGAACACATCCCGCACCGGATTCGGGCGGTTCTCCCTGGAATTCCGATGACGGGAGTTTGGGCAGTAAACTGGGGAGCAGCCGTTCAAGCGGACCCCATAGCCTTCCGCTGTATGGGAAATGCGATTTGGGAAGGGCGCTTAGCCTCAATGCGCTGGCTTATCATACTAGTTGGAATCTCCGCCATGGGTAGCAATTGGGAACCAGCGCGCCCATCTATCTTCGACCGAGACAAAGATGTTTTCATTACTCGAATTGATGGCGGCCAGTTGCGACTTTTTCCGCTCGACGACAACGCCAAGATACTTGCTCGCGTCTGGGCCGGTTGTTCTAAGGCCACCGCACACCCAACGAATCGCACCGCGCACCCCAAGGTTGACGAGCCGGAACTCGCGGCCGCGCTTACGCTCGTTGTTACGCACCTTCAGGACACAATTTACGCAAAGGTCGGAAAGAGCCTCATCGATTTTGTGCTGACGATGAAAAGTGCCCAGCAATTGCTAGCTGAGTGGTGATAGTCTCCCAGGTCAACCGAGCAGGCGCAGGGATTCTTCCCAGAGGCGAGTCAGCCGAAAGGGTCATGAGTGAACTATTGACTAGGTCCCGGGCGGCGCTGCGCGTGGTGATGACAAACGCGGCGGGAAAGGAAAAAAGTGGTCATGCTGTACCATTCACCTTTCGGAGCGAAGGGCGGGCTGCAGGAAGCGGGGCGGGATCCACGAGGGGGAAGCTACGGCGTCCGGGACCTGGCTTTGGTCAGCCGATACCAGTCTTCCACTTTTTTCCGGGCCCACGAAGTTTTTCGGAGGAACTCCAGACTGGAGCTGATGCTGGGCTTGTGGGTGAAGCACCGGATCCGGATGGTCCTCCCCATTTCCTCCCAGCCGTAGACGGCCACCAACTGGCCAAGCATCATCTCCAGCGTGACGCCATGCAGGGGGTCCTTCGATCCGGGGTGAGCCGTGGTTCGTCCTTCCGGCCCATGGTCTTTGTCATCGGTAGGCATGATTTCCCGGACACCGTAGTGCCAGGGGACCACAGACTCAAACTCCGTCTCCCTGGATCTTTCCCGGAATACCGGTTGCAGGCCAAGCGTCCGCTAGGTGGTGGGTCAGTTTATGTAGG
>PLMW01000012.1 GCA_003142615.1 Opitutia bacterium | reverse complement strand
GCCGGCATGGTCGCCACGGGCCTGCTCTACGATGACGGTCCGGCGCTGCTGGTCGACGTGGGCACCAATGGCGAAATCATCGCCAAGGTCGGCGACCGGCTGATCGGCTGCGCCACCGCCGCCGGGCCCGCCTTCGAGGGTGCCGGACTGACGAGCGGCACCCGCGCCGTCCGAGGCGCGATCGAGCGCGTGCGGTTGTGGACGGATCCCTTTGTGGCGGAACTCAGCCTCATTGGTGCGACCGACCGACCGCTCGGCATCTGCGGCTCGGCCTACGTGGACTTTCTTTGGGAGGCGCGCCGCACGGGCCTCCTGCAGGCGAAGGGACGGTTTGACGACGCCTTTTGCGGGTGTGCGGGTGACGCGGTCCAAGCCGACAAATATGGGCGCAGACTGCGGCTGCATGCCCGCGGGATTTCGGGGCCAGTCTGGATCTCCGAACTGGACGTCGCGCAACTTCTGCAAGCCAAGGCCGCCATCGCGGCCGGCATCTCGACGCTGCTGCATCTGCTCGGCACCACGCCACGCGACATGAAACGGCTCTATCTCGCCGGCGGCTTCGGTCTGCATCTGTCGTTGGAACACGCCATCGGTTGCGGCCTGCTTCCAGGCTTTGCGGTTGAACAGATCCAAGTGGTCGGCAACACCTCGCTCGGGGGCGCCTTTCTGGCATTGAACGACCGCAGCCTGCTCGAGGAGATGGCGGTTGCGTGCCGCACCATGGAGACGATCGAACTCAATCTGCAGCCCGGCTTCGAGGACGCTTTCATCGATCAACTGGTGCTGCCCTGACATGACCCCCTTCACCGCCAACGAGGTGTTCCCCGGTCTGCTCGACGACGCCGGATTCGACCGGCTGGCCCGCCGCCACCGGCAGGCGACGGGTTTTGCGCTCGCGGCGGTCGACGCCGAGGGCCGTTTTCTGCGCGGCGGCCCCGGCGTGACCGCGTGCGCGCGGAGCGAGGTGTGCCGGTTGTTTCGGGCACAGGCGGTGGCAGAGGCCCTGCGCTGGGGCGAGCCCTGCGTGCTCTGCTGTGGCTGCGGCCGGGCACTCTGGGCCGTGCCAGTGGGGAGCAACCAGCGCCTCGGCGGCGGCCTGCTCGTGGCCGGCGTCGAACTTAGGCGTCCCAGCCGCGCCGGCAGCCTGGATCGTAGGATCCTCGGCGCCTGCGACCGGCTGCTGGCACTGGCCACCGAGCGCAACCTTACCAACGCCGCACTGCTCGGCGAGCGGCGCCAGCTGGCGCGGCGTGAGCGCGAGAAGGCCGAGGCGCTCCACACGCTAAAGGACCGGCTGCACGACGATATCCGGAGCATTTATCTGCATGAGGAGCCGGCGTTGCTCGCGGCCATCCGCCGCGGCGAGCGCACCGAGGCCCGCCGCATCATCAACCGGGTGCTTACCGCCATCTACGCCGTCGGCCAGGCGCATACCAATTTACTCAAGAGCCTGGCGCTCGAACTCGTCGTCATGATGACACGGGCGGCGGTGCAGGCCGGCGGCGATCCCACGAAGATCCTTGGTCTGAACTACCAGTCGCTCACCGTGCTGGCCGGCGTCGCCGACCAGGAGGCCCTGGCAATCTGGCTGTGCGACATGCTCGAACAGCTCATCGATGCCATCGAAGCCAACACCCGGCGCCCCAACTCGGTGTTGCTCGCGCGCGCGCTGGAGTTCATGGAGACGCACCTGGCCGACGACCTCACGCGCGAGCAGACGGCGCGCGTGGCCGGCCTCTCCCCCAGCCACTTTTCGCACCTGATGCGGGCGAAAACCGGCTGGTCGTTCACCGAGCTGCTCACCCGGCTGCGGGTGGATCGCGCCTGCCAGCTGCTGGTCCGCACCGACGCCCCGCTGGCACAGATCGCACTCGAGTGCGGCTTTGGCGATCAGAGCTATTTCACGCGGGTCTTCCGCAAACGCACGGGCCGGACGCCCGGCGACTACCGCCATGGCCATCTGCCGGACGCACCAAAGTCCCAAACAAAAGCACCGCCGTCCAAGCCGGCCGCCCCGGCTTCTGCTAGGCTGCGACCCGTTCCCTCAACGCCGCCCCCATCATGACAACGCTCGAACAACTTTCCCAAGCCGTCGCCGCCGGCAAAAGCAAGGACGCCCGGGCCCTTACGCAACGGGCGCTCGACGAGGGGGCCCAGCCCGGTGACCTCGTGGACCAGGCGCTGGTGCCCGCGATGGCCGCGGTGGGCGAGAAGTTCAAGAACAACGAGATCTTCGTGCCCGAGATGCTCGTTGCGGCCCGGGCGATGAGGGAGGCCATGAACGTGCTCGAGCCGCGGCTGCTCGCCGCCGGCATCACGCCCAAATACACCGCCTTGATCGGCACGGTGCAGGGCGACCTGCACGACATCGGCAAAAACCTGGTGGCCGTCATGTGGAAGGGGGCCAACTTCCGGGTGATCGATCTTGGCACCAACGTTGTACCCGCGAAATTCGTCGCGGCCATCCAGGAGTTCCGTCCTCAGCTTGTCGGCCTTTCTGCCCTGCTGACCACGACCATGCCGGCCATGGGCGAGACGGTGCGCGCCATCCGCGCCAGCGGCTGTCCACCGGTCAAAATCATGGTGGGCGGCGCGCCGATCAACCAGCAGTTCGCCGACGAGATCGGTGCCGACGGGTACGCGCCCGACGCGGCGTCGGCCGCGGAGCAGGCCCGGATTCTTGCCGGCGTGGTCTGAGGCCAAAGTCGATCCCAGTCGGGTTTCAGCGGGTGCCGCCGCTTTCCGGCCGCCACTTCCTTCGTTCATGAAATACCGCCAACTTGCGATCGCGAACTCGGATGACCTACTTTTCGGCAGCGCGCCCAAGCCGCTTGTGACCCGCCAGGGGTTGCGCCTGGGCGGCGGGCTGGTTTACCCGGAACTCAACTTTACGCTGCCCACGATGGAGGTGACGGCGGCGACGATGCCCACGGTGGTCCGCCACTACCAGCAGATCATCAAGGACGCGCTGCGCCGCGCGGCCGAGCTTGAGGCTCCCGGCGTCGTGATCGAATTTGAGACCCTGCCGCCTATGACCGCCACCCCGGCCTTCGGCCTCGAGATCGTGCAGGTTCTCCTCGCCGGCAT
>PLMW01000006.1 GCA_003142615.1 Opitutia bacterium | reverse complement strand
GCCGGCATGGTCGCCACGGGCCTACTCTACGATGACGGTCCGGCGCTGCTGGTCGACGTGGGCACCAATGGCGAAATCATCGCGAAGGTTGGCGACCGGCTGATTGGCTGCGCCACCGCCGCTGGGCCCGCCTTCGAGGGTGCCGGCTTGACGAGCGGCACCCGCGCCGTCCATGGCGCGATCGAGCGCGTGCGGTTGCGGATGGATCCCTTTGCGGCGGAGCTCGGCCTCATCGGCGCGACCGCTCGACCGCTCGGCATCTGCGGCTCGGCCTACGTGGACTTTCTCTGGGAGGCGCGGCGCGAGGGCATCCTGCGAACCAGCGGCCGGTTTACCGCCGCGTTCTGCGCGCGCGCGGGCGACGCGGTCCAAGCCGACGCCTTCGGGCGCAAACTGCGGCTGCATGCCCGCGGCGTCTCGGGGCCAGTCTGGATCTCCGAACTGGACGTCGCGCGGCTCCTGCAGGCCAAGGCCGCCATTGCGGCCGGCATCTCGACGCTGCTGCATCTGCTCGGCACCGCGCCACGCGACGTGAAGCGGCTCTATCTCGCCGGCGGCTTCGGCCTGCATCTCTCGTTGGAACACGCCATCGGCTGCGGTCTGCTCCCGGGCTTTGCGGTCGAACAGATCCAGGTGGTCGGCAACACCTCGCTCGGGGGCGCCTTTCTGGCCTTGCACGACCGTAGCCTGCTCGAGGAGATGGCTGTTGCGTGCCGCACCATGGAGGCGATCGAACTCAATCTGCAGCCCGGCTTCGAAGACGCCTACATCGACCAGCTGGTCCTGCCCTGACATGACCGTTCGCCCCACCCATGACGTGTTTCCCGGCCTGCTCAACGCCTCCGGGTTCGACCGGCTGGCCCGCCGCCACCGGCAGGCGACGGGTTTTGCGCTCGTGGCGGTCGACGCCGAGGGTCGTCTCCTTCGCGGCGGCCCCGGCGTGGCCGCGTGTGCGCGGGGCGAAGCGTGCCGGTTGTTTCGGGCGCAGGCGGTGGCGGAGGCGCTACGGTGGGGCGAGCCCTGCGTGCTTTGCTGCGCCTGCAACCGGGCGTTGTGGGCCGTGCCGGTGGTGAGCAACCAGCGCCTCTGCGGCGGCCTGCTCGTGGCCGGTGTCGCCCTCAAACGGCCCAGCCGCGCCGGCAGCCTGGACCGCCGGATTCTCGGCGCCTGCGCCCGCCTGTTGGCGCTGGCCACCGAGCACAATCTCACCAACGCCGCGCTGCTGGGCGAGCGGCGCCACTCGGCCCGGCGCGAGCGCGAGAAGGCCGAGGCGCTCCACACCCTGAAGGACCGGCTGCACGACGACATCCGGAATATTTATCTGCACGAGGAGCCGGCGTTGCTGGCCGCCATTCGCCGCGGGGAACGCACCGAGGCCCGCCGCATCATCAACCGCGTGCTGACCGCCATCTACGCCGTCGGTCAGGCCCACACCGAGCTGCTCAAGAGCCTGGCGCTCGAGCTCATCGTCATGATGACCCGGGCAGCGGTGCAGGCCGGCGGTGATCCCACGAAGATCCTCGGTCTCAACTATCAGTCGCTCACCGCGCTGGCCGACGTCGCTGACCAGGAGGCCCTGGCAGTCTGGCTGTGCGACATGCTCGAACAGCTCATCGACGCCATCGAAGCCAACACCCGGCGCCCCAACTCGGTACTGCTCGCGCGCGCGCTGGAGTTCATGGAGACGCACCTGGCCGACGACCTCACGCGCGAGCAGGTGGCGCGCGTGGCCGGCCTCTCCCCCAGCCACTTTTCGCACCTGATGCGGGCGAAAACCGGCTGGTCGTTCACGGAGCTGCTCACCCGGCTGCGGGTGGACCGCGCCTGCCAGCTGTTGGTCCGCTCCGACGCCCCGCTGGCACAGATCGCCCTCGAGTGCGGCTTTGGCGACCAGAGCTATTTCACTCGGGTCTTCCGCAAACGCACGAGCCAGACGCCCGGCGGCTACCGACACGGCCATCCGCCGAACGCACCAAAGTCCCAAACAAAAGCACCGCCGTCCAAGCCGGCCGCCCCGGCTTCTGCTAGGCTGCGACCCGTTCCCTCAACGCCACCCCCATCATGACAACGCTCGAACAACTTTCCCAAGCTGTAGCCGCCGGCAAAAGCAAGGACGCCAAGGCCCTCACGCAACGGGCGCTCGACGAGGGGGCCCAGCCCGGTGACCTCGTGGACCAGGCGCTGGTGCCCGCGATGGCCGCGGTGGGCGAGAAGTTCAAAAACAACGAGATCTTCGTGCCCGAGATGCTCATTGCGGCCCGGGCAATGAAGGAGGCGATGAATGTGCTCGAGCCACGGCTGCTCGCCGCCGGGATCACGCCCAAATACACGGCCTTGATCGGCACGGTGCAGGGCGACCTGCACGACATCGGCAAAAACCTGGTGGCCGTCATGTGGAAGGGGGCCAACATCCGGGTGATCGATCTTGGTACCAACGTTGTACCCGCGAAATTCGTCGCTGCCATCCAGGAGTTCCGTCCTCAGCTTGTCGGCCTGTCCGCCCTGCTGACCACGACGATGCCGGCCATGGTCGAAACGGTGCGGGCCATCCGCACCAGCGGCTGCCCGCCGGTCAAAATCATGGTGGGCGGCGCCCCGATCAGCCAGCAGTTCGCCGACGAGATCGGTGCCGACGGGTACGCCCCCGACGCGGCCTCGGCCGCGGACAAGGCCAAGATGCTCGCCGGCGTTGTGTGAGACCGACACCGCCCGTCCTCTGGTCGCGGCGGGTGCCGCCGATGCCGGGTTCTCATTTCCTTTGCCCATGAAATACCGACGCCTTGCGATCGCGAACTCGGACGACCTGCTTTTCGGCAGCGCGCCCAAGCCGCTCTTGACCCGCCAGGGGTTGCGCTTGGGCGGCGGGCTGGTTTACCCGGAACTCAATTTTACGCTGCCCACGATGGAGGTGACGGCGGCGACGATGCCCACTGTGGTCCGCCACTACCAGGAAATCATCAAGGACGCGCTGCGTCGCGCGGCCGAGCTCGAGGCTCCCGGCGTCGTGATCGAATTTGAGACCCTGCCGCCCATGACCGCCACCCCGGCCTTCGGCCTCGAGATTGTGCAGGTTCTCCTCGCCGGCAT
>PLMW01000015.1 GCA_003142615.1 Opitutia bacterium | reverse complement strand
CGACCATTTCGACGGCCGCACGCTCAACCCGGGGCACGCGCTGGAGTGCGCCTGGTTTATCCTGCATGAGGCGAAACACCGCGCGCGCGATCCGCGCCTGATGAAACTGGGCCTCGGCATCCTCGACGGCATGTGGGCGCGGGGCTGGGACAGGAAGTTTGGCGGCCTGCTTTACTTCACCGACCTGAGCGGGTTGCCGGTCCAGGAATACTGGGCCGAGATGAAATTCTGGTGGCCGCATAACGAGGCCATCATTGCAACGCTGCTGGCGTGGCAGCTCACCGGCTACGCCAAATACGNNGGTTTTCGCTGATCCGAAGCACGGTGAGTGGTTCGGTTACGCGCACCGCGACGGCAGCGTGTCTACTCGACTCAAAGGCAACATGTGGAAAGGACCCTTTCACCTGCCCCGGATGCAGTGGTATTGCTGGCGGCTGGTCGAAGAGTCGCTCAAACAGTCCTGACCCCCGAATCCCCCACTTATGAGTGCGCCATCCCTCATCCCCGCCGCGGAAAACGAGCAACGCGAGCGCATCAAAACAGTTGTTCACCCCCACGCGGATGCCGCAGCGGCGTTGCTTGCCGCCGATATCGCGACGTTAATCCGCCGCAACACGGCGGCGGGCAAACCCACGGTGCTCGGTTTGGCCACGGGGTCCACGCCGGTGCGGCTTTACCGCCAGCTCATACATCTGCATCGCGAGCAGAAACTCAGCTTCAAACACGTCATCACGTTCAACCTGGACGAGTATTACGGCCTGCCCCGCACGCACCCCGAGAGCTACTGGCGCTTCATGCACGAGCAGCTCTTCAACCATGTCGACATTGCCCCGGAACACGTGAACGTCCCCGACGGCACCGTGCCGCGCGACGGGGTGTTTGCCTGGTGCCGGGCCTACGAGGATAAAATCCGCGCCGCCGGCGGACTCGACCTGCAGGTGTTGGGCATTGGTCGCACCGGGCACATCGGTTTCAATGAGCCCGGTTCGGGCCGCGACTCGCGCACGCGCCTCGTCACTCTCGACGCTCTGACCCGCCGCGATGCGGCCCGGGATTTTCTGGGCGAGGCCAACGTGCCCCGACACGCCATCACGATGGGTGTCGGGACGATTCTCGAAGCCCGCCGGGTCGTGCTGCTGGCTTGGGGTGAAGCCAAGGCCCGCGTGGTGGCAACCGCGGTGGAGAACCCGCCCACCGACACACTGCCCGCCAGCTTCTTGCAGGGGCATCCGGCCGTCAGCTTTCATGTCGATCCGGCCGCGGCGGGCGAACTTACGCGGGTCCGCCATCCGTGGCTCGTGGGCTCCATTGACTGGAAACCCACGGTGGCCCGTCGTGCCATGGTCTGGCTTTCCCAGCAGTTGGAGAAGCCCGTGCTCAAACTCCTCGACGAGGACTACAGCGAACACGGCATGGCCGATCTTCTGACCGAACAGGGTCCGGCCTACGGCCTGAACATTCGCATCTTTAACGAGATTCAGCATACCATCACCGGCTGGCCCGGCGGCAAACCCGACGCCGACGACAAGCATCGTCCCGAGCGGGCCGCGCCGCAACCCAAACGCGTCGTCGTCTTCAGCCCGGAGCCATCCGACGACGTGCTCGGCATGGGCGGCACGCTGCGCCGACTCGTGGACCAGGGGCACGAGGTCACCGTTGCCTATCTCACCTCGGGCAATCTCGGCGTGTCCGACGAGGAGGCCGCGATGGCGGCCGAGCTGGTGCTCGAACTCGACCGTGCCGCGCCCGCGGCCGACAACCCCGGCGCCGCCTTCGCCCGTGAAATCCGCCGTCAGCTCGGCACCAAGGGCGCGTTCGACGGTGACACCCCGGATATTCGCCGGCTCAAGGGCATCTTGCGCCGCGGTGAGGCCCGCGCCTCGCTGCAGACCTGCGGCGTGGACGCCAGCCGCATGCGCTTCCTGGATCTTCCCTTTTACGAGAACGGCCGCTACCGCCAGTTTGAGCTCAGCGAGAATGACGAGGCGGTGATCATCGCCTTGCTCCGGGAAGTGCGGCCGCACCAGATTTTCGCGACCGGGCAATCGGCCGACCCGAGCACGGTGCCGGCGATCTGCTTTGAAGTGTTGCGCCGGGCGCTCGCCCGGACCCAGGCGGAGCCCTGGTCGGCGGACTGCCGAGTCTGGCTTTATCGCAGCCCGGATCGGGAGTGGGAGCCGGCCGAAATCGAGATGGCCGTGCCGCTCAGTCCGCGTGAACTCACGCAAAAGGTCCAAGCGATCTACCATCACAAGAGCCAGCGCAGCCAGAGCCCCATGGTCGCCGCGGGCCTGCACGAGGCCTGGCAGCAGGCCGAGCATCACAACCGGGCCATCGCCCGCGCCTATGACGCGCTGGGCTTGGCGGAATATGAGGCCATCGAGGCGTTTCAGCGCTGGTCCCCTGCCTGACATTGCACCTGCTGGTTTTCCCCCAATACCGTCCCGCGCTCGACCCGGAATTTCTCCCCGCGGTGCTGTGGAACCGCGCCTATCGCGCGCTTGTGGCGCAGGATCCGAGCGCCCGCCCGTTCGCGCTGGCGCTGCTGCGCCCCGATGGCACCGGCTCGGTCCACCACGACCGCGTGCTCTCCGCCACGCATCCCGCCGCGGCGCACACGCTACCCTATGTCGAGCGCCGGTTGAAGTTCCTCCTCTGGCAGAAAGGCGGCTGCCGCGTGCTGGTCGCCGGGGCCGACGAAATCGCCGCAGCGCTCGCAAAAATCTACCACCCGGCCGGCGCGCGCGCCTTTGACCACGGCTTCATGGGAGAGAAGGTTTACAGCCGCACGTTTCAGCTCGAGGCCTGTCCGTTCGACGCGCTGCCTCCCGCCACGGAAACAAGCCTGCCCCTGGGTCGCCATCTCGACGGCTATCGCATCGGCTTCGACTTGGGCGGGAGCGACCGCAAGGCGGCCGCGCTCGTTGACGGGAAAGTCGTCTACTCCGAGGAGATTGCGTGGGATCCCTATTTTCAAAAAGACCCCTTCTATCACATCAATGGAGTCCAGGACACACTCGCCTGCGCCGCCGCGCACCTGCCCCGCGTCGATGCCATNNGAAAAGCACATCCGGCGGATGTTTTTCACCCTGCAGGCGCGGTGGGGCGGCGTCCCGTTCGAGGTCGCAAACGACGGCGAGGTCACGGCCCTCGCCGGCTCCATGGCGATGAACGACAACGCGGTGCTGGGCGTCTCCATGGGCACGAGCCAGGCCGCAGGCTACGTGACTCCGGCCGGCAGCATTACGCCGTGGCTCAACGAGCTGGCNNGCGCGACGAGTGGTCCGGCGACACCGGCTGCGGGGTGCAGTATTTTTCGCAGCAGGGCATCGGCCGCCTCGCCGCCCGCGCGGGTTTCGGGTTTCCGTCATCCATGCCCCTGCCCGAACAGCTCATCGCGGTGCAAGCCGCGATGCAGTCGGGCGACGCCCGCGCCCGCGCCATCTACGCCACCGTGGGCGTCTGTTTCGGCTACGCCATCGGGCACTATGCGGATTTCTACGAGGTGCGCAATGCGCTCGTCCTCGGGCGCGTGACCTCCGGCGTAGGTGGCGAGGTCATCCTCGCGCAGGCCGAGGCCGTGCTGCAGGCGGAGTTTCCCGCCCTCGCGGAAAAGATCCGGCTCCGCACGCCCGACGAAAAGGACAAGCGCTACGGCCAGGCCGTCGCCGCCGCCAGCCTGCCCGCATTACGGAAAAATTAAGCCATGAAATTCTCCCATCCTGACGCCGACATCTTTGTCCCCGACGCAAGTCTGACGCCCGAGGCCGCGCTCGCCCGCACCACGCAC
>PLMW01000059.1:56388-57230 GCA_003142615.1 Opitutia bacterium | reverse complement strand
GAAGCCCGACCTACATAAACCGATCCACTCCCCGGCTTCATTCCCACTTTCCTCGCGCCGACTTTTTCCCAACAATCCACCGCCATGGGCTGGAACCGTTCACCTCAAAAAGCCGAAAGGTCCGATGCGGGCGATGCGCAGGGCGCGCTGCCCAAGGATCTGTTTCTGCTCGATCCAGAGGTCGTCTTCCTGAACCACGGCTCGTTTGGCGCGACGCCGCGCCCTGTTTTCGAACAATACCAGGCCTGGCAGCGCGAGCTGGAACGCCAGCCAGTGGAGTTTCTGGGGCGCCGCTTTGCGGTCCTGCTGCGCGAGGCGCGGTCCGTGCTGGCCGCCCATGTGCGCACCGCCGCGGACAATCTGGTCTACGTGCCCAACGCGACCATGGCCTTGAACATCCTCGCCCACAGTCTGCGGCTGAACCCCGGCGATGAAATCCTCACGACCGACCACGAATACGGCGCGATGGACCGCATGTGGCGGTTCCTCTGCCACAAGACCGGCACCGTCTGCCGGCCCGTGCACGTTCCCCTGCCGGTGACCACCGCCGAGGAACTCATTGAACGATTGTGGGCGGGGGTCACACCGCGGACGCGGGTGCTTTTTTTCAGCCACATCACCTCGCCGACGGCGCTGGTCTTCCCGGTGAGGGAGCTCTGCCGCCGGGCGCGCGCCGCGGGGCTGCTCAGCATCGTGGACGGGGCGCATGCGCTCGGTCAGGTTCCGCTGGACTTGGAGGCCATCGGCCCCGATTTCTACACCGCGAACGCCCACAAGTGGCTCTGCGCCCCGAAAGGCTCCGCGTTTCTCTACGCGCGGCCCGCCGTGCAGGCCCTGGTCGA
>PLMW01000059.1:0-56362 GCA_003142615.1 Opitutia bacterium | reverse complement strand
TTGCCCCAGATCTGTCCGGACGCGGCGGATTGGTTTGGGCAGATGGCCACGGTGCCGCTGCCGCCGTGCGATGGTCCGCGACTGCAGGCGGGCCTGTATGAGAAATTCCGCATCGAAGTGCCGGTCATGGAATGGCAGGGGCGGCAATACTTGCGGGTCTCGATTGGCGCCTACAACACGCGGCAGGATGTTGAGCGGCTGACCGGGGCGCTCCGCGCGCTGCTCCGCCCCTGACGGTCGCGGTAAGCATCGATTTATTGGCAACGGGCGGATGTCAACTTTACCCCAATTTGGGCTATTGCGTGCCGGACCGATGGACAATCGCAGCACGAGGCAGGAGATTGTCCCGCAGTGGCAACCCTCAGAACAAGAAGGCCCTCGGAAGCATCCGGGGGCCTTGAAATTGGGTGCAGGGGTTGGATTTGAACCAACGACCTTCAGGTTATGAGCCTGACGAGCTACCAGGCTGCTCCACCCTGCAGCAGAGAGGGCGCGAAAATTGGCGCCGGCCCGCTCCCTGTCAACGGCTATCTCGCTGCAGCCCGGTGAGGCGGTAAAAACCAGCTCCGCCTTTCTGACGTTTCAGCAGGTTCTCAAGTTTGCGTGCCGCGCCCAAGCTCTGCGGAGCGCTCATCCAGATCAGGTTCCACGGCCCATTCGATCCTGCCCACCGACTGACGCCGGTGTTGTGCTGTGCCAGGCGTTTCTCGGGATCGCTGCTCACGCCGATGTAATGCCGGGCTTGCGCATTGCACAGCACGTAAACGCGATAGGCGGTCATTTACGGAATCGAACCAACGATCCCGCACCTGCGGGATTATGAGCCTGACGAGCTACCAGGCTGCTCCACCCTGCAGTGGGGAAGAGGGGCAACCTGCGAAGCGCCGCTAGGGGTGTCAAGGGGCTTTTTCCCGCCGTTAAATTACGGCTTGCCATGCGGGGCGCGCTCAGGTCTGTTCGCCCCCTTTCCCGTTCGTCAACCTTCAACCGCAGTCATCCCACTCGATCGCAAGGCGGCCCTTCTGGCCGACCTGTGTGTCGGAAGATACATAGATCATCATGAACCTCACCGTCAAAGACCTGCTCGATGCCGGCGTGCATTTCGGGCACCAGACCAAGCGCTGGAAC
Organism: Opitutia bacterium; assembly: GCA_003142615.1. GTDB lineage: Bacteria > Verrucomicrobiota > Verrucomicrobiia > Opitutales > Opitutaceae > Fen-1467. The sequence goes on along the minus strand of PLMW01000059.1, from coordinate 55,234 downwards.
CCGCGCTCCAAGCCCTACATCTTCGACCATCGGCAGGGCATTTCCATCATCGATCTCGGCAAGACCCACGTCGCGCTGCAACAGGCGTGCGACTTCGTCGAGAACCTCGTCGCCGAGGGCGGCATCATGCTGTTTGTCGGCACCAAGCGCCAGGCGCAGGACATTGTGCGCGAAGCCGCCACGGGCACCAGCATGCCCTACTGCGTCCACCGCTGGCTCGGCGGCACGCTGACCAATTTCGGGACCATCAAGCGCTCGATCGCCAAGTTCAAGCACTTCCAGCAGATGGAGACCAGCGGCGAGATGGCCAAGCTTCCCAAGAAGGAAGAATCGGCCATCAAGCGCGAAATGGCGCGCATGCAGCGCAATTTCGACGGCATCCTCGACATGAGCGAGCTGCCCGGCGCGCTCTTCGTGATCGATGTGAACCATGAGGACATCGCCGTGGCCGAGGCCACCCGCTGCGGCATCCCCTGCGTCGCCCTGGTTGATAGCAACTCCGACCCGACGACCGTGACGCACCCCATTCCCGGCAATGACGACGCGGTGAAATCGATCCGCATCATCGTCGATACGCTGGTGGAGGCCGTGCAGAAGGGCCTGGCCCAGCGCGATACCCGTCGCATCGCGCACGGCACGGCCGACTTGAAGGCGGCCTCGGCCGCCATGGCGGCCGCCCCAGTCGCCGCCGTTGCGCCGGCCGTTGCGCCGGCTGGTGAAGTCGATCTCGAGAAAATCGAGCTGCCGGCCCACCTCAAGGATATCACCGTGGTCGGCGAAGAGGTGGTCGTGGTGGAGGCAGGCGCCGGCAAGATTGCCGCCAAGAAGAAACCCATCCGCGCCGTCAAGAAAGCCGACGGGGAGGAATAATCCGTCACCGTCCCGCGCGCATCCGGAGCGCGGTCGGGCGATTCAAGAAGCAAGTTTCACAATTCAGGACCCGGATTCTCCGTCATCTTTCCTTTTCCCTTGCGAACGAAATGAACACTATCATCACCACCCAAATGGTCGGCGACCTGCGTGAAAAGACCGGCGCGGGCCTGCTCGACTGCAAGAAAGCCCTCACGGAGGCCAACGGCAACGTCGAGGAGGCCATCGTGATCCTGCGCAAGAAGGGCGTCGCTTCCGCGGCCAGGAAGGCCGAGCGCGCCACCCGGGAGGGCCTCATCGAAAGCTACATCCACGTCGGCGGCAAAGTCGGCGTGATGGTGGAAGTGAACTGCGAGACGGACTTCGTGGCCCGCAACGACGAGTTCAAGGCTTTCTGCCGGGACCTCTGCCTGCAAATCGCCGCCGCCAATCCCACCTTTGTACACCGGGAAGACGTGCCCGAAGCCGATCTCGCCAAGGAGCGCGAGATCGCGACGGCGCAGGTGCAGGGCAAGCCACCCGCGGCCCTGCAGCGGATCATCGAGGGCAAGCTGGTGAAGTATTACTCCACCGTCTGCCTGCTTGATCAGCCGTTCGTGAAGCAACCGGAGAAGACGGTGAAGGACATTCTCACCGAGAAGGTGGCGAAGATCGGCGAGAACATCCAGGTCCGGCGCTTCATCCGCTACCAGCTCGGCGCGTAATCGCGCTGTCGCGGTTGTCATTTCGGGCGCTCCGCGGCAGGGTGGGGCGCCTTTTGTTTTGCACCGGCCCCATGAAAGTCACCCGCGGACAGATCATCGCGCGCGGCCTCACCAACCGCTGTCCCAATTGCGGCGGACGCACGCTGTTCAGGGCGGGAACGCTTTTCGAGCTGAACGGGGCCTGCGCCCGCTGCGGGTTGCACTTCGAACGCGACGAGGGGTTTTTTCTCGGATCGATGTCGCTCAACTACGGCGTGACGCTGATCGGTTTTCTTGCCCCGGTCATCGCCCTGGCCTGGTACCGGGTGATTCCGATCGTGACGGCGGTGGTCCTGGCCGGCGCGGGCGCGATCCTCGGGCCAATGCTGTTCTACCGTTCATCGCGGAGCTGGTGGCTGATGAATTACTATGTGTTTCTCCCGCAGCACCTGCCGGCCAACCGGGATCCAAAGACCGACGGCGCAACCGGGGACGAGAATGTGTGAGCCAGGAGACAATCGAGTCGTCCAGCCGCCAGGCTTGACGGCGCGAACGACGGCTTGGCGCGGCTAAGCTGATTCACACCCGCAAATCCGGTCCGCCATCGCGCACAGCGTGTCGTAATACTCCTCCCTGGTCAGACCCAGGGCACTGGCGCCAAAAACCTCGGCGTCATCCGGTGAGGCAAATTCGCCGTAGTTCACGAGGACAAGCTGATAAAGGACCAGACAGGGCACCTGCGGCAGTTGCGCCATGAAAAAAGGATGCACGTACATGGTGAAACCGTCCTCGGGACGATCGCCCCTGGCCACGGGGTGCGCGAACTCGCCCGCCTCCAGAGGCGCGGCATCGAAGACGATTTCGCACGGATAACGCACAAACGTCCGGTCTTCCAGAAGGCGCAGCAGTTCCTGCCAGCCGATGCGGGGGCCGTACTTTTCCCGAAGCTCCGCCCCTTTCGCTGCCACGTGCGCATTCAGCGACTGTCGGGCATCGTCGACCGTGAGTTTGGTCGCCATGGTCGGAGAGCCCTCAGGGCTTGGCCGCCAGGCTGGCCGGCGCGCCGTCCATGCCAGGATCGGGCAGACTTTCGTTCGTCTTGGCCAACCGGCCCTGAAGGATCGGCACCGACATGCGCAGGAACACCGTGTAGCTGAGCAGGCCGAAGGCCCAGATGCCGACGCAGATCAAGGTCTCATTGAGAGACGGGCGGTATTCCACGATCTGGCCCAGCGGCGTGGGGATGAAACCGGGGATGACCAGGCCCATGCCCTTTTCGATCCAGATGCCCACGATGCAGAGCACGCAGGTGAGGTTCAGCCACTTCAGGCTGCGGCTGAGCGGCAGCACGAGCAGAAACATGGCGACGAGGTTGAACGTGATCGCCGTCCAGATCCACGGCACCAGCGCGTGGTATCCGTGCAGCCCGACGTAGAGATATTGGGACGAGGCCACCGAGTTGCCCGTGTAAAACTCCTTGAACACCTCGTTCACGAGCAGGAACACGTTGATGAGCATCGACACCTGGACGATGCCGCGCAACGTGAGCAGCGCGCGGTCCGTGATGTGGTACTCGGTGACGCGGCGGATGATTTGCAGCGCGAGAATGATCAACGCCGGACCGGCGGTGAAGGCCGACGCGATGAAGCGGGGCCCGACGATCGATGAATTCCAGAACGGGCGCCCGCCAAGGCCCACGTACAGGAACGCGGTGACGGTGTGGATGGACACGGCCCATCCGATCGCGACAAACACGAACGGAATGTAGAACCACTGGGAGGGTTTCATGTCCCGGTACCGGCAATAGAGCAGGTAGCCGCAGATATGCACGTTCAGGAGCAGATAACCGTTCAGGACAATCACGTCCCAGCTCAGCATCGACGCCGGGAAATTCAACTGCCCAAGGCCGGGAATGAGATGCCAGAACCGGTCGGGCCGGCCCAGGTCAACCGTCACAAAGGCGAGGCACATGAGGATGGCCGCGACCGCGAGCAATTCCCCGAAGATGACCAGGTCATGCAACTCCTCGTTGTCGTAGATGTAGACCGGGATGACCATCATCACGGCCGCGGCGGCCACGCCCACGAGGAAGGTGAAATTGGCGATATAAACGCCCCAGGAAACCTGATCGCTCATGCCGGTGGTGATCAGGCCGTTCACCAGCTGTTTGGCATAGGCATTGAGCCCGAGCAGGCAGAAGACCGTCAGCACGCCCATCCAAAGGTAATAGCGCCAGTCGCCCACGAACGCGATGCGCCCGCAGCGCCGCAGAAAGACCAGATAATCTCGAAGCGCGCGCGTCATGTGTCGAAGTAGTAGAAGAACCGCGGCGAGGTGCCCAGTTCCTCCTTCAGTTGGATGAAGACCCGTTTGGTCCGAAGGATGTACGAGACCTCACTATTGGGATCGAGGATGTTGCCGAATTTCCGGGCGCCGGCGGGACAGACCTCCAAGCAGGCCGGATAGCGGCCCACCCGGGTGCGCTGGATGCAGAAATGGCATTTCTCCATCACCCCCTGGCGCCGCGGGCGGTTGCCGAGGTAGGCCATGTCCGGATTGATCCGTTCCTTGGGGATCGAGGGCTGGGTGAAATTGAACCGCCGCGCCCAGTACGGGCAGGCCGCTTCGCAATAGCGGCAGCCGATGCACCAGTCGTAGTCCACGACCGTGATGCCGTCGGTCTCCTGCCAGGTGGCATGGACCGGGCAGACTTTGACGCAGGGCGGATTCTTGCACTGCTGGCATTGCACCGGCATGTAGAAGAAACCCTTTTCCGGGACCGATTCCGGGGCGTAGTTGTGCTCGCCCTTTTCAACGTCCAACGAGCCGTGCGGCATCTTCAGGACGCGGATGTACTGGATTTCCGGGGTGCGCGACAGGTTGTTTTCCTGCACGCACGCGTGGACGCATTTGCGGCAGCCGATGCAGCGCGTCAGGTTGAGCGCATAGACATACTCGACCCCGTCCATGGGCTTCAAATCCCGTACGTGGGGCCGGATGCCATACTGCCGTTCCACCTCGTTCTCGATGCGCTTGAGCACCTGCTTCATTTCCTCCGGCGTCAGTTCCTTGTAATATTTCTGCACGAACCGCTCGAGTGACACATAATCATCAAGCTTGCGCAGCGGCGACAGACTGGCCGCCAGCGCGGCGAGGCCCGAGGCCAGCACCGCCGACGTGCGCAGGAAGCTGCGGCGATCCATGTCCCCGCCGGGTGCGGGTGCGTCTGGCTTCAAAGTGGACTCAGGGAAAGACATGTCAGTGGGCGGTTGCGGCGGGGACTGGTGCCTCCGCCAGTTCGTGCAGCAGATGCGGCCCTGGCGCCGGGGGCCTTGATGGAAACGGCGGCGCATGGGGATTGTGGCAGTTGACACAATCCTGCCGTTTGATCGGGCCGCGGCTCCGGTTCCAGTAACCGCTGATCCTCCCGTGCGCCCCCACTTCCCAATCCTCGTAGGTCGGTCCGTGGCAGCTGCCGCACAGCTGCGAACTGTCCGCGAACTTCACCTGGCGCCCATCGCGCGTCTGCAGCAACTCCAGGTTCGTTTCGTTGTGACAGTTGAAACAGTTGTTGTTCCGGCCATGCTGGCCATGGCCCATCACGATGTCGGAATGTTCCCTGGGGATGAGCAGATTCTGATGCTCGTCGTAGCGCAGCACCGGAGGTTTGTTCTTCTCGTGACATGCGTAGCAGTCGAAATCCGACAGGTCCTCCTTCGCCCGGACCAGATCGGCATAGGATCGGCGGACGGTTGCCGTATCGAGGAACGCGGGATCAACCAAGGGAATCGGATGGAGGGGAGCCGGGCGGCCCCACAGATTCAAAAGAAAGGCCGCCGCCAGCCCGACGAAAAGCACGACCAACCCCCGCAGGACCAAGGTGGCTTTAAAGCGACTGTTCATCCTGTGCGGGCGTTGCTGGTAACCCGTGGGCAGACCTCGCTGGTCATCCTCTGCGGAAGGCTGGTCCATTCGAGTCCCTCCAACAACAGGAGGACGTGGAGATCCTATTTCTTCAGCCCGCGTAGATATTGCACCAACGCCGTGATGTCGTCGTCGGACAAGCCCTCGATCGCCTTCATCCGCATCTTGCCGTCCTTGTCCTTCAGACCATCCTTCACGGCCTTGAAAGCGTCGGCATCCGTAAACAGGGCCTGCACGGCGGGATCNNCAATTGTCTTCCCAGTTTGACTTCGCGTCGGCCGCCCAAGCGGTGATCGCCGAACCAAGTACGCACATGACTGCAACTGACAGGAGTTTTTTCATCGTCGAGATTTCCTTCAAAGGTTGGTGATTGGAACCAGTGACTCTGGCTGTGATCCAGCCGGTTGTGTGGCGGAGATTATCGGCCGCCGCCCGGTGAACGGCTACCGTTATTTTGGCTTAAGCTCCGCATAATTTGGCCGGTGAGCTGCGCATATTTTGAGCAGGCGGGAGACGGCCGGACCAAGGCCATGAGACCGGCAGGACGCAGCCGAAGATGGAAGGGCGCTGCGGCGGATTCCGCCGGACACTGCGTCCGGCTCACTTGCCCTGAAGGCCGCCGTTATGGCAGTCGCTGCAGAGCAGGTCGGGATCGAGATCGCCGCCGGGATGCTTGAACTCCATGCCCTGCGGCGCGAGCCTGGCAAGCTCTTCGCCGCGGCCTTGGGCGAGAATGGTGTGGCAGGCGGTGCAATCGCTTGAACGCACCGCCACGTTGCCATCGACGGTGCGGTGTTTGTCGTCGTGACAGCGGAAGCACCCGGGCCAGTCCTTGTGACCGATGTTGTTGGGATAGGTCCGCCAGTCGGCCTTCATTGCCGGGAAAAAGTTCTCCTGGTAGATGCGCTGCACGGCGGCGATGGCCGGCGCCACCTCATCGGCCGTCTGGTATTTATGCCGCAGGACCGCGGCGATTCCTTCGAACGCTTGATCCATGCCCGCATAATCCTTGGTGAGCGCCTGGACGGCCGTCTGCTTGATATAGGGAAGCATGGTGCTGATCTTGCCGAGGGCCATGTCGACTTCGACCGCCTGGTTGGCGGTCTGGTAGGCGTGGGCCGGGCGGTTGTGGCAATCGATGCAATCCATCACGCGGCTGGCGCCGGCCGGTGGTTCACCCTGAAAGTCCTTGGTGCGGTAAATGCGCACTTCCCCGCTGGCAGCCGAGGTTATGCGAATCCACGGGATCGTCTGCCGCTGCGGGTCGGTGGCGTAGTATTCCACCCGGTTGGCCACATTCATATGCCAGTGAATGCCGCCGAAAAAACCTTCCCCCGGCTGCCCGCCGCCGACGCGCAGCGACAGGCGCACGGTGTAAGGCGTGTTCTTTTTGTCGGAAAGATAGTGCATGTACGTCCGGTCAAGGTTGCCGGTGAATTTTTCCGGCCAATGGCAGCGCTCGCACGTCTCCTGCGCCGGGCGCAGGTTTTTGATGGGGGTCTTGATGGGACGTTCGTACTTGTTGAAGGTGGTGGCGTAAACCTGATAGGCCCCGCTGATCTTCGATTTCACATACCACGAGGCGCCGGAACCAATGTGGCATTCGGCGCAGGAGACGCGGGCATGGGCCGAATGGTGGTAGGTGGTGAACTCCGGCTTCATGACGCCGTGACACGTCTCGCCGCAAAACTCCACGGACTCCGTGAAATGGTAGGTCTGGTAGCTGCCGAAGGCCGTCATCAGCAGGAATACCACCGCGCCCGATCCGAAGAGCAGGAGGTAATGGCGGTCGCGCGGCCGCGAGAGATCGATGGTCAGTGCGCGGGGTTCGCCGCCCTCGGGCGGCTGCGCGGCCTGGCGGTGTTGCACCCACCACCCGGAGATAATCAGCGCCAGTCCCAAAACAAGAAAGGCGGGGGCGACGATGTAGGTCAGGATGCCGAGGTAGGGGTTGCGGTTATGCGCGAAGGTGTCGATCGCGACCAGAAAAACGAACGCGAAGAGACTCCCCAGGGCGATGATCGCACCGGCCAGGCTCAGCCAGTTCTTGAAGTGCGAGGGTGGCTCCCGGGGCGGGGTGGCGGGCGCGGGGAACATGGCGAAAGTCAATTTAGGTTTCGACGCAATGCGAGTGGAAATCCGTCAAAAAAACAGCCCGGCCGGAGAACCGGCCGGGCGGGCTTTGGTGTTACGGTAAGCCGGTCGCGTGGAAGCGCGTCAACCGGGAATCACTTCTTCATCTTTCGGATGTAGGCGACGAGATCGCTGATCTCGGCATCGGAGAGATCGTCCTTGAAAGCCTTCATCTTCTCTTTGCCGCCTTCGGAGACGCCTTCCTTGATGGCCTTGACCATCTCGTCGTCCTTGAGATTGGTCTGCACTGCAGCATCGGTATAATCCTTCAGTTTGAGCTTTTTGCCGATCTTGGTGCTGCCGGCGCCGTCGGCGCCGTGGCACTTGGCGCAGTTGTTGTCCCAGTTATCTGCCGCCGCCGCGGCATAGCCGACGGAAGTGGCGGCAACGAGCGAGGCGGCGAGGAGGGCGAGAGCGAGGGGCTTTTTCATGTCAGGTGGATTTGAGATGGAGGTTGGGGGATGCGGCGGATGGCAGGATCTTTTATTAGGGAAGGAGGAGACCGGACCAGTCAAAACAGTTTGTAGTGGAGCGTGAAGTGGACCAGCCGGGCGGTGTAATTTGTGAAGGTGGAAAGGCGGTGGAGACAACAAACTCGGAAACGTGGGCCGGGGATCTTCTGGTGCGTAACCAGTTTTCCCGGCGCCTCGAACCGGCCCCTCAGAGGGCGAGGGTCAGGGCGATGTAAGCGAGCGGGCCGTGGTAGTTGGTGAACCCGCCAGTTGTCGCGTCGGTCCTGCGCAAGTACCCCACTTTGCCTTCGAGAATCATGCGTTCCGTGCACTTGCACTTCAGGCCCGCAGTGACGCTTTCTTCCTCAAAGCCGGCCCCGTAAGGCTGGCCGCCGAGCGCGACCTGCGGGTTGTAGTTGTTCGCGCGTGCGTAGGTTGCCTGGAGCTGTCCGTCGACTTGCTTGGTCAGGACGAAGCCCGCCAGTGCACTGCCGGTGATGTAGTTGTTGTCTGCTTTCAGAATGGGTGAGGGAATGGTTCCTGCAGCATCCACGGTTACAACCGGATAGGCCGTCTGGAGCTTGCTATAAACCAGGTTGATGTCGCCATGGAGGTAGACCTGGCCGGAGGGCGTCCAGTCGACCGACTCGCTGATTGTCTGCATGTTCATCTTGCCAGACGTGATCTCATTGCCCAAGCCACCGGTGATCGAGTTGCCGGTCACAGACATCATGCCGTCTTGCGCCAGGTAACGGGTGTTGAACGACAGGGTGGGCATCGGCTTGAGAATGACGCTGAGTTTCGTGCCGGTGAACGTATAGCCGGTCACATAGAGGGCGCCATAGCTGGCGGTGCCGATGATATCATTCGCTCCGATAAATTTGTTTTCATGATCCTTCCGGAAAACCTCGGCCCGGACCGTCAGCCGGTTGGAGGCATTCCAGTTGGCGCCGATTTTCGCGTCTTCATTGTCTTGATTCGCCTCTTGGAAGAAAACCGAGCCGATCGGAGCGGTTGCCGTGGTGATGATTCCGGTGATGCCGGCGGTCGTGGACGCAGCGTAAGGATTGATCCAGTGCTGGTTCCCACGGCTGCTCCGGTCGTCAAACGTTGCATAGAGCGAGACCTTGTTGAAACCCAGGTACCGAATCGATACCTCGGGTGTGGCGATATGGTCGGTGAGGTGCGACTGGGTCACATTGTTGGCAACGGTGAAATTGGTGCTGGCCAGGCTGGTGGCTCCGGTTGCCAGACTGATCACCTGGAAGCCGCCGCTGCTTGAAATGACGTTGAATTCGTCGCGAAAGCCCAGGTCAATCAGCCAGTTCTTGTTGGGCGTGAGATTCAGGAAGATGTTGCCGACGTATGCATCGACCTTGGCGCCGCCGTAGATGTTGGCGGCGTACATGGCGGCGTAGACCTGTTTCAAGGTCGTGCTATAAGAGGGATTGGACCATTGACCGCCGTTGGTGGTCGTTTGGTGGGAATAGGTGAGGCCGACATTCAAGGCGATGTGGTCATTGAATTTTATGTCGGTTTGGTTAAGGAGCCGGAAGGTGTTCGACTTGGTCAACTGCTGGTCGTCGATGACAGTGACTGACGGATTGGCGGTCACGGTCGAACCCGGGTATTTGACGTAACTGCGCCAGTCGTTGTTGTTCACCCAGTCGAGGCTCGCCTTGAGCGTTTCCGTGACCTTGCCGGCCGTTGCGACCATGCTGGCATCAAGGACCTGATGGTGTTCGGCCAGGTTCAGGACATTGGGAGCGATGAAGGGCGTGTTAGCGGGCAGCGCCGTGCCGACCAGCGCACCGTTCACGATCACCGCGTTCGGATTGATGATCGCCCCCCACTCGGTGGAGTCCTTTTGACCGGTCCGCGTGTCGGCGTGGAAGCTCAGGTTGAAGACCGGGCGATCCGGCTTGGCCAGCGTCGCGTTGATCCAAAACGAGCCGCGATCCACGTGCAGTTGCTCGTGGCTGAGCGTCTGGAATGAGTCGCTCAGCGGGAAAAATCCGCCGACTCCGTCGTAAAAGGTGCGGAAGGTCTTGTAGCCCGCCTCGACAGATCCGACATCGTTCGCGGTCAGCTTGAAGTTCGCGAGATAGTCGTCCGATCCGCCGAGCGCGTGGCCATTGATGGTCAACGTGCTGTCCTTGGAGATGTCCTCGGTGTAGGACATATCCACGATGCCACCGGAGCCCGTCGTGGGCGAACCCGTGCGGGTGGCGAATGCGGTGCTGTCGCCGGAGATGAAGGGCGCCCGGCCCGAAACCTTGATGTAGTTGTCAAGGACCGGGAATGCATCGACCTGCGCCGGGGTGTCGGCGGCTGAAGTCCTGAGGCTAGGGAGGGCGAGGGCTGCGCCAGCACAGATCAAGCCGGCACTGCGCCGCAGGAAGGAAAGTTTCGTGTCCATGATGGTGGATTGCTAGATGGGTTAGGGGCGCAATGAAGCGTTCACATTGGAACCGTGGACATCCTCGTGGCAGCCCGCCGACCAGCAGGTGCCTTCCGACAGCCGGGAGCCGACAGCGTTGGCATGGGCACCGCCGCTCTTGTAGCCGCCGATATTGAACCCGGCCGTGAGCGTTGCGAGGTGGCACCGGAGGCACAGGTTGGCGTCGCGCGCCACGAGCATCTTGTCGTTGACCGTGCCGTGCGGGTTGTGGCAGGCGGTGCAGCCTTCCTCGCGAATCGCCCCGTGCGAGTACGTGTACGGGCCCGCCTGCTGGGTATGGCACTTGAGGCAGGTCTCGGTCGAAGCCGCCAGGGCGGCGCCGCCGCCCTGGATGGCGTCACCTTTGTGCGGATCATGGCAATCACTGCAGCTCACCTGGCCGGCGAGCACCGGGTGGCTGTGCGGCAGGCTGAACTGGCCGCGCTTGTCGAGGTGGCACTGAAAACATGTTTCAGGCGACTTCTTCGGGTTGATAATCGTGCCGGCGCCGCCACCCGCCTTGACGTGCAGGCTGCCCGGACCGTGGCAGGCTTCACAACCGATATCGCGACCCTTGTCATCCTTCAGCGCCAGGCGGGCGTGGGAGGAGGAGGCAAAATGTACGGATGTTTCTTCGTGGCATTGCGCGCATTGTTTTGTGCCGACGTAAGTGGCACCAGCGATCTGCGGTGGCGCGACGACGGAGCGCTCGACGGTGACGCAGGAGACCAGGAAGAGTCCCCAGGCCGCCAGACTCACAAAAATGAGCCAGGACCGGCTGGGTTTTCTGCTATGAGCATGCATGGCGTTGGGAGGGCGGTGGTGAGGGACTTGGGAGAGGGGGACGGTTTGATCTTTGGGTGAGGCCTTTATCGGGACGGAAAGAGCGTAGGGGATTCGGGGAAATCCGACTCCGCATATTTTGACCAAGCCCATGCAAAAATTGTGTTTCTTTCACAACAAGACAAAATACCGGCGGGCCGCCGCCGCCGCGATCAGGCTGGCGGAGGCCCGGCGAAACGATGGCCCTGCCGCCCTTTTCTGCTTTCATTTGCCCGGTCGTTTTCGCAGTCTCGGCCCCCGGCCACGGAGAGGTGACAGAGTGGTCTATCGTACCTGACTCGAAATCAGGCGTACCGGCAACGGTACCGTGGGTTCGAATCCCACCCTCTCCGCCAGATTTTCATAGTAGAGGCTGAAATTCCTGCCAGACTCCTGCCAATCTAGCTTGATTCCCGCCGACGCTCTCTTTACCCTTGGAGCATGGAGCAGGCAGACAAGGCCGCCGAGAATACCCCCAAGAAAGTGCCTTATTGGAGACGGGTGGGGATAAGCATTGAGCAGGTAACTAATCGCTCCAAAGGGGCGGATTTTGGCCAAAGCTGGCTCGTTATCATCCCCACCAAGGTCACGGGCAACGGGCGGATTCGGAAGCAGTTCAAGACCTACTCGAAAGCCCTCAACTATGCCGAGGGCAAGGCCGACTTGGCTCGAGCCAGCGGCAAACGCGCTTTCGTGCTGAACGATGGACAACGGGAGGATGCCGCCGAGGCACTGCGCATTCTCGGCGGTCTACAGTTGTCGCTGACCGAGGCCGCCACCCTTGCCCGCAGGCACCTGACTCCGGAGGGGGGCGACATCACCTTGCGCGCCTTGGTTGACCGCATCCTGCGCGAAAAGGAGCGCGAGAATTTGCGCCCCGCATCCGTGCAAAGCATCCGCTTCTACATGGGCCGGATTGCCGACCAGTTGGGCGAGGAGCGGCTGGTCAAAACCGTTGCCCGCGACGAACTGCGCCACTGGTTCGACACCTTGGAGGATACCGGCGCGAGCGACCGCTACCTCAAGAATCATATCCGATACACCCAGCAGTTCTTCAACTACGCGGTGCAGCACGGATACCGCGCCGACAATCCTGCCGCGATCATCCGTCCGCCGCGCATCGAATGGAAGACGCCCGCGATTCTCACCGTTGGCGAAGCCAAGCGGCTCCTGTGCACGGCCATGTTGCCCGAGTTCAAGGAATTGCTGCCGGCCACCGTGCTTCAGCTATTTTGCGGCGGACTGCGCTCGGCAGAGGTCGAGCGTCTTGACTGGCGCGACATTGACCTCGAGAACAAGAAACTCGAAGTGCTGCCCGCCACCGGCAAGAACCGTCGCGATGGCGATTGGCGCACGCCGGTCATTCCCGACAACGCCATCGAGTTTCTTTTCCTGCATCCGAACCGCAAGGGTCCAGTGGCCCCCGGCCGGTTTCCTTTCAAACAGACGGCCATGCACAAAGCCGCCGGATTCAAGAAGTGGGAGATCACGCACGATAACGCCAAGCGCCATTCTTTCGGCTCCTACGGCTGCAAGCTGCACGGTAAGGAATGGGTCGAGGACCAGATGGGCCACAACACAGGCGCGACGTTTCTCAAGTTCTACCGGAACGCACGTGTGACCAAACAGGACGCGGAGCAGTATTTCGACATCCGCCCAGCGAACTTGGAGAAGGACACGGTTGGTGAGATTGTGGCTATCGCAAAGGGAGCCTGAACCTCGAGAGCACTGGGCAGACGCACGCGCCAGTACCTCCGATGCGAAACCACGTTCATTAGGTCACGATCTTGATGGATGGGTCATAATGCTGTGCGGTCCTCAAGATTGGCGAGCGCACGCAGGACCGCTTCTCGCCGGTATCGAACAAGTCGGCCCAGATGCACGGCCGGCAGGAGCCCGCGGCTGGTCAGGTTATCAACGTGCCGGGCGGTGCAGCCGAGAATCGCCGCAAGCTGCTCCTTTGTGAGCACGAGAGGCAGGTTGATGCTCTCGGGTGGCGCAGGGATTGCGCCCGGCCCAGCTGTCGGCGTTTGCTTTTTGCGGGACATGGATGCAGCTCGTAGATAGAACTGCATCGCCTGAACGGAGGCTAGAAAACCTAAGTGATTAGGCCTAAACAGCTTCGAAAACAGCTTTGTAAACAAAACCGTGCCCGCCGCCTGATCGGGTGGCCAAATCCTGATTACTGGAGCGAACTGGAGGGTCCTGATTTATACAACGCCATGCCGCCGCCCTTTGTTACCAAGTCCGACTTCACGGCCTGCTTCGGCTGCCGGACGAAGCTGTACTACCGCAAGGGTGGATACCCCTCGGCAGCAGACGACGACGAGTACCTGCGGTTCCTCGCGGACGGCGGCTTCATGGTGGAGTTCGTCACCAAGGCCCAGTACCCGGATGGCGTCGACCTGGCCGCCCTGCGCGGCCCCGGCGCCGCCTTCGCCCACACACGCGAGCTGCTGGCCGCCGCCGGGGCCGTCCTGTTCGAGGCCGCCGCCATCTACGGGCCGTGCTCGCGCCGCTTGAGGAGCGGCTGACCTAGGCCTTCGCGGCGATCACCGGCGACACCGGCCGGCGCGTGTTCCTCGACGAGAGCCTCGGGATCTCCGGCCTGGGCCGCGCCCGGGACAGCGCCTACGCCTTCGGGTCGCTGTCGCAGGGGGCGAAGGAGCAGCTGCTCCTCTGCCTGCGCGTGGCCGCGGCCCAGGAGGTCGCCGCGGAGGAGCCCCAGGTCCTGATCCTCGACGACGCGCTGGTAAGCACCGACAGCGCGCGCCAGGAGCGGGTCCTCGACCTGCTCAGCGGGGCCGCCGGGAGGCTGCAGGTCGTCGTGCTGACCTGCCACCCGGAGCGCTACCGCGGGATCGGGCAGGCGGTCACGTTCAGCTAGACGCCTCGGCGGGTGCCGATATTCGAGCCGCAGCGAGGTAACAGTCAACCTGACCAATCAACCCGGGTGGGTGTGCACGGCACACCCACCCGGGCAACTTGCTCCGCCACGAAGTCCTCCGTGATCGGGTCCGTGTAATTGATACACACCAAAATAACGCCCTGTTTCCGGCAGAGCCTTGCCTTTCGCTGGTCACGCTCCTGCAGTCGCTCCATCGCGTCTTCGCCGCCCCACGCCGCAATTGGGTAGAAATGCTGCTGCCCTTGGTATTCCAACCCGAGACGGAGCGCCGGTAGGTAAACGTCCAGTTCCAAGCCGTCGAGCCATTCCGGATGGTGGTGCCGCAGCATATCCGCATCCGGGAACAACCGGCGGACCACGTTCGCCAGCATCGTTTCCGAGATCCAACCCTCGCCCACTTTGCGGAAGCCGAACTCCTCCCGGGTGGCGTTGATAATTTCATTCTCCAGTCGCCGGTAAGCCTGAGCCAGCCCGCGGCGGTTCACCTCGGTCGGCGCCCGTTCACACGCCTTCGCTGCGGCCGCCGCCGCCTCGACCAGCATACGGATCGGCTCGGGACAGACCTCCGGCAGGTAGGTGAGCCCCAGCACGCCGTAGCGCAGCCGCGACTGGTTCACATACCAGCCGAAAGTTTGGTCGAATCTGCCTCCATACATCTCATGGCAATAGCGCAGGGTCGGCGGGATAAGGTTGCAGCGGTGGCAGAGCTTCGGCTTGAACCGCAACGCCGCAATCGGGTCGTCGCCGTGCTGCATCGAAAGCATTGCGATGTCGTTTGGCACATGGAGGCTGTCGAGGGGTGCCATCCGTCGCGCATCCGCATTGGGATGCGGGCGATGGCGACGGTTAAGTTGCAGGAGATGGCTAAGCGGTGTCACCGCGCATTGGCAGAGAAACCAAGGTCCCTTCTGCGTTTCTGAGAAACCAAAGAACGTGCCGTAATGGTTGGGATAATTGACCCATGGCAACGGCAGGGATGGCTCGAACACGACTCCGCCCAGGGAAACCGGAGCGAGCCGGGCGCTTCGTTTCCGGGGTCGGGCGCCTGCCATCGATTCAGCATGTAAGTTCCGGCCGTGCGCGGCAAGCGGCCTCCTCTGCGTTAGGCTGCGGGAGGTAGCCTCGCCCTGATCGCAGTTCGGGATGACAGCGGGCGCGCCCGGCTTTGCCGACGGAGGTTGCGGCTGTTACCAGAGTAAGTTTCGGCTCGCAAATACGAGAGATTTCTGATTTCATTACTCTTCCTTCAGGCAAGGGCGGAACTTGCCCTCGTCCAGCCCCTCAACGGAAACCGAAACCCGAATGGACCGTCCGCCTGCCGTGTGTGGCGTTCTCATTCGCCGTCCTCACATCCCATGAAGCCATTCTGCCGCCTCGCGCCTTTCGTCCTGCTGGGCCTCGCGCTGCTCTGGATGCCATTTGCATCCGCTGGCACTCCGCGCCCTGACTCGGAGCCGTACTATGTCGCCTCGGTCAAAGCAGAGCCGTTCCACCGACCCAGCTGTACCTGGGCTAAGAAGATCGCCCCGCATAATCTTCAGACCTTCCAGAGTCGAGAAGACGCCATCAAAGCCGGCCACCGCCCCTGCAAAGTCTGCAAACCCTGACCATCGCACTTTGGGCTACAGTTCTCCGAAAAACTGCGTGCCCACAAGAATGGCCCCGTAAACCAGAGCGCCCCATGAATCTAGCAGTTGCACGTCTTCTCCGCCGTTTGGCCTCGCTTGCGACAACCACGGCCGCGTTTTCCGGCAGTCGCGAAGCTGCGGCCGCGGTGATTCCCCCGCCGGGTCCGTCCTTGGACGAGGCGCCGGAGTCCCACCGCGACGCCGTCGCTTTGACCCCCAAACTCATTTACGGAGCAGCCAGGCAGGGAGCTGTGCACCTCGCCTCGCATTCCTCCCATGCGTCCCACAGTTCGCATTCCTCACATGTCTCGCACTATTCAAGTTCCAGCGGAGAGGGATCGACGTACACCCCGCCGCCTCCGGCCCCTCAACCCGCCGTCAGCCCAAGGCCTGCAGCACCTATGGCCGAAGTCAGAAGAGTTGCCGCCGAGGTCTTGGCCAAACTCCCCAAGGTGCGCAGTCACTGGCCCAAGGAGGTCAAGCTCAAGGAGAAGACCTTCTTCAGCATCTACGATGAGGGCCGGGTGGTCGGCATGATGACTCTGGACGCGGGCTCGGTCCTCAAGCTAATCGAGGTGAAGCCGCAGCACGCAGTTGTCCGGGTCGGCCAATCGACATCGCCGATCCCGGTGGAGAACACCGATCTGATCGAGCGAATGGGAGGGGAGAAGAATATTCTCGACCTGCGCGACGAACCGCCGCCGAAAGAAACGCCGCCGCCTGAGGCCACCAAGCCCAAGACGCCGGATTCTCCGAAGAGTGAACCGACCAAGCCCTGATCCCCATGTCCGCAGAAGCTGGCGTTCGTGAAGGTTTGGTGCGCCTGGTCGTCATCGACACGAAGGTCTATGGCCTAAACGCCGTCCTCAAGGCAGCCTACTGGTTTACAGACCGGGCGTTCCTCCATCTGCAATTCGGCGACGGCCAGGAGATCGAAGTGCGCCTGCGAGCCAAGCACACCGGCGCGGATGTCGATAGCCTGGTGGGGGACTTCATGAACGAATTGCTTGACCAACAGCTCCGGGAAACGGTGGCGGCGGAGACCAGGGGAATACGCGATCTTGTCTTTAGTCACGCCCTCTCGAAGACACCGCTCCTGCACCGCGACTTGGAAACCGCCGATCCATTCTCTGACCCGTGCCATGCCCAACCCTCTGCCAACCCCAACCGTCCTGAGGCTTGAGTCGCCCTTCTACGACCTTCCGGTCAATTCCACAGAAACCAATGAGGCGGGCACGTCGTTCTTGGCCGACAAGCTCATGGACGACGCGTGGGCGGAAACGATCAATGCCGCCCTGCGCTTGTCCGCCGAGGCTCGGTTCGAACCCTTCGAACTGCGCCGATGAAGCCACGGGCTCCTGTGTTTCGTCCCAGATCGAGTTTTGAAGGCTCGGGCGGATACCGCCTTCTGCCGCTGCGCTTTCTTAGGCTCGATGCGAAGCGTTGTGTCACGACGAACCTGGTCGGCGAGCATATTGTTCTTCCTGCAGACGAGCTGCCAGCGCTCATTCAGCATCGTCTTGGGCGGGAAGATCCTAGATACCGCGAACTCGAGTCCCGGCATTTCCTGAGCGAGGGCAACTTGGAGACCCATCTCGAATTGCTGGCGGCACAGTATCGGACACGCCAATCCGAGCTCCCTAATTTGACCGCCCTGCACATATTCGTGGTGACGCTGCGCTGCGACCATTCCTGCCGGTACTGCCAAGTCTCGCGGGTGTCAGAGGATCGGGTGGCCTACGACATGAGTCCGGCCACGGCTGACCGGGCCGTTGACCTCATGTTTCGGAGCCCGTCGCCGATGATCAAGATTGAGATTCAGGGCGGGGAGCCGCTGCTCAATTTCCCCTTGATTAGGCACATCGTCCGCCGCGTGAAGGCACTCGCCGACGGACGGGATCTGCAATTCGTCGTCGCGACCAACCTCTCGTTTCTCACCGACGAGATGCTGGATATGTTCGCGGAGAACCGCGTCCAGATCTCGACATCGCTTGACGGTCCGGTTGGCCTCCACAACCACAACCGGCCCAGGCCTGGGCGCGACTCCTACGAGCGGACCATTGCAGGGGTCAAACGATGTCGCGACCGTCTGGGGCACGACGCCGTGTCGGCCCTGATGACATGCACCGCCGAGAGCCTGCTCCAGCCTGAAGCCATCGTCGACGAGTACGCGCGCCAAGGATTCCGCGAAGTGTTCTTGCGGCCCATCAGCCGGTACGGGTTCGCGGCCGCGGCGGAGCGCCGCGTCGGGTACGAAACGGAGCAGTTTCTCGATTTCTACCGGCGCGCCCTGGCACGAATCCTGGAATTGAACGGACAGGGCGTGCCAATCCGCGAAGTCTACGCTTCGATCCTGCTACGGCGCATATTGACCCCGTTCCCCACGGGATACGTCGATCTTCAGTCACCCACGGGATTCGGGCTGGGCGTCCTCGTCTACAACTACGATGGCGACGTCTACGTCTCCGACGAGGGCCGGATGCTGGCGGAAATGGGCGATCGGACGTTCCGGCTGGGAAACGTCCATCACGATTCGTGGGAGAGTCTATTCGCCGGGAGTGATTGGCTGGCGACGGCGCACGCCCTCATGCTGGAAGGGCTGCCCGGGTGCTGCGATTGCGCCTTCCAGCCGTACTGCGGTAGCGACCCCATTTTCAACCACTCCACCCAGCACACGCTGGCGGGCCATCCGCCCACCAGCGCTTTCTGTCGGCGCAACAGGGAGATCATGCGTCACCTGATCCTGCTGATGGAAGATGACCCGGTGGCAGCAACAATCCTCATGCGGTGGGCGCAATGAAGCTCGTTGCGAAAACTGAGTTCTGCCTGGATGGCGACCCGTTTCTGGCCGTGGTTGAGCAGCCGGGCCAGCCGTTCCGCGGCCCAAGCGAGCATCGGGCGTGCCTTGCTCCAGCGGCGGATTCCACGCTGTTACGGGACGCCCGGGTGGTCTTGGTTGCAGGATTTGACAGACTGTCTGCCGGTATGGTGCGCCTTCCGCCCGACCTGGCTTACCTTCGGTCCGGCGACGTCGTTCGCTTCCATCCGGCTCGATCCGAGATCCGCGTCCTGTTCCGAAGCTCGTCCAGCCATAATGTCCTCTTTCTCACTGAGCGCTGCAACAGCCGCTGTCTGATGTGCTCGCAGCCGCCCCGCGACGTGCGCGACGACTACCTGGTCGACGACATCCTGAGGATGATCCCGTGGATTCCGAAGAGCACCACCGAGCTGGGTATAACCGGCGGAGAGCCGACCCTCCTCTATGGCAGGCTGCTGCAGGTCCTGCAGGCGGCCAAACAGCACCTGCCGTCCACCTCGCTTCATCTCCTCTCCAACGGACGGCTGTTCCGCTATCTGCGTTACGCGGAACGGGTGGCGGCGGTCCAGCACCCCGACATGATGATCGGCATTCCTCTGTACGCCGAGACCGCAAGCGACCATGACTATCTGGTCCAGGCTGCGGGCGCCTTCGATCAGACGATGCTTGGACTACTCAACCTTGGCCGCGTCGGATTGCGGATTGAGGTTCGGATGGTCGTCCACCGGGAGACCTACCGCCGGCTGCCCCAGTTCGCGCGGTTCGTGGCGCGCAATCTGCCTTTCGTCGCCCAAGTGGTGTTCATGGGGCTTGAGCTCATCGGCTACGCCCGGACCAACTTGGATGCCCTGTGGATCGATCCGGCGGATTATCAGGCAGAACTTGAACGAGCGGTTGACGATCTGGTCGCCGCAGGGCTGACCGTCGGCATTCTCAACCATCCGCTTTGCCTGCTGCGGCCCGCACTGCGAGCCTACGCCCATCAATCAATCTCCGACTGGAAGAACGTCTACCTGCCAGGATGTGTCGCCTGCGCCGCTAGGGACGCCTGCTGCGGGTTTTTCACGTCGAACGCGACGCGGCCTTCCGGCCATATTCGACCTTTTGCGGATTGGCCGGCGTCCTGCGACAATGTTTACGCGGCGTCCGGCCCTGCCCAGCCATCACACGGCTACCGGAGCGCACGAGACAATGGATCGCGACCAAGCGGGAATCGACAGGGTGAGGATGTCGTCTCGTCTTGCCGTTCCGCCGAATCAAGGCTAAGTGCGATTCCATGAGCCAACGCACGCCAGCTGTTGCGGCGTTGTTCTTCGTGTGCGCTGCGGCGTGTCTCGCTGCCACAACGAGCGTACCCCCGCCGCTGCGTGGTGGCATTGACTGCGACAACGCGACAATCGCGCTGGCTCTCGAATTGAGTCAGCAGGGGTGGGTCTACATCATGCCGCAGCCCAAGAGCCCGCAGGCGGCTTGGGGAAACCGCGATGGCCGGACGACGTGGTGGATTGGCTACTGGGCCGACGAGCAGACGAACGCGACCAGCGTGGCCCAGCCCAAAAGAGACACGAATGGCCGCTATGTTGGTGACGGCCTAGGTAGGCCTCGTTGGCGTAGGGGCGGATCGCCACCCCTGCCGACGAAGGTCGAATGGCTGTGTTCACGGTCGGGCGGAATCCCGCCGTGCTGAAGTGCTGACAACAAAAAGGACTATCGATGAAACGCATTCTTCTCCTGGCGACGGCCTTCCTATTCACCATCGCCGATCCATTCGTCCGTGCGGATGTCATCACAGCCGCGCAGGCCTCCCAGCACATGGGCGAAGTCCAGACCGTGCGTGGCGTCGTCGCCAGCGCGACCCACGCGGCCAGGGCTAAGGGGCAGCCCACCTTCCTCAACCTCGACAAGCCTTACCCGGACGCGATCCTCACTGTGGTCATCTGGGGTTCCGACCGAGGAAACTTCGCCGTCCCGCCGGAGAAAGCTTTCAAGGGGAAGACCGTGCGGGTCACTGGAAAGATTACTGTGTACCGGGGAACGCCTGAAATTGTCGTTCACGATCCGACGCAGATCATCGTGGACGAGTCGCCGCAGAGGCTTTCGGAGGATGCAACGCCGATCAACCCGCCTTCGGGAACGGTCGCTAAGGGGCCGGAGACGATGCCGTCCACCGACGCTGCCTTTGACCCCTCGACGGTGCGTATGAATGGGACGATGCCGGCTTATCAGCCGGATCATTTCGTGGAGGCAGCGGTTTATACCGACGGCAAGGGTGTGCGAGCCATATACCTAGGCGGAGACCCCCAGCTGCTCACGAGCTGGAAGGAATTGAAGTGAGATGAAAAGGTTCATTCGCCTGTTCCCTCGATAATTCTCGTGATGACTACGACCCGTATCCCTGACCACTCTCGTCTCGTTTTTGTTATCGCGCGCGCTGCATTGCCGCTGGATTCGCGTTCTGGGCCACCGCCAAGCACCCATACAGTTTCTACATTCTTACTCGCTGGGTCGTTTTCCTCACTTGTTGTTGGGGACTTTTTTTCTGCCGTCGCCGCTTTTGGCCTTCAGTCGCGCCCGCTTATGCCATCGTCGGTCTCGTGTTCAATCCGCTCTTTCCGTTTCGCTTTGCCCGCGGCACATGGCACAACCTCGACATAACCGTCGCCATAATTTTGCTGGCCTCTCTGGCGTTCAGTCGTCCACCCGATGCACCCAGCGACAATAGCGCCTAGGCGATTGATTACCGCGCCGTGGCGGACCACGCGGCTGGCGGTGACGTGGCGCAGATTGGAGCCCTGCTCGCGGACGAGCTGCCCTACCTGTGGCACGATGCCTACCTCGAACTGACGCTCCGCCTAACGAACATCCTCCGCGTCACCGACAATGACTTCACCTATATCTTTGACTGGTATTCTGCGTTGGAAGAACGCGGCGAGGTCGCACCGGACGCTGCCACCGAGGACCGACTGGTTGGTGCCTGCGGGTTCTCGCGCCACGCGCCGACTAAACGCGACGCGAGCCGTCAGCGCGGCTGGGTCGGGCCGACCGAAAAGCACTTTGGCCGCGACTGCGACAAGGGGCATTTCATCCCCTACGCGCTCGGCGGCGGGCTTGAGATCAACCTGTTTATGCAGTTGCGCGCTGTGAATCGCGGCTGGTCGCACGCGGGAGGCCTGTATCGCTCGATGGAGTGCTACTGCCAGCAGCACCTTGGCACCTTTTTCTTCAACCGGCCGTTTTACGCTGACGGAACGTCCCGGCCAGCCATGCTGGAGTTTGGCATCGTCAAAACCGACGGCCAGCTTTGGGTCGAGCGTTTCGAGAACTGAGCGTGTTTTGGGTCGAGGCGGATTAACCTCTGAGAATCACAATTCGACCATGGGGCGATCACCATGGCGATAAGCGGCCTCAACTTCGCGCTGCCCTACTGGCATGTGTATTGGAGCACCTTCGCGCCCGTCCTGTCCATCTTCTCCGCCCCGCCCGGCACGTGGATTATGCCGTTCTCGATGCCACCGCTCGACTAAACTCGATCATGCCCATCGCCGAGATGCGGACGCGGTTGGTCAGTATGCGCCTCTTCGCTGTCCGCTCGCAAGAAGCACCACTAGCGCTATCGCCGTGGTGCACCAGCACAACCATCGCGCCGCCGGCTTGCATAGCCCCCCTCTTCTAGACCAGCGTTAGGTGAATGTGCGCAGAGCTGATCCAGCAACTTCGACGGCAAATCGATTTTATTATCACGTCGTGCCGCATGTTTGATGCCGGACGGAGATCGGAAGCCGTTCGCATCGCACAGGCCGCCCGCATCCTCTTCCACGATACGAAACAATCGAAATCCCTTGTCCGTACGCTACTCAACCGGCCAGACATCAAACTACGATCAACGGTCCCACTATCACAGCCCGGCCTGCCGAATTACCAGCCATTGGGATTCTTAGGACTTGAAGCCAACACCGGCCATTTTCGGCCGTTTTTAGACAACACATCACGCAGCGTGGAAGTCCCTCTGGGCGACTGGTGGAGTGCAGAGCCGATACTTCGCTCCCTCGACGGCATAGCTGTTGCGATCACCCGTCGTGAACTGGTGTTGGAGGCCGCAAACACCGACGGTGGCGCCCATGTTGATCTTGCACGTTCCCTCAAGTACCAACTCTTGATGCGCGGTTTCGGCCTCAGCGTGGGGGTGGGGTGGAGATCGGGTGTAAAGGCGACGGTCATTTTCCGTGATGCACACCTGGCCGCACTCCGCCAGATCGGTCATGAGATCATCACGAGTCCTGAACTGGGGGCACTTGCCGCGGGGGCCACGTCAGGGTGATAGGTGTTATTGGAAGTCATTTGCTTGATATACTTGACTCGCAATCTCTCCCTCCCGATTTTTCCGACCGTGGATGCGTGGTATCCCAGAATGCCGATCAATGGCAGCCTAGGCGACCTCACAAACACGACTGCCAACCCGCTTGGTGCCTGTCACCAACGCCGGACGGCAGTTGCCTTACTAGCCGTGAGGCGTAACGCGATCTGCAGATGCCGGTCGCATCCGCGCTCATGGCGAGGCAAGGCACCGCAAGGCTAAGTGGCGCTCTGGAAACGGAGCGCCACGCCTGTCTCTGAAACGCGGGCTGCTGGCCCAACGTGCCCGTGTCAGTGTGAATATGGTGACACAGATCAAATTCAAACCTTGGACGGGCGACGACTACGATCACGCACTTTTCGGGAAGCGAATATTAGTCCTCGGCGAGTCCCACTATGGGTGGGTTACTGGAACGCCCCTTGACCATTGCGCGACGTTTACAATTGAACAGATCGCCAACCAACTCGACGGACGTCATCCCACGAAAGCCTTCTGGACAAAGATAGCGGGAACCTTCCTCAACACGTATCGTCCCACGCCTGAAGAAAAGTGTAAGTTTTGGCGCTCAGTCAGCTTTTACAACTACGTCCAGCAGTCCCCAGGCGAGAAATCGCGTATTTCCCCAACCGCTGACATGTTTAAGGCCAGCGAGCCGGCGTTTTTCGAGGTCTTGGACTTGCTGAAACCGGAGATCGTAATTGTCTTGGGTTTCCGCCTCTGGGAGAAGCTTCCAAAGCAGCGCCCCGAAGATGAAATGCTAGAGACTGAGGCTGGTCGAATACTGACGCGTCACTATTCATATCCAGGCGGTACCTGCCGAGCGTACGCAATTAAACATCCGTCTTCCGGCTTCAATAGTTGCAAGTGGCATCCGCACGTCATGGCGTTCGTGCGCAGCAACCTTGCGACATAATTCGATGCTACAACCTTGCGTCGCGGCTAGCCGGACCGCCAGGTTCAGGGCCGCGTCCCCGTGCAGGGCGACGCCGGGGAAGACGTTGTGCGCGAAGGCGTCGGCGCGGTCCGCGTCTGGGACAGTGAGTGGGGCCAAGGTTTCCGGGTTTCTGAATCTCTGAATTACCCTGTACAGGCCGGCCATCCGGGGCGTATCATTACGGGCCGCGCGTCAGTAGGACACCGAATCGAGGACCCTATCCATGAAGATCAAATTCAGCCGTCAGGGGCAGGAAATTGGCGAATATCCCGAGGAGGCCGTGCCGGCGCTTCTCCAGTCGGGCGTGTTGCTGCCCACCGATCACTACTGGCACGAAGCCATCCCCGGGAACCAGTGGGCCGCCGTCGGCTCACGCTGGGCGGCATCCGTCCCGCCGCCCGCTCCCGTCTCGGTCGGCGCCCCCCCGCCGCCAACCACCTCCCGCGCCCCCGCCGGGCCTGTCTGCCGGACTTGCGGCCAGGGCACGCTGGTGCGGGCGCGGCAACACCGCATGAGCGGTCCAGCGGTGGTTATCGGGTACATTCTCCTCATCCCCAGCCTGCTCGGAATGCTCATTGGGTTTCTGGTGCTTCTCGGCACTTGTACAGCCAGTACGAAGGTGTCGGCAACGATCGAGAAGGAAGCGCGGACCAGCCTCGAGGCGCAGAAGCTACCTGAGTCGATCATCACGGAGGTTATAGCGGGCCAGACGCCTTCGGAGGCAGAATTGGCCGCCTTGACACCGGCGCAGAGATCAGCCGTTGACTCCGTCAAGCTGTCGCTGTCTGCCAGCAAGGTCGGCGCGGGCGCCGGCACGGTTGTAGCGGGCGGTGTTTCGCTCGTGATCATCATCACGTCCTTCGTTGGCGGCCTGCTCGGCTGGCTGCTCGTAATGAAGAAGACGGTCCTGCGGTGCACGCATTGCCAGGCGGTAGTCGCGGCGTCGTAGGCTCGGTGCTCCGCAGCCGCACCATCTTCAGAGGAGGGATTGTAACGTCATACAAATCTCATTCACGGCAGCCAACGAGCCCGGCCCCGAAGAGCATCCCGGGCCATGCAACCTCCAAAAAACCATGAAAACCTATGCCCGTACATTCCGCGCAAGCCTGCTGCTTGCCTCCTCCCTCCTTCTGGCTGGTTGTGGGAATGATCCAATCGCCACTGTGAAAACCGGCACCCTGGCGTCCGACGCCTCGGTCACGGTAGGAGGCGCGCTGGACGGTTATCGCTACTTCAAGACGACCAAGTGGGAGACCTTGGACACCGAGCAGGGGCGCACGGTCGTGCAATTCACGGGGGCCATCAAGCTCGAGGCGCTGGCCGGATTCACCGATGAGGAGTCGCATATCACGATCACGCCGGCGATGGTCGAGAAGGCCTTGAGTGCCGACAAGGGCCTCGAAGTGGAGTATGTCTGCCAGTTCGTGATCCTGAAATCTTCGGACCATCTCTTTGATCTCAACTATTCCGGATACAAAATGCGCCTCCTGGGCGTGAAGGACAAGGCCTCAGGCGGCCTGGCCGAGCAGGAGTTCAAGGATGATGATGGTTCCTTCCTGAAGGCCATCTTTGCCAACAAGCCGGCACCGGCCATGGAAGGGATCTTCATCGCCTTCGGGCAGCTGCAAGCCGCGGAATCACCGGCTCCGGTTCCTGCCCCCTGAGGCGTGATTGCCGAGGCACATGAGGCCGAAGATCACACTCGCGACGCGCAGTCCGAGGGTTGGAGAGTTCATGACGACATCCTTTCTGAGATGAGCCCATCGAGGGCGGGCCTTACGATGGGTGTGGCGCGGGTCAGCTTCGCTTCTGCCACGAACTCCAGCTCCCTTCAACCTGATTTGCGGCCTTGAGAATTAGACTCCTAAAATGATCTTTCCCTCGGCCACGGATCGCCGTTGGCTGTCTTGACCGCCTGCAACCGCAGCCCCGCTCCGTCGTCCTTTAATAGAGACTCGCCATGCCCACATCCAGAACCAAGTCCCCCCGCACCCAATTCTTCGCCTCCGCGCTCGAGACCCTCATGGAGCGAAACGGCGTCAACCAGGTGCAGCTCGCGGCCACGACCGGGATCGCCGTCAGCCGCGTGAACAACTACCTCCACGGCAAGTACCGGACGATCCGGCCGGACCACCTAGGGCTCCTGGCCAAGGGCGCCGCGCGCATGCCGGCGGAGCGGCTGGAGCTGGTGCGCGCCTACGTGATGGACCTCCTGCCGGCTAACCTGCAGGCGGAGGTGCGGATCGGGGCTGCAACCGGGGCCGGCCGGGCCTCCGGAAGGGCACGGCCGGAAAGGAGCCTCCTCCCCGGAAGCACCGGCGCGGCGCTGGCGCAGCTGAAGGCCTTGGGCGCACGCAGCGCCAAGGCCCGGGGGCGGCTGGAGTGGTTCGCGGAGATCTTGGCCGAAGCTCACCGGAATTGACCAACCGGTGCGGTGTATAGCCTCGCACAGCCGTGGCCGCCCCGTGCCACCGTGAATCATTCCTTTTCCCCAAACAGCCAGGCCACTGACACCTTGAGGGCCTTGGCGAGCGCCCGGATCTCGTAGTCCCGGAGGTAGCGCTGGCCGTTCTCAATGCGGGTTATAGTCGGGCGGTCCAAATCCAGGCCGAGCGCCGCCAGCCGGCCCGCAAGATCGAACTGCGAGACGGCGGGCTTCAGGCGCAGCCGCGCCTGGCGGATGCGCGCACCAACGAGCCCGAAGATACCCGTCTTCGCCGGTTCCAAGTCCGGCAAGACGTCGTATCTGTCTGCCGTACGCTGCGTGAAGCGCTGCCGGGTTGATCTCTGCTAGGTGCCGATTCTTCCGGTGCCGGCTGTCCACCGTGGATGACCGATCAGGCCAAGGTGGCTTGACACGGCACTGTGTTTTATTACCCAAGGGTGGCGTCATCGCATTTTGCTCCGCGCCCCACCTGCAGCCGTGAGTTCACCCCCGTCAGAGCAAGCCCGTTGGTTCACCGAGGAAGTTCAACCGCACGAGCCTATGTTGCGGGCGTACCTGCATAAAAAATTTCCCACGCTGACCGATGTGGATGATGTGGTGCAGGAGTCGTACCTGCGGATCATGCGGGCGAAAATCGCGGGCACGCTGCGCTCGACGCGGGGGTTCCTTTTTACGACGGCGCGCAACGCGGCCTTCGATGTGTTCCGCCGGAGGCGGACTGTTTCGCTCGAGGACATAGTTGAAATCGACCGGCTGCCCGTCTTGGAAGATAGTAGGCCCGGAGTGGCCGAAACCATCAGCCGCGACGAGGAGTTCGACCTGCTAGCGGAGGCCATCGAGTCCCTCCCGCGCCGTTGTCGGCAGGTGCTCAAGCTTCGCAAAATATATGGCCTTTCGCACAAGGAAATCGCCGAACGCCTCGACATCTCCAAGCACACCGTGAACGTTCAAGTGGGCAAAGGTGTCCGCCGCTGCGCCGAATACCTGCAGACACGGGGCGTCACAATCCTCGACACGCATGAGAGAGGTAAATTCCAGTCTTCGCACGCCGATGAGCCGTGAGCATACGGCGATCGAGGATGCCGCGGCCGCATGGCTCGGCAGGCGCGACGGCGGATTGACCGCCGCGCAGGAGGCGGAGCTTGCCCAATGGCTCCGGGCGGACCCGCACAACATGGAGGCGTTCGCGCGGCTGGACGCGGCGTGGCGCGTCCTCGATAGGCTGGCCGCCCTTCGTCCCACCGGAAACGCCGAGCCCGACGCGGACCTGCCCTTGCGGCGTTCCCACGGGAAGCTCGTCTGGCTTCCTGTCACGCTGGCGACTGCGGCAGCGCTCGTGGTCGCCTATGTTGGCTGGTGGAGGCCGGCGCACGAGGCCGTGTCTTTTTCCTGGACGGCCGCCACCGAGGTGGGCGGCCTGCAAAAGATGGCGCTGCCCGACGGCTCGGTGGTGGCCTTGAACACGGACAGCGCGGTCGAGGTTGGCTTCACGGCTGCGGAGCGGCGCGTACGGCTCGCGCGAGGCGAGGCCCATTTCGTTGTGGCAAAGAATCCGGCACGGCCCTTCGTGGTCGAAGCCAGTGGAGTCGAGGTGCGCGCCGTGGGAACGGCGTTCAATGTGCGCCTGCGCCCGGAGTCGATCGAGGTGCTGGTGACGGAGGGGAGGGTGCGCGTGAACGACATCCGCGGGACGGGCACGTCCCTGATCACCCCCGCGGGATCGGGGCCGGCCTCGTCTGCTGAACTGCCTGTGATTGTGGCGGGACAACGCGCCGTGATCCCCCTTGCGCCCCTCGCGAACGCGGTCGCATTGGCGCCGATGGTTGTGGTGCCGGTGGCGCCCGCGGAGATTTCGCAGATGTTTGCTTGGGAGGACCGGCGGCTCGAGTTCGATCCGAAGCCGCTTAGCGCGCTCGTGGCGGAGTTCAATCGCTACAGCCGCCACAAGCTCGTGGTCGCCGACCCCGCGATCGCCGACCTGAAGGTGGGCGGTTCGTTCCGCGTGGGCGATTACGACGCGTTTGTCCGGCTCCTCGAGGCGAGCTTCGGTGTCACGGCGGAGCGCTTGGAGAACGAGACGGTGCTGCGCGGCCGGCGGTAGGCCGTGAATCCGCGTGCTGAAAGAACTTCAGCGGATGCGTAGTCATTTGTCTCAGGTGCCGCGTCGTTCATGGTAAGTAGACCGACATCGGGCTTTCGGCTCCACCGAACCCAAACCGAGCCGGCCTGCATGAATGTCGTTACGTCTAATCCTCAGCACTTCTGCCGACGCCCCCGGATCGGCCGGGTGGCTTTAGCCGTCCTCATTTCTCTCAATCTCATGACCCAAGCAACCATCGCTGCCGACGCGGCTGGAAAGTCGTTCGCCATCCCAACCGGCGATGCCGTCGCGACGCTCAAGCAATTCATGGCGCAGTCGGGCGGGCAATTAATCTATTCGGGTGCGGCGGTGGAAGGGGTGCGGACAAGTGCTGTGCAGGGCGAATTCACCACCCGCGCAGCCCTCGAACGGATGCTGGTGGGCACGGGTCTCGCCGTGACGGAGGACGAGAAGAGCGGCGCCCTCGCCGTCACGCGCGCGAAGCCGCCGGATCCGACTAAAGATTCCCTACCAACAAACCTACCAACAAAAAAGGAAACTAGCATGAAGAAACACCATACCCTATTCAGCTGGGTGGCCGCGTTGTTTATGTCCGTCGGCTCGGCGAACCTTCCGGCACAAACAAGTTCTCCGGCTGCTCCGGCGTCCTCACCTGCACCTACGGAGGAACAAGTCATCAAAATGTCGGCGTTCGAGGTCACCTCCAGCAGGGATGCCGGCTACAAGGCTGTTAACTCTGTGAGCGCCACTCGCATCGCGATCCCGATCGGCGACCTACCAATGACCCTCACCGCCTTAACGGATGACTTCATCAAAGACCAAACCGATTACGACCTCTACGACATCGTCAAGTGGTCTGGCGTTCACCAAGACAACACCTCCCAAAGCGGCTGGGTTCGTTGGAACCTGCGCGGCTTCACCAACACTGCGATCCAACGCAACGGCATTACGACTAATTTCCGCTTCCTCGACCCTGCGGACGTCGAACGCATCGAAATCGTGAAGGGTCCGGCCTCGCTGCTGTACGGCCAGATCAACCCCGGTGGCCTCATCAACTATATCACCAAACGGCCGCTGGAGCATCAGCAGACCTCTTTGTCTGTCGAGGGCGGAGACCACGGTTACCATCGGACCTTGGTGGATGTCACTGGCCCCGTGCCGAGCACCCACGGGAAACTGCTCTACCGCGCCATTCTCATGTACGAGAACATCGCGCGGTTTTCGCAACTGGCAGAAGGCCACAAGCAAATGTTTGCCTCGTCGCTGACGTGGAAGATGACACCCAACGTAACGCTGAATCTCGAATATGAGAACTTCCAGCGCCGTGAGCCGAACACGCCGAGTTCGCTGCTCATCGTCTACGTGAACGGCACGGCGACTCTGCCCTATCCTGGCCTGCCGCACAATTTCAGCTTCACCGGCATCGGCGACTGGCAGAAATACTTCAGCCAAGCACTCTCCGCAGAGCTCCTCGTCAAGGTGACGGATCACATCCAGCTTCACGCGATCATAGAGCAAAGCGAATTCAACCAGCGCGACCGGATCACGGGTCAGGCCGGCACCGGCATCCTGACCCAAGCCGTCATCGATCAGTTTTATCCCGCGGGCACGCTCCCGCCCCAGCACGCCATGTATCGGCGAAATCGCTATGATAACCAAGAGAGCGACGAACAGACCGGCCAGATCGAGCTCACGGGGGATTTCGACGTCTTAGGAGTTAAACTGCGCCCGCTGTTCGGCTTCAAGAAGAACTTCTACACCAACACTCACAATGTCATGAAGACCAACACCACTTTGGCGCCGTGGGATATGCGTAATCCCGCCACGTGGAATCGTATTGTGCCGTACGGTATGGACGCGCTGAACTTAAACTCCGACAGCAATGGCTACGCTGATAATTATTCGTATTACGGCGTCCTGGCCGTTTCTGCGTTTAAGGAACGGCTCCAAGCCCTCGGAGGCTACGGCCATTACAGCGTGCACAATCCGCCAGCGTTGAATAACGTCACCGGCGCATTCACTTCGCCCGACAGCTCCCGCGCAGCCAATGTCCCTCAGGTGGGGGTGCTCTACCGGGTCACCCCGGAAGTCTCGGCATTCGCGTCGTACAGCGAATCGTTCTTAGCCAACACTGCGTTGCTCAGACTCAACAGCGACGTGCGGACCATCCCGGCCAAACCCTCGGTCGGCAAGGGCTACGAAGGCGGCCTAAAAATCGAGTTTCTCAACGGCCGCATCTCCGGCACGGTCTCTTACTTCGACCTCAAGGTTAATCCGACCGCGGTGTTCGAAATCTTCGGCGGCACGGCGCCCGACGGCCGCATGCTTTTCACGGATGTCCAGGGCGGTTCGCAAAAAAGCACCGGCTACGAAGCCAACCTGTTGTTTACGGTGGTTCGGGGGATGCAACTCTACCTGAACTACACCAAGACCGACGCCGTGTACACCCAGCACCCGACCAACGCTTCCTTCAACGGGACGCATCTCGTCGGCACACCGGACCAGTCGTTCAACATCTGGTGTAAATACATCCTCCAAGGTGGCAGCCTCAAAGGGTTCTATTTCGGTGGCGGCGTCAGTTACGCGGGTAGCTTTGTCAGCCAAGCGAGTAATCCCATCGTTAGTATCATGCCCAGCTACACCACGTACGACGTTGTTTGCGGTTACCCATTCCACATCGCTGGTCGTGTCTGGACGGCCGATCTGGCGGTGAGAAACCTCACCAATAAATTCTACTATGCGTCCGCCTCCAGCTTCGGCCCGCCGCTGCATGGAGTCCTCAGTTTAAGCACGAAGTTCTGATCACGAATACTGGCGAGTTCCGATCACAGCCGGCCACCTCTTTGGGGTGGCCGGCATCGTCCAACAAGTCTGTAGTTGGTAAGCGGCCAGTTATGAAAGGCTTCCTGCGCTGGTACCTCAAGGAACGGGTACCACCCTTCACAAAAATCGGAATCACTGTGTTGAAGCGACGTCGATTGGCTGGTTTTCAGGTAATCTACGGCAGAATTAATTCCTTAACGGAGATAAACGCGGGTAACCAAACGAAAGGAGTTTGAAGATGTCCATTCGACAAAGGCTCATTCTCTGCGCCGTGTTTGGGATCGTTCTTACATCAACTGCCTCGTTTGCTGGAGCCAGCGCGCTAGAAACGGAGAACAGGAAATCGGAGGCCCTCAAGCAAAGAGATGTTCAGGCAATCGTTGATAGCTTTGACGCAAGGCGCATGCGAGCGATTGAGGAGATCATCAAAGCGGCGCCCCCGCCAGCCGGGGAATACCTGACGGATCAAATCAAAGCATTGGCCATACTCTATTACGCCGATCGCACCAAGGACCATTCACGGGTAAAGGAGGCCAACGACCTGCTCCTCGATTTCTGCCATCGACTCGATAAACCCGAGTGGTGGGCAAGGACCAATCATGCCGGCGCGCTCATCGCCATGCGCATTTTGCTCACCTATGAGGGCAGGAAAGACCTGCTCTTCCCGGAAACCGTGGCAAAGATGAGAGACGGCAAGGAGCCTGACGGATGCGTAATTCCCGAGCAATCCCTCCGCCGTTTCATCCCGCGGACATGCTATGACCCGGGAATTCACATTGGCATTCACACGTGGAAGCAGCCCTTCGCCGGTGCCACGGGGTACACAGAAAACCACCGGCTGCAGTACACGCTGCACGCCCTGCTGCTTTGTCAGGTCTACCGAAACGAATCTTATACCCCACCGGATGGTCCGTCCGTTCCCATGTACAGCAGCTTGCCCGGAGTTGAGAGCTATTGGGGCTATTGGAAGAGAGCGTTCTATGATTACCTGATCGGTTACAGGAAACCAAGGATGACGATTGAACCGTGGCAGTTTGAAGAATTCCGCCACATGGATTGGGGCATCACCGAGAAGGACAGCGCCACCTATACGCACGTTTACCTCGGAGATTTTTGGATGTTACGCGACTCGGTCGACGATCCTATTATGGCGAAATACTGCGAGATGTTCATAGATCTCGTTCTGGCGGATTACGCTGAAGAAAAAGTCGGCGGAGTTTTCGCCGGTGCCCATGAGAATTCAGAAAAACACACAGTCCGGCTGCCCGGTCTCCTGCATATTTATAATTACCTTCTCTTCGACGATCTGCCGTATGTTCCTTCCGCTCAGGATTATTTCTATTGGGGTGCTTGGGGCTATGCGTCTTTGCTCACTTCCGACTATAATCCAACAAATCCACGCTTTCCTAAGGTGATTATTGATGTTGCCGTCAATAAGCCCGCGGAAGGGTATATGGTCACCGAAGCTATCGCCCAGACTGGCGACGGATTGCCGGACAAACCGAAAGCAACTTGGATCAAGCCCGACTATGCGCTCGGATTTGCCCTTAAGTCGTGGGATGGCTGGGGGTATCATGCCGGAGGAGCCTATGTGGCGACGCCGGGAGACTCGCTCGGGAAGACCGGTCTAGCCGTCCTGCCCTTCGGCTTGGATGACAATAATCGTTTTGACCTCAAATATAGTCTCATCTGCCCCATGTATAGCGTGGTGGGACCCGGGGTAGCGATTACCCAAAACGGACAAGCGCAACTCCCCTCGAAGATTTGGATCAAGGAAGGCTTCAAGGAAGACTTCTCTTCTCATCCGCCCTGGATGTTCTTTACCGCGAAATCCGTTCTCAATCGATCGGTTTACCTCGCCATCCGCCCAGTGATCTCCGGCTATCATGTCGACACTCCCCGAACAGCTGGGATGGTGATCTTCAAGTACCTCGGAGTGAAAGGCGAGAATATCCCGGAGCTGGCCGACTCGGCCATACCGCATGACGTCGGGACGGTCATCAAGTTCGACGATCCTTCTGATTATCTCGTTTGGGAAATATCCGACTCCAGTCGGTATGCTTCCTTTGAGGCTTTCCAGAAAGCGATTGTCGCTAATGAACTCAAAGTGACTCCTCGCTCCATCACCTACACCTCGAGCGAGGGAATCCAGCTCAAATTCCACCGGGATGAGGATGATTTCACGCAGCACAGCATCAATGGAAAGACTATCAACTATGATGACTACCGGTACGTCATCAAAAACCCCTGGATGGAATGGCCGCAGAATAAGAAGCAGGCCCATTTCGAACGTGATGGGTTCTCGGCCTCCTATAATTTTGATCCCGCTGGCGACGGCGTATTTGTAGATCGCATGCCGGAAAAGACTGTTAAGCAATGACATTTCGGCCGCGGTTTTCGTGAGTCGCTCGACTACCATAAGCAACTCCAGCTTCGCTACGTGCCGGGTGCGCCCGGCGGAAGCTGATTCGCCTACGATACCGGCTATGGCCACGACATCGAGCAGGGAAAAGTCAGCTTCAAGGAACTCGAGAAGCTCGTGCTGCCCAAACTCGGCGAGCCAAAGCCTCGCTCAGGGAAGCAGGAATATCTGGAGAACGTGCTGATGCAGTATCTCCATGGCTGGTAAGATTGCACCGGCGTGAGTTACCCCTTTCGCCTCCTTCCCCCTATGAGCAACACCCCTGAGAAACTGTCCGTTCGCGAGAAGATTGGCTACGGTCTCGGCGACGCGGCAGCCAACTTGGTTTTCCAGACGATGTTGATCTTCCAGCTCAGCTTCTACACCGACACCTTTGGGCTGACCGCCGCTGCCGTCGGCACGCTTTTCCTCGTAGTGCGGGTTTGGGACGCGTTTTTCGACCCATTTATGGGCATCATCGCCGATCGCACGCGCACGCGGTGGGGCCGATTCCGCCCTTGGATTCTGTGGACCGCCGTGCCGTTCGGTTTGGCCGCGTGTCTCGCCTTCACCACCCCGAACTTCGGAGCGACCGGCAAGCTCATCTACGCCTACGTGACCTATACGGTGCTGATGATGGTTTATTCGGCAAACAACCTGCCTTACTCCGCACTCACCGGCGTGATGACAGGTGACCGCATCGAGCGCACCAGCCTGTCCTCCTACCGGTTCGTGTGCGCCATGCTCGCTGCGTTTGTGGTCCAGGGCCTCGCCATGCCGCTGGTGCAATACTTTGGCCGGGGCGACAACGCCAAGGGCTACCAGCTCACGATGAGACTCTTCGCCGTATTCTGTGCGATCCTTTTCCTGATCACATTCTGGACAACACGCGAGCGCGTCCGACCCGACCCTACCCAGCAATCGTCGATCAAGCAGGACTTCGCCGACCTCATCCGTAATGTGCCTTGGATCGTTTTGTTCATTTTGACCGTCCTTATCTTCGTTACCCTCGCGCTGCGGGGCGGCGTACTGCTCTATTATTTCAAGTATTACGTGGGGAGAGAGGACCTCTTCAGTGCGTTCAACGTCGCTGGCCTCGCTGCCTCGATTGTGGGCATCCTCTTTTCCAAGATGCTCACGATCCGCTTTGGTACCAAAGCCACCTACATGGTCGGGCTGACACTTACCGCGGTATTCATGACGCTGTTCTTTCTGATTCCACCGCGAGTGGTGGCGCTCACGTTCGTGATGCAGGTGCTTGTCCAGTTGGCCTACGGCCCAACGATCCCGCTGCTCTGGGCGATGATGGCCGATGTCGCCGATTACTCCGACTGGAAGAATGGGCGCCGCGCGACGGGCGTGATCTACTCCGCCATCGTGTTCGGCCTGAAGGCGGGCCTCGGTCTAGGCGGCGCCATCGGCGGCTGGATTCTTGGCTACCACGGTTACGTCGCCAACGTCGAGCAGTCGGCGGAGTCGCTCCACGGCATCGTGCTCATGACCAGCATCTATCCCGCGATTCCCCTCATCATCGGCGTGGTGTGCTTGTATTACTATCCCATCAACAGCGAAATCGGTGCGCGTATGCAGGATGAGCTCATTGAACGGCGCAAGCACTACGCCAGCGCTTGAGCCCGCCCGCCCGCAGACTGGTTTTCTAGTTCGCGTGTTCCCAACCGGCTGACCATGCCCATACCCGTCATGCCCCTCCGCCATGTCTTCCACGCGGCAACCAATAGCGAGCGGCAGCGATGGACCAGTTCGTTTTTCAAGCTGCTCCAGAAGGCTTCCATGACGGCGTTATCGTAGCAGTTGCCTTGACGGCTCATGGAGGCGACCAGCCCGTGCGCGGCGTGGGTGCTGCGGCAGGCGACAGTGGCATACTGCACGCCGCGCTGCGCTCCGTCAAGTCACCTAAATCGGCGCTCTCACTGACCACTTCCTTTTGCCGCCTCCTTCACCAGCCGGAGAATCGACGCCTTAACCCGCGCAGGCAGTTCGTCCCACTTTTCGAGGACTTGGAGTACATCCAGCTCCGAACTTTGTGTGCCTCTTTGTGTGTCCTCCCCCTGAACGGACTCACCTTTTCGAGCCACCCGTAGTGTCAGTCTGGAAGGTGGCCACTCCAGAATGGTGGTTGCAGCATGTCGATGCTCCGTGGGGATCGATTACAACTTGCGTGTGCCAATGTCGACCACGGCTTCCGCCGCGTTCGCGGCCGGGGATGGCCTGCAGCTCTACCGTGTGGCCAGGGCTGAAGCGTCTGGCCAACGTCCAGCACCTGCATACGCCGACGCCGGTGCGCGCGGCGTTACCGGCGTGCGTGCGCCTGCTCAACGTGCTCGCCCAGCCGGCATCCTACGCTGGCGGCGGCATCGGGGCCGGCTCGGAACCGGAAAAGGAGTTCGTCGAGACCGAGCTGAAGTTCAAGGCGCTGCTCGAATCGCTGGTCGAATAAGCCGGGTGGGAGGGTCAGGTCGAATGCCGGTTGCGGCGACATGCGACCGGAGGATCGCAATGTAGTCGGTCAGCAGCCGGGAGGTTTCCGTGCGCAGCCATACCGCGTAAATCTCAATCGCCTGGCAGTCAGACTGGAGGTAACGCACCGACGGTCGGTCGGTCGGACAGAGAATGTCCGGCAGCAGCACTACCCCGAGCCCGGCGCCTGCCAGGGTAAGGAATGCCTCGAGCGACGAGCATTTGTGGGTGACAAAGATCGGCGTGAATCCGGCCAGGCGGCACGCCTGGACGACGAAGGTGGTGTAGGCTTCCATCTGGACGCCAGTCGGCCGGACGAAGGTCTCGTTGCGGAAATCGGCCAGCCGTACCGACGGGCGCCGGGCCAGACGATGGCGGCGACCGACCACCACCCTAATCTCGGCCTTCAGGATGAGCATGGAGTCAAAGTCGGCGTGAGTGGGAACCGAATCGCGCGGCAGGAAGCACACGTGGGCATGACCAGCCCGCAAGGCCGCGATCTGCTCGCGGGTGGGAAGATCGACCAGGGCGATCTCGACCCCGGGGTGGCGGGTGCGAAACTCGGCGATGGTTTCGGGGATGAGATGAATCGAGAGCCGCCAGTCGTTGCCGATCATCAACCGGCCGCCGGTGCCGTGCTGGGCGGCGCGTACCGATTCGACCGCGATATCCACCTCGGCGAGGATCTTGTCGGTGTGGGCGACCAGCGTGCGGCCGGCGTCGGTGAGCTGGACACGCACGCGGTTCCGGTCGAACAGCCGGGTGCCGAGTTCATCCTCGAGATTGTGGATCTGACGACTCAGCGCCGGCTGGGCGACGTGCAACTGTTCGGCCGCCCGGCTGAAATTGAGTGTCGCGGCGACGGCCTTGAAGTAGCGCAGGTGGCGCAGTTCCATTGCCGGCATGGTGGTCGACGGTTGCGGGATGGCGAGCGCTTTCCCGGAAGGAGCCAGGTGACCGGAATCGTTAAGACGGCTTCGGACTTGATTCGGTCAATGGAGGGGCGAGTTCCTGTGAGCCCGTGGACCTTCAGCCCCGCGGGAGCTCGGCCCTCCCTCTCGGACTGTTTCGCCATCGGTGCGGCTTCGTTGCCGCATCGTAACGATGAGGGGAGGCGTTCTGCGGCGCAGCTTACCGCACGAGCGAAAAGCCGGTGCGCACGGTGTCGGTGCGGCGGTCGTAATGGAGCAGGCTCTCGCCGTAGCCGGACCAGTATTGGATGTGCAGGTAGGTCGCGAAGCTGCCGCTGAGCACGCTAGAGGGCACGGTCAGGTCGGCCTGGAGCGCACCGTGGCGGAGGGAGCGACGAGGCTGTAGATCAGCGCGGCAGCAGCACAGGGTGCGCCGGCACCCAATGCGGCTCCGAGGACGACGAGACAGAGAAGACGTGGGTTCATGTGGTGCGGTAGGCTGCCGGTGACCTACGGCCGGCCAACGGCTGATGCGATGCCCCGACAATGCCAGCGAGTGCGGGACGGGAAAGTACGAATGTCACTGCGAATCTTTCGCTGCCAGCATGCCGGTGGCGCGGTCGAGCCGGGCGATGGCGCCGGCTAGGTCGTGGCGGGCCTGCGACCGGATCGAGCGCGGCGAGAAGGAGGCGGGGAGGGAGATGAGTGGTGCATAAGCGGGAGTGGGGAAGCAGGGCAGGCCTTTTTCCTCAAGGAGACGGAGGACCGACTTCCTCCGCGGCCTGCCCTGCAAGGGCATAAACTGGCGGCTAATGGGTGGGGGGCGAGAACCGGCGCCGCGGTCGTGGGCAACATGGACGTAGAAGGCCGGCACAACGAAGGGCGTAAAACACGTGCCGATGGCCGTGCCGGTGGCGATGACCAGACCCATGTTGAAGCGGGCCTCGGCGCTGACACTCCGGGCGAACACCAGCGGCAGGAGCTGCGCGATGCGGAGAAACCTCAGCCTTGAGGGGGCAAAAGTTCTTCCGGCCCAGTAGGATCTTCCTCCGACAGTTGATCCATCTCGGCTTTGATTTCG
This sequence comes from Opitutia bacterium, assembly GCA_003142615.1. GTDB lineage: Bacteria > Verrucomicrobiota > Verrucomicrobiia > Opitutales > Opitutaceae > Fen-1467. The sequence goes on along the minus strand of PLMW01000059.1, from coordinate 17,027 downwards.
CGTTCAGCTTGCAGCCAGTCGTCCAGATCGCGTCCAGAAGCGCCGCCGCGCGCCTGATGGATTTCATAGGCACGTTGCCGTATGCGTACCTCGGTGGAGGGCACAGTTTGCGTGCTTTTTGAGCCACGACGGACGTTGCGTTTTAGCTGTTTTATTTTTTTCATATTCTCGCCACTCCCAGGATGGATTTTCGGAAAATCAGTCGCGGCGGTGCTCTGGTGAAGAGCCGGACATTGCGGCGGAACCGGGCGATGGTTCGGTTTGCCAGCCTCCGCCCAACACGGCGTAAAGCCTCACATCGTTGGCGAGCTTCGCCAGGCGGAGATAAACCAATCCCTGCCGCGCTGCGTATAAGGACCGTTGCGCGTCGAGGACGCTCAGATAGCTGTCGATTCCCTTGTCGTAAAGGGAACTGGACAGACGGTAGGTTTCGGCAATGGCATTGACCAGGGATTGCTGCGCCGCCACCTGCTGGTCCACAGTGCCGCGTACGGCAAGGGTGTCGGCCACTTCCCGGAAGGCACTCTGAATCGCCTTCTCGTATTGGGTCACGGCGATCTCCTGTTGCACTTTGGCGGCCCGGTGCGCGGACCAGATGCGGGCGTCGAAGATCGGCATAACGATCTGCGGCGCAAAGTTCCACGAACCCTGGCCTGATTTGAAGAGTCTGGAGAGATCGCTGCTGGAGGTGCCAAACGCGCCCGTCAGGGAAATACGCGGGAAAAATGCCGCCCGGGCGGCGCCGATGTCGGCGTTGGCCGCCCGAAGCATGCTCTCGGCTTGGAGGACATCAGGCCGGCGCAGGAGCACCTCTGAGGACACGCCGGGAGAAATTTCTTTCGGAGGAGTAACGCCGGTCAACCCCGCTGGCAGAAGTTCGCCCCGCACCGGACCGCCCAACAGAAGGTTCAAGGCATTTTCATCCTGCGCCACCAGTTGTCTGAAGCGGGCAAGATCTCCGCGGGCAGTATCCACTTGCGCTTGTGCACGATAAAGGTCCAAGTCCGGCACAAGGCCAAGATCATGGCGGCGCTTGTTCATTTTGTAGGCATCCTGCTGGGCCGCAAGAGTGCTTTCCGCCAGGGTCAGATTCTCTCGATCCGCGGCCAGAGCCAGATACGTGTCAGCCACCGAGGCCACTAGCATTATCTGTGTGCTGCGGCGGGCCTGTTCCGTGGCCAGGTATTCTTCCAGCGCCCGATCCTTCAAGCTGCGGATGCGGCCGAAGAAGTCGATTTCCCAGGATGTGACGCCGAGGTTGACACTGAATCGCTCCGAGGTCCGCACGGTTCCAGTGCTCGAGAGATCGGCGGGAACCTTTTCTTTGCTCCCACTGCCGACTGCATTAACCGCGGGCAGCAGCTCGGCTCGTTTGATGCCGTACATTGCCTGTGCCTCTTCCACATTCAAAGCGGCCAGCCGCAGGTCGCGATTGTTCGTCAAGGCCGTCGCGATGACCTGCTGGAGTTTTTCGTCGGTGAAGAACTGCCGCCAACCCAGGTCCGGGGCTGCCGGCGCGTCGGCCGTAGTCTGGATATTCTGGTAGGCGGCACCGCCCGGCCATTCTGCGGGGACGGGGGCCTCCGGCCTCGCGTATTTCGGAGCCATGGTGCAGCCGGCCGTGAGGAGGACAGCTCCAACGAGCGAAAGAAAAGCGTTCTTGTTCATGTTAGCTGTTCCCAGATTGGATTGGCGGAACGCTATCGGCCGCGCGTCGCCGGCTGCCTCGGCCGAAGTTCTTCTCGATCACCACATAGAAGAGCGGGGCAAACAGGGTCACCAGGAGAGTCGAGGTGACCACGCCGCCCAGCACGGCGGTGCCGATGGCGGTTTGCGCGCCGGCGCCGGCGCCGTGCGCAATCGCCAGCGGCAGGACCCCGAAGCCGAAGGCCAGCGAGGTCATGACGATGGGGCGCAACCTCAGCTTCGCCGCCTCCAGGGTCGCCTCGATCAGACCCATGCCCTCTTCCACCCGGGTCTTGGCGAACTGGACGATCAGGATGGCGTTCTTGGTGGCCAGGCCGAGGGTCGTCAACAGGCCGATCTGGAAGTACACGTCGTTGGGCATCCCGCGGAGGGACGAGGCGATCACGCCGCCGATGACCCCCAGCGGCAGGGCCAGTAGGATCGAGATCGGAATGGGCCAGCTCTCATACAGGGCCGCCAGGCACAGGAAGATCACCAGAATGGAAAATGCGTAAAGGGGAGCCGCCTGGGCGCCGGCCTGCCGCTCCTGGTAGGAAAGTCCGTTCCAGTCATAGCCGATGCCCTGCGGCAGCTTCTGCACGAAGCTTTCCATGGCATCCATGGCCTCGCCGGAACTTTTCCCCGGTGCCGACTCGCCCAGGATGTTGATGGACGGAAAGCCATTGAAACGCTCCAGCTTCGGAGATCCGGAAGTCCAGTGCCCGCCCGCGAAGGACGAGAAGGGGACCATCTTGCCTGAGCCGTTACGCACATAGAGTTTGTCCACGTCCTGGGGAAGCATGCGGTAGGGTGCATCCGCCTGGACAAAGACCCGCTTTACCCGGCCGCCTTCAATGAAGTCGTTGACATACGCGCTGCCGAAGGCAGCCGAGATCGTGCTCTGGATCGTGGTGATCGGAACCCCCAATGCACCGGCCTTGTCCCAATCGAGGTCAACGTGGTACTCGGGCACGTCTTCCAGACCGTTGGGGCGGACCTTCGCCAACACCGGGCTCTGGGCCGCCATGCCGAGGAGTTGGTTGCGGGCGGCCATCAGCTTGGCGTGGCCCAGACCGCCGCGGTCCAGCAACTGGTAGTCAAACCCCTTCGACATGCCCAGTTCGGTGACCGCGGGCGGAGCGAAGGCAAACACCAGGGCGTTGCGGATCCTGGAAAACCGCGCCATCGATCTTCCGGCCAGCGCGCCCACCTTCAGATCCGCACGGTTGCGGAGTCCCCAGTCCCTGAGCTTGACGAAGGCCATGCCCGAGTTCTGCCCCCGTCCGGAGAAGCTGACGCCGCAAATCGTCATGACGGAATCGACGGTGTCCTTCTCGTTATTCAGAAGGTGATCGGAGACTTCTTTCATGATTCCGATGGTCTGGTCCAGGGTCGAGTTGGCCGGCAGCTGGACCTGGACCAACATCATCCCCTGGTCTTCATCCGGGAGATACGCGGTGGGCATCCGCTTGAAGAGGAATCCCATGGCGACCACGATCGCGACGAAGACGGCGACGTACCGGACCTTTTTGGCCAGCGAGCGCCCCACCAGTTTCAGATAATTGTCCCTCGATCGGAAGAACATCCGGTCGAACCATCCGAAGAACGGGCGCAGGAACCAGATCCCGGTCTCTGCCGCCTCGTGGCCCTTCTCCACCGGTTTGAGCAGCGTTGCGCACAGCACCGGAGTCAGGATCAGGGCTACCACCACCGAAAGCAGCATCGAGGCGATGATGGTCACTGAAAATTGCCGGTAAATGACCCCGGTCGACCCGGGGAAAAACGCCATCGGACCGAACACCGCCGAGAGCACCAGCCCGATGCCGATCAGGGCGCTGGTGATCTGGTCCATGGACTTGCGGGTAGCCTGCAGGGGCGAGAGCCCCTCCTCGCTCATGATCCGCTCCACGTTCTCGACGACCACGATCGCATCGTCCACCAGGAGGCCGATGGCGAGCACCATGGCGAACATGGTCAGCATGTTGATGGAGAATCCAAAGAGCGACAGTGCCGCGAACGTTCCCAGAAGCACCACCGGCACCGCGATGGTCGGGATCAGGGTGGCCCGCATGTTTCCCATGAACAGATACATCACCAGGAAGACCAGGGCGACCGCCTCGATGAGGGTCTTCACCACTTCGCCGATGGACACCCGGATGAACGGGGTGGTGTCGTAAGGATAAACGACCTTCATCCCCATGGGGAAAAAGTGGCTCAATTCCTCCATTTTCGCCCTGACGCTGTCGGCGGTGGTCAGCGCATTGGCGCCGGCGGCCTGACGGATGGCCAGGCCGACCGAGGGTTTGCCGTTGTAGGAGAGATCGATGTCGTAGGCTTCCGTTCCCAGCTCCGTCCGACCCACGTCGCCGACGCGTACGACGGACCCGTCCGGGTTGGTGCGCAGCGGGACGGCGGCAAACTCGGCGGGCGTCTTGAGCATGCTCTGGACGATGATGGAGGCGTTCAGGCGCTGGCCCGGCATCGCCGGCGACCCGCCGAACTGTCCCGCGGACACCTCAGCGTTGTAGGCCTTCAGCGCCGTGATGACATCCTGGATCGTCATCCCGTAATCGGTCAGCTTCTCTGGGTTGAGCCAGACGCGCATGGCGTACAGGCCGCCGAAGACCTCCACTTCACCCACGCCCGGCACCCGGGAAAGCACCTTCTCCAGGTTGGCGGCGGCAAAGTTCCGCAGATCATACCCGTTCATGCTCCCGTCTTCCGAAACCAGGCCCACGATGATCAGGTAGTTGCGAGTGCTTTTCCTGACGTTGATGCCTTGGAGTTGTACCACCTGCGGCAGGCTCGCCATGGCGAGTTGGAGCTTGTTCTGCACTTGGGCTTGGGCGAGGTCCGGATCGGTCCCCGGGGCGAAGGTCAGCTCAAGTCGGGCTTGACCGGACGAGTCGCTGGTCGCCGTCATGTACAGCATCTTGTCGAACCCGGTCATCTTCTGCTCGATGATCTGGGTCACGCTGTTCTCCACCGTTTCCGCCGAGGCGCCGGGATAGGACGCCTGGATGGCGATCGACGGCGGGGCGATGGGGGGATACTGCGAAATGGGCAACTGGTAGATCGCCAGGCAACCCGCCACCATCAGGATGATGGCGATCACCCAGGCGAAGACCGGCCGCTTCAGGAAGAATCTCGATAGCATGGCGCGTCTCCGTTATTTCGAGGTTGGCGCTGGCTGGGCCGCGGTTCCCGGCTGTTTCTGACCGTCATCAAAGGGCACCGCCTTCACCGGGACGCCGGGCCGTATGCGTTGACTCCCTTCCGCAATCACGCGGTCGCCTGGTGCCAGGCCGGAGGAGACGAGCCATTGGGCGCCGATCGCCCGGTCGATGACGAGTTGCCGTTGTTCGACCGTGCCGCCGGCGTTCACAATCAGGGCCACGGGGTTTCCCTTGGTATCGCGGGAGACCGTTTGCTGAGGAACCAGAATCCCCTGGTTGTCGACGCCTTCTTTCACCACCGCCCGGACGAACATGCCCGGCAGGAGAACTCCATTCGGATTGGGAAAGACTGCCCGCAGGATGACAGATGCGGTGGTCGGATCCACCGAGACGTCGCGGAATTGCAGCGTTCCTTCCAACGGATACCTCGCGCCGTCTCCCAGGATGAGCTGCACCTGGTTAGCGTTCGTCGCGTCGCGGGTGAGCCGTCCATCCTCCAGACGTCGCTGCAATCGCAATAGCTCGTTGGTGGATTGGGGCACATCCACATAAATGGGATCCAGTTGCTGAATGGTGGCGAGAGGCGTGGGCTGATACGCGGTGACGATGGCGCCACCGGTCACCGTGGACGACCCGATCCGACCGGAGATCGGCGAGACAATATGGGCGTATCCCAAGTTGATGCGGGCGGTTTCCACTGTCGCCTTGTAGTACTGGATATCAGCCTCGACCTGTTTTAGCGCCGCATCCACATCGTCAAAGTCCTGCTGACTGACCGCTTTGTCGGCCAGAGCCTCCTTGAGGCGATCCGCCTTCAACCGGATGGCAGGCAGACTGGCCTCAGCCCGGCCAAGGGCGGCCTTGGCGGCGTCGAGCGCCGTCTGAAAGGGGGCGGGATCAATCTGATAGAGCTCCTGGCCGGCCTGGACGTCGGAACCCTCCGTGAAGAGCCGTTTCTGGATGAGCCCGTTGACCTGCGGCCGGATTTCCGCGATGAGATAGGGAGAGGTGCGGCCGGGCAATTCGGTTGTCAGCAAGACCGGCTGGCGGGCCACCGTTATCGTCGCCACTTCCGGTGCGGGAGGGGGCGGAGCTTGTGTGCGGGAGCATGACACTGCACTCGCGGCGATCAAGAGGCCGAGAAGAGATAGGTTTTTCATTGGGCGATTGGGAAAAGGCTGCGGATGGATCGTTACAGGGCTGGCGCGGGGCGGTTTTGCCGTGGCTTGTTGCCGCAGATCGCGCCCAGTACGGCCCGGAGCACGAACGCAATAAGGAGGTGACACTTTTTCATGGAAGAGGAGTGGTTCATTCGGTGTCACCGGCACCGATCTTGAGGTGTGCGCATACGACGGCAGCGGCCGCGCGCTCAGCTTTCTCGACAAAACGGGCGACGTGGCCCGCCGTCTGCAGAAAGCGCTGCAGCGCGGAGTTGACCGTCTCGCGGCCCGCCCCGGTCAGCCGGACATCGATCGTGCGGCGATCAACGGGATCGCGCTCACGCGCTACCAGCTGGTGCGCCTGCAAACCGTCGAGCGCATCCGTGATGGCGGCGCGGGAAACGCCGGCGTGGCTGGCGAGGTCGGCCGGGGTGGTCGGCTCGGGGTCGAGGGTGAAGAGCACCACCAGGACGGCAAACTTCAGTTCAGTCAGGCCGCAGGGGGCCAGGGATTCCCGCAGGGCCGCGCGCACCGCCGCTCCGGCGCGCAGCCACTCGAGCACGAGCCGGCAGCGCGCTTCATCCAGGCCGGGGCGCTGCCGGGCGGTGGCGAGCAGCGTGCGCACCACGAGCGAATCCGGCGGAACGGATGCGGGTGGAGCCGGCGGAGCATAGAACGAAGGTTTCATGTGCTACAGGATATCGGTGGCGGCGGAATCCCGGGAAATACTTTGGCACGCTCTCTGTAATGCCGGGCTGGCATAACTCGCCCGGTGGCTTCGCACCGCGCGGCGGCGGTGCGTGGCAACCAAGCGATCAGCGGCGCAGGCAGTTGGCTGCTCCGCTCGCTGCGTCTGAAGTAGCGCGAGCAGAGCCGGGCGGTGACCGAATCAGGCGGAAGGCCGACTGCGGCATTTTTCCGCATCGGGCGCCGGACGGGAGCATGTCCGCCGCTCATGCCGTCCGGGCATCACCCTCAGTCTGAGGGTGTATTTCCGGAACGGTCCGGATTGGCCTAGAATAGCGCGGCGGCATCGGGCTAGTCCGGTGACGCGTCCTTTGCATGAATGCTATCGTCGCAGTCGTGGTGCTCGCTCTCCTGTATCTCCTGATCGTCACGGAGGATGACCGGCCGGGCGAATAGCGGCGGAACGCGGTGAACGGACGGGAAAAAGAAACTAATATTGTTTCGTATAAGTAAGCTTCAATAGGGTTAACAGCTCGTCCCGTGCGGGCCGGTTGGAGCAGGAAGGAGTCGGCCACCGGCACGGGAACTGAAGCAAGTGAAGCAAGCTGGAGACCGCATTCAGATTTCAGAATGCGAACTCCGTGAAGCAAGTTGAGCACTGGTTAACGCCCTTTTAAGGCTGTTTCTCCTCTGCAACCGCCCAAACTTGTTTCATTCAGTTCGTAACGGCATCGGATGCGGGCAGCCATTTTGTCGATTTGACCGGGAGCGCCTCCCGGCCTAAAACTCCTGAAGATCCAGTTTCCTTCCAATTCCAGTCAGTAACGTGGAGGCGATCGCGAACCGGGTCGTTCATCTCGTGGCAAAGCGCATGGCAGACCCCGCCCCGCCGCGCGAAACCCCACCGCCGGCACCGTCGCCGCAGCCTGAAAAGCCTCTCCCGCCGAAGCTCGCATTCACCCTGAAGGAACTGAGCGCCCAATTGGGGATTTCCAAGGCAAGCCTCTACCGGCTGGAGGAGCGCGGCCTGCTGAAATCGCTGCCGTACCTGCGGACGAAGGTCTGCGCGAGGCGCGAGGTCGAGCGGTTCCTTGACGCCTCCTGGATGAAGCCGCGCTGACCAGGGCACAGCCCCTTCCGGTTCCTCACCGTTGCATTGTAGCCGGAAACGGCCTGACCTTCAGGGCTCCGTCCGTTACGACGGCATAGTGCTGTGGCCCCCGTCCCATGTTGGTGTCGAGACAAAGGTGATCCTTCCCAATCCAGCGTGGGTGATCTGCGGGCGTATGGCCGAAGATCTGGCGCACTCCGGGCACGGGGCGCAATTCGCCGAAGTCGCACCAGAGGATTCCGCCGGCCGATGATCGCCCGCCGCGTTGGGGGCCGACCGAGACAAACCAGTGGGTTTGGTCGGCCGCGAAGGATGTGCGGGCCTTTTGCGCCTCGGCTGCCAGCCAGCGGTCGAGGACGTCCGGGTGCAGGCCAGCGGGCACCCAAGAGGCGGAGAGCCCCGCATGGGTCAGCAGCCAGCCGTCGACCCAAGCGTGGAAGACGAAGGGTAGGGCGGCGAGACTCGGCCCCAGGACCTCGCGGATGGCCGCCTCCTTCTCCCACGTGAACCCGGGGCAGAAGGTCGCCTCGCACGGCCAGAGGTAGCTCGCGTCGTGGTTGCCGACCAGGTGGGTGCGCCGGGGATCGGCGATGCTCCCCCTGAGCCACTCGGCCATGCGTGCGGCGTCGGCGGGGGTGTCGCTGAACCGGTCAAAATAGTCGCCAAGGAAAACGACCCGGTCGGGCTCCTGCCTCGTGATGAGGGACTCGATCTCCGCCAGCACGGGCTCGGGCGGCTCGTGCAGGTCGGGTATGATCAGGGACTTCATGGGCGTCGGCGCGAATGCAGCTCAGCGGTCCGGCAACGTCCCTCCCACATGCAGGCCCGGACCCAAGAGCATCGCAAGGAGCCTAACGGCCAGACGGCCACATGGCCAACGCAAACGTAGGCAGCCATTGCCGCGCGCGCCGACATAGCCATTTCGCGCGTCAACAACTACTTGGAGGCAACCATCGCACCATCGAGCCGGAGCATCTGGCGGCCCCGGCACCGGTCGAAGTCGCGCCACATGCCACGGTCCGCCACGATGGCCACAAACCGGCTGGAAGTGGGCCTGGTCGAGCGCGGCCAGGCGGCGGGGCAGCTCACGACCAGGCCCGGGCGGGGGTCGCCGGGCACGCCGACGAAGTAGTCGCTCCTCCTCACGGCTCAGCCCTCCTTGGCGGCAGCTGGCTGGCACCACGCTTGGAGCCACGGCGGGCCGAACATGCTCGAGCGGGCGCTTGAGAAGTTCGACGTCCTCCAGCGGAGGCGCGCCGCCGGCGTTCCTGCTAGGCCAGCCAGCGCTGAGTTCCCGCCCCCGCATGAAGGGGGAACCCCCGGCGGAAACAGCATCGTCTGGCACCAAAGGAAAGGATGGCGGGGGGCGCCGTACGAGCAGGCGACGCTCCGGCGCTGCTTCCACCCGCGCATGGGCGGGCGCACCTCGATCAAGGTGGTGCTCCCCGCCGTCTGGGAAGCCGACGCCGCTACGAACCGGGCACGCGGCCATCCGCGGGTTCACACCCTGCGGGACAGCCCCGCCTTGCATAGGCATGGATCACTGGAAGGCTCGATCTCCAGCCAGCACATACCCGGTTATACCCTGCGACCGCCTCAAGCCCGCCTGGACGGGCCATTTTTGTTTACATCGCCAGCTGGTCCTGATGGTCCGCCAGCAAGACCTTCAGCGCGACACCTTCAGCGAGTAACGGAAGATCTCCGCTTGTCCGTCGCCTACAACACCGTCCATCTTTGGAGCTTGCCGTCAAGGAAGGTCGACCAGACATCGGGGAAATTGCACGATTATTCTGTTTACTCCCGCGCACTGTTCGGAAAAGGGTCATTCTAGAAACAGTTTTTGATTTCACCGTTGCTAGGGAATCCGATCCGAGGTGCGCGGCGATCTAGAGCACCCTTAGCGCCAAATAAAATGCAATGATCAAAAGTACGACTGTCGTGAGCCCGAGAAGACATTGCCAGATTGAGATCAACAGCAATCTCCGTCCGGTACCTATCATGTCCCCGTTCATAAAGCGCCTTGCTGCGCCTGCCGCAGCCCATCTGCTAAAACGCGGCTGAGCGTTAATGTACAGGATGAGGAACCTGGCAAGATCGACTGGTCTCTTCTCATCGTTAAGCTTCTCAGCTTCTTGGAAAACCTGTGTGCCGATGGATACGATCATTGCGAGGTATCGTTGAATGCCGCCTAGAACTACCGCGCAGATGAACGCCAAAACTGCGGGTTTCAAGTCGGCGAAAGACACCTTTTGCTGAGCCAAAAGATAAGTCAGTCCCGCCGCGAAGCCCGCGATGATCCATTGGACAAATTTGTCCATCGCGCTGCTCGCATTCTTCGCGGCGACAATGAGCGACCGGCAAACAAGAATCTGCTCATTGAAATTCGGTATCTTAAATTCCTTCATCCCTCAAAGATTCTGTCGGGCAAACGCTCGCGTGTCGTCCAAACGAGAAAGTCTTGGCCGATCGGAGTGATCGTGAATGTGTCGACTCCCTGCGAGAGCAGTCCTGCCTCGATCATGAACCCGATCCATTCCGTGAATCCTTTTGCCCGAATCCGCTCGTTTTGCTCCCCTAGCTGCCTGAGAAATGTTTCGGCTTGTGCACGGGTGGTTGTGCCTGAGTTTTGATTCAGCTCCCTGAGAAAGCGGTGTTGCGAACCCCAAATCGCGAAGTACACATTTCGAAAGCGGACATTCACCTCCGCTTCGGCAAGCCGGTGCACCAGCCATCCAATTTGGACTTCATTTGATGGAGCCGGATGACTTCGGATTCCATTCCAAATGATTTGCTTTCGTTCCGCGACCGAAGCGGTGTCGGGAGTCAATGGTCCCGGCGCCGACAACGGTGCTTGTGGCGGAACTACATACTCCTCCAGCTCCTGCGCAACTGACGCGGAAACGCGAGCCGAACGCCGAAGAAGGTATTCAACGGCGATTCCGACAGCGGCAGCCGCGCCGAGAAGCCAACCCCAGTATTGATGAAGCAGACTCACGCCTCAGCAGATACAAAAATGCCGGGTCCAGCAAGGTTGGGTTGGCCGGCTTACCGGACCGGCAGTCTTAGTCCCGAGTGATCGGTCCGGTATGGTCGCCCCGGTCCTAATCTTGCCTCTTTCCGGCTCACTTGTTGCCAATTTTACATATCCAGCCATACACACAGAAGGCAGTGGTCGAGTCAGGATTCAACCTAGCTTTCCGATCAATGGCAGCCCTCTCAGACGAAGAGTACTTTCAATGGCTTTATAGGGTTGAGAGCGACGATACCTATCTCAAGGAGATGGGCGATGCAGCTTTAACAGCCGACAAATTATACGAAGCAGCGAAATCCGAAGGCGCGAATTTGACGTTGGATTTTGTTCGTGAGACGGCCGACCCCGAAAGATCCTTTGAAGGAAAGTTTATCCGATACTTGCGAGAGATGACCTTGGGGCTGCTGGGGGCACGGGCCGAACATGTGAAACATACCAGGGTTTTCTACCTCCCGTGCCATAGCTTGAACGGATTTGCATCCATGACACCCAACGGCACCACCTTCATTGTCCTGAACCAGGAGGTTATTCCGTTGCTCGGGTTATATACTGTCATGTTTGAGTCTTTCATCTCGTGGCACGAAGCCAAGCCGTTCTGTCGCGATCATACTCAAGGAGATTTTGTCCATGCGATCGTCCAGCTCGCCCACTATGCTTCGACCAGAAATAGTGGTTATATGGCGGGGGTGAAAGCGTTGCACTGTCCGTCGATCCCGACATGGGAGCCACGCACGTATACGCTCGCTGTCATAATAGAGCTGTTGATCGTCCTTCACGAATTCGGTCATATTATCCTTGGGCACCTCGGTTCGGCTCAGCATCAAATTGTCCGGCTTTTAGACGGCTCTACGCTTGATTCTCTCAGACAATCACGGGTTCAAGAGTTTGAAGCTGACGCCTTCGCGTTCACCACATTTCGAGATCGCAAAGCTCGGGATTCGATGACCCCACAAGACGTAGCATACGACTTCGGTCTGCTCCTCAAGTTCTTCGATCTATGTTTCCGCCTTCATCCTCCTGTGATCCCCGAGTGCGAATGGACCCATCCACACCCCGCAGACAGATGGAAAAGCATTCAAAATCTGGCGAACCTGAAGGACTTTCCTAGGTGCCGCGCTTATCACTTGGATAGCGCTTTCGAAGCAATCTACCGCACCGCTGGTGTATAGTGCTGCCTAAAACTGAATGCATCCTCGCGTTTTCATCAGCTCGACCTTCTCCGATCTCAAATCCCACAGGGCTGAACTTTTCTCTGCCTTGACGGATAACCTCGCGTGTTAACAAACGGAATCAATGCTCTCGAATATCGCAGTGGGTTTGCTGGCCGGTGTCATCACCGGATACCTAACGTCGTACCTTGTCTCACGGCGTTTCTACCGGAAAGGACAGCTCGACACTGTGTCCACGCGGCTGAAAGCGTGCTGCCCCTATCGTCGAGAGAGCGTGCGTTATGGTGACGGGCTCGACGATACCGCTCATTCGTTGATCATCATTTCGGAGGTCATGGAGAGTGCTGGCTTTCGCCGCGAGTCTGGAGTCGTTCGTTCCATTGCCGCCGAGATGGAGCCGCTCAAGACGTTGCCGGTGCCGGAGCCTGCCGTGCAGAAGAGCGAGCGAGATGCCCTCAAGAACACATGGGCCGATAGACTTTCAGAGCTATACTGAAAACCGCGATGGCATGGTGGCAATCATGCGCTGGTACCACCACCTGGCCTACTTCTTCGGGGGCGCCTTCCTCGCGAACGCACTGCCCCACCTCGGCAATGGGATCTCAGGCCATGCCTTCCAGAGTCCCTTTGCGACCCCGCCCGGGGTGGGGTTGCCGTCCTCAACGGTCAACGTCCTGTGGGGCCTCTTCAACCTTGCGGTCGGCTATCTGCTGGTGTGCCGGGTCGGGAACTTCGAACTGCGCAAGACCCGGCACGTCCTTGTCCTCGGGACGGGCATCCTGGTCTTTTCGGTCATGCTGGCTCATGCATTCGGCCGGTTCCACGGGGGGCTGTGAGTCCTGGTCCAGGGTCTGTTTTCAATATTAAGGGCTAGATAACCGCTCATTCGCGAGCATCATTTTCTCGCGTCATCTGCCCTCGCTTTGTCGTGTATCAACCATAACCCGCCATGCCCAGATCCAAGACCAAGTCCCCACGCACCCAATTCTTCGCCTCCGCGCTTGAGACCCTCATGGAGCGAAACGGCGTCAACCAAGTGCAGCTCGCGGCCGCGACGGGGATCGCCGTCAGCCGCGTGAACAACTACCTCCACGGCAAGTACCGGACGATCCGGCCGGACCACCTGGGCTTCTGGCCAAGGGCGCCGCGCGCACGCCGGCGGAGCGGCTGGAGCTGGTGCGCGCCTACGTGATGGACCTCCAGCCGGAGGACCTGCAGGCGGAGGTGCGCATCGGGGCGGCCGGTGGGGCCGGCCGGGCCTCCGGAAAGGTCCGGCTGGAAAGGAGCTTCCTCCCCGGAAGCACCAGTGCGGTGCTGGCGCAGCTGAAGGCCTTGGGCGCGCGCAGCGCCAAGGCTCGGGGGCGCATCCATTGGTTCGCGGAGATCCTCCAGGAGGCCCATCCTTAGGAGGCCTGCCAGTCCCGCATGCGGGGCCGCGCGGCCTGCTGTTTCGCCCTTCTGCCAAGCTTAACCGGCCGCAAGTGCCGATGATCCTCAGCGCTTGCGCAGGGCGAATTCGCCCCAGTCAACCTGCTTCGGCAGGAGATCGAGCGGATTGATCCGCAGCACCTTCGCGAGCAGCACGAGTTCGTAATCGCCCACCCACCGGACCTTCCCTTCGATGGCGGCGACGATGCTGCGCGAGATGTCCCAGCCAGCGATCTGACATTTAGCCGCAAGGACGCTTTGCGACCAGCCGTGCCGGTCGCGGAATCGCCGCACCTGCGGCCCTACGATGTTCTTGGGGTTGGGCATTGTCTGGTTTTCCAGACTTGACAATAGCAGGTGGCGGCTGGTCGAATGTCCGGAATTTCGGACAATTTCAGGCCATCAATCTTGACGCCGTCGCATGCAAGAAACGACAGCTCCTTCCTGAGCGCGCAGGACATGATCGCCGGCAAGATCGACAGCTTCTAGCGCCGCCTCCCACCAATGCGACAGGCACCGACCATCCTCGACGCGCACGGGCGGGAGGCCCAGTTGCCGCCGTCCCGCCAGCTCGCGCCGAGAATGCCGGCTGTCGCGCCCGTTGGCAGGGCGCCCCCGCCCGCGTCGGCAGGGCCGGCATTTGCCAGCGGCTGGCGCCGGGCGCTGCAGGTGGTCGACGCGATGCTGGGGGTGATCTGCGCCGTGGCCGTGATCGCGCTCCTGGCCTTCGGGTTCGTCTGGCTGCTCGGCCTGCTATTCGGGCGGCGCGGCGACCGTTGAGACGGTTCGAGATGAGCTGCACCGCCCCTCTCATATTCCTGTCGTCCACGCGGTCCTTCGCCTGCTGCGGGGGTGGGGCGGGGCGGACCCTCGCGGCAAACACGGCAGATTCCCCGTCGCCGGGGCAGGCGCACCGGCCGTGAAGCCATACCCTGAGCCGCTGAAGCGTCTCGGCCTGTCCCTGCCGGCCGTCACGCCCGGTGTGACCTTCGGGCAGGTCCACCATGGGCGCACGACTACAAAGTCGTGGTTACCTCCCTCCCTTCAACCATTCCTTGCAATCGCCATTGCCCTAGGCCTTGCCCTCCTGGCGCTCTACCGCTTCCCGCCGGACTCGCTGCCCTGCGGCCTGATTGACGTGAACCACGAGGGCGCGCGCGTCCCGTCCCTGCTGGCGCAGCTGCACGACCCGGTGCGGTGGGACCTATCCTACGACTTCTGCTGGGCGCAGCGCGGCATGACGATGGCCCTGCGCTGGCGGATGCTGATCCCGGTCGTCTGCCGCGACCTCGGCATCTCGGACTCGCAATACCTCTGGGTGCCNNGGCCTCTTCGTGACCTCCTCGGCGTGGACCAACGCCGTGTGGGGCATCGGCTGCATGGACGCGTGGTACCTGCTGGCCTTGCTGCTGTTCAGCTTCTCGCCCTCCACGACCGTCGCCCTCGCGGCCTGCCTGTTCGGGCCGTGGGTCGACGAACGCTTCCTGCTCGCCCTCCCGCTCTGCGCCGTGCTGCGCGGCTGCGACAGGCGCAGCGGCTGGCTGCGGAACCTATGGCCAGCCCTCGGCGTGCTGCCTTACTGCGCCATCCGCCTCATCGCCCACTTCACAGGCGACCCCACAGTCGATGACCAGTTCCAGCTGCAGGGCGGCGTCTTCTGGCGCTTCGCGGCGTGGCTGCCCATCGGCTGGTGGCACGGCTGGCGCATGGGGTGGGTGGTGATTGTTCCGGCCCTCGTGGCGGTCTGGAACACGCGCCCGGCCTTCGCCGGCGTCCTTGCCCGTTGGGCGATGGCGGCGGGATTCGCCTGCCTGCTGGCGATCTACTTCCTCGCGTGGGATTCCAGCCGCTCCATCGCCGTGATGCTGCCATGGATGGTGCTCGGCGTCAGCCGCACGCACCTGCCGACGTGGACGCTCTGGCTCCTCGTCGCCCTCAACTTCTACCTGCCCGCCGCCTACGTGACCGCCGCAGCCGCCGTCGGCTCGCCGATCAGCCCGGTCATGGCCATCCACTAGCTGATCTTGATCATGTCCATGCAGGACAGCCTGATTCGGTTGTTGTAGAAGGGCAACCGCAGGAACCCGCGCCATTTCCGTCGCCGCCACAGCCACAGGTTGGTGCCGTGCCGCGGATCATGCCGTTGATGATGGCGGTGGCGCAGCCCTCGCCGTCGCCTTGGCCTTGGCGGGCGCCGGCTTCCTCCGCCTGACCTCCGGACCGCTGGCCGTGAGACCCGACGCCGAGAACTACCGCGAGGCGGTCTACCTCGCCAAGGGCGGCCACGTCTGGTTCCCGCTCAACCCGCTCATCACCCTCTACCGCGAGGGCAGGTATTACCACGACGAGGACGGCCTCTACGAGCGCAAGACCGCAGGAAAACCGCTGACCGAGGCCCACCTCAAGGCTTATCTTCCGCCTGAGCCGCACGCCACCATCTTCCCCGTGGGCTGGACCACATGGGGCCTAGCTGCCCGCCTCGTGTCGGAATCGCCCAGCATCAACGGGCGTCCGTTTGGCCGCTGGGTGGTCACGGGCGCCTCGTTAAACGGGAGACTACCTTGAGGATCTCCGACGAGATCCCGCCACGACGTGCTCGCCGGCGAGGACGCGAATTTCCATCCCGAGGGCGCCGTGCTCTGCCGGTGGGTGCACAGCTTCAAGCCGAAGAAGGCCGGGGAGAACCCCGACCGGCTGCTGAAGCTCACGGCGGAGAACCTCTTTCTCACGCTGGCCGACCCGGCGAACGAGCCGAGCCCCGTCAACACGCCACTGCTGCAATTCCTCGCGCTCATGCTCGAANNAGCCCGGAGTTTTTCGTGAAGATCCAGGAGCAGCTCGGCGTGCTGATAAAGGGGTCGGAAAAGAAGGCGGAGGCGCAAGAAGGCGCACCCGAAGGGAGCTGAGGCTTTGGATTGGCTCGGAGCCGCGGTGCCGTATCATGCCGGACCAGCATGAACTGGTTGTGCCAGGGTTCCCTTTTCGCACTGGCCTGCGGGATGAGCGTCCTTGCCTCCTGCCCCGCGGCGCAGGACTATGGCCGCCGCACCGAAGCGCAATGGGCGGCCGACCGAGCCCGCATGGTGCGCGAGCAACTGGCCGCCTTCGACCGTGACATCAAGGACCCAGCGGTGCTCCAAGCGATGGGCAAGGTGCCGCGTCACCGTTTCGTACCCCCGGAGGTCATGGGCGCGGCGTATGACGACCGGCCTCTGCCCATCGGCTACGGCCAGACCATCTCCCAGCCTTACGTGGTCGCCTTCATGACGGAGCAGCTGATGCTCAAGCCGACAGATCGCGTGTTGGAAATTGGCACCGGCTCCGGTTACCAGGCGGCCATTCTGGCTGAACTCGCGGCCGAGGTTTACACGATCGAGATCGTCGCGCCCCTCGCCGCGCAGGCCCAGACCACGGTTGCGGAACTGGGCTACCGGAATATCCACGTGCGGGCGGGGGACGGCTACCTCGGCTGGCCCGAGGCCGCGCCGTTCGATGCGATCATCGTGACGTGCGCGCCGGAGCAGGTGCCGCAGCCGCTGATTGACCAACTTAAGGACGGTGGCCGCATGATCATCCCCG
>PLMW01000070.1 GCA_003142615.1 Opitutia bacterium | reverse complement strand
TCCTCGGTCTCGCCCGAGCGGTGCGAGATGACCGCCGTGTAGCCGGCCTCCTTGGCCATCTCAATGGCGTCGAACGTCTCGGTGAGCGAACCGATCTGGTTGACCTTGACGAGAATCGAGTTGGCCACGCCCTCCTTGATGCCACGGGCGAGAATTTCCGTGTTGGTCACGAAAATGTCGTCGCCGACCAGTTGCAGTTGACCGCCGAGCGCCGCCGTGAGTTTTTTCCACGTCTCCCAGTCGTTCTCGCCGCAGCCGTCCTCGATGGAGATGATCGGGTACTTCGCGACGAGCTGCTGGTAGAACGCGACCATCGCGTCGCCCGAGAGCCTGCGGCCGTCGGACTTTTTGAAGACGTACTTCTTGCTCGCGGCGTCGTAGAACTCGGAGGCGGCGGAGTCGAGGGCGAGGGCGACGTCCTTGCCGAGCTTGTAGCCGGCGTTCTTGACCGCGAGGGCGATGGCGTCGAGTGCGGCCTCGGTGGAGGCGAGCTTGGGGGCGAAGCCGCCCTCGTCGCCGACGGCGGTGGAGAGGCCCTGCTCCTTGAGCACCTTCTTGAGGGAGTGGAAGACCTCGGCGCCCATGCGCAGGCCTTCGCGGAAGCTGCCGGCGCCGACGGGCATGATCATGAATTCTTGGAAATCGATGGGGGCGTCGGAGTGCGCGCCGCCGTTCATGATGTTNNTTCATCATGGGCACGGGGAGCACCTTGGCGTTGGGGCCGCCGAGGTACTTGTAGAGCGGCTGGCCGAGCGCGGCCGCCGCGGCGTGCGCGGTGGCGAGGGAGACGCCGAGGATGGCGTTGGCGCCGAGGCTGGACTTGGTGGGGGTGCCATCGAGCGCAATCATGGCGCGGTCGACGCCGACCTGGTTCGTGGCATCCATGCCGGCGAGCACGGGCGCAATCTTGCTCTTCACGTTGGCGACGGCGTTGAGCACGCCCTTGCCAAGATAGCGTTTCTTGTCGCCGTCGCGCAGCTCGAGAGCCTCATGTTCGCCGGTGGAGGCGCCGGAGGGCACGGCCGCGCGGCCGAGCTGGCCGGAGGCGAGGCGGACGTCGACTTCGATCGTGGGATTGCCCCGGGAGTCGAGGATTTCGCGGGCGGTGATGGCGGTGATGGTGGTGTTCATGACAAAGGGTGAAAGAACCAAGGCAATAGGCGGTCGGTCCGGCAAGGGGAAGGCAAAATCCTCCGGGACGCCAGTGCGCAGCCGGGCTTATGACGGGCATGCGGTCAGCTTGGGGACGGCCGCCCAAGCCGGGTTCAGGGAGCGATCTACTGAAACTGCCCCCTGTGGTGTGCCCATAAACCGTCTAGCCCCAGGGCGTGCGCGTATCGCCGATGCGCTTGAGGAAACTCTGCAGGCGGCCGGGCGGCTTGGGCCGGAGCGGCTCGGGCACCGTGTCGAGATGGCCGCCGCCCTCGGCGGTGCGGAGGACCGTGACGCCGTCGTAATTGCGGGTGTCGAGCAGCTCGGCCGTGAGCAGCTCCGCCGGGATCTGCTGAAGATAGCCGGCAAAGGCGGCGGCATGGACGGCTGTGTCGCCGTGATCGTTGCGCGTCAGCAGGAGATCGATGGTGAGCTGCGCGGGGGGAATCTGGTTGAGCTGGCCGGTCTCGGCGGCGGCGTGGATGGGCGTGTAGCCCGACTTGCTGACGACGGCGAGATTATCGTGCACCAGCAGTTCGGGTGGGACCTGCCCCAGATGGCCGGCGATGGCGGCGGCGTGCAGCACGGTGTCGCCGGCGCTGGTCTTTTGCAGGAGATTGTCCTGCGTGAGCAACGGACGCGGAATCTGGTCGAGGTGGCCGTTGAGTGCCGCGACGTGGTAGACGGTCTCCCCGCTGATGTTGCGCTCGTCGAGCAGGACGGCGGTGAGGAAAACGGGCGGCACCTGGTCGAGCGTGCCGTTCTCGGCGGCTTCGTGGAGCAGGGTGTTGCCCAGCTCGGTCTTGAGCCTGATCACCTCGCCGGTCAGCAGGCCGGCCGGGAACTGCCCGAGATGACCGTACGCCGCGGCCACGTGGAAGACGGTGTAGCCGCTGTTGCTGCGGGCGAGCAGGATTTCGTGCGTAAGCAGCGCGGGCGGCACCTGGTCGAGATGGCCGGCCTCGGCGGCATGGTGCAGCGGGGTGTAGCCCGATTCGTTTTTGCGCAGCAGCGTCTCCGCGTTCAGCACGGCGGCCGGCAGTTCGCGCAGCCGTCCGTAGCGCGCGGCAATGTGCAGCGGGGTGGTGCCCGCGGCGTTGGGTGCGGTGAGGTTCTCGACAGTGAGCTGGCTGACCGGCACCTGAAAGAGGGTCCCGTCACGGGCGGCGGTGTGCAGATTTATTTGCTCCATGCTTCGGGTGACGAGGGTGATAGAACGGCGATGCACCCGATGAATCAACCCAAATTGCCGGGGTATTTTCCGGTCCAAAACTGGGGGAAGGCCGCCCCTGAATGGATTTGCCAAGCCAGCGCCGAAGAGCAGGATGATCGGCATGATGAACGCTCCCGACACCGCTTCGGCCGACGCCCCCCACGAGGGAAAGGATGCCGTGCTGATCATTGACGATGAAAAGCCCCTCTTGGAAGTCTATGCGGTCGCGCTCAGTCCCCACTTCGACGTGAGCACCGCCACCTCGACGAAGGAGGCGGATCTCATCCTGCGGCAGAAGAAATTCAAGGTGGTCGTTTCCGATCACCTGATGCCGGGTGGCAACGGCATGAATCTCCTGGTGCGGGTGCGGGAGGAGTACCCCGAAATGCAGCGCGTGCTCGTGACGGCCTACATGAAGCCGGAAATGCTCCTGCGCAGTGTCAACGAGGCCGCCCTGTTCCGCTATCTCCTGAAACCCATTTCGCTGGCCGAGCTGGTCAAGGTCGTGCAGGAGGCCATCAGGCTCCACGACCAGAACATCCGGGCGGCTGCGACCGGCTGACCGGAATTGTCATGGCTCAGTACGAGTCTGAATCCCCGCTGGTTGCCCGCAGGCCAGTACTGCTGGTGGACGACGAGCCGGCGTTCCTTGATGCGATGGCGCAAGGGATGACGGGGGAATTTGAGGTCGTGACCGCGGCGTCAGCCGCGGAAGCCGTGTCCCGCATGGCCATGCGGAAGTATGCGGTGGTGATCTGCGACCATATCCTTCCGGGCGAGGCCGGGCTCGATTTTCTTATACGCATGCGGGAGCGTCATCCCGAGACGCGGCGCATCCTGCTCACCGGATACATAAACCCGGAGCTGCTCTCCCGCAGCATCGCCGTCGCCGGGTTGTCCGCCTGCCTGCTCAAGCCGGTCCATGCGTCCGAGCTCTCGAAGGCGGTGCGCGAAGCATTGGGCGGATAGTCGCTGGCAACCGGCCCGGACCGGGAAGCCGGAACGGGCGGCCGGCCAAAATCCGCCCAGAGGAGAGGCCGGGGCAATATTCGCGCAGCGATTTTTAATCCATGCGGAGCGGCGGAGGGGCGTTTCCGCCAGCATGGGACCATGCCGGCGCCCCTCACCATTCCCACCGCCCTGCCGCGCCGCGCCCGTCTGTTCCTGGAGGTCGGCTGGGCGGTGATCATCGCCAAATGCCTCGCCGTGCCGTGGCTGATCGCCCGCTGGCAGATCCCGGTCCATCCGGGCTGGGTCATCGTCCCCACGCTGATTTTCGCGGCGCTGATAACCTTCCTCGTGCTCGCGCACCGGCGGGATTAGGTCGCGCTCATCGTCCGAGCTTCGTCCGCAGATAAGGCGCGGTGGGACTGCGCCTGACCTTGAACAGGCCGGCCAGCGACCCCTGGTGGAGAATTTCACCGCCGGCCGGACCGCCGCCCGGGCCAAGTTCCACCAGGTAATCGGCCTCGGCGAGCAGGTCGAGGTGGTGTTCGATCACGACGACGGTGTGGCCCTGGTCGACGAGGCCGTGCAGCACGCGGATGAGCTTCTCGCAGTCGCTCAGGTGCAGGCCGATGGTCGGCTCCTCGAGGAGGTAGAGGTTGTGCGGCTGGATGCCGCGCGAGCGCTCGGTGAAGGTCTGCAGGCCGCAGGCGAGTTCGCTCACCAGCTTGAGCCGCTGGGCCTCGCCGCCGGAGAGCGTGGGACTGCTCTGGCCGAGCGTGAGGTAGCCGAGGCCGCAATCGCACATGAGCCGGCACACCTCGCCGAGCCGGGCGTGGAAGTCGAAAAACGCAGCCGCCTCCTCGAACGTGAGCTGCAGCACCTGGCCGATGGTCCGGCCCTTCCAGGTGAGGTCGGCGAGTTCCGGGCCGTAACGCAGACCGCCGCAGTCGTCGCACGGCAGGTAGGTGTCGGGCATGAAGGCCATTTCGAGTTTGATGCGGCCCGCGCCCTGGCAGGTTGCGCAGCGGCCGCCCGCCGTGTTGAAGGAGAAGCGGGAGGCGGTGTAGCCGCGGATTTTCGACTCGGGCAGCGATGCGAAAAACTGCCGGATGAGGTCGAAGATGCCGAGGTAGGTGGCGGGCGTGGAGCGCGGCGTCTTGCCGATGGGCGCCTGGTCGACCTCGATGACCGCTTTGAAAACCTGGGCGCCGCGCAGGCTTTCAAAAAGGGGGGGCGGGGCCTGAGGCGTGAGGCGGGAGGAGGAGAGCTCGGCCTCAAAACCGGTGAGCCGGGCGAACTCGCGACCAGTGAGCCGCGGCTTCCGCTGCCGGATCGCGCAGGCCACGGCGGGATGCAGCAGGTCGCCGAAGAGCGAGGATTTGCCCGCGCCCGACGGGCCGCAGACCATGATGAGGCGTCCGAGCGGAAGGCGCAGGTCAACGCTCCGCAGATTACGGTAGCGCACGCCCGTGAGGGTGAGCCACGCGGCGTCGGTTTTGAGTCCTGGGTTTTGAGTTTTGGGTCTGTTTGGCGCCTGGAGCTTTGCAGACTGGAGCTTCCTTGGAACTTGGGACTTGAAACCTGGCACTTCTCGATATGCCCCTCGAAGCGGATGCGAAAGCCCCCGGGCCAGAAAGATGCCCGTCAACGAAGACGGGTTCATCTTCAACGCCGCCGGCGTGTCGCAGGCGATGAGCTCGCCGCCATGCACGCCGGCGCCCGGACCAAGATCGATGATGCGGTCGGCCCGTTCCATGATGGCATCGTCGTGCTCGACGACCAGCAGGGTGTTGCCCTTGTCGCGGAGTGATTCGAGGGTGCCGATGAGCCGCTCGTTGTCGCGCGCATGCAGGCCGATGGATGGCTCGTCGAGCACGTAGAGCACGCCGGAAAGGTTGGAGCCAAGCTGCGCGGCGAGGCGGATGCGCTGGGCCTCGCCGCCGGAGAGCGTCTCGGTGGGGCGGTCGAGCGAAAGGTAGCCGAGGCCGACATGGTCGAGAAACTTCAGGCGTTCCTCGATCTGCGGGACGATGTCCCGCGTGATGGCGCGGCCGCGCGCGTCGAGGGCGAGCCGGCGCAGGCGGGCCACGAGTTCGGCGGGCGTCAGCCGCAGCAGCGCGGGCAGGGAGAGCGGCGGTCCCCGGCGGAAGTGCAGCTTCACCGCGCGCGCGGCGCGGTTGAGGCGTTCGCCGTGGCAGGACGGGCAGGGGGTGCCGGTGGCATTCCCTGTGCGGGATTCGATCCTCCGCGTCAGGTCCGCGATCTCCGGCGGCAGTTCTTCGTCCTCGCGGGGCTCGAGCATCCAGTCGTAGATGCGGCCGTGGCCGCGGCAGGCGGGACACCAGCCCCGGGGCGAGTTGAAGGAGAAATTCTTCGGATCGAGCTCGGGGAAGGACTCGCCCGTCTCGATGTCAGTGCGCGTGGTGGAAAACCAGGAAAGGATCCCCCCGGCGGGCTGCAGCAGGAAGCAGGTGCCTTTGCCGAGGCGCAGCGCCTGGCCGAGCGCCTCGGCAGCTTTAAGCGGCGCGGCAATGCCGCGCTTCAAGTCGGCCACGACGACCTCGACATCGTGCTCCTTGTAGCGGTCAAGCTTCTGGAAATCACCGACGCGGAGGAGGCGGCCGTCGGCGCGCATGAGTTCGTAGCCCTGCCGCGCGATCCAGGCGGCGATCGGCTGGTGATGGCCCTTGCGCCCGCGGATGAGCGGCGCGCAGAGGTAAAGGTGCGGTGCGCGGCGGGCCGTCGTCGTGGCGAGGATTTTGGCGAGCAGCAGGCGCAGCTGGCCTGGCGAGAGCGGCGTGACGGGCCGGTCGGTCCCGGGATGATGCTGCACGCCGAGGCGCGCATAGAGGAGGCGCAGGTATTGGGCCACCTCGGTGATCGTGGCGACGGTCGACTTGCGCGAGCCGCGCGTGACCCGCTGCTCGATGGCGACGGTGGGCGGGATGCCCGTCAGCCGGTCGATGGCCGGACGCGGGAACTGCTCGACGAACTGCCGCGCGTAGGGCGACATCGACTCCATGAAACGGCGCTGGCCCTCGGCAAACACGATGTCGAAGGCCAGCGTGGACTTGCCCGAGCCGGACACGCCGGTGACGACCGACAGCTCGTGGTGCGGAATGGCGATGGACAGGTTCTTCAGGTTGTTCTCGCGGGCGCCGACGATCGTGAGTTCAGCGTTCCGGGCCCGGGGTTCCATGAGGTAGGTCGCGGGAGCCTCGGCCGCCATCAACCCGGAACTTTGAACACTGAACTCCGAACCACCCGGAGCGCCGTCCGCCAGCGCCGTGCGCAGAAACGGCGAGGTGGCCGTGTGGGCGCGGGCGATGTCCTCCGGCGGGCCTTCGGCGACGATGCGGCCGCCCTGGGCGCCAGCCCCGGGCCCGACCTCAAGAATCCAATCGGCGGACTTGAGCACGTCGAGGTTATGCTCGATGACGACCACGCTGTGGCCGCGCCCGACGAGCTTCTGCAGCACGTCGAGCAGGCGGTTCACATCATGCTTGTGGAGGCCGGTGGTGGGCTCATCGAGCAGGAGCAATGCGCCGGCGGGGTCACTTGTAGGTCGGGGTTTATCCCCGACATCGAGTTGTTCCGTCGGGCGTAAAGCCCGACCTACAGGATCACCGCTGAAGGCGCCGAGGTAGCGGACCAGCTTGAGGCGCTGGGCCTCGCCGCCGCTGAGGGTGTTGAGTGGCTGGCCCAGCGTGAGATAGCCGAGACCGACCTCCTCGAGCGCGGCCAGCCGACGCCGGATGTCGGGATGGGCGGAGAAAAGCGGCAGCGCGTCGCCGATGCTGGTGTTGAGCAGGGTGGAGATCGAGCGGCCGTTCCAGGCGATGGCGAGCACCTCGGGCTTGAAACGGCGGCCCTCGCAGACTGCGCATGGCACAAACACATCGGAAAGGAACTGCATCTCGATGCGCTCGTAGCCGAGCCCCTGGCAGTGGTCGCAACGGCCGTCGCCGCTGTTGAACGAAAAGCTGGTCGCGCTGAAGCCGGCCGCCTGCGCGGCGGGCGTCGCGGCGTAGAGTTCGCGGATGTGCTCCCACGCCTCGGTGTAGAGCGCGGGATTGGAGCGCGGCGTGCGGCTGACCGGCGACTGGTCGACGAGGACGATCTCGCCCAGTTCCAGGTCGGAGCGGATCGCCTCGATCGAGGCGGGATCCTCGGCCGGCTGCCGGCGTTGCGTGAGCAGACCCTGGTGAATGACATTGTCGAGCAGCGTGGATTTGCCGGAACCGGAGACGCCGCTCAGGCAGACCAGTCGCTGGAGCGGCAGACGGAAGTCCAGGCCGGAGACGTTGTGCTTGGTGGCGTGGCGGAATTCCAGCCAGCCGGTCGGCCGAGATTTCTTATTTCCAATCTCCGATTTGGAATTGACGAGGGTGACCGGACGCCGGGAAGCCGGCAGGGCGACCTGCCGCCGGCCCGAGAGGTAAGCCCCGGTGAGGCTGTCGGGCGAGCGCAGCAGTCCGCCGACCGGGCCCTGGAACACGATGTATCCGCCGCGCGCCCCCGGCTCGGGCCCGACCTCGATGACGTGGTCGGCCGCCCGGATCATGGCCTCGTCGTGCTCGACGACGACGACCGTGTTGCCGGCGGCGGTGAGCGAGCGGATGATGCCGATGAGGTGGTCGATGTCGCGCGGGTGCAGGCCGACGCTGGGTTCGTCGAGCACGAACAGCGTGTCGACCAGCGACGTGCCGAGGCAGGAGGTGAGATTGACGCGCTCGACTTCGCCGCCGCTCAGCGTGCGCGAGGCGCGGTCCAGCGTGAGGTAGCCGAGGCCGACCTGCTGGAGGTAGCGCAGGCGCGTGACGATGGAATCGTAGGCGAGGTCGGCGGAGTGGGCGCCGGCGGCGGGTTTGGAGCCGGGGGTTGGGGGTCGGGCGTCCTCGAGCAGCGCGAGGAGGTCGGAGACGGCGAGCTGGTAGAGCCGGGGCAGGGTGTGGCCGCGCCATTGCCAGCACAAGGCCTCGGGCTGAAGGCGCGCGCCCCCGCACGCGGCGCAGGTGTTGTAGGCGCGATAGCGGGACAGGAACACCCGCACGTGCATTTTGTAGGTCTTCGACTCGAAGTAGCGGAAGAAACCCTTGAGGCCGTACCAGGCGTGGGGCCATTCCTTGCCGGGCTTGCCGTAGTCGGGATCGCCGTTGATGACATAGTCCTTCTGCCCCGGCGTGAGGGCGGCAAAGGGCACGTCGGTCGGGATCTTCCGCTTCCGGGCAAAGACGCAGAGGTCCTTCTTCGACTCGCCGTAAATCTCGCCCTCCCACGGCTTGAGGGCACCGGCGTCGATGGAGAGCGAGTGGTCGGGGATGGCCAGGCGGTAGTCGATGTCGATGACGCGGCCGAAACCGCGGCAGTGCGGGCAGGCGCCCAGCGGCGAATTGAAGGAGAACAGCGCGGGCGTGGCGGCGCGGAAGGTGCGGCCGGTTTTTGGTGAATGCAGGCCGCGCGAGTAGTGGCCGATCTCCGCGTACGCCTCCCGGCGTTCCGCGCCGCCCCCCGCCAGAGGCGACTCCGCGGCGGCGAAGAGCCGGACCTCCCCCTGCCCGAAGTGGAGCGCGGTCTCGGCGGCCTCGAGGAAGCGGTTCCGGTTTTCCGGCGACAGGGTGACGCGGTCCTGAACGACGAAAAGATGAGTCGAAGGTCGAAGGTCCACGGTCGCAGGCCTGGATTTTTCAGCCATCAGGTCGTCGATCTTGTGAGCGGCAAAGGCCGCGGAATCGTTGGGCGCCTGGCGTTTGGGCTTTGGATTTTTCACTGCCAGCAGGCAGCGGTTGTAGCCCTGGCCTTTGACGCTCGCCAGAATCTCCGGCCATTTCAGGCTGCCGGGTTTGGTCACCCTGAAGGCGACGACCACCGGACGCCCGGCATGCGCGGCCGCCACCTTGGTCCAGATCGTCCGCGGGTTGTCATCCTCGACTTTCTCCCCGGTCTCCGGATCGAAGCACTCCGCGACGTGACTGAACCAGACTTTGCAGTAATCGGTGATCTCCGTCATCGTCCCCACGGTGGAGCGCGAGGTCTTCACCGTGTTGGTCTGCTCGATGGCGATGGAGGGCCGGATGTTCTCGATGGCGTCGACCCGGGGCTTGGCGAGGAGCTCGAGAAACTGGCGCGTGTAGGCGCTGAACGTCTCGACGTAGCGCCGCTGGCCCTCGGCATGCAGCGTCTCGAAGACGAGCGACGACTTGCCCGCCCCGCTCAGGCCGGTGACGACGATGTAGCATCCCAGCGGGAGATCGAGGTCGAAGCCCTTGAGGTTGTTCTGCCGCACGCCGCGCAGCCGGATGCAGTCGTTCGGGTTGCTCTTAACCACGAACGCAACCGATGGACACGCCGGGACGAAAGGCAACTTCATGTCGCAGTCGGCGCCGAATTCCTCGCAGGAAAGTCGCTCTTGTCCCGCCGTAGCCTCGGTGAAGGAGCATGCGACCGATAATACCAATCGCCCGAGAGTTTTGGACNNAGGAAGTCCAAATGATTAGGGTGTGTCTTCAAACCGCAAACAGCCTCCAAAATAAACCTCCAACCGCAGCGGCACGTAGCGCGGTGTTTTAACCCGCGCTCATCCGCCCAGCGCAGGCTGAAGCGCTGCGCTACGCCTGCCAGCCTCCCAACTTCGCAGTACAGGATAGTTTGAAGACACGCCTTAGGGCGGTTGGTTATAAGATCGCCCGCTCTGCTGGCCAGCAGAGGGCTTCCTACGACAAGAATCTCAACGTGCCGTGCCCGTGAGCCGGAAAAAAAGCTCCAGGTAGTCGCGCGCGTGCCGCTGCGAATCGAAGGTCTTGGAGGCATGGGCGTGGGCCCGGCCGGATCGCGCCTGGCGCTCCGCCGGCGTGGAGCGCGCCAGCCGTTCGATGACTCCGCGAAACGCCGCCTGATCCCCGCGGGGAATGACGAAGCCGGTCTCGCCGGGGATGAAGCATTCGGCGATGCCCTGCGCCTCATAGACCACGGCCGGCAGGCCATGGGCCTGCGCCTCGATCACAAAATTCGAGAGGGATTCGCTCCGGGAGGCGTGCACGGCGATGTCGACCGCCAGATAAAGCGGGCTGGGGTCGCGCTGCCAGCCGAGGAATTTCACGCGCGGCCCGAGGTGACGTGCCTGGACCAGCCGCTCGCATTCCGCCCGGGTTTCCCCGTCGCCGGCGAACCAGAGCCGCCAGTCGAGGTCCGCCGGGAGCCCTGCGGCGATCTCCACCAGTTCGCGCTGGTTCTTCCGGCGGCGGAACATCGCCACGCACAGCAGCACGAGGGTGCCGGGGCCGGCGCCGTGCTCGGCGCGCAGCGCCACGTTCCGCTCCAGCTCCGCCGCGGCCGGGAAGACGAGCGAATTGTGGATGACGGTGATTTTGCCGGGGGGCAGCGCCAGCGTCTCAATGAGCCGCTGCCGGGCGGCATGGCTGTTGGCGACCACGTGGCGCACGCGCCGCAGCGAACGGCGGAAGAGCAGGGGCAGCGGCTTGCCCGTGCGCATGGTGCCGACCACCAGGACGCGCGGAAACCGCCGCTGGATGAAGCCGGCGTGGCAGTTGGCCATGCGGCCCATGCACAGCACCACGTCCGGCGCCAGCGCGGCCACCGCGCGCAGCAGCCCCGGAGCGAACCAGTCGAGGTGGTGGTCGAACGAGGCCAGCGCCCGGTGGGGGACGCCGGCCAGCTCCCCGGCGAGGGCGCCGCCGGGGCGGAAGGTGAGCAGCGTGGCCGGGTGGCCGGCCGCCGCAAAGGCGCGCGTCAGGAGGATCGACTGGCGCTCGGTGCCGCCGCTGCGCAGGTGGTCCTGGACGACGAGGATTTTCATTGCTCCGCCGGCCGGGGTGGCGACAGTGCTGGACTTCGCTGATGAATCGTCATCCCTGGTTGAATCTGTTGATGCGTTGGGCGATCCTCGCCGTGGGTGTGGCCCTGAGCGCGGTTATCGTGCCGGGCATCACCTATGACAGCGGCGTGACCCTGCTAGTTGTCGTGGCTTTGCTCAGCCTCTTCAACGCGATTCTCAAGCCGGTGCTGGTTATTTTCACGCTGCCGTTCGTGGTGCTGTCGCTCGGACTGGGCATCTGGCTCATCAACGCCCTGCTCTTTCTCGCGGTCTCGAAGCTGGTCGACGGCTTTTACGTGCATGATTTCTGGTCGGCCCTGTGGGGCGCGCTCATCGTCAGCCTGACCAATTTTTCCCTCAGCGGGCTGCTCCGCACCCGGCGCGGGCCGAAGACGCCGCCGCGGAAGCCCGACGACGTGATCGACATCTGACCCGAGGATTTCACACCCAGAGGTGCGAAATCTTCGCCCTGTCGGGCCGACTTCGTCGGGGTTAGCCGCGATGCAGTCGCTCTGGCCGCAGGCCAGACGGATGTTTCGCTCAAGAATGTTGTCATGGCTATGAAAAATCCGGGCTGCCCCTCGGACCGGTCACACGAGTCCGACATGGCGGACGCAACGGAAGCCGCGGCGGACGGCGACCCCCGGCGAGTTTCCGTTTGACCCCGGTCGGGGCCATGGCGACGTTGCCAGCAGGACTCTGCAAGCAAGCACGCACTTATGCCTGAAACGACGGTTTATGATCTGGTTGTGATCGGCGGCGGACCGGCCGGCTACGTCGCGGCGATTCGCGCCGGGCAGCTCGGCAAGAAGGTCGCTTGCATCGAGCAGGAACGCGCCGGCGGCACCTGCCTCAACTGGGGCTGCATCCCCTCGAAGGCGCTGCTGAAGAGCGCAGAGCTTTACGCCAGGATGAAGAAGGCGGAGGCCTACGGGCTCAGCGTCCAGGGCCTCTCGTTCGATTTTGCCAAGATCATGGAGCGCTCGCGCGGCGTGGCCGACCAGATGGCGAAGGGCGTGGAATTTCTCTTCCGCAAGTACAAGGTCGATTACTTCATCGGTCGCGGCCAGGTGACCGTGCCCGGCATGGTCGAGATCACCGCGGGCGAGCACAAGGGGAGGTTCTTCAAGACCGGGCGCGTCCTGCTCGCCACCGGCTGCAAGCCCCGCCAGCTGCCCGGCCTGCCGGTCGACGGCGAACGCATCATGACGTCGCGCGAGGCGCTGGTGCCCCGCGCGAAGCCGCCGGCGTCGGTCGCCATCATCGGGGCGGGCGCGATCGGCGTGGAGTTTGCCTACTTTCTCAACACCTTTGGCAGCAAGGTGACGCTCATCGAGGTCCTGCCGCAGGTCGTGCCGGTGGAGGACGAGGAGGTCGCCCGGTTGCTGCACCGCAGCTTCGAGAAGCAGGGCATCGCCATCCACACCGGGACCAAGGCCGAGAACTTCAAGGTCGGCAAAAAATCCGTGACCCTCGACCTGGTCAAGGGCGACCAGCGCGAGGCGCTCGAGGTCGAGACTGTCATCGTGGCCGTCGGCGTGGTCGCCAATCTCGAAGGCGCGCTGTCCCCGAAGGTGAAGCTCGATCTCGACCGGGGCTTCATCAAGGTGGACGAAAATTACCAGTCGAACGTGAAGGGCATCTATGCGGCGGGCGACATCATCGGCCCGCCGTGGCTGGCGCACGTGGCCATGTTCCGCGCGGTCAACGCCGTCAACGGCATGTTCGGCCACGGCTCGCCGCACCATGAGAAAAACTCCCCCGGCTGCACCTACTGCCAGCCGCAGATCGCCAGCATCGGTCTGACGGAACAGGCGGCGAAGGAGAAGGGCGTCGCCTACAAGGTCGGCAAGTTCCCGTTCATCGCGGCCGGCAAGGCCGTGGCCGCGGCCGACTCCGAGGGCTTCGTGAAGGTGCTCGCCGACCCGCAGACCGGGGAAATTCTGGGCGCGCACATCATCGGCGCCGAGGCGACGGAACTCATTTCCGAATACAGCCTCGCCATGACGCTCGAGGCGACGATCGACGAGGTCCACGCCACCATTCACCCGCACCCGACGCTCGGCGAGGCCGTCATGGAGGCGGCGGCCGCCGCCTCCGGCGAAGCGATCCACATTTGATCTTCGGGCGATCTGACGACGAAGGCCGGCTCCCCGCCGCTGCTTTTGTTTCTAGCTGACAAACGACACGAGTATCGGGCTGGCCTGCCATCCGTCTTGTCCGCCAAAGTCCCGCGCATGCGGGACGACGGCGGAAGCCCGCAGGGCGGTTGGCTAGCAGTGTGAAAGGTCCTCCTTCGCCGGGCCTACGGAGGACACTTTTCGCCACTGGCGAAAAGTGGTACGGGCACGGGCATTCAAGACCATGGCTCAACCCTGGTGTCCGATGCGTCAATGATCTACTAATGGCTGTCAATTTGGTGGTTGCGTTCGAATTACTAATTTAGCACTGATTAGTAGTATATTGACAATGAAGCATCCACAAAAACCGCCGCCGTATATCGAGTTGCTCCGGAAATGCCTGAGCAAATCCGACCGGTTTGACACCGTTATAAACCTACCTCCGCCGGATGAGTACCCGCATTGGGACAGACTGCGGTATCTGACCCCACCCGCTGGTTCCACGCTGGAGGAGTGGTGGGTGTCTATCAAAATGAGACGTGGGGCCGCGTCAAAGTCGGTGCCGCTCACGGATCAGGCGGGCATCTCCTTCCGGTTCGCACTGCCAGACCTCGTGCAGGCGCAACTGCATGAAATCGACGTAGGCGCGGGTGGATCGATCGGCGTGCCGGAACCGATCACAAATCCGCAGACCCGTGACCGTTATCTCATCCGCTCACTCATTGAGGAGGCTATCACTTCCAGCCAATTGGAGGGTGCGGCGACAACGCGCGAAGTGGCCAAAGAGATGATCCGCACCGGTCGGCCGCCGCGCGACACCAGCGAGCAGATGATCCTGAACAACTACGTGACCATGCAGCGCATCTCGGAATTGAAGCAGCAAGAGCTGTTACCCGAGCTGGTGCTGTCGCTCCACCGTCTGGTCACAGAGAAGACCCTAGAAAACGCATCCGCGGCTGGCCGCCTGCGGCGCCCCGATGAGAAGCGCGTCGTCGGCGACAACTACGGTGAGGTGTTTCATGAGCCGCCGCCAGCGACGGAGTTGCCCGCCCGGCTGAGAGCCATGTGCGAGTTCGCGAACGGGCGAACGCCGGAGTTTTTCATCCATCCAGTGATCCGGGCCATAATCCTTCACTTCTGGCTGGCCTACGATCATCCGTTTGTGGACGGCAACGGACGCACGGCGCGGGCGCTGTTTTACTGGGCGATGCTGCACTGGGGTTACTGGCTCTTTGAGTTCATTTCGATCTCGAACATCCTGCGCAAGGCTCCGGCCGAGTATGCACGCTCATTCCTCTTCACGGAGACGGACGACAACGACCTGACGTATTTCATCGTAGCGCAGACGAAGGTGATGCGCCGGGCTATCGAGGAGCTGCACCATTACATCGCCCAGAAGACGAACGAAGTCCGGGAGGTGGAGGAGCATCTTCGGGCGTTGAACCTATTCAACCACAGGCAGGCGGATCTGATTCGCCACGCGCTCAAACACCCCCTTCAAGAATATAGCATCGCCAGCCACCAGAAGAGCCAAAACGTGGTGTATCAGACGGCGAGGACCGATTTGCTGGACATGAAGGCACGCGGCGTATTGGGACAAAGGAAGCGGGGCAGGAAAATTGTCTTCACGGTTCCCCGGGATCTTACGGAACGGCTACGCCGCTTGGAAAAGGTGGCGCGAGCCGATGCCTCGTGATGCGCTTCGTGTTGCGGTCGGGCCGAGGCGACGGAACTCATTTCCGAATACAGCCTCGCCATGACGCTCGAGGCGACGATCGACGAGGTCCACGCCACCATTCATCCGCATCCGACGCTCGGTGAGGCCGTGATGGAGGCGGCGGCCGCCGCCTCCGGCGAAGCGATCCACATCTGACCTTCGGGCGATCTGACAACGAAGGCCGGCTCCCGGCCGCAGCTCCGGCAAGGGTCAAATGTGCGGCCTGACCCCTGCTATAGGACCGGGTTTTGACCCCGCGTTCAGAGGCGACGATCGACGAGGTCCACGCCACGATCCATCCGCACCCGACGCTCGGCGAGGCCGTGATGGAGGCGGTGGCCGCCGCCTCCGGCGAGTCGATCCATATCTAGGAATGTAGCTGCGCTCGTGAGAGCGCGGACCGGAGTGGTTGCGTAGCCAAATCCGTGAGGATTTGGATTCGGCGCATCCGAACTGCAGGAGCGGGTTTCTTGTCTCGCCATAGTTCGACGAACGACGGCGGAATCCTGCGATCATGAGCTGGGCGAGCTGCATCAGATTGATGCCGCGTTCCTGCATGAGGGAGGGGAGGACGGCGGGTAGGAATTTGAGGCGGGTGGGGGTGGACTTGGGAAGGGTTGTGGATTGCGTTTTGAACAGACTAAATCTAGAAAGTCGATCAACCCCGAAATCATATGGCGACTATCCCTAAGCGCGTTGAAGAGCGGCTAATTTCTGGGATCAAACGATTCCAGCCAATCCTGGTGTCGGCGAAGAGCCGAGATGTTAACGAATCGGATACCGTTGTGATTGTGGCGGACATTCTCGCCGATGTTTTCGGATACGACAAGTACTCCGAGGTGACGAGTGAATTTTCTATCCGAGGCACCTACTGCGACATAGCCCTTAAGCTTGATGGGAAGGTTCGGGTATTGATTGAGGTCAAGGCCATCGGCCTAGAGCTAAAAGAGAATCACCTCAAACAGGCCGTTGATTATGCGACCAACTTGGGCGTCGATTGGGTGGTTCTCACAAACGGGATCAAGTGGCGGATCTACAAAGTGGTTTTCTCAAAGCCGATAGAACAAGAGCTTGTTGCCGAGTTTGAATTTCCATCTCTTGTGCCGAAGGCTGACCCGACCCTGGAGCTATTGTTTCTGCTGACAAAGGAAGGCTGGGCAAAGTCTGCAGTGGCCGCCTATCATGCCCAAAAACAAGCGCTGAGCCGGTTCTTTATTGGGGCCATTCTGACATCGGATTCCGTGCTGGCTGTCGTTCGTAGGGAATTGAAGCGCATCTCTCCTGGTGTGCATATCGCACTGGAGCAGATCAACGAGGTTCTGATTAATGAGGTTGTGAAACGCGAAGTGATCGAAGGCGAAAGATTCCACGAAGCCAGGCGGACAATCGCCCGTGTAGCCAACAAGCCGTTGCGGGTCCTGAAAACGGACGGAGGTCCGGCCATCATTTCACCGCAACCGACAGAGGACCAGGCGGGCGCGGTTGAGCCGCCAAAGGCCTAGTAGAACTCGGGATGAATGCCGAATGGAACGACATACAAGTTGCCCTGAATAAGGGCACCATCGAGAAGCTCGATAAGGAGACATTGGAAGCGTTTGCACGCGTCGAACCCCCGATGAAGGGGAATCCCGCCTTTCAGGCTCACTGGGAGTACATTCAAGGCAGGATTACCCGCGCCTTGAATCAGTTGGAGGCGCAGGAAAGAGAAAAGAAGGAAGAAGCAAGGCATGGTCAGGCTTTGCGAGTTGCCGCCGATGCGAACCACTTCGCAAAGTGGGCCATCGTAATCGCCGTGCTGGCGTTGATTGTCGCGATTGTTCAGACCTTTTGGCGTTGACCGATTATTTGAGAGGTTGGCGATGGAGGGGCGGGCGGAAGCGGTGGATCCTCCGCTGAAAAATTCTTGACGTGTCACCGCCCTACGGAAAGTCACCGATGCCTCATGACAACCAAACTCTGGATAGAGGTTAAGCTCTCAAACGAACAGCGCGACGCACTGGACGGCGCTATTTTGAAGATACAGGCAACCAGAGACGTTGCCTGTTCACGTGAATGGATTTGCTCATCACCCTTCCGCTTGGCTGTTGAACCTTTGGCGTCGGGCGGTTTCGCCGTGGCGGCGATCTCCGGACCGAGCACTATGTACCTGACACAAGACGACGTCAGCCGGCTACAGAAAGGCGCTGGGGGTTTCGTTCTTCCTATCAGGTAGTATTTCCCTCTCGTCGCCCGTGCCGGAGGGGCGCCCCGACCCTTGTTTTAGGCGTGGCGATCTCGGGGGGCGTGACAAAGACAGCGAAACGGTCCGTTCCGCCTGACGGCGAACGGGGGAGGGTCATGGCGCGTCCAAGAGAAATTGTCGCGCAGGCGGGACAATTCAAATGTCTTCGCTATTGCTGCGGCCTGATGGCATGACGGAAAGACGGAAAAACGAAAGGGATCCGCTATGACAATCGAAGAACGCTTGGAAAAGCTGGAGACAGAACTGGCGGAAACAAAGGCCGGCTTGGCCGCCGAAATCTGCACTCAGAACTTCCTCATCGTTAACGCGGATGGCCAGCCCTGCGCCCGGCTGGGCATGACCGAGGACGGGGCGATGCTGGCTCTATGCGACGAGAACGGCAAGGTTCGCGCCTGGCTGGGCGTGGGCAAGGATGGGCCGGTGCTGAGCCTGCGGGACGAGAATGACAAGGTCCGCGCCGGACTGAGCGTGTTCAAGGACGGGCCGGGGTTGAGATTGTGGGACGCGAACGACAAGACCCGCGCCGTGCTGGGCGTGACCGAGGACGGTTCGGGGCTGAGTCTGTATGACAAGAAGGGCGAGATCCGCGCCGGGCTGGGCGTAACCAAGGACGGGCCGGAATTGGACTTGCACGACGAGAACGGCAACAACCGCGCCGGGATGGCTGTGGACAAGAACGGGCCGGGATTAAGCCTGTGGGACGAGAACGGCAAGGGTCGCGCCGGACTGGCCGTGACCGAGGACGGGCCGGGGTTGCTCATGTCCGACGAGAAGGGCCAACTCCGCGCCCTGCTGGGCATGTTCAAGGACGGGCCGGGGCTGGGCCTGTACGACGCGAACGGCAAGCGGATCTGATCCGCGCCATGAAGACGCTGGCCTTGGTCAACAACCAGGGCGGGGTTTTCTGTTTGCCGGGGGGGGCCGCTATGAAATCATTTCAATAGCCTTCATGCGCAGCATTACGTCGATGATTCTCTTTCTGGTTTCGTCGATTTGAGAGTTATCGCTGAGAATCATCCAGCCGTTCTGCAGCTCGGCATCAAGTTGTTCTCGAGTTTCGAACTCGCGCGAGAGGGGGACAAATGGATGCGAGCGAGCGGTGCCGTCCTTGGAGCGGGCGATCAATTGCCACATTGACTCGGGATCAAATCCCGGGTGCGGAAGTGGCGGGCATCTACTCGAAAAATAGGCCTCGATGAAATACTCTTGTCCGTCGACACCTATATCGAGGCGCCTTCCGTTAAAAACCATCGTGAAGCCAAGATAGACAACTGGCTGAATGAATTTCGCTTTTGTGGGCATGGGACATGGCGAGACCGCGAGACAATGACAGTGCAAGGATAATCCCGCTTTTTTTGGCGCGGTGCTAGACGAAGGGCGCCCTATCCGGGCACGGAATGCATGCTCGCTGCGCCCTTTGCCACCAGGCGGGGCGATCTCGGGGCGGCGCGAATCGGGTTGAATGGAGGCGGGGTTCGTGGCAAACGAACAACCGACCCGCACCACACACTCCGTAAGGCCCGCTCCCAGCGGTCAAACCCCAGAAAGGATATTATTATGAACTCTCCAGCTCTCGGGCTGCGAGTCGCCAGTGTGATCTTCGGCCTCTTGGGCCTTGGCCACCTGATCCGCATCATCGGTTGCGTAAATATGCAAGTCTGTGGCTGCTATGTCGGCCGCCGGTGGAGCGTTATCGCCGTCATCGTCCTCGCCGCGCTTTGCGTGTGGCTGTGGATGCTTGCCTCCAAGGCCGCCAAATCGAAAGTCGAAACCCCGCCGGCCAAGCCCGCCGCCTGAGCGACACCTACCGGCCCGTACCCTACAAACCCCGCCCCAAACCGGCTGGGTTTTGTTTGGCCGAAACCGCCGGCCGCCGTGCGGGCGCCTCATCCTTGCCACGAGGCGGGGCGATCTCCGGGCGGCGCGGGGAGGGGGGGACGCACCTTTTGAACGTCAGGCAAAGGCGCGGGCGGGGGCGCGCCGGAGGCTGGCCTGCCATCCGTCTTGTCCGCCAAAGTCCCGCGCATGCGGGACGGCGGCGGAAGCTCGCAGAGCGGTTCGTTTGCAGGGTGAAATGCCCTCCTTCGCCCCATTCGACTTCGCTCAGGGCTTCGGAGGACAACCCCGACTTGGTCGGGGATGGCTTGCCGGGTCGTAGCTCGCTTCTGAGGGTCGTTGCCCGCCTTCGCCCGCTAGGCGCGGGCTACGGCGCGGCAGTCTTCGTTGCGCTGCCGCGGCGAGCGAAGACTGGTACGGGCACTGGGAATCGAACCCAGATCACCGGCTTCGGAGACCGGTGCACTATCCATTGTGCTATGCCCGCGGGAAACGGGCGGAGTCTCAAAACGCCGGCAGGGCCTGTCGAGAGCAAACCTCCGCAGCCTCAAAAAGGCAGAGGGTCACAGAGAGCACAGAGAGAAGGCACGAGGTCACCGAGACTTGAATGGTGTTTTGTTCGATCTCGGTCTTTTCCTGGCGGATGAAGTGGATGGAGGGCGTGGTTGTCGACTCACGCTCGCTCTGTGAACTCCCGCTGTTCCTCGGTGTCCTCTGTGTCCTGTTCCAACCGTGGAATCTGCGCTCACGTCCTATTTCTTCTCCGCCTTCATCTGGCGGTGGACGAAGAGGTAGTACATGGTGCCGAGCACCACGAAGGCGCCCGCGAGCCAGAGCGTGATCTGGTGCAGTTCGCCGCGCATCAGGGCCTCATCCTGCCCGGCCTTGATGCCGATCCACGCGAGCACGGCGCACCAGAGGGTCGAGCCGATGAGCGTATACAGGGAGTAGAGCCGGAAATCCATGCGCACGATGCCCGCCGGGATGCCGATGAGATGGCGCACGACCGGCAGCAGGCGCGAGAAGAAGATGCCGAACGGGCCGTAGTTCGCAGCCCAGCGCTCGGCCGCGGCCACCTTTTCCGGCGGAATGAACACGTAACAGCCATAGCGCATGACCAGCGGCCGGCCGGCCAGCCGTGAAGCCCAGTACATCACCGTCGCGCCCACCCACGAGCCGAGCGCCCCGGCGATGACCACGCCCGTCACGGTCATCTTGCCCTGCGTGTGCGCCACGTGGGCGGCAAACGGAATGACCAGTTCGCTCGGCAGCGGTACGATGGAGCTTTCAATGGCCATGAGCAGGGCCACGAGCCAGTAGCCGCCCTTGTCGAGCGAGTGTTGATACCAGGTGATCAACTGCATGAACATTTCGTGCATGGTGCAACGGGTAAACGCAGCGCGGCAAAGCCGCAACCAAACCCCGATCCGAGGAAATTTTTGCCGCAAAAATGCACAAAAATCACTTTCTGGTTAAGGCAACGTCTCCCTGGCGCCTACAGGCGCGCGGTCGATCCCAGCCGAAGCCGGGGAAACTTTTTGCGCCTCTTTGCGGCCATCGAAATTCTTCGCGGCTCGTGAGGATTTTGAGTCATGACACTAAAAAGGGCAGGTCGAAACGGTTCGAGCCTGCCCGGAAAATGACGGGAGACGGCGGGTCAGACCTCGGGCTTGGTCTTCCGCAGGCTGAAGATGCGCTCGCCCTCCTTCCACTGGCCGCGTTTCTTGAGCAGCTCGACGCGCTCGAAGCGCTTGAGCACGTTGCGTTTCACGGCGACGCCCTTGGCGGATTGCAGACTCTTGTGTTGGGACATGACGGAAATCAGACGGAGGATGGCGGTGGAGGAAAGGGGGCGGGTGTAGAGGTCCCCCGCGCCCATGACAAGTATTTTTCCGACACGTGCTCGGCGCGGACGACGATCCATTCGGGCGTGTCGTAAGGATGCCGGGCCTGGATCCACGTCTCCAACGCGCCGGCCTGCTCCGGCAGGAATTTGAACAGGAGCCGGTATTCCGGCGCCGTTTCCAGCCGGCCCTCCCAGCGATAGTGCGACGCGACCGGTCCCTCCACTTGCACGCAGGCGGCGAGGCCGGCCTCGACCGCGCCGCGGGCGAGCCGGGCGGCGTCTTCTGGCGTGGCCACGGTGGTCCAGGCGAGGAGCATGGGAGGAGAAGTCGAAGGGCGAGGGGCGAAAGGCGAAAGTCTGATACCAATCGTCCGAAAGTTTTGGACCAATTCCACGGGCGTTCTGCTGGCCAGCAGAACGTGCCACGTGGCATGGGCCTCTGGCCCATGTCCGAGGAAGTCCAAATGATTAGGGCGGCTGGTCTGAGAACTGCAAGTCAGAGACCGGAGGCCGGGGATTGGAAGCCGGAAGTCGCCATGGGCGGCAGGCACCAGGCAGCCATCCCACCGCAGCAAAGGCGGTCTGGGATCGGGCGGGTTTTTACTCTGGCCTTCGACCTTCGACTTTGGTCCTTCGACTCCAGCCGGTCGCGGCGGCAGAATACCCTTGACCCCGGGGCGGGGGGACGTAGCCATTGCCGTTCTACCGACAACAGCGCTCCCGCCATGCGTGACGATTACCTCAAAGAAGCCCAGAAGGTCATCCCCGACCCGAACATCCTGGTCAACGTGGTCTCGCGCCGCGTGAAACAGCTCAAGCGGGGCAGCCGTCCGCTCGTCGAGTCGCTCGAAAAACTCTTGCCCGAGGACATCGCGCTGCGCGAGATCATCGAGGGGAAGATCAGTCACGAGTTAGCTGAGAAATGACGCGCTGGCGCGGGCGGGTGTAGCGAGTCAAGACCGCCGGCGCGGCTGGCCGCGTGCCGGTGAACGCCCATGTGCGCCCAGTCCCCAGATCCCGAACGTTACACCGAAATCCGCAACGCCAAGGCGCGGCGGGACTATTTCATTGAGGAAAAATTCGAGGCGGGTCTCGCCCTGCGGGGCACGGAGGTGAAGTCGGTCCGCAACGGCCGGGCGCAGATCAACGACGCCTTTGGCCGCCTGGAAAAAGGTGAGGTGTGGCTCTGCAACGCCCACATCGATCTCTACGAGTACGGCACGGACAACAACCACGAGGTGCGCCGCCAGCGCAAGCTGCTCCTGCACCGGCACCAAATCCGCAAGATTGCCCAGGCGATGGAGGCGGGCGGGCGGGCGCTGGTCCCGCTGCGCCTGTATTTCAAGGACGCGCTGGTGAAGGTCGAGGTGGCGCTGGGCACCGGCAAGAAGCAGTTCGACAAGCGCGAGGACCTCAAGCAGCGCGCCCAGATGCGCGATGCCGACCGCGCGCTGCGCTTCCGCCGCTGATCGCATGAAGCGGCAGGATTCCGTCACGGTCCGCGTTCCGGGCAGCACCTCCAACTGCGGCTCCGGCTTCGACACGCTCGGGCTGGCGCTGAGGATCTACAATCGTCTGACCGTGACCCGGCTGGCGGACGCGAAGACGCCGGTGTCCGCCGAGGGCGCTCTGCCGGCCAGCAGAGCGCCGGACGGCGCCATGGTCGAGGCGGCGGCGGCGGCGTTTTTCCAGAAAACCGGCCAGGCTCCGTTCGGCTTCAGCTACCGCATCGCGGGGGACGTCCCGGCGGCCCGCGGCCTGGGCTCGAGCGGCGCCGTGCGGGCCGGCCTGGTCGCGGGACTCAACGCGCTCGCCGGCGCGGGACTTTCCGCCCGGCAGATCATCGAGCTGGTGACGGCACTGGAGGGTCATCCCGACAACGCCGCGGCGGCGGTGCTCGGCGGCTTCTGCGTATCGCGCACGTCGCCCGTGAACGGCGCCTATCTTGATTGCGTGCGCATCGCCGTGCCGCCGGAGCTGGCCTTCGTGGTCGTTTCGCCGCGCGTGGAAATCCACACCCGGGAGTCGCGCGGAGCTTTGCCGAGAACGCTGCCGTATTTCGACGCGGTGAAGAGCATCAACGCCGCGTCGTTCCTGGTGGCCGCGTTTGCCACGCGTGAATTCCGGAAGCTGCGGCATGCCGTGGCGGATTTCATGCACGAGCCCTACCGGCTGCCGGGCATCCCGGGCGGACGCCCGGCGATCGACGCCGGCATCGCGGCGGGGGCGCTGACCGGCTGGCTGAGCGGCAGCGGTTCGAGCGTGCTGTGCGTGTGCGAAGAGCCGGCGGCGGCCGTCGTGCGCCGGGCAATGGAATCGGCGCTCAAGGATGCCGGCGTGGGTTGCGACGGATCATGGTCTCTCGCCGCGGACAACGACGGGCTGGCGGTGGAGTAACGCCAATCGCCCGAGAGTTTTGGACCAATCCCACGGGCGTTCTGCTGGCCAGCAGAACGTGCCACGTGGCATGGGCCTCTGGCCCATGTCCGAGGAAGTCCAAATGATTAGGGCGGTTGGTATAACGCGGCGCGCGACGGCCTGGACCCGCCCGGAGCGGGCGGTTCCACCCTCCGCTCCAACTGAGCGATCAGATGGAAGCGGTATCCTCTTTCAGCACGGGCTGATCTGCGTCGGGCCAGTGTTTGATGATATTCTCCGCGAGCGTCCGCCAGCTGAGGGGTTTGAAGAGTGTCGCCCTGAGGCCGGGCACGTGGCTCAGGTCCTTGTCTGCGAGTTCGATCCGTTGACCGGTGATCATCACGGCGGCGAGCTGCGGACAGACCGCGTGCGCCCGGTGCAGAAAATCGATGCCATTCATCACCGGCATGGAATAATCGGTGACGATCAAGGCCACATCGAGGCGCGGCAGGTCGGCGAGGGCCTCCTGGGGCCGCGTATAGGCGCGGATGGGGCAGTCGAGATTGTCCGAGAGCAATTGCGTCATCAGCTCGACGTAGGATTGTTCGTCGTCGAGGAACAAAACGGCTTTGGGGGCGATGGGGTCCATCGGATAAACGGAGACAGGGTTGGGAAAGCGCGGCTTTTTGCAAAGGGAAAATTATCGACAAGCCGGCGCGGGTAAAGAATGGAATAACGCCGAAGCGGGCTTGCCGCCCGCCGGCGGGCGGATTACGCGGAGACCATGCTGCACCTGGTGACCATGGGCATCCTGCTTCTTTTTGGCTTTTGTGCGGCCGGCTGTCGTCCAACCAATCCCCTTGAGGAGAAGGTGGACGGGAGAACGCCGTTCGGGTTCGTGATGTGGAGAGCGCAAATCGCTGAGAAGCAAACTCCGCAGGAACGGCAGGAGTTAGCCGAAATGATCCAAGAGGTTAATTATTGGGTCACGACAAACGGGATCGCCACCGGGAGTGTCGCGATAGATGAGGCTGTGCGAGAGGAGATTGACGGGGTCACCGTGCGCGAGCTACTGCTGAAGGGTTATGAGGCAAAACGGCAACGCCTCGATCTGGAAAAGGTAATGCTTGAGGATGACGTGGCGACAAACTCGCGATTGCAGACTCGACCCGGAGACACGGATTCGGCCGATTACCTCGCTCTTGTGCGCCAAGAACAAACAGACCGCTTGGATAAGATCATCCGCGACCTACGCTTCATTAACAAACGTTTGGACGAACTCGGCGGCTCGCCTCACCCGGGGTCCGACCGACGGAATACGGAGCCTATGGATATGCAGCCGCAATTGTTGACGACAACCGGTCACTAACGTTCCTCCGATACGCGCCTAGCATTCCATGGTGCACATTGTCCTATTCGAGCCGCAGATTCCGCAAAACACCGGCAACGTGGGCCGGCTGTGCGCGGTCACCCGTTCGCGGCTGCATCTCATCCATCCGCTCGGCTTCCGGATCACGGACCGCCAGCTCAAGCGCGCCGGCATGGACTACTGGCATGCGCTCGACGTGCACCACCACGAAAACTGGGAGGCCTTCCAGCGCAGCCCGGCGCGACCGCAACGGCTGTGGCTGTTCACCACCAAAGCCCGGCGCCCGTTCTGGGATGTGCGTTACGAGGATGGGGACGGACTGCTGTTCGGCAACGAGGGCGCGGGCTGCCCGGCATGGCTGCATACGGCGGTGGGGGAGGCGTGGCGGGTCAACATCCCGCACGCGAACCCCGCGATGCGCTCGCTCAATCTCTCGACCGCCGCGGGCATCGCCTGCTACGAAGCGCTGCGGCAGGTGGGCGGCGTGGCGTAGGCAGCCCTCGGCTGGCCGGCAGAGCGGGCGTTCTGCTGTACAGCAGAATCGGTCGCAGATGGTGGGTCAGTTTATGTAGGTCNNTGCGCATCGACATCACTCTGTCGGGGATTCCGCCTTCGCACGAGGCTTCGGCGGGACAAGAAACCCCGACCTACAGTGACGGTTCAATCCTGGCAAACTGACCCACTATCCGGTCGCCAGCGACCTGCCTGCATGCGCGAGGACACGGCATTACTGCGGCACCTTGTCGCTGTAGGTCCGGTTGAGCCAGCTCTTGGGCACCGGAATGATGCAGATGTTCATCGAGCGATTATCCGCCGAGAGCATCGCCGACTCGATCTCGATCCGCGTGCTGTCGGCGCTGAACGTCGGATGCGGGTGGTCCGCCGCCGTCGGCTTGTGGCCGGTGGAGAGCATGATCATCTCGCTGGTGTGCCGGTCGATGAGATAGATGCTGCGCGAAAAATCGTCGCCGACCGCCCAGCGGCCGTCGGGCGAGCCGTTGACATGCCAGAGTCCGCTGCCCGAGGGAGTCTGGCCGGCGATCCGCATCTCCCGGGTCCGGAGATTGACGATGCCCAGGCCGGTGGCGTGTTCACGCGTACCCGCGATGCCCCAGGCGTCGTTCACGCCGGGCTTCCGATGTCCCATGATGGCGATCGCGACTTCATCCTTCGTGATGACGGCTTCGTGCGTGACCCAGTCGTAGGGCGCTTCGGGATAGAGCGGGCGCAGGCCGGTGCCGTCGGCCATGACGGTCCAGGTGCGCTGGGGTGCCTTGCCGCCGGTTTCCCAGCAGAAAACGATCTCGCCCGGCACCCACGGATTGGTCTGCACGTGACCGATCTGGAACGGGACATCGACGACGAACTTAACTTCGCCGGTCTTGAGATTCATGGCGCGCAGTCCGGCCGGCCCGGCGCCCATGTGGCGGGGGCCGTATGGCTCGGCGATCTTGGTGTCCGGGGGCAGATGCTGTCCGACGTCGCCTCCGGTGGCGCGGAAGTAGGCGAAGTCTTCGTTGGCGTCGAGGGCCATGTCGCCCCCGGCCATCAGGGGAGCGGCGATGGTGCCGCAGACCCGTTCATAATCGGCGGCGGGCTTCATCGATCCAGCCTCGCTGTCGGCAAAAACCTTGGCCAGGTCGGTCTCGACGATCTGGAAGGGCCCGCGGGGGCGGAACGGTCCGCCTCTTTCGCCCGCACCCGGCGCGGGGGTTGGCTGAACTCCGGGGCCGCCGGCCGTGGGGGCCGCCGGTGCTCCGGCGACGCCGGCCGCGGGTGGCGAGGGCGGTCCGCTGCCCTGGTCCAAACCACGGCCCAGGTCCCGCATGAAGTAGAGCTTCATCGACAGTCGGGCGACGCAGAGCATGCCCATGTAGCCCGACTCCGTCACCTGCACGATCACGCCCGTCTCTTCGTTGACGGCGAAGGCCTGCCCGCGCACGCGGTTGGAACGGAAGATGACCCACTTGCCATCGGCGGTCCACTGGGGATGCGTCTGGTAGATTTTGGAATCACCCACGGGTATGCTGGTCAGGAACGTAAGCGGGATTCCCGTGACCGGGTCCGGCATGATCTTCTTTTCGGACGGGAGGCGGCTGCCGATGCCGGAGGCCGCAGCGAAGGGCGCGAGGCAGAGCGTTGCCAGGGAAAAGACACAACAGAGGGTGAGAAGTCGGGGAGTCGGATTCATGGTTGGGGGTACAAGCGTTGAAGACGCTGACTGTGACGTCATGGTTGCAGATTTCAACGTTGGGGATGGTCGGCAGTAAAGCAACGCGGGGGCGGCGACCAGCAGGCAACGGTGGTGGGTCAGTTTATGTAG
>PLMW01000091.1 GCA_003142615.1 Opitutia bacterium | reverse complement strand
GTCACGGTGTGCGAGCTGGCGGCGGGCAATTCGCCGGGACCGGGCACCGGGCGTCCGTCCCGGTAGAAAGTCATGTAGTTCTGGCTCCAGGTGAACGGCAGGCCCGAGGCGACGGCGGCCGCTTCGACCTGGGGCAGGTTGCCCACGGCGCCGATGATCCGGTCATAAAAGGCACCGAAGCTGTACGGATCGCGCTGGAACTGTGCCATGGGCGGCGGGGTCACCTGCAGCGTGACGATGCGCTCCGGCTGGATGCCGGACCTCACCTGCAGGAGCTGCCGCAGGCTGCGGACCAACAGACCGGCACCGACGAGCAACATCAGCGCCAGCGCGACCTGGGTTACCACCAGCAGGTCGCTGAGACGAATCCGGCCAAACAACGTGCGCACCGCCCGCGGGGTCTTCTTGAGCGCGTCGGTGGGATTGGTGTGGGACAATTGCCAGGCCGGGGCGAGGCCGAAGCCGACGCCGGTGAGCACGGTGGCACCCAAGACGAACAGCAGCACGCGCAGGTCGAAGCCGCCGGCCGATTCCACCAGGGGCTG
This sequence comes from Opitutia bacterium, assembly GCA_003142615.1. Lineage (GTDB taxonomy): Bacteria > Verrucomicrobiota > Verrucomicrobiia > Opitutales > Opitutaceae > Fen-1467. The sequence goes on along the minus strand of PLMW01000091.1, from coordinate 49,293 downwards.
CAATTCCCACGGGACCAACTGGCGCGCAAAATCATATCCCCATAGTCCCAGCAAAGTCCCCATCGCGCCGCCGGCCGCCGCCAGCACGAGGCTCTCGGCCAGCAGCTGGCGAATCAGCTGAATGCGGGTGGCGCCCAGCGCGGTGCGGATCGCCATCTCGCGCTCGCGGGCGAACGACCGCGACAAGAGCATATTGGCGACGTTCACGCAGGCGATCAGCAACACCATGCCGACCGCCCCCAGCAGGAGGAGGAGCTGGGTGCGCGCCTGGCCGGCGAGGTGTTCGCGCAGCGGCTGCGCACTCACGCCGATGCCGGTGTTGATCTTGGGGTACTGCTGTTCGAGCCGTTGCGCGATCGCGGTCATCTGTACCTGGGCCGCCGTCGCCGTCACGCCCGGTTTCAGGCGGCCGAGCGCATAGGCGTCGTTGTGATTTTCGCGCATGGTCATGAACTGCTGCTGCGCGTAAGGCGCCAGCGGCAGGTAGAAATCGGCCCGGCGGTGAAACCGGAAACCCGCGGGCAGAATGCCGGCCACGGTGACCGCCTGCCCGTCGAGCAGGATCGTCCGTCCGACCAGCTCCCTGTCGCCGGCGAGATATCTCTGCCGGGCCTCGTGGGTCACCCACGCAACCGGCGCCGCCCCGACGCGGTCATCCTCCGCCGTGAGGCTCCGCCCTTGCATCCCGCTCACACCAAGCACGGAGAAGAAATCGCTCGAAACGAGCAGGGTTGACACCAACTCCACGTTCTCCGCCGTCTTCAGTTTGGCGGGATTGGGATGATAGAGAGCGAGGCCCGAAAAGACGTCCTGCTGTGCGCACCAGTCGAGGAAGTTGGGATAGGAGACCGACGTGTCGCCGGAATTGCTGTGCTCCATGAGCACCATCAGGCGGTCCGAATCCGGATACGGCAGCGAGCGCAGATAGGTCGCGTTGATGATGCTGAAGATGGCGGTGTTGGCCCCGATGCCGAGAGCGAGCGTGAGGACCACGATGGCGGTGAAACCGGGCGACTTGGCGAGCAGGCGGAAGGCAAAGCGGAGATCGTTCATCGCAAAAGTGAGGGTGAAGGTGAAAGGGGTGGAATCGAACAACGCGGTGAGGTGGGAGTGCCGCCGGTCTCGGCGTCAGCGCCCGTCCGCTTTCACTCTCACGGTCACTTTTCTCGCGGGGCGAAACAGGCGCGGACAGAAGGGAAGCGGAAGGGTTTGGATCCGCCGATCGATGCGGACGGGGCGGACGGTGGAATGTCTAGAGGGAGGTCTCCGCCTCCTTGGTGATCGCGCTTTCCTCGACGACGCGGCCGTCGAAGAGGTGCACGGAGCGCACGGCATGCCGCGCGAAGCGGTGGTCGTGCGTCACCATCACAATCGTGGACCCGCTCTTGTGCAAATTGGCCAGCAGTTCCATGACCGCATCGCCGTTTTTGGAGTCCAGGTTGCCCGTGGGCTCGTCGGCGAGCAGCACGGACGGATAACCGGCCAGGGCGCGGGCCACGGCGACGCGCTGCTGCTGGCCGCCGGAGAGCTGGGAGGGAAGGTGCTTGGCCCGGTGGGCCATGCCGACCTTCTCGAGCGCCTCGTTGACGCGCTGCTTGCGCTCGCTCGCGGGCATGCCGCGGTAGGTCAGCGGAAGGTCGACATTTTCGTAGACGGTCAGGTCGCCGATGAGGTTGAACGACTGGAAAATGAACCCGATCTCGCGGTTGCGGATGCGGGCCCGCTCGGCGAGCGAGAGGCCCTGCACGGGACGGCTGTTGAGGCGGTATTCGCCCTCGGTCGGCGTGTCGAGGAGGCCGAGGATGGACAGGAGCGTGGACTTGCCGCAGCCGGAGGGGCCGGCGATCGAGACGTATTCGCCCTTGAGAATATCAAGGTGAATGCCGGAGAGGGCGTGGGTCTCGACTTCGTCAGTCAGAAAAACCTTGGTCACGCCGTCGAGTTTGATGAGGGACTGGCCGTTCGTTTCGGTGTTCATATGAAGGGAGGCTGGGGTTGGGGGCTGTCTGCAGAGCACACGCGGNNGAGAGGATGACCCGGTCGCCGGGCTGGAGGCCGCTGACGATCTCGATGGTGTTGACGGAGCTGCGGCCGAGCTGCACCTGGGTGCGCTCCGCATAAACGCTGTCGGCATCAAGCTTGAAGATGCCCACGGTGCTGCGTTCCTGGCCGAAGGCCGGACGGCCGACGTAGATCACGTCGTCCAGGCGTTCGAGTTCGATGGTGCCGTCGACGCTAAGGTCGGGGCGGGCGCCCTTGGGGAGTTCACCATTCAGCGAGACGTCGACCGTGACCGTGCCGTTCTGCACCGAGGGATCGACGCGCGCGACGCGGCCGGCCACGAGGCCGTTGCGGGTGTCGATGGACGCGAGCTGGCCGATTTGAATGTCCTTGGCCTGCGTTTCCGCGATGCGCACCTCGGCCTTCAGCCGCGTGGGGTCGGCCACGCGGGCCAGATTGGCGCCGGGCTGCACCTGGGCGCCGACCTCGACGGGCAGCACCTGCAGCACGCCCGGCATGCTGGCGCGCACGGAAAGGGCGTCGGCCTCATCGCGGCGGAGTTTCGCCTGGGCCCGGATGCGATCAACCTCCGCCTCCTTGACGGCGAGCTGCGGCGCGATCGATTCGTTGGTGAAAGCATAGCGTTTTTGCTCGATGGTGTACTGCGTGCTCGCGTCCTCCGCCGCGACCTTCGAGCGGCGCAGTTCCAAGGCGGAGACGAGACCGTCCTTGAACAGCTCGTCGTTGACCTCGGCCTGGAGCCGGGTGGTTTCGAATTCGGACTTGGAGCGGGCCAGAGCGGCCTCGGCGTCGAGCACGCCTTTCTGAAGTGTCATCTTGTAATTCGCGAGTTCGGCCTCAGCCGACTTGAGCTGCGAATCCGCGCTGGTGGCGGCCTCCACCACGCTGGGATTGCTGAGCATCAGGATCACGCTGTCCGGCGTGACGACGGCACCCGGCCGCAGCATAATGTGATCGACACGGCCATCGGTGCGCGCGGCGATCCAGCGGATTTCCTCTGGCACGAGCGTGCCCAGGCCGCGCACCTGCCGGACCATCGGGCCGCGCTTCACGGTATCGATCCACACGAGGTTGCGCTCGACCGTGGGCGCGGCGGGCTTGAGGCGCGAAAGGGCAAAAGTCACGCCGATCAGGGCGACAGCGATGATGCTGGCGATAATGATGCGCTTCCTGCGCTTTTCCTTGGCCGCGTTGGGACGGGGAATATCCATGAGAGGGTCGTTTGTACCGGATTCTTTGCATCGCCTGTGCCAAGCTCCGCCTTGCGGCTTAACTCATTGACCTGTAAGCTTAAATATTTCAGGTCGATCATCACGACCCGTCCGCAGACGCCGCGGATGGGACTGAGACGTCCCGGAAATGGGATCCGCCTTTAACCGCGGGCCATGGCGAGGCAGGTGAATTGCGAGGCGAATGCCAGACGACTGCCGGGCTCTGCTGGCCAGCAGAGCGACAGCAGCCAACGACGGTTGGATGAGCCTGGCCTGCTGCATCGATCGCGGCCTTACGGCCGCCGATCTGGCGGGCCGGCACCGGGTCATCTCCATTCGTTTCACACCGGCAACCGCAACGTGGCCAGGCAACCCACGGCGCCGCCTTCGCGATTCCGGAGGTTGATCGAGCCGCCATGGTTCTCGGCGATCTGCCGGCAGAGAAGGAGGCCGATGCCGGAACCGCTCGGCTTGGTGGTGAAAAACGGCACGAAAAGATTGGCGGTGTTGGCGATTCCGGGGCCGTCGTCCTCGATGCGAACCTCGAGAAATGATCCCTGCTTCCGCCAGCTCACGCGGACGCCGCCACCGGCCTCGAGCGCGGCCTCGACGGCATTTTTGAAAAGGTTGATCAGCACCTGCTCAATCTGGGCGGCGTCAAGACTCGCGGCGAGCTCGGGGCCGTCCTCCACGGCGATGGACAGACGGGTTTCGAGGGCCGCCGCACGGCGGATGAGCGGCGCGACCTCCGTCAACGCCAGCGTCGGCTGCGGCAGTTTCGCCAGGCGCGCGTACGCCTGCATGAAACGGCCGAGGCCCTCGGCCCGGGCCTCGATGATTTCCAGGCCGGAGCGCATGTCGTCCTCCCAGTCGGGGGCGCGCTGGCCGTGCTTGAGGATGGCGGTGAGGCTGCCGGCGATGGATTTGATGGGGGCGAGCGAGTTGTTGAGTTCGTGGCCGAGCACCCGCACGAGGCGCTGCCAGGCTTTGAGTTCCTCCTCGCGCAACGGCACGCTGAGGTCGGCGATGACAATGAGCGAGTGCGGCCGGCCGCCTTCCCGGAAGGACGTGCGGCGCATCCCCCAGCGGCCCGTGCCGCCGGGAAACTTGGTCGCGGAGAGCACGCGGGTGTCGTCGCCCGCGAGGCATTCCTTGAGACCAAGCTCGGCGGCGGAGCGGCCGAGGATGCGTTCCGCGGGCGCGGCGAGCAGCTCCTGGCCGGAGCGGTTGACCAGCCGGAGCGTCTCGTTGCTGTCGAACGCGAAGATGGCCACGTCGATCTCCTCCATGACCGTGCGCAGCAACGCGGTGGCCTCGAGGGCGCCCAGCCGCTGCGTCTGGAGCAAAGTGCCGAGGAAATTGATTTCCGCGTACACATCGCCGAGCGGTTCATCGCGCTGCGCGCCGCGGGCGCGGATGGAGAAGTCGCCCTCGCGCAGCGCCGAAAGGAGATTGGCCATGGTCTGGAGCGGCCGCACCACCCGCTGGCGGGCGGCGGCGCCGAATCCCAGCCAGAATCCGAAGATGAGCAGGGTCAGCGTCCACTGCACCTTGGGCTCGTAATCGCCGAACCAGAGGAAGCCCATCGCCGTGAGGACGGCGGGCACGCCGGCGAGCAGGGCGTAAAGCTGGATACGCTGGTCGAACGTGAGGCGGGGACGGCGCATGGCGTGGTATAGCCGCAAAAAGGCGCAGAAAGCGCAAAATGATTCAAATATCCGACAACACGTATTTGCGAATCTGAAGTCTGGATTGATCGCACTGGGCGAAAACAGCCACAGGGGAGTTCACAGCTCCACTCTTGCGCCTTCTGCGCCTTTTTGCGGCGAAAAAATCACAATCCATACTTCTCCAGCCGACGGTAGAACGCGCTGCGGCTGAGGCCGAGTTCCTCGGCGGCCCGGCGGGCATTGCCGTCGCACCGGGCGAGCGTCTTCTTGATCAGATGGGCCTCGACCTCCTCCAGGCTCATGTCCTCGACGCGCGTCACGGCCTGGCCGGCGCTGAGCCCGAGGTCGGCGGCGCGGACGACCTTGCCCGTGGACATGAGCACGCCGCGCTCGACGGCGTGGTCGAGTTCGCGGACGTTGCCGGGCCAGCCATGGTTTTGCATGGCCTCGAGGGCGCCGGCGTCAAACCCGGTGATGGCCTTGCGGTAGTGCTCGACATGCTGCTTGAGGAAATGCTGGGCGAGGAGCGGGATGTCCTCGCGGCGCTCGCGCAGCGGCGGCAGGTGGATGGAAATGGTGTTGAGGCGGAAAAGCAGATCCTGGCGGAATTTTCCGGCGGCGACCTCGGCGGCCACGTCGGCGTTCGTGGCCGAGATGAGGCGGACATTGACGCGGTAGGTCCGGGACGAGCCGACGCGCTCGTATTCGCCGGTCTCGAGCGTGCGCAGAATCTTCGCCTGCTGGCTGAGCGGAATGTTGCAGATCTCGTCCATGAACAGCGTGCCGCCGTCCGCGAGCTCGAAACGGCCGGCCCGGTCGCTTTTGGCATCGGTGAAGGCGCCGCGCACGTGGCCGAAGAGTTCGCTCTCGAACACGCCCTCGGGCAGCCCGCCCATGTTGACCGAGATGAAGGGCTGGGCCGCGCGGACCGACACGGCGTGCAACGCCTGGGCGATCACGCCCTTGCCCGTGCCGTTTTCGCCGGTGATGAGGATGTTGGCGTCGGACGGGCCGACGCGCGCGAGGACCTCGAGCACGGGGCGCATCGCGGCGGATTGGGCGATGAGGGTGGGGCCGCCCTTGCCGCGGAGCAGCTGGTTTTCCTGCTCGAGCCGGCGGTAGGCCCGCACCGCGTGGCCCAGTTCCATCTGATTGCGGACGATCGCGATAAGGCGCGGGTTGTCCCAAGGCTTGGTGATGAAATCCTTCGCGCCGCGCCGCATGGCCTCGACCGCCACGTCAACGCTCGCCCACGCGGTCATGACGACGACCGGCAGCGAGGCGTCGACAGTCTGAATCTTGTTGAGGAGATCGAGGCCCTCCTGGCCGGAGGTGGTGTCGCGCGTGTAATTAAGATCCATCAGCACGAGCGAAAAGTCGCGCGCCTCGATCGCTTTGATGACCGCCGCGGGCGATTTCACCGTCTCGATCTGGTAACCCTCCGTCTTCAGCAGAAGACGCAGCGCTTCGAGAACGTCAGTCTGGTCGTCGGCAACGAGAATCCGGAGGGTCGAGGAGTCAGGGGCGGTCATCGCAGGAGAATGCTGGCGACAGGATGATGAAGGCCGGCTGGCTTGAGCAAGCGGAGAGTGGCCGGAGCCGGGGCGCCGCCGGCGTCCGATAGCTGGCGGCCGGAATCCGGCTCAGGCGGCGAGGCATTCCGGGCGGCGGAGAGCGCAGGTGCATTCGCGCCCGCCCGGCTTGAAAGCCTCGATCGGGCACAGAGCGACCGGCGCCTTCCGCACCACAATGAGTCGCGGGCGGCCGTGGTCATTGCCACCGATGAGCAGCAGACCCATGGCGGCGTAGAGCATGAAGGCGACTTCGCTGCTGAAGAACGCGGCGGGCGTATGGAGGCCGATGAGTCCGGCAAACGCAACGCACGGATAAGCGGCGCCGAGGAGAAGCAAAAGAAACTTGAGGGTGGTTTTCATGAGGGAGCTTTCGTTGTGGTCCCTCCTATTGCAGACACCGTGCCAAGTTATTTTGATTTCCGTAAACCAGTGATGATCCGCCAATAAGTAAATCACGCCTTGCTGATGTCATCCCGGGGTTCTCCAAACTCTTTCGCTCACGGGAAGCGCGTTTCCCAAAAGTGGGATGGCGGGAATCCCGATTGGTGAATGCCAATTGTCGAACGAGGCAGGGCTGCGCCGAAGTGCCTCAAATTCGACATTTGCACTTGGCGATCGGCACTCGAAGCTCACTCGTAGCGCAGCGCCTCGATGGGATCAAGCTGGGCGGCCTTGCGGGCCGGATAGAAGCCGAAGAATACACCGACGACGGCGCTGAACGCCACCGCCACCACGACCGAGGTCGGCGAAACCAGGATTGGCCAGCCGGTCTTCAGCGAGACCAGTTCCGAGAAGCCGACGCCGAGCGCGATCCCGATGATGCCGCCAAGAGAGCTGAGGATCACCGCTTCGATCAAAAACTGCAGCAGCACGTCGCGGCCGTGGGCGCCGACGGCGAGCCGGATGCCGATCTCGCGGGTACGCTCGGTCACGCTGACCAGCATGATATTCATGATGCCGATGCCGCCGACGACGAGTGACACCCCGGCGATCGCGCTGAGCAGCACGGTCATCGTCTCGGAGGTGGCGGTGGCGGCCTGCGCGAGTTCCACCTGATTGCGCACGGTGAAATCCTGTTCGCGGCCCTTGCGGCGCTGCATGAGCAGGTCGGTGATGTCCTGCTGGACTTTTTCGATCGTCTTGGCGCTGGCCGCCTGCACGAGGATGGAGTTGATGTTCGGGCGGCGTGCGATCCGCTTCATGTGGCTCGTGTAGGGGATGACCACGGTGTCATCCTGATCCTGGCCGAAGAGGTTGAAACCCTTGGCCGCGAGGATCCCAACGATCTTGAATGGGATATTGCGGATGCGGATCGTCTGGCCGAGTTCTTCGCCGTCAGGGAAAAGCTGGTCGGCGACGGTTTTGCCAATCACGGCGACCTTGGCCACGCTGCGCACGTCCTGGTCGGTGAACATCGCTCCGCTGGCGATCGGCCAGCTGCGAATCGTGGAGTAGTCGGGTGATTCGCCCATGATCTGGGTATTCCAGTTGAGGCCGTTGGCCAGCACCTGGGCACGGTCGCGCATCTCCGGACTGACCCCCAAGACGTTGACGGTTTCACGCCTGATGGCTTCGGAGTCGTCGACCGTGAGCGTGGACATGCTGCCCCAGCCACCCCGCATGCCACCGGCCGTGAAGCTGCCGGGAAAGACGGTGATGACATTTTCCCCGAGACTGGCGACCTGCGCCTCGACCTGCGCCTTGGCGCCATTGCCGATGCTAACCATGGCAATCACCGCCCCGACGCCGATAATGATGCCGAGCGCGGTGAGGATGGAGCGCATGGTGTTGCGCCGCAGCGCGCGCAAGGCGACCTTGATGGTGTTGATGACGCGCATGGTCAGGCGGAGGTCAGTTTCGCCGCGGCCTCGGCCTCCCGGAGCTTCCGCATCTCCTCGTCGGCCTGCAGGCAGTCCTGCACGAGTTCATCGCGCACCAGGCGGCCGTCGCGCAGGATGAGGTTGCGTTTGCAGTAGCGGGCGATGTCGAGCTCATGCGTGACCATGACGATGGTGATGCCCTGGCCGTTGAGCTTTTGAAACACGCCCATCACCTCGACGGAGGTTTTGCTGTCGAGGTTGCCGGTCGGCTCGTCGGCGAGGAGGATCTCGGGCTCGTTGGCCAGCGCGCGGGCGATGGCGACGCGCTGCTGCTGGCCGCCGGAGAGCTGGTTGGGAAAATGATCGGCGCGGTCCGAGAGGCCGACGATCTCGAGGCTGTGGAGCGCCCGCTGGCGCATTTCGCGCGACGAGTGGTGTCGCTGGCCGTACATCATGGGTAGTTCCGTGTTTTCCAGCGCGGTGGTGCGGGCGAGGAGGTTGAAACCCTGAAAGACGAAGCCGATCTTCTGGTTGCGAATGTCGGCCAGCTCATTGCGGTCGAGCTGCGAGACGTCGGTGTCGTCGAGCAAGTAGCGGCCGCGCGTCGGGCGGTCGAGGCAGCCGAGCAGGTTCATGAGCGTGGACTTGCCGGAGCCGCTCGCGCCCATGAGCGCCACGAATTCTCCCCGGTGGATCTCCAGCGAGACGCCGCGCACCGCGTGCACGGGAATCTCGCCCGAGTCGTAAATCTTGTGGATTTCCTCAATTTTGACGACGGGAGCCATGGGCCGGGAATATTGCAGAGCGAAACTAGCGACGTACGCCGCCCGGACCACCGCCGCCGGCGAACGGGTTGCTCGCGGGCCGCCCCGCGGCGGCCGACGACGCGCCCGGCAGAACGACGCTCGTGATGATGACGTCGCCTTCCTTCAGGCCGTCAACCACCTCGGTGTTGATGCCGTCGGTGATGCCGAGCTTGGTGCTGACGAATTCGATGGTGGCCGTCTTCGGATCGGAGCCGACCAGTTTGTAGATGGTGCGGGTGGTCACAGCGTTACTGCCGCTCCCGCGGCCGCCGCCGAACCGGCTGAAGTCGAGGTCGAGGCCGCGCTCCTTGGCGATTTGTTGGGCTTTCTGGATGATTTCGGGCGTGGGGGGGCCGCCGCCCCGGGTGAAGCCGGCCTCGGTCAGGATCGCGAAAGTGGCGCGACGGCGCTCGTCGTCGGTCATGGGCTTGGCGGCCGGAGTGGCGGCGCCGGTGCCGGGGGCGGCGGATTCGAGGGCGCGGTTCGGGAGCAACTCTTCCGGAATGCGAGCGCGCAGGGCGCTGTTGGCGATGCGGAGGGCGTTGGGGCGCTCGGCGATGATAATGGAGACGTTGGCCGTCATGCCGGGGCGAAGCTTGAGGTCAGGGTTGCTGACATCGATGATCGTCTGATAAATGACGACGTTTTGCTGCGTCTGCGGAGAGTTGCGGATCTGGCTGACGCGGCCGCGAAATTGCTGGTTGGGAAACGCATCGACGGTGAAGTTGACCGACTGGCCGAGCTTGATGTTGCCGATGTCGGCTTCCGCCACCGCGGCGATGATCTGCATCTTCGTCAGGTCGTTCGCGATCATGAAGAGCGTGGGGGCGCTGAGGCTGGCGGCGACGGTGTTGCCGACGTCCACCTGCCGGGAAATGACCACGCCGTCGATGGGTGAGTAGATGGTGCAACGGGCGAGGTTCACCTTGGACATGTCGAGCGATGCGCTCTGGATCTTTACCTGGGCGTCGGCCTGGAGGAGCAGGGCCTCGGCCTGATCAAGGTCGGCCTTGGTGACGAGATTCTTCTGAAAAAGCTCCCGCGTGCGCTCGGTGTTCACCTGTACCAGCTGGTAGTTGGCTTTGGCGTTGGCGAGCTGGCCCTCGGTCTGGAGGACATTGGCCTGATAGGTGGAGGGATCGAGCTGGACCAGCACCTGGCCTTCCTTGACCGGCGAATTCCAGTCCACGAAGAGCTTGGAGATGATGCCGGAGATCTGGCTGCTCACGTTGACGTTAAGCACCGGCTCGATGTCGCCGGTGGCCGTGACCACCTGGACGACGTCGCCACGCGCGACGGTGATGGTGGAATACTCCGGCGTCTTGTCAGAGCTGCGGATCCAGAAGTACCACCCGCCGGCGGCCACGACGGCGGCGGCGATGATCACGATGAGGATTTTCCAAACACTCGAGCGGGCGGACGTAGCCATGATGGTGAAGAAAGAGAAGGAGATTGAAGCTGTCGGCTGTCAGGGCAAAGCAAACCACCCAAGTGGTTACGAAGCTGGAGACGGCACATCAGCAAGCAGTAAGACGCGCCCCGGGTCTGAAGGTAACAGGGCCGTCCATTTTTTGGCCGGTGTCAGGCCCGGGGCGGCGGCAGGAGTCAGGCTTCACTTGAACCCGTAGGCCGTGCGCAGGGCCGCCACGACGTTGGCCGGCACGAACTTTGAGACGTCACCGCCGTATTTGCTGACCTGCTTGACGAGGTGGGAGCTGGTGTAGCTGTAATCCTCGTTGGGCATCACGTAGATGGTCTCGACCGCGGGTTGCAGATGGCGGTTCATGAGCGCCATGTTGAACTCTAACTCGAAGTCCGACATCGCCCGCAGGCCGCGGATGATGGCGACCGCATGCTGTTCCATGGCGAAGTCGACCAGCAGGCCGCGAAAGGTGGTGACGGAAACGTTGGCATAGCTGGTGAGGTTCGGCCGGATCAGCTCGAGGCGCTGCTCGGCGGTGAACAGGGGGCCCTTGTCGGGGTTGTGGGCGATGGAGACCAGCACGTGGTCGAAGAGGCGCGTGGCGCGCCCGAGGACGTCGAGGTGCCCATAGGTGATGGGATCAAAGGTGCCCGGATAGATGCAAAGTCTCATGACGGTACGTGGATTGGACTGCTCGTGCTCTCGCTCCCGCTCGGGCCGGCCGCAGAGCAGGGGAACAGTAAGAGCAAGACCGCGACCAAGGGCAAGAGGGGAGGAGGCGCCGCCGCGGGCAGCGCCGACCCGCCGGCGCAGGGCGGGGAAACGGGAGCATCTACGTCCTTGCCTGCGGCGGCGTGATCGGTCCATACCTTGCGCCGTCCTCTCCTCCGCATGAATCTGCCGAACGCGCTGACGTTGATTCGCATGCCCCTGACCTTCGCCATCGTGGCGCTGATGTATGGCACCTGGCCGTGGGCGGCGACGCTCGCCTTCTGGCTCTTCATCGCCGCTGCCATCACCGACTGGCTCGACGGCAAGCTGGCGCGCGATCGCAACATCGTCTCCGATTTTGGCAAGTTCATGGATGCGCTCGCCGACAAGGTGCTGGTGATCGGCGTCATGGTGGCGCTGCTCGACCTGGAGTCGCTGCGGCTGCCGGGCGCGTTCGTGATCATGCTGGTGCTCATGGTGATCGCGCGCGAGTTCACGATCTCGGGGATGCGCATGATGGCGGCGACCCGCGGCGTGGTGATGGCGGCCGAGGGCGGTGGCAAGGTGAAGACGATCATCCAGCTGACCGCGCTGGGGTTCCTGCTGGCCGAGCCGATGGTGGCGCGCGACCTGCCGCGCATCAGTCCTTTCCCGTTTGCCGGCGTGGCCGCGGTGACCCACTGGATCGGCCTCGGTCTTTTCTTCGTGTCGATGTGGTTCATGTTCTCGTCGATGTGGTTTTACTACCGGAAATACCGTCACGTGTTGTTTGACGAGCCGGCGGCATGAAACTCACGCAACCGATCTGGCCCCGCCTGCTTCCCTCCAGCCTGGTGCTGGCGTTTGCCACGCTCGGTCCGCTCGGCCGCCGGCGCCGCGCGCCGGGCACGTGGGGCTCGGCGGCCGGCCTGCTCTATTTCACGGTCTTCTTCTGGCCGCTGGGCTTCTGGCCGTGGTCCGCCTGGTGGACGCTGGTCTTCAGCCTGCCCGGCCTTTATCTCGCGGTGGCGCTGTGCGGCGAGGCGGAATTCCGCCTCGGGCGCCGCGACCCCGGCGAGGTCATCCTTGATGAGTTCACGGCGATGCCCCTGTGCTTCCTCGGCTGGCCGGCGCTCGCGCGGCCGCAGGGACCGTGGCCGGCGTGGACGGTTTTCATCGCGGGCTTCCTGCTGTTCCGGCTCTTCGACATCGTGAAGCCGCTGGGCATTCGCAAACTCCAGGATCTGCCGGGCGGCTGGGGCATCGTCGTCGACGACGTGGCGGCGGCCCTCGCGGCGTGCGCCGTGCTGCACGGCGCGGCGTGCGCCTGGAAGGTGCTATGAGCGACTGGCTGGCGATGCTGGCCTGGCGGATCGGTGATTTCTTCTTTCCCGCGGGCCGTCGCGTCACGGGGTGGGCGCTCGGCGGCCGGGGGGCGGCCTTCGTCATCGTCGCCGTCTACGGCTGGTGGTTCCTGCGGGCCCCGATCCGCGCCATCGGCGAGAACCCGCGGTTCATCCACAATGTGCTGCTGGTCTTCCATGAGGCGGGGCACGTCATCTTCGGCCTGTTCGGCAGCGAATTCCTGCAGGTGGCCGGCGGCACCCTGGGACAATTGCTGATGCCGCTCGTGCTCCTCGGAGCGTTCCGCCTGGTCAACAAGGATGCGTTTGGCGCGGCGCTGGGTGCCTGGCTGCTGGGGCTGAGCCTGGTCGATTGCGCGCCCTACATCAACGACGCCCGGAGCCTCGCCCTCACGCTGGTCGGCGGCCGGACCGGCCGGGAGGTGGAGGGACACGACTGGGAATACCTGCTCACGCACCTCAATCTTCTAAACAAGGACGTCTACATCGCCCATTATGTGCTGCTCGCGGGCCGCTGGCTGATGGTGCTCGCGCTCGTCTGGGCGGCGCTCGAACTGGCGCGGCAGTTCCGCCAGCTGCGCCGCGGGGAAGAGGTTTAGCGTCCGGCGGCGGATCGGGTCGCGCGGCCCGGTTAAAGTCCCGGCGGGTCGTCCGGCTGGTCGCGGCGGAAAAGGTGCGTGAGGTTCAACTCGCCGCGGAACCGGCCGCCGGTGCTGAGCGTGTTGCCGTCGGGGCCGAAGACGGCCGTCACATTGAAGCCGGCGAGCCAGCGGCCCTTCGCGTTGAACACGAGTTTTTTCGGCAGATCCCAGATCACACCCGGCCGGATGGTGACAAAATCGTGATCGCCTTTGCCGATCAGGCTCGTGGTGGTGCCATCCACCTCGAGGGTATAGTGCCAGGCCTTGCGATCGTAGAGGAAACCGGGCGTCAGCGTTAGCGAGTGGCTGTGCGGCTGGTTCCGGCCGAAATTGCCGGGGGTCGATGATTTGGCGATGAAGTCCGCGCTCGCATGGATGAAGCCCGAGAGGCCCGGCGCCCAGCCGAGCTTGCGCCCGAACACGATGTAGGGCGTGAAGTGGTCGTGACCGTCGGTCAACTCGATCGGCGGACGGCTGACCGGAATCGAGGAGTTGAAGCCGACGCTGGCGTCCCACGTGGGTTTGAGCCACTTGAGCCAGGCGTATTTCGCGCCGAAGTGCAATTCGCTGATCCCATAGCCGCTGCTTTGGCCGCTGCGCAGGCCGTGGTCGAAATAGGTTTCGATGGCGCTGTTGAGCTCGAAGTGGTCGTTCACGCCCCAGCGAAACTCGAGGGGGATGCGCAGGTAGGCCTTGCTGATCAGGTCGCGAAAAGAGGGCTGGAAGATGAATCGGATGTTCCCCCTTCGCTCGGTCTTGGGCAGTTCGATCTCGAACAGGCCGGGAATGCGGGAGGAGAGGCTGGGCGGCTCACCGTTGGCGGCCACCGCGGCGGGCGGCGCGGCAGGGTCCGAGGCCGCGGCGCTGACGGCCAGGCACAGGCCGGAGGCAAGCAGGAGGCAGGTTTTCCAGAGGCAAACGCTGATGGATGAGCGCAAGGGAAACAGGGTGGGTACGCCAATGGACAGCGCTGCGGGCCTTAGGTTTCGCTGCTGATCGGCGACGGTGGCTGCCAGGCGGTTTTCTTGGGCCGATGGAAAAACGGAGGAGCCGGCATGGGTCAAGGCAGAATCTGCAGGTTCTCCATCGGCATGCGCACCAGCAGGCCCTGCTGCAGCACGTCGACGGCAATGACGACACCCTTGGGATTCGCCGGATCGTCGACGACGCCCTCGAGACCGTGGAGCGGTCCGCCGGCGACCTTCACGCGCGTGCCTTTCTTGAGCAGCGGATGCAGGCTCAGTTCCAGGCCCGAGGCCACGACCGCCTTCACGTCCTCGAGCTGCCGCAGGAGGCCGGCCTGGTCCTCGACCCAGATGGCGCGGACGAGCAGGTCCTGCTGGTAGACGCGGTTCTTCCGCTCCGGCGCGATCTCGGCGAACACGTAGCTTGGGAAAAGGGGCTTGGTGAACCGTTTCGTCTGGTCGCGGTACCGCCGGACGCTCGGCACGAGCGCCAGGTAATGAGGGAAACGCTCGACGGCGAGCAGTGCGGCGAATTTTTTTTCGCACCGCGGCCGGGTGTGGCAGGCGAACCAGCGCGGCTCGGCGAAGTTGGGCAGGGTCTCGGCCATCGCTCAGGCCGCCAGCCGGCGCAGGGCCAGGACATAGCCCGGCAGGCCCCGACCGCAGATCATCGCCGCGCAGGCGCCGGCGGTCATCGATTTGCGGCGGAAGGGCTCGCGCCGGCGGATGTCGGAAATGTGCACCTCGATCGCGGGGATGCCCGTGCCTGCGATGGCGTCGCGGAGCGCCACGCTGGTGTGCGAGAGGCCGCCGGGGTTGATGATGATGCCGGCGAACCGGCGGTCGGCCAGCTCGCCGAGCTTGTCGATGAGCGCGCCCTCATGGTTCGACTGGAAGAAGGTGAGCGCCACGCCGAGCCGGCGGGCCTCGGCACGGAGCATCTTCTCGAGGTCCTTGAGCGTCGCCCGGCCGTAGATTTCTGGCTCGCGCTTGCCGAGCCGGTCGAGATTGGGGCCGTTGATGATGGCGATTTTTTTCATGGAAGTATGCCCACGGAACACACGGAATACACTGAAGGGTCCGGCCGGGACAATCTTCTTTCCGGGGGTTCCGTGTTTTCCGTGGGCGGCTTAAAGCGGATTGCCGGTCGCGATGAATTCCCACGGCAGGCGGAATTTCTTCGCGAGTTCGGCCGCCAGGGCCTTCACGCCGTGCGTCTCGGTGGCGTAGTGGCCACAGAGGTAGAGATTGAGGCGGTGCTCCTGCGCGTGGTTGAACCATTCCTCGCGCAGCTCGCCGGTCACCAGCGTGTCCACGCCCGCGGCCCCGAGCTCGCGCACGGCGCGGTTGCCGCTCCCGCTGCAGAAGGCCACCGCGCGCGGCGCCGTCGATCCGCATTCGATGGCCAAGACGCGCGGGTACAGCGCCGTGAGCTTCCGGCGCAGGTCGGCGCGCCGGAGCCGGCTGGGCGCGATCCAGCCGATCGCCTCGCCCTCGTGCACGAGGAACGAACGGCGGGGCCTGAGCCCCACCTGGCGCGCGAGCAGGACGTTGTTGCCGAGCTGCGAATGGGCGTCGAGCGGCAGATGGCTGGAATAGAGCGCGCAGTTGCCGTGCAGGAGGGTGGCCAGTTTCCGGTAGGTGGATCCGGTGACCGGGCGCGGCGGCGCCCAGAACAGTCCGTGGTGCACGATCAGGAAATCCACGCCGGCGGCCACGGCCTTCTCGAACGGCGCCAAGCCGGCGTCGACCGCGGCGCCGATTTTGGTGACGCGACCGCGGTTGGCGACCTGCAGGCCGTTGGCGGCGCCGGGAAAATCCGTGAAGGCGGCGCGGCGCGTGCGCCGGTCGCAGTAGGCGACGATCTCGTCAAGCGTGGGCATGCCTCTGGTTGTATCCGGCCGGCCGGCCGGTTCAAGGCGTTCTGCTGGCCAGCAGAATGCCGGCCGGGCGTAAACGGATATTTTTAGAATTCCTCTTCGCTGCAAACCGTGCCAGAAAAGTCGCCTATGAACGGGCGTTCAAAGTGACACTGTCGAAAGTTCATACACGCCCCTTACTTTCCCAAGACACTTACTGAAAAACTTAAAACCCGCCCCCTTTTTCGGCCCAACAATCCATGAACAAACGCCTGATAGTCGCCGCTATATTCGTCGCCCTCGGGCTCCTGCTACTTATGGTCAGGTGCGATCCAAAGGTTCTCAAAATTGAGATCCTCATGTGGGCCAAGAATCACAAATCCATGAACTTTTACGGGAAGATCATTGACCAAAACAACCGTCCCGTCGAAGGCGTAAAAGTTACCGCAGGCGTCGGTACATTCGAGGGACCCACGCGTAGCGGCGGGAAATATTACTACACAGTAAGCGACGCCGAGGGGAGATTCAGCTTCACAGGAATCCACGGTGCAGGGTGCGGATATACACTGAAGAAAGAGGGGTGCGAATTTGACCAACGGCTCCCCTGCGCTAGCCGGCCCAAAGATTTTGTTCCCGACACCAATAAGCCCGTAATCTTCCCTATCTGGAAGCTTCGCGGAGCAGAGCCCTTACTACGGACCGAAGTCTATGCTCTTCTCGCGTGTGACGGGACACCCAAAAGACTGGACCCTTCAACGGGCCGCCGGGACAGCGGAGACTTAATCGTCACCTACACTCGAACCCCGCTCAACGTCGAACAAGGCCAACCGTTCGACGGAATCCTAACTCTTGAAATCCCCAACGGAGGACTGGTCGAAACCACCGATCTCTACCCCTACGAAGCCCCCGCTGGCGGCTACCAACCCTCTGTTACCATCACTATGACTGCAACGCCAAGGCTTTGGGGCGAGGCACAACGCTCCTACTACATCTTCGACGGCAAACGCTACGGCCGCATCACCCTCGATTTTAATGCTAACTTCGTAAAGCGCCCCGCGTCCCTCGAACTCCAAAGCTACGTGAACCCCTCCGGCTCAAGGAATCTGGAATTTGATCGAGCCAAGCAGATAAACCGGTAACGGCCGCCGAGAGGAATCAAACAGGATGCCGAAAAGGGGTCAGAGGATGCCGAAAAGAGGTCAGGCCGCACATTTGTCCCTTGAGAGCCACAAACAGGGTCAGGTTTAAACAATTGTGATTACTGATCGGCGCTAACAGAGCAGCGCCCTCCACCGGGCAACGCAGCAGGGTTCTCGGATATCAGTCGCCGAGGGGCAGCGTCAGGCTGAAGCTCGTGCCGGCCGGGCCGGTGGCGTCGAGCGCCAGCGTGGCGCCGATCTGCCGGGCGAGCAGCCGGCTGATGGCCAGGCCCAGGCCGGAGCCGCCGGGGCGTCCGCTGCGGCCCGGTTCGAAAAGATGTTCGCGCAGGTCTTCGGGAATGCCGTGGCCCTCGTCGGCGACGGTGACCTTCACGGCGCCATCGCCGTTGTGGAAGACCACGCCGACCCGCCGGCCGGCGTCGGTGGCGTCGATTGCGTTCTGCACCAGGTTGCTGGTGATGAGGCAGAGCAGGCTGCCGCGATGGCTGTCGAGATTTTGGTCGAAGCCGCCCTCGACGGAGAAGACGACGCCTTTTTCCACCGCCAGCGCGGCGTTGCGATGGCGGGTGATGGCGGCCAGTTCGTGCCCCGTGAGTTCGTAGGAGGTCTGCGAGGCGGTGTCGCCGAGGAGGGCGACGGTTTCCTGGATCATCGCCTGCATGCGCTCCGTGTAGCCGGCGGCGGCCTCCCAGTCGGAGCCGGCGGCGCCGCCGTTGGCGCCGCGTCCGGCCACCACCGCGCGCAGGCCGGCGACGGAACCCTGGAGGTCGTGCATCAAATGCGAGGTGAGCTGGCCGAGGGCGGAGGCCTTGGCGGCGAGCGTGAGCTCGAAGTTCGCCCGGATGAGCCGCTCGTTGCGCTCCGCGATGACGCGCTGGGCGCGGTGCAGTCCGAAATAGGCCGCGGTCACGACGGCGGCGATGAGCAGCACGCCGATGCCGAGCGTGGCGGCGGTCTGGCGGTTGACGCGTTCGTCGATGGCCGCCAGTTCCTGCGCCAGCGGCCGGGCGTTGATGTAGTATTGGGCAAAGCCGAGGATTTTGGCCGCATCGCGGCCGTGCAGCGGCAGCAGCACCTCGAGCACGGGCGTCCGGCGCTGTTCCGGCGGGCCGCCGACGCCGAGGAAATAGCGGTCGAGCGGAAAGTCCGGATGATAACGGCTGATCGACTCGAGCTTGAGCAGCCGGAGGTAGTCGTCCAGGGGCAGCTCGGCGAAGAGCAGCGACTCGGGCGCGACGCGCAGGACGCGGCCCTGGGCGTCGAAGATCACCATGGCCAGCATGTCCTCCTGCTGCGCGCTTTCCAGCACGGCGGCGAGCAGGTCGGCCGGGCCGGCGGACTGGCCGGCGAGGGCGGCTTCGCGCTGCGCCAGCTGCCGCAGCGCCACCGGGCGCAGCACCGCAGCGTCGCGGTCGATGATGGTCCGGCGGATTTCCGCGCGGAGCTCGGCGCGGAAACGCACGACCATCACGGCGAAGATGGCCACCAGCAGGGCGCCAACGGCCAGCGCCGGCAGGGCGAGACGCGAGAGCCGCGGGTTCATGCGTTGGGTTTGGGGAATCGGTTCAGCGGTCGGATGCCGAACGGCGTCAGGTCGAGTAGGGTCTGGGCGATGTTTCCATCTCCTGGACACCGTCGGCGAATTCCTTCAGGAGCGTGTTCAATGATTTGCCGGTCGCGGCATCCGTGGTGGCGGCGGCCAGCCGGGCGAGTTCATCCCGGATCGCCTCCCGCTCCCGGGTCAGCGACGCGATGCGCGTGGCGTTGGCCTGGATGAAAGTGTCGATCGCCAGGCGGGTGTCCGCTCCGGGAGCGCGCTGCTTGATCAGGGCAGCCAGTGATCCCTGCAGCGCCGCTTTTTCGTACTCGTAGGCGTGGATGCGGTCGGCCAAGGCCGGTGGCAGGAAGGCCGTGCTGGCGTCGCGGGCCGCCCGCGGTGCCATGTCCACGTCCATCGGGTAGAAAGGCGACAACTCGCCCGTGAACGGGGCGTGGTCGCGTTCGATCAGGCCCTTCAGGTACTGCGGGTGGAGCTGCCGCTCGACTTCGGGCGGCGGCAGGAACTCCTCCAGCTTGGGCGTGCCGATCTCGACGCGGCCCTCCGGCACCACCGGCTCCCGGACAAATTGCGTGTCTTCCAGATTGCGGCCCAGGTACGGCGCTCCGCCGCGGAGCAGCGCCGGCAGCGCCTCGGCCATCGCGACGCCCACGCTCCGGGTGCTCAGCTTCACGCGCCACAGCAACTGGCACGCGTTGCGGGCGACCGACGCGTAGTCAAGGGCCGAGACAATGACGAAGTACCGCTCTTCCCCGGCCAAATGCAGGAGGTCGCGCTCCCTCTGATGGATGATCGGGATGTACAACCCCCCCGCCCAGAGATCGAGCAGATCCTCCTTGATGCGCTGGGCGTATTTCTTCGGGGCGACGAGGGCGATGCGGGCATTCAGGTTCGGCTGCAGGCGGAAGCTGGTGCCGAACTGGTAGGAGCCGGGCCTGATCAGGCCCCAGTGGTAAATGAGCAGCAGCGTGGGGGCCGACCGGGCCGAGGCCGGCAAGTAGTGCCGGGACGCCAGCACAATCCGCAGCGCTTGGGCCACGGTCGCCGCGGGGGGAGGCTTTTCGCCGGCGATGGGATCGCCCGACTCGATGTAGCCGCCGTCGTAGGCGACATAATAGGCCGGCTGTTCGGCTGTGGGCAGCGCCCGCTTCACGTTGGAATCTGCGAACTCGGACACGACCGTCATGTCGAGCTTACCGCCCCAGGTGTAGGCGTACGATTCGGCCGCCAGGCCGATGGCGAGCACCACCGCCAGGGCGTGGGAAGGGAGGGATGAGGTTTTCATGGATCGGCTGGAAATATTTTGGGGAGTTTCCGGGGCGGCGGGGCATCACGAGTCCGGTGGGCGATCGGCCTACGGCGGGGCGGCGCCCTCTGATTGGCGATGGAATCGCCGGTCGTGATGCGGCCGCCGTCAGAAGCGATGGGTTGCGCTGGATGGGGAGTAGTCGGCCGGGCGGGTGCCGAGGTCCGCCGGCCGTGGCATCATTGGCTGGACGGGATCGTCGGCTGGTAGTCGCTCTCTTTGGCGTCCGAGGCGTAGATCCCGGAAAACTCGACGTGCTCCTGGTACATGAGGTGGCGCAGGTAGCTTGCGTCGAGCTGCCTGGCGGCCTCGGGCGGCGGCAGGAATTCCTGCGTGGCCGCAGCGCCGGTTGCGGCCAGGCCCGCGGGGAACAGCGGCGCCTTGAGCGTCTGCATATCCGTGAGGTTGCGGCCAAAATAGGGCGCGCCCCCGCTGAGCAGGGCGGGCAGCGCCTCGGCCATGGACTCGCCCGGACTGCGGGTGCTCACCCTGACGCGCCAGAGCAGGTTCGTCTCGCGGCGGATGAGCGCCGCATAATCGTACGCCGACACGATGACGAAATAGCGGTCGTCCCGGGTAAGATCCAGGAGGTCCCGTTCGATGGGGTCGAGGATCGGAATAAGCACCGACACGGGCTGCCGGCGATCCAGGAGGTCCTCCTCGATCCGTTGGGCGTATTTTTTTGGCGCGACCAGGGTGATGCGGGCTTTCAGGTTGGGCTGCAGGTGATTCATGTCACGGATCTGGTGGGTATCCCGGTTAAGCAAACCCCAGTGATAGACCAGCAGCAGCGACGGCGCCGACGCGGTCGAGGCTGGCAGGTAGTTTTGCGAGGCAAGGGTTCCGCGCAAAGCCTGGGCCACCGCGGCGGCGGGTGGGGGCTTTTCACCGGCGATGGGATCGCCCTCCTCAATGTAGCCGGCATCATAGGCGACATAGTAGGCGGGATGATCCGGCGTGGGCAGGGCGGGTTTCGCCTCGGGATTCATCTGCTCCGCGACGACGACCATGTAGAATTTCTTGCCGTCTCCGGCAGAGGTCCGGTCGGCGGCCTTTGACGCGGCCGGCAGACCCGCCGTGAGAACTGCGAGCAGGGTTAGAAAGTACGGGTGTGTTGTTTTCATAAGATGGTGAGATATCTTGCTTCGGCTGGCTCATTTCTTTTCCGGCTCGATGCCGAGCACCTTCAGATCGCCCACTTTGACGTTTCCTTCGGGGAGAGGCTTGCGAATCAGCCCCTTGGTATCCTGGCCGAAATACTGCGAGGCATGTTCCGTTATCGCCGCCAACTGTTTATCGAAATCGTTGTGGCGTTGCCGGATGCTGAAGCGCGTTTCCCAAAGCAGCTTATGTTTCTTCTGTTTCCACATGAGCTGAAAGTCGTAGGCCATCAGCACCACAAAATAGCGGTTGCCCTCGAGTTCTTCGATCAATTCGCCCCTGATATGCTGAAACGGGGTCTGTTCGAACCTTTCGGTTGCTTCCAACTCGGCGCCGTATCCCAAAATCTTGGCGTTTTCCAAATCGGTCTGGTCGCGCACTCGGTTCTCCGAACGAAGCGCTTCCTGCGCGAACGCGAGTTGGTCCCTCGCTGCCAAAAGCAAAGCCGGATTCGGCGGCTTCTCGTTCAAAGCCATCTGTAGATTGGTTTGGGCCGTCTGCACATTGACAAACGCCGGCGAGGTCGAAATCGGGGCGGGTACCGTGGTTAATCCCCAGTAAACCATGATCAAAAGCGTGGCTTTGTCCGGATCCTTGGTCGGCAGGTAGTTTTGGGCCGCCAGCGGACCTGCGATGGTTCGAGCCACGTCGATGAACTTCAGTTTATCGATTGAGTCATCGTGCATTCCGCCCCAGAAACCGCCCGGGCCAAAGGCATATGTTTCCGGCTGGTACGAACCATCGGCGCGTTTGGTCCGAAAATAGTCGGGGCTTGCTTTCGAAGCCACCGCAGTGATCGCGGTGTCCTCAGTCGCACGGGCGGCGGACTGGATGACCAGTGGAAGGCCGCAGCCCAGCAGCACCCAGACGGTTTTTCGAAGCAGGCGCATTATACTCATCTGAGATGGATCAGTTATCGTTTTCGACGTGTCTCACTCATTGCATGCAGCGTGCCGATTGTAGCATCTCCAAGCGGAGGTATTGACCGTCAATTGCTTGAACGGATCGGGCTGCCGGTTGCGTGTTTTAGTATACCGACGGATTGGGGGAAAACAACCAAGGCAACGCGACGTAGAGGGCGAACGTTGGTTGCGGTCAACCAGACCCTTCAAGGAATAAGATTCAAGCACCGGATTTCCCGCGTGACAACCGGTACCGGATGAACTCGCGCGTGACGCCGAGGCGGCGCGCGGCGGCGGAGACGTTGTTGCCGGTCTCCCGCAACGCCTCGGCGATGAGTTCGTTCTCCAGCGCGTCGATCGAGAAGCCGGCTGCGGGTAGGCTCCACGCAGGGTTGCGCCAGCCGCCCGCGGGTGCGATGGCCGGCCCGCCGAGGTGCGCAAAGTCCAGCGCGGCGCTGCCGCTGAAGATCACGGCCCGTTCGATCTCATGGGCCAGTTCCCGCACATTGCCCCGCCACGGTTGCGCCAGCAGGCGCGCCTCGCCCCCGGGCGTGATTGTCAATCCGGTCAGCCGGTGGCGGGCGGCGATCCGCTCGAGCAGGTGGCGGGCGAGCGCCACGATGTCGGTGCCGCGCTCACGCAACGGCGGCAGCGCGATGCGCAGGAGATCGAGTCGGTGGTAAAGGTCCTCGCGAAACGCACCCTGCTGCACGAGACCGGCCAGGGGACGGTTGCTGGCGGCGATGAGCCGCGTGTCCACGGCGATCTCGCGCGTATCGCCCAGCCGGCGGATGGTGCCTTCCTCGACGGCGGCCAGCACCTTGGCCTGGGTGGCCGGGGCGAGCAGGCCGATCTCGTCGAGGAACAGCGTCCCGCCGTCGGCCGCCTCGAACAGGCCCATGCGGGCGCGCTTGGCGTCGGTGAACGCGCCGCGTTCGTGCCCGAAGAGCTCGGCCTCGGCGAGCGTCTCGGGCAGTGCCGCGCAGCTGATCGTGATGAACGGCCGGGCGGCGCGCGGGCCCTGCCGGTGCAGCCAGCGGGCGAGGACGCTCTTGCCGGTGCCGGTCTCGCCCTCGATGAGCACCGGCGGCAGCCGGCGCTCCAGGCGGCGTTCGGTCGCGACGATCGTCTCCAGCTGCGTGCGCACGGCGTCGAGGCTCCGGCCGAAAAAGATCCGGTCGGCCTCGCCGGCCGTCTCCGCCGCGCGATGTTCCTCACGGCGCGCGGCGATTTGCGTGCGGCGGCAGCGGAGAAAGGCCAGCGGCAGCTCCTCGGGCTCGAACGGCTTGGCGAGATAATCGCCCGCGCCGAGCCGCATCGCCTCCACGGCCCGCTGCACGCCGCCGAACGCGGTCATCACGACCACGCCGGTGTTTTCGGAGAAAACGCCTTCGCGCAGCAGCTCCAGCGCCTCGCCGTCGGGCAAGTGCAGGTCCACCAGCGCGAACTCGAACCGCAGCTCGCGCAGCAGGCGGCGGGCCTCCTCCAGGCGGGCCGCCTCGGTCACTTCGGCGCCGAGGTTGCGCAGATGCGCGGCCAGCCGCTTGCGCAGGGGGGCATCGTCCTCGAGCACGAGAATCCCGCAGCCGGGGGGAAGCGTGGTTTCCGCAGCCATCGACCCTCGTAATGCGGGCGAATGACCGGAGATTTCAACCCAAATCACGGCATGATCGCGCGCGGACTTGTCGCTTTCGGCACTCGACCTGCGGCGTGCGAACGCCGAAAGTCCCGTCATGCTGAAGCTGCTTTTCATCGGGGACGTCGTGGGCCGGCCGGGCCGGGAGATCGTGGCCGAGCGTCTGCCGCGGCTGCGCGAGGAGCACGGGCTCGATTTTGTGATCGCCAATGGGGAAAACGCCGCCGGCGGCTCGGGTCTCACCGCCGCCACCGCGCGCTCGCTGCTCGAGGCGGGGGTCGATGCCGTCACCCTCGGCGACCACCTGTGGGACCAGAAGGGTTTCGAAACCGAGATCGCGCAGTTGGAGCGCGTCTGCCGGCCCGCGAACCTGCCCGCCGCGTGTCCGGGGCGCGACCACGTCGTGCTCGAAAAGGACGGCTTCCGGCTCGCGGTGTTCACCGTGCTGGGGCGGCAGTATCTCAACCTCAAGGCCGAATGCCCGTTCCTGGCCAGTGATCGCATGCTGACGCAGTTCGCCGGCCGGATGGACGCCGCCTTCGTGGAGATTCACGCCGAGGCTACTTCCGAAAAGCAGGCGCTGGGCTGGTACCTCGACGGCCGGGCGGCCGCCGTGATCGGCACGCACACGCATGTGCCGACGGCTGACGCCGGCGTGCTGCCCAAAGGCACGGCGTTTTTGTGCGACGCCGGCATGACCGGTCCGTATGCGAGCGTGCTCGGACGGGTGATCGAGCCGGTCATCGGCCGGTTCCTCGACGGCATTCCGCGCCGGTTCCCGGTGGCCGAGGGCGACGTGCGGCTTTCCGGCGTGCTGGTGGACTATGATCCGGCGGCGAAGCGCGCGACGCGCTGCGAACTGCTGACGGTACGGAAGTGAGGGAATCCGCCGGCCGGCATCCGCAGAGGCTGTCCGAAAATCGTCAGGATCTGGAGGGCGGCGCGCCGTCGCCGCCGAATGCCTGAACGGCGCTGACGGAGCAGCGCCCTCCATCGAGCAGCGCCGCACTTCATACCACGCGGCGAACAACCGGTGCGGGCGTCAGCTTTTCATCACCCCGGCCTCCTCGTAGAGGCCAAGATGGCGGTAGCGCTCATAGCGCTGGTTAAGCAATTCCTCCGGCGAGAGCGCCTGCAGTTCCCTGAGGTACCGGTGCAGGGCGGCCTTGACGGCCGCGATGGTCTGCCCGGGGTCGTTGTGCGCGCCGCCGATGGGCTCGGGGATGACCTCCTCAACGATCTTGAATTCCGCCAGGTTCTGGGCGTTCAGCCGCAGCGCCTCGGCGGCCTTGGCGGCCGCGGCCGCGTCCTTCCAGAGGATCGCCGCGCAGCCTTCGGGGGAGATGACGGAATAGTAGCTGTTTTCGAGGATGAGCACGCGGTCGGTCACGCCGATGCCGAGCGCGCCGCCGGAGCCGCCCTCGCCGATGACGACGGCGATCGTCGGCACTCCCAGCATCGCCATTTCGCGCAGGTTGACGGCGATGGCCTCCGCCACGTGACGCTCCTCGGCGCCGATGCCGGGGTAGGCGCCCGGGGTGTCGATGAAGGAGATGACGGGCAGGCCGAACCGGGCCGCCATTTTCATCAGGCGCAGCGCCTTCCGATAACCCTCGGGATGCGGCATGCCGAAGTTGCGCGAGATTTTCTCCTTGGTCTCGCGGCCCTTCTGCTGGGCGAGCAGCATGACCGCCTGACCCTCGAAAAACGCCAGGCCGCCGATGAGCGCCTGGTCGTCGTGATATTGCCGGTCGCCGTGCAGTTCCTGAAAGCCCTCGAAAAGGGCGTGGATATAGTCGAGCGAGTAGGGCCGTTTGGGATGGCGGGCGATCTGGATCCGCTGCCACGGCGTCAGGCCGCTATAGGTTTCCTGCTTCGCCGCCTCGATCTTCTTTTCGAGGACAGCAATCTCGCCGGAAAGATCGAGATGGTTCTCGAGGGACTGCTGGTGAAGCTGGTCAAGATGCTTCTCGAGCTCGCGCAGCGGCTTCTCGAATTCCAGCGAGTAGGCGGGTTTTGCCATGTCCCAAGGCTACGGCGCGGGCGGAAGCGGTGTCAACCGGCCCGGCAGCCGGGTCTTGTCCTAATTTGCCTTGTCATCGCGAGTCCGGCGCAGCCGGACGTGGCGATCCAGCTAGATGGATTGCTTCGTCACCCGCCTTCGCGGGCTCCTCGCAATGACAAATTAGGACACTACCGGCCGCCGCCGTCGCGGACGGGGGCAGACCGAATCAACGGCAAAAAAAGGACGACCAGCGAGGCCGTCCTTTCTTCAATTTATCCGTCACTCAGTTTGCTTGAATTCTGCAGATCGGCCTCGATGGTGATCGTGACGGCGACGTCGTCACCGAGCACCTTCGGATAGGTTGTGATGCCAAAATCGTTCCGGTTGATCGTCGTTGAAGCCTCCCAGCCGGACAGCATCGCGCCTTTCATCCCGGGGCCAAAACCCAGGGACTTCGTCTTCAGGACCACCTCCTTGGTGACATCCCTGATCGTGAGATCGCCGGTGACGTCGAAGGTGTCCTCCCCCGTTTTCTTCCAGGATTTGCTCTTGAAGGTGATGGCCGGGAGTTTTGCCGCGGAGAAGAACTTGTCGCTGCGCAGATCGTCGTCACGCATGCCGTTGCGGGTGTCGACACTGGCCACTTCGATCCTGGCTTCGACGGTGCTGTTCTCGAGGTGGTCGCGGTCCACCGCAATGGTTCCGGAAAACTTGGTGAAGGCGCCGGGGACGTTGGTGAAGAAGTGGCGGATCGTGAACCCGACCGACGAGTGCACCGGATCAATCTTGTAGGTTTCGACGGCGGCCTGGGCGGAGGCGAACAGGCCGAGGACCATCGCACCGAGGGCGAGGAACTGGAACGAACGTTTCATAAGGAATGAATGGATTGTTCTGGAAGGGATGAAGAACCCAAGGCGAACAGGTTATTTTGCAGTTTTGCCGCGCAAAGGCAAATCGCCAGTTACGATAGGCGGCGCCGTCCTGACTGGAAACCGGCGCGGTGGTCTGTATGAATGGCGGCGCCTGGAGCTTTCCTGCGGAAAGCATGCGGGATAAGCGCGGGCAGACCGATGAACCTCCGCGAACGGATCGAAGCCTTCTGGTCGGGTGAACGGCCCGATCAGATTCCCTACACCATCTACTGGAACGAGTGGCGCCACACCGCCGATGACCCGGCGTGGCGGGCGATGTATGAACATGGCCTGGGGGTGACCTGGTATCTGCGCACGTTCGAGACCAGGCTCCGCGACGTGGAGATCATCGAGGAAAACTATGCGGAGGCGGGCAAACCGATGCGCCGCCAGATCCGGCGCACCCCGGTGGGCGAGATCCACGCCACGTGGGAGAGCGGCTGGAACAAGAAATATTTTCTCGAAACCCCGCAGGACTACCGGGTGATGACCTACATCGCCGAGCACACCGATTTCACGCCATGTTATGAAGACTATCTGGCCAGGGCGGCGGCGCTGCCGCCCTGGGGAATCGCCATCCCGGAATTGTGGCGCACGCCGCTGCAGCAGATCCTGGTCGATTTCGCCGGGCTGGAAAACTTCTGCCGGCACCTGTCCGAGTACGAGACGGAGGTGCGGCGGTTGTACGCCGCGTTGCTGCGAAACTTCCGTCGCATCGTCGAAATCGTCGCCCAGGGGCCGGGCCGCTACCTGTCCAACCTGGAGAACTTCACCGCCGACACGCTGGGACCCCGCCGTTACGAGGAGTTCCTGCTGCCCATCTACGAAGAGTTTTTTCCGATGCTCCATGCCGCAGGCAAGCTCATCGGGTGTCATTATGACGGCCGGCTGGCCAGTTGCCGGAAACAGATCGCACGGGCGCCGATCGACCTGGTCGAGTCGCTCACCCCGCCGCCGGAGGGCGACATGACCCTGGCCGAAGCCCGGGCGGCGTGGCCGGACAGACTGTTCTGGTCAAACATCAACGTCGGCTGCTACGAACTGCCGCCGGCGGAACTCAAAGCCCTGGTGTTGAAACGGGTGGCGGAAGCCGCGCCGGACGGCCGGCGGCTGGCGTTTGAGGTGTCGGAACAGTACCCGGCCAACTGGAAGGAGTCCATGCCGGCCGTGCTGGAGGCCCTGCAGGAGACGCGGGCTTGAAACGGACCCCCGGCGCAACCCGGGCTCCGGCATCCGGCTTCCGTCAGAGGATCAGCATGGCGTCGCCGTAGCTGAAGAACCGGTACTCGTGGGCGACGGCCTCGGCGTAGATTTCCCTGATCCACGCGATGCCGTCGGTCGAGCCCGGC
The DNA here is from genome assembly GCA_003142615.1 of Opitutia bacterium. Lineage (GTDB taxonomy): Bacteria > Verrucomicrobiota > Verrucomicrobiia > Opitutales > Opitutaceae > Fen-1467. The sequence continues at coordinate 21,260 of PLMW01000091.1, read as the reverse complement.
GTGAGAAAGGCGGCGACGAGGCAGAGCAGGGTGGAGCGCGGCTGGTGGAAATTCGTGATAAGGGCGTCGACGCCGAGAAACGCCCGGGGCGGGTGGATGAAGAGATCCGTCTCGGCGATGGACAAACGATCGAGGGGGCCGGCATGGCGGGCGAGAAAGTCCTCGACGGAGCGCACGGTGGTCGTGCCCACGGCGAGGCGGCGGCCGCTCCCGGGAGCGAAGAGCAGGCGCTGCGGCTCCGGCGGCAGTTCATAGGTTTCGCGATGGATGACGTGCTGTTCAATGGTCGCGGCCGTGATCGGGCGGAAGGTGCCGGGACCGACATGGAGCGTGACGTCGGCGAAGCGCACGCCGTCGGCGGCGAGGCGCGCGAGCAGCTCCGGCGTGAAGTGCAGACCGGCGGTGGGCGCGGCCACCGCGACCTGATGCGCGCGGTCGGCATAGACCGTCTGGTAGCGTTCGAGGTCGAGGCGGCGCTCGTCCCCGGTATGCCGGCGGCGGATGTAGGGGGGGAGCGGCACCTCACCGACGCGGTTGGCCGCCGCCACGATGGATTCGCCGCCGGGCGTGGTGAAGGCGACGCGGGCGGCGCCGTCGCCTTCCTTGGCCAGCACGGTGGCCGTGAATGCGCCTTCCCGGACGAAGGTGGCGCCAGCGGGAAGCTTTCGACCCGGACGGAGCAGGCACCACCACTCGTTGACGGGGCCCGCCGGGCGCAGCAGGAAGCACTCGACCTGTCCGCCCGTCGGCCGTTGCGCGAACAGGCGCGCCGGCAGCACGGCGGCGTTGTTGCGGAAGAGAATGTCGCCGGCGCGCAGGAAACCCGGCAGGTCGGCGAAGACATGATGCGCCACCGTGCGGGCGCCGCGGTCGACGACGAGCAGGCGCGACTGGTCGCGGCCCGCGGCGGGGGTTTGCGCAATGAAGCGCCTGGGCAGCGCGTAGTCGAAAAGTTCGGTGCGGAGGCTCACGGCGGCGGCGGATCTGGTCTGGGCCCGGGCGAAGTCCCGGGCCCCGCATAATCCCGGCAAAAAAATGGAGCCGAGCGTCGGATTTGAACCGACGACCTGCTGTTTACGAAACAGCCGCTCTGACCAACTGAGCTAGCTCGGCCCGCAAGAGGGGAGGGATTTCGCGATTTTGCGCTGCGCGAGGCAAGCTTTTTAGCGGCCTCATGGTGGCGGCAGCTCCCGCGGGCGCGATCAGCTTCACCGCCGCGCAAGCGGGGTGCCTCCCTCCTCCAAGGCCGCGTGTCAGTTATTGGAGACGGCGTCGTCGCCGAGCGGACCCTGGAGCTTCCGGCGCAGTTTGATGGCTTGGATTTCGGCGCGGACCTGCGCGCTGAAAAGCTGGAGCCGCCGATGAGTGTCGAGGGTCTCGAGCAACTTCTGTTTCACACCGGCGTCCTCGCAGAAACCAAAGGCGGCAAGGTCGACGAAGGTCGCGGGGTCCTCGACCGTCCGCAGGAAGGCGGTCATCTCGTCCGACATGGGCGCACCGAACTTCCGCTTGAGCGAAAGCAGGCGGGCGAGCTCCTGGCGCAGACGCCGGTTCTCCTCGCCGGCGGCACCCGGCGTGCTGGCCAGCGGCCGGGCGTGCACGCAGCGGTAGGGCTCATCGTGGAGGATTGCGGTGAACTCCACGCGGCACAGTCCCTGGAGCAGGAGGTTGGAGGTGCCATTTTCATTCTTCTGGCACGCGCGGATGATGCCCGCCGTGGCCACGCGGTGCGGGGGCTCGTACTGGCCGGGTTCGACGGCGAGCGCCTCATTGAGCCGGGCCACGGCAAAGATGCGATGGGTCGCCAGCACATCACGCAACATCTGCCGGTAACGCGGTTCGAAAATATGCAGCGGCAGCAACGCCTGCGGGAACAACACGGTGCCGGGCAGCGTCATCACCGGGATCGCCTGCGGGAGATCGAGCTCCATCTCCATGCCGACAGCGTAAGCGCACCGGAGCGCGATGCAACCCGCCGCCAGCGCCGCAGGGGCGTGTGACACGGGACAAGGCCTTGCCGCGGAGGGTGAGACACAGCTGTGTCAGGGTGGCTTGCCCGCCACCCTGCACGGCCATATCCAGCCACGGATTAATCATTTTTAAGTACTCAAGCATAAAGAGTTAACCAGAAACCGATGACCGGGGCACACGCTCTGCTGATAAGATCTGTATGAGTCGTATTCTCGGTATTGATCTGGGCACCACCAATTCCTGCATGGCCGTCATGGAAGGCGGCGAGCCGGTGGTGGTTCCCAACGCGGAAGGCGGTCGCACGACCCCGTCCGTCGTGGCTTTCACGAAGGCCGGCGAACGTCTCGTGGGCCAGGCTGCGAAACGCCAGGCGATCACGAATCCCAAGAACACCGTCTTTTCCGCCAAGCGCCTCATCGGCCGAAAGTTTTCCGAGGTGCGCGAGGAGTCGAAGAACTATCCCTTCAAGGTGGTCGAGGGCAAGAACAGCGATGCCTACATCGAGATTCAGGTGGGCGACAAGGTCGAGCAGTACGCCCCGCAGCAGATTTCCGCGATCGTCCTTGCGAAAATGAAGGCCGACGCCGAGGCCTACCTCGGCGAGAAAATCACGCAGGCCGTCATCACCGTCCCGGCCTACTTCAACGACGCCCAGCGCCAGGCCACCAAGGACGCGGGCAAGATCGCCGGCCTCGAGGTGCTCCGCATCATCAACGAGCCCACCGCCGCGTCGCTCGCCTACGGCCTCGACAAGAAGAAGGACGAGAAAATCTCCGTGTTCGACCTCGGTGGCGGCACGTTCGACGTGTCGATCCTCGAAATCGGCGACGGCGTGTTCGAGGTGAAGGCCACCAACGGCGACACCCACCTCGGCGGCGACAACTGGGACGACGCCATCATCTCGTGGCTCGTCGACAATTTCAAGAAGGAGAACGGCATCGATCTCCGCAAGGACCCGATGGCGCTGCAGCGCCTCAAGGAGGAGGCCGAAAAGGCCAAGATCGCCCTTTCCTCCACGCAGTCGGTCGACATCAACCTGCCGTTCATCACCGCCGACGCCTCCGGCCCGAAGCATCTCAACGTCACGCTTACCCGGGCCAAGATGGAGCAGATTTGCGATTCACTTTTCGAGCGCTGCATCCAGCCGTTCAAGAACTGCCTCAAGGACGCGGGCCTGACGGTCTCCGAGATCAACGAACTCGTGCTCGTCGGCGGCATGACGCGCATACCCAAGGTCGTCGACATCGCCAAGAACCTCGGGGGCAAGCCGCCGCACCAGGGCGTCAATCCCGACGAGGTTGTCGCGGTCGGCGCGGCCATCCAGGGCGGCGTGCTCAAGGGCGAGGTGCGCGACGTGCTCCTGCTCGACGTCACCCCGCTCACGCTGGCGATTGAGACCCTCGGCGGCGTCGCCACGCCCATGATCCCGCGCAACACCACCATTCCGACGAAGAAATCGCAGGTGTTCTCCACCGCGAGCGACAGCCAGCCCTCGGTCGAGATCGTGGTCACGCAGGGGGAGCGCCCCATGACGCGCGACAACAAGGTGCTGGGCAACTTCCGGCTCGACGGCATTCCGCCGGCGCCGCGCGGCGCCCCGCAGATCGAGGTGACTTTCGACATCGATGCGAACGGCATCCTCCACGTCTCCGCCAAGGATCTCGGCACCGGTCGCGAGCAGAAGATCACCATCACCGGCTCCTCCGGGCTCGCGAAGGACGAGGTCGAAAAGATGACCAGGGAGGCCGAGGCCCATGCCGAGGAAGACCGGAAACACCGCGAGCAGATCGAGGCGCGCAACCAGCTCGACACGGTCGTCTACCAGCTCGAGAAGACGCTCAAGGACGCCGGTGACAAGATTCCCGCCGACGTGAAGGCGAAGATCGAGGCCGGCATCGCCGACGCCCGGAAGGATCTGGAGAGCAACGACGCCGCCCGCATGCGCGCGGCCATCGAAAAGCTCACGAAGCTCGGCGGCGAAATCTACGCCCACGCCCAGCAGGCGGCCGCGGCGGCCGGGGCCGGCAGCGACACCAGCAGCACGGCCGGCAGCGACACCGGCGGGTCCGCCCAGGCCGGGACGAAGAAGAAGAGCGACCAGAAGTCCGACGTCGTCGATGCCGACTTCGAGGTGGTCGACGACAACAAGAAGTAACTTTGCACCCTTTGCCCGAACCCGCACCGCCCCGGCGCGGGTTCAGGCGTTTCCCTCCCGAAAAGTCAAACTCTCAACCCAAACCCAAACTCAACAACATGGCTAACGTCAAAATCAAGCCCATCGGCGATCGTGTTCTCGTTGAACACATCGAGGAAAAAGAGCAGGTCCGCGGAGGCATCATCATCCCGGACAGCGCCAAGGAAAAACCGCAGGAGGCCAAGGTCATCGCCCTCGGCACCGGCAAAAGGGACGAGGACGGCAAGATCCGGCCCTTTGAAGTGAAGGTCGGCGACCTCGTGCTCATCAGCAAGTACGGCGGCACCGAGGTGAAGATCAAAGAGAAGAAATACACGCTCGTCCGCGAGGAGGACATCCTCGGGATCCTCACCTGAACCGCAAACCCTGAACCCAGAACCCTGAACCAGGAATTTTAACCACTATGCCTGCCAAACAACTCATTTTCGAAGAAGCCGCCCGCCAGAAGATTCTGCGCGGCGTGGAACTTCTCTCACGCGCGGTCAAGGTGACCCTCGGGCCCAAGGGCCGCAACGTCGTCATCGACAAGAAATACGGCTCCCCCACCGTCACCAAGGACGGCGTGACCGTCGCCAAGGAGATCGAGCTCCCTGATCCCTATGAAAACATGGGCGCCCAGATGGTGAAGGAGGTCGCCACCAAGACCTCTGACGCCGCGGGCGACGGCACCACCACCGCCACCCTGCTCGCCGAGAGCATCTACCGCGAAGGCCTGAAGAACGTCACCGCCGGCTCCAACCCGATCTACCTCAAGCGCGGCATCGACCGCGCCGTCGAGACCGTCGTTGCCGAGCTCGCCCGGATCTCCAAGAAGGTCAATGACCGCGAGGAGATCCGCCAGGTTGCCACCGTCTCGGCCAACTGGGACGAGACCATCGGCAACATCATCGCCGACGCCATGGACAAGGTGGGCAAGGACGGCACCATTACGGTTGAAGAGGCCAAGTCCATCGAGACCACGCTCGAGGTCGTCGAGGGCATGCAGTTCGACAAGGGTTACCTCTCGCCTTATTTCACCACCAACGTCGAGGCGATGGAGGCCGTGCTCGAGGACGCCTATGTGCTGATCCACGAGAAGAAGATCACGAGTTTGCAGGACCTGCTCCCGCTGCTCCAGACGGTCGCCAAGAGCGGCAAACCCCTCCTGGTCATCGCCGAGGAAGTCGAGGGCGAGGCGCTCGCCGCGCTCGTCGTCAACAAAATCCGCGGTGTGCTCAACGTCTGCGCCGTCAAGGCCCCCGGCTTTGGCGACCGGCGCAAGTCCATGCTCGAGGACATCGCGATCCTCACGGGCGGCCGCTGCCTCACCGAGGACCTCGGCATCAAGCTTGAGAACGTCACGATCAGTGACCTGGGCAAGGCCAAGCGCATCACCATCGACAAGGAGAACACCACCATCGTCGAGGGCGGCGGCAAGTCGTCCGACATCCAGGGTCGCGTCAAGCAGATCCGCCGTCAGATCGACGAGACCACCTCCGACTATGACCGCGAGAAGCTGCAGGAGCGCCTGGCCAAACTCGCCGGTGGTGTCGCCGTCATCAATGTCGGCGCCTCGACCGAGACCGAGATGAAGGAGAAGAAGGCCCGCGTCGAGGACGCCCTCCATGCCACGCGCGCCGCGGTCGAGGAAGGCATCGTCGCCGGCGGCGGCGTCGCACTGCTCCGCTGCACCAAGGTCATCGACAGCCTCCAGCTGGAAGGTGACGAGAAGATCGGTTCGCAGATCGTCCGTCGCGCCATCGAGTATCCCATCCGCATGCTCTGCGCCAATGCCGGCGTCGAACCCGGCGTGGTGACCCAGAAGGTGGTCGAGAACAAGGGCAACTTCGGCTACAACGTCGCCACGGGCGAATACGAGGACCTCGTCAAGGCCGGGGTGGTCGACCCGACCAAGGTCACCCGCACCGCGCTGCAGAACGCGGCGTCGATCGCCGGCCTGCTGCTCACCACCGAGGCCATGATCACCGAGATTCCGGAGAAGAAGGACGCTCCGGCGATGCCTCCCGGCGGCGGCATGGGCGGCATGGACTACTGAGTCCGATGAGCTCGAGACGCCACAGTCTCACGTAAGCTTCAAGGCGCTCCGGCAACGGAGCGCCTTTTTTCTTCATGACATGGATTGTCGGAACAGTCCCACCGTTCGGATATTCAATCTTGGCCTCTGACATTCGTGTAAGATGGCCAGATGGAACCGAGAAAGACTGCCTACAGAAAATCTACAGCATGGGCGAAGACTTCATGGGAGGCTTTGCTGGTTCAGTCCTGATCGGGTTCACAACTCTCGGCATGATCGCCGAGCAGCTACCGTCGAAAAGACGTAACAGTCCATCAGATCTCGCTCAAAAATGGATACCCAAACTGGCTCGACGTGTTTTTCGAAGTGCTCCACGAGGTGAGCAGAGACTCGGTTGCCAAATAGTCGTAGCCGCGGCACATCCCACGCAGACTCTCGGCGACGTTCCCTGGCCTCGCACCTACGTTTGGACATTCTCATGTCCCGAGTTCAGGCCTTGTGAAGCGAAGTTTGGGGAGGTTCTTGGAATAGGATGCGGTTCGGACGTCCCGATCTACACGGAAGCGCTGCGGAACGCCTGCAACCCTTCATTCTTTTTCAAATCGGCACCTGCGGGGAGTGAAATTCTCGCGAGTATTGTTGCACGGGCTATGCACAAAGCTGTTACTCGTACCCCAACTGGGGGTGTAAGTCCGTTCATTCAGATGGGGATTTTGACTCGCGGTCAGACAGTAGTTGGGAACTTAAATTTTAGGACATTCCATGCTGACGGCCGCAAGACCAAGATTCAAGTTCCTGCGGTTGTCACGTCTTTCGAAGAGTTCCGTAAGTATTGCCAACACGAAGCTCTGAATGCGTCGGGTGTTGTATGCTAAGCGTCAATGAGTAGGTGAGCCGAATAACTCTCGCTCATGCAGTCGATCAATCCAATCTACTACTGTCTGCCGAGGGCTGTGGAGGTCCTCAAGCAGACTCGAGAGCAATTTGGCAACAACGATACGCGGGCGGGAATAAACTATATGCTGGTGATGGCCAGCGCATGCTATTTGGAAGCTGTCATGGAGCGCGGGTTGACCGAAATCATTCAAACCCTCCCGCCCAGCGCCCATCCGACTGACGCTTGTTTGCGGCGCGACCTCCTTAGTCGCATCAGGCAAGCGCAAGGGATCAATGACTACAAGGAGTTGTTTCTTCTGGCCACAGGTGTCCCGCTTCACGAATTGGAACACGTCAAAACGCATTGGGAGGGGCTCCAAGCGTTGTTTGCGCTACGCAATGTGCTAGCACACGGTCGTGCGATCACGGCTCGGATCGTATTTCCTCCCGACGAGGCAGTGCCCTGGTCAGAGGAATATGAGGGCAATTACAGGAAAGTGCATGAGTATCTGCTCAAGTGCCGCGTGCTGACAGCTCCCGTTGACCCGACATCGTTGGAATGGTTTTGCCTCGAGAGCGAAGTTGCCGACCATTTTTGGACGCTGACCTACAATGCGGTAGTGTATATCGGCGAGTCGCTTGATGGAAAAGCGGCCGAAGCGTTCAAAATGGCGGTGTATTCGCGAGAACAGGCGGCTCTAGCCAAGACGTTGCCTCAATCGTAGGTCGATGCCGGATCCTGTCGGACCTTTATTGCCAGCAAGAATTCCGCAATGGATCGCGTCGAGAGTCCGAAGAGCCGCGGCGGTGTGTTGCTGGCGGAGCAGTCCCTATTTGTAGGCGGCGCGAATCGAACCTTGCGAGGAGCGGGCCGCCGGCTAGCCTGTCGGCATGAAAGCCAGCGTCATCGCCGTTGACCCCGAGATCATGAGCGGGGCGCCGTGCTTTGCCGGGACCCGCGTCCCCGTGCAGGCGCTGTTCGATTACCTGAACGGCGGCCATCCCATCGCGGACTTTCTCGCGGATTTTCCGACAGTCTCTGAATCGCAGGTGCATCAACTGCTCGCGGAGGCCAAGGAACGGCTGCTGGCTGTCGCCGAGGATTGAGATTTCATGCGCATCCTCCTCGACGAGTGCATGCCGCAGCAGTTAAGCCGCGACCTCGTCGGGCACGATATCAGCACCATCAAGCAGATGGGTTGGGTCGGCCTGAGAAACGGTGTGCTGCTCGCCAAGGCCGCCGGTCGCTTCGATGTTTTTCTGACGGTCGACAAAAACCTGCCCAAGCAGCAGAAGCTGGTGGATTTCCCTCTGGCCGTGGTGGTGCTTCGGTGCGCGACGAACGACGTCAACGATCTCAGAAGGCTCATCCCCGCACTGCTGGCGGCCTTGCCGAAAGCGGAAAAGGGTGCGGCGACTTTTGTGGGATGAGACGCCATCCCGGCGCGCTCAAACTCGCACGCGTGAACAGCCGGACGAGGCGGCGGGGTTTGTAACGTAATACGTTACAAGTAATCCGCGGCGTTTGGTCGGTGGGGCGAGCGAGGAGGGCTCCTTGCGACCGGCAAACTTTTTGGCAGAAAGGTGCGCCCGGCGGTTTAGACCCCTGCTGGATCCTATTTCGCGGAGCCTGCCGTGGCCTGCCGGGCCGCGGCGTATTTTTTGGTCTGATAGTCGATCACCAGCAAGGCGCCGGCACCCTGTTTCTTGATCACCGCCTTGATCAGGCTGAGGTGCGGATGCAGGATCCAGCAGGACTGCGCACCCAGGTTGTTGGGTTCATCCATCAATTGGAGATACTGGATGTAATGCTGTTTCCACTCGGCCTCATCGCCCGCGACATAGACCGTCAGGTCGGCGGTATCAAGGTCCCCAAGGCGCTGCACCGCCTTGTATTTTGATTTCAAACTATCGTAGGTGCTGTCGAAGAACTCCCGCCAGCCGATGGCGGTGTGCGATGCCTTGAAGAACTGAATCCGGACAATGGTGCCGGATGCATCCACCGTCACCTCCGCCCGGTCAAATCCGTCTTTTCTGTCCGGAACCGTGTAGACGGTCCAGTTGCCGTCCTGGCGGCTTCCCTGGATGGGCAGGCCCGGGTCCAGCCGGCCCTCCGGTTCAAGGCCGTAGACGTTGTTGTCCGTAATGGTGTATTTGTGGACATCCGCCGCGGCGAGGGCGGCATAATCCTTCACCGGGGGCGAAAAGGAGGTGGTCTGGCACGAGCAGAGCGACAAGACCAAGGCAGCTAGCGTAATCCGCTTCATGGGCCGAAGATGGGGCAGGAAACAGGCGCTAGCAAGTTTGAGATGAGGCCGGGGTGTGGTATCTTCATTTGCACCGGAGGCTCCCTCACCGGTTGCGCGATTCCCCTCCATCATAATCAAGTGCATTTTGGTTTGGCATCTCCAGGCCGGGGTCGGCATAAGTCGGGGAAAGATTTTTCATGAACCTTGTTGAGCAAGTCAGACGGGCCGGGGTGGTGGGCGCGGGCGGCGGCGGATTCCCCACGCATGTCAAGCTGGCGGCCAAGGCGGACACGGTCATTGCCAACGGCGCCGAGTGCGAGCCGCTCCTGCACAAGGACGCCGTCGTGATGGAGCATCAGGCCGCGCAGATCGTGCGGGGCATGCTGCTTGCCATGGAGGCCGTCGGCGCGCGCGCCGGCATCGTGGGCATCAAGGCGAAGAACCAGCACGCGGTCGCCACCGTCGAGGCCGCCTGCCGGGGCACCGCCGTGCGGGTGCATTTGCTCGGCGATTATTACCCCGCCGGCGATGAATATGACCTCGTGCACGAGACCACGGGCCGGCTCATCCCGCCGGGCGGCATCCCCCTCCAGATCGGCGCGGTCGTGTGCAATGTCGAGACGTTCGTCAATATCGCCGCCGCCGCCGAGGGCCGGCCGGTCACGCACAAGACGCTCACCATCGCGGGCGCCGTCCGCGAGCCCCGGACGCTCACGGTCCCGATTGGCACGAGTTTTCGCGAATGCATCGCGGCCGCCGGCGGCGCCACCACGTCCGATCCCGTGCTGTGCATCGGCGGCCTGATGATGGGCGAGACCACGGACAATCTGGACCGGTCCGTCATCAAGACGACGACCGGGGCCGTCGTGCTGCCGCGCGACCATCACATCATCGAGCGCAAGCTCAAGCCCCCGCCGATCCAGAACGCCATCGGCAAGTCCGCCTGCGACCAGTGCCGTTATTGCACGGAGTACTGCCCGCGTTTCCTGCTTGGCTACGCGGTTGAGCCGCACCAGGTCATGCGCAGCCTCGCCTTCACGGCCACCGGCCAGGAGCATTGGAACCAGTGGGCCGCGCTCTGCTGTTCCTGCGGCCTGTGCACGCTCTACGCCTGTCCCGAGGAACTCTACCCGAAGGAGGCGTGCGACCAGTCCCGGGCCGAGATGCACAAGGCGGACGTGAAATGGACCGGCGCCATGACGGTCAAGCCGCATCCCATGCGCGACGGCCGGCGCGTCCCGATCAAGACTCTGATGAAGAAGCTGCACATCCTGCAGTACGATCACGCCGCACCGCTGCAGGAGGGCGCGCTGGCGCCCCGCCGGGTGGTGCTGCCGCTGAAGCAGGGCGCCGGCTCGCCCAACCAGGCGCTGGTAAAACCCGGCGACCGCGTGGACGCGGGCCAGCCGCTGGGCGGGCTGCCCGAGAAGGTGCTGGGTGCCGTCATTCACGCCCCGTTCGCGGCCAGCGTGGCCGAGGTCACCGAAAACCACATTGTTCTAACCCGTCTCTGAGACGCATCCCATGAGTGAAAAATCCGTCGGTATGATCGAACTTTCCAGCGTCGCGGCTGGCTTCCAGGTGGCCGATGCCATGCTCAAGGCCGGCAATGTCCGGCTGTATCTTTCGCGTTCCATCTGCTCCGGCAAATACATGGTGCTGATCGCGGGCGATGCGTCCGCCGTCGAAAGCGCGGTCGCGGCCGGCACCGAGGTCGCCAACGGCTGCCTGATCGACAGCTTCGTCGTCGCCAGCATCCATCCCGACGTGCTCACCGCCCTCGGCCGCACCTCGGTGGTGCCGCCCGACGGCGCGCTCGGCATCATCGAATCCTTCAACGTGGCCACCCTGCTGCAGGCCGCCGACGCCGCGGCCAAGCGCGCCACGGTGCAGCTCCTTGAGATCCGCCTCGCCATGGCGCTCGGGGGCAAGGCGTTTGTCACCATGACCGGTGACGTCGCCTCCGTGCAGGCTGCCGTGGCCGCCGGCCGGAAGATCATCGCCGACGCCGGCATGCTGGTGAACGCCGTGGTGATCTCCCGCCCGCATCCGGACGTGTATCGGGAGATGGTGTGACCAACGGTTGATAGCCGGGGGAAAATCCCGGGCTTTGGGCGCACCTATGCCGTTTTCACCAGTTCCGGCCACAACAACGCGCTCATCCGCTGGCCGGCGGCGAAACAATCGAGATCAAACTTCTCGTTCGGCGAATGCGCGTTCGCGTCCGGCAGGGCCAGCCCCAGCAGCAGGGTGTCAACGCCGAGCGTTTTTTTGAAATCGTTGACGATGGGGATGGAACCGCCTTCGCGCAGCAGCACCGGCTCGCGGTGAAACGCCGCCTGCAAGGCGCGCAGCGCCGCCCGGGCATGGGCGCCGGTGGGTTCGACCAGGTAGGGCATGGAGCCGTGGCAGTCGCCGATCTCCATGCGCACGGTGGGCGGGCAGAGCTGCTTCAGCCAGGCGACCGTCGCCTTGATGATTTTTCCCGGCCGCTGGCCGGGCACGAGGCGCAGGGTGATCTTCGCCCGCGCCCAGGCCGGCACGATGGTCTTGCCGCCTTCGCCCTGATAACCGCTGGTCAGCCCGTTGATTTCGAACGTGGGCCGGGCCGTGGTGCGTTCATGGGAGCTGAAACCCGCCTCGCCGAAAAGCTCCGGCACGCCGAGAAACCGGCGGTAACTTTCCTCCGTGCCGGGCAGCCGCTTGAATTGCTTCCGTTCGAGCGCCGTGAGCGGTTCCACGTCGTCATAAAAACCCGGCACCGTGACGCGCCCCCGGGCGTCGCGCAGCTTCGCGAGCAGCTGGCAGAGCGCCATCGCCGGATTCTCGACCGAGCCGCCGAAGAGGCCCGAGTGCAGGTCACGGGCCGGTCCGCGCAGGGTGAGTTCGAGGGCGACGATGCCCCGCAGCGCGTAGGTGAGCGCCGGCAGGTTTTTGGCGGGCATGCCGGTGTCGGACACCACGACGGCATCGCAGCGAAGTTCCCGGCGGCGGGCGCGCAGGAACGGGGGCAGGTTGCGGCTGCCAACCTCCTCCTCACCCTCGAGCACGAATGTCAGATCGCAGGGCAGGGCGGTGCCGGTCTTGAAATAGGCTTCGACCGCCTTGAGATGGGCGAAATGCTGGCCCTTGTTGTCGGCGGAACCGCGGGCGATCAGCGTGCGCCCGCGGATGGTCGGTTCGAAGGGCGGCGACTCCCAGAGTTCGAACGGCTCCGGCGGTTGCACGTCATAGTGGCCGTAAACCAGGAAATGCGGGCGCCGCCCCGCCCGGCGGGGCGTGCGGGCGAGCACGACCGGATGGCCTGGCGTCGGACACAATTCGGCCTTGAGGCCGATCTGCCGGCAATGCTGCGTGAGCCAGACGGCGCAGGCGCGGAGGTCCCGCTTGTATTGCGGCTGCGCCGAAATGCTGGGGAAGCGGAGGAGTTCGCACAGCTCGCGAATGAAGCGGGGCTGGTTGGCTTTGAGATAATGGAGGACGGCGTGCATGGGAATTTCCGTCACGTTCTACGCTTCCAAGGGAGATGGCAAAACGAATAGCGCAGCCAGGTTTTCCACCGCAACCAGGCAGGCGGGAAAATCCGGCGGAGCGGCGCGCCCGCCTTCGAATAAGGCTTGGCGACGGTGGATTCCGTGGTTCACCTGACAGGATGGAAGTCATCATCCTCGGCTCGGGCACCTCGCAGGGCGTGCCGATGATCGCCTGCCGCTGCCCCGTCTGCACCTCGGCCGACCCGCGCAACCGGCGCACGCGCTGCAGCATTCACGTCGTGATGGACGGACTGCACATCCAGGTCGACGCGGCGCAGGAGTTCCGCGAGCAGTGTCTGCGCAACGACGTTGAGCGGCTGGATCTCTTCATCCTCACCCACGGCCACGCCGATCACGTCGCGGGCATGGACGACCTGCGGCGCTTTTGCGACCTGCTTGGCGGCAGCGCGCTGACCATTTATTCGACCGACGAGGGCATGAGCCGCGTGATCGCGATGTATCCCTACGCGATCATGGAACGGCCGGTGGTGCGCGGCTACCCGGCGTTCAAACTCCTGGAAATGCCGCCGGTGCTCGAACTGGAGCAGGGGACGATCCGTTCGACGCTGCTGCCGCACGGCGGGGTCAACGTGCTCGGACTGGTGTTTGAAGAGCGCAGCAGCGGCGCCAGGTTCGTCTATTATACGGATTGCAAGCGCGTGCCCGCCGAGGCGCGGGAACTTGCGAAGGGCGCCAATGCCATCGTGCTCGACGGGCTGCGCCCCGAACCGCATCCCACCCACCTGAACATCGCCGAGGCCATCGCGGTTGCCCGCGTCCTCGGTACACCGGTGACCTACCTCACGCACCTCACGCATGCGATCGACCACGGACCCTTTGAGGCCACGCTGCCGCCCGGCATCCGTCTGGCCTACGACGGGTTGAGGTTGACGCTCCCGCCGCGCTGACCGGCGTCACCGGTTCCGGCGCACGGGCGTCTCATCCCGCACTTTACCATGAAGAAGCTGCACCTCCTTCTCACCGTCATGTTGATCGCCCCCGCCATCGTCTTCGCGGAGCCGAAGAAGGACCGCCCCGATACCGACATCGAGAAGGCGATGGGAAAGATGGCCGGCGCCTATCGCAAACTCCGCCGGCAGGTCACTGATCCCGCGGAGAACGCCGCCTCGCTTGAACTCGTTGTCACGATCAAGGCGGGCGCCACCGAGGCGCGGAAGTATACGCCGCTCAAGGCGGCCGATCTGCCCGAACCGGATCGCGCGGCGTTCGTGGAGAACTTCCGAGGGAAGCTGGATGAATTTCTCGGCACCGCGGGCAGACTCGAGGACGCCTTGAAGGCCGGCAACAACGAGGAGGCGGCCGGGCTGGTGGCCGAACTCGGCAAGATCCAGAAGGCCGACCACAAGGAATTCCGGCGGCCCGAGAAGGACGACAAGATGTGACTGCTTGTGTGCGGTAAGGCGGAGCCATGCAGTTGCCAACAGGTAGGAAGCGCGCTTGCGCGCGATGGAAGAACGTGAATCGCCCGCCAGCGGGCTTCCTACATAGATTCTTCGCTTCGCTCAGCATGACGAGGTGTATGGTCCGGTTCTCAACAGAGTAGTGCTGGTTTGGGCCTACCGCAGCCGGCGGATATGCGGTGCCCGCCAGAGCAGGATCAGGCCATAGGCCAGCGCGATGATCCCTCCGAACGCGGCCCCGGCGGGAATGCCAAAGTTTTCCGCCACCGTTCCGGCGATGAGTGACCCGATCGGGAAAAATCCCTGAAACACCATCATGTACACGCTCATCACCCGTCCCCGCAGACCGTCGGGGACGGTGGTCTGCACCAGCGTGTTGGCCGTCGCGTTCTGGGTCATGAAGCCCAGGCCCGCCACGACCAGGAAGCCCATGGTCAGGTGAAATGACCGCGACAGTGATACGGCGATCACCATCGCCGGGAAAAGCAGGTTGCCCACGGTCAGCACCAGGCCCTTGCACTGATAGTCGCCGAGCGAGGCGATCACGAGGGCGCCCGAGAGCGCGCCCACCCCGATGGCCGTGCTCATGAAGCCGTACCCGACCGTTCCCGCGTGGAGGACATCCTGGGCGAGCGCCGGCAGCAGCGCGGTGAAGCCCAGTGCAAACATGTTCGACACCGCCACGAGCGTGATCAGCGGCCGCACGGCCGGGTGATGCCAGATATAGCTCACGCCCTCCCGCATCTGCCGGAACGGAGACTCGGTCGAAGGCGCCCCGACGTACGGCTTCACATTCATCAGGAACAGCCCGGCAATCACGGCCAGAAAACTGACGCCGTTCAGCACGAAGCACCACGCCGTGCCGACCGCAGCCAGGGTCACGCCGGCCAGGGCGGGGCCGATGATCCGGGCCAAATTGAACATCGCCGAATTCAGCGCGATGGCGTTCATCAGTTCCTTCCGGCCCACCATCTCCACCACGAATGCCTGCCGCGTCGGCGCATCGAAGGCGTTCGCGGTACCCAGCATGAACGCCAGGATCGCGACATGCCACCACTGGATGGTGCCGAGAAACATGTCCGCCGCCAGAATGAAGGCGAGGGTCATCATGACCGTCTGGGTCATCATCAGCAGCCGGCGCTTGGGCATGCGATCGGCCACGACCCCGGCCCAGAGGGAAAAGGCCAGCACCGGCACGCCGAAGCAAAATGAGACCACGCCCAGCTTGAAGGGCGAGTTGGTGAGTTCATAGACCAGCCACGCCTGGGCGACGTTCTGCATCCAGGTGCCGATCAGCGATACCAGCTGGCCGAAGAAAAACAGCCGGTAGTTGCGATGCTGCAAGGCCGCAAACGTGCGCGACAGCGCAAACCCGCGCTCCTGCCTGCCCCGGTCCGGCGCATCCGCAGCGGCGGGAGAAGAGTTCTGAATCTGTGGGACGTCATTCATGCGGCTGTCGACAAGCAGGCCTCGCGGCGGCAAAACATACTTCCGGCCTGTCCGGGCTGCGACATCAGACGCCGGGTGCCCTTGGATGTTACCACGGCTGACCGGCCGGACCGGCTGGAAACGGATATTCCCAACCGGGCAGGGCGACGCAGGCAAGACTGGTCGACAAGAGGCTCGGGCGGAAGACAGAGGCGGGCCAATGCCATCTTCGCAAGTGAGGCGTTCCCGGGCCAGCACAGCCTGATATTCCATCGATGGGATCACCAGGGAACCGGTGCGGATTTTCGCCCAAAAAAACGCTTGCCTAAAGTCTACTGAGTAAATCTAGATTAAATCGATAGACATTATGAAGCTCTCCAAAAAAGGCGAATACGCCCTCCGGGCGCTGATTGATCTGGGCATTGCCGCCGAGGTCGGCCGGTCGCTCGTGCAGGTCACGGAGCTCGCCGCCAACGAGCGGCTGCCCGTCAAGTTTCTCGAGCAGATCATGCAGTTGCTCAGGGAGGCGGGGCTGGTCGAGAGCGAGCGCGGCAAGTATGGCGGCTATCGTCTTGCCCGGCCGGCCGGAAAGATCGCCGTCGGCCAGGTCGTGCGCTTCATCGACGGCCCGCTCGCTCCCATCGGATGCGTCAGCCAGACCGCCTACGAGAAATGTTCGTGCCCCGACGAGACGCACTGTGGCCTGCGCATGCTCATGCTCGACGTGCGCAACGCCATCACGAGCATCCTCGACCGTTACTCGCTGGCCGACGTGGTCGAGGTGACGCTCCGCAAGATGCGCCGCGACGGCGTGGCGCTGCCTTTC
Source organism: Opitutia bacterium (assembly GCA_003142615.1). Classification (GTDB taxonomy): domain Bacteria; phylum Verrucomicrobiota; class Verrucomicrobiia; order Opitutales; family Opitutaceae; genus Fen-1467. The sequence goes on along the minus strand of PLMW01000091.1, from coordinate 4,748 downwards.
ACCCAGCCGCTCCGCAATCCTCGTCTGGCGGGTGAATGCCGGAAACCTGGCCGGTTGGTGGGCACTTCCGCCCGCCTGCAGCCCGTCGAAGGCCTCATCAACAATCTCCTTGGGGACTACGCCATATGAGCACGATCCCATTCCCAATCATCCGGACCGCGCTGGCGCTCGCGATGCTGCCCGCCGGTCTGGTCGCTTTGCGCGCCGCCGATGACAGCGATGCGGAAATCAAGGCTCTCCGCGAGCAGATCCGGCTGCTCGACCAGCGGCTGCATCAGCTTGAGCAGAAGCAGCAGCTCAAGGAGCAGGAGGCCGCCGCCGCCGCCAAGGCTGCGCCCAAGATCGCCGTCACCGACAAGGGCTTCACGATCGCTTCGGGCGACGGGGCCAACTCCGTCCGCATCGGCGGCCTCGTGCAGCTCGATTCCCGCCTGTTCTTCGGCGACGGCGGCGGGGTCTACAATAATTCCTTTGTGCTGCGCCGCGCGCGCCTCATCTCCGAGGGCACGATCGGCAAGATCTACTCATTCCAGCTCGTTTCTGAGTTCGGCGGCACCAGTGCGCCAAGCGTCCTCGATGCGAACCTGGGCGTCGCGCCAAGCAAGGCGGTGCAGTTCAAGATCGGCAAATTCAAGGCGCCCGTCGGACTCGAATTGCTGGAGTCCGACTCGGCGACCTTCTTCGCCGAGCGTTCCCTCGTCACGAACCTCGTGCCGAACCGCGACCTCGGCGTACAGGTCGGTGGCAGCTTCGCAGACGGCGCCTTCACCTACGCCGCCGGGATCTTCAACGGTTTGGCCGACGGCGCCAGCACCAGCAACGCGGACTTCGACAACGACAAGGACGTCGTCGCGCGGGTGTTCGCCCAGCCGTTTAAAAATGACAAGGACTCGCCCTGGCAGGGCCTCGGTCTCGGTGTCGCCGCCAGCCTCGGCCGCGAGAAAGGCGCCACCGCCGTCACGGCCGGCTACAAGACCGACGGGCAGCAGACGTTCTTCAAATACAACAGCACGGTGGTCGCCGACGGGCGCATCTGGCGCGTTTCCCCTCAAGCCTACTATTACCGCGGCCCCTTCGGCGCGCTCGGCGAATACGTCGTTTCCACCGTCAACGCACGGCCCGTTGCGACTGGCGCGAAGACGGCGTTGCAGAACCGGGCCTGGCAGCTGGCCGCCGGCTTTGTGCTCACCGGCGAGGATGCCTCCTTCACCAGCGTCATGCCCCGGCAGCCGTTCAGCTGGGACGACGGCACATGGGGCGCGTGGCAGATCGTCGCGCGTTACGCGAACCTCAAGCTCGACGACAACGTCTTTCCGTTCTTCGCCTCCCCGGCCACCAACGCCGGCGAGGCCACGTCCGCCGGCATCGGGTTAAACTGGTTTCTCAGCAAGACGGTCCGCACCTCGCTGGATTATTTCCATACCCGCTTCAGCAACCCCGTCCCGGTGTCGTCCACCCAGATCCTGCGGCAGGATGAGCAGGCGCTCATCACGCGCTTCCAATTGTCCTTCTGACCCGGCCGACCGGAATCCCCGCCCATGAAACTCCGCGCTTTCCTCCTGTTGCTGCTCTCCGCCGCCGCGGGGCACGCCGAAAAAATCGTGCTGCGGGTCGGCTACTTTCCCAACATCACCCACGCCCAGGGCGTGATCGGCAGCCAGACGACCCGCACCGGCCACGGCTGGTTCGAGCAGCGGCTCGGACCCGACGTGACGGTCCAGTGGTTCGCCTTCAACGCCGGCCCGAGCGCGATGGAGGCGATATTCGCCGGCTCCATCGATCTGACCTACGTCGGGCCGAACCCGGCGCTCAACGCCTACATCCGGTCGCGCGGTGAAGAGATCCGCGTGCTGGCCGGCGCGGCCGAGGGTGGCGCGGCGCTCGTCGTGGCGGGCGACGGCCGCATCAAGGCGCCGGAGGACTTTCGCGGCAAACGACTCGCCACGCCCCAGTTTGGCAACACGCAGGACGTGGCGGCGCGCGCCTGGCTGCGGAAACAGGGCTTCAAGATCACGCAGACCGGCGGCGACGTGTTCATCCTGCCCACGGCCAACCCCGACCAGCTCGCGCTGTTGAGTACCGGCAAGATCGACGCCGTCTGGACGGTCGAGCCGTGGGTGACGCGGCTCGAGCAGGAGGGCGGTGGCCGCGTGTTCCTGGAGCAGCGCGACGTCGTCACCACGCTGCTCGTCGCCAGCGTCCGGCTGCTGAAGGAGCATCCGGAACTCGCGCAGAAATTCCGCGCGGCGCACGTCGAGCTCACCGGGTGGATCAACACCCACGCGGACGAGGCGCGCGAACTCGTCCGGGCCGGTTTGAGCGCGGAGACCCGGCGCGAGTTTTCCGCCGGGCTCGTCGCGGGCGCCTGGCCGCGGCTGCATTTCACCGCCGACCTCGCGCCGGCGCAAATCGAGGGACTGGTCGCCGATGCCCAGGGGGCCGGCTTCCTCCCTGACGCCATCCCGTTGGACCGCCTTTTCTCCGGCAAACCATGACCCTGCAGCAGGAACTCGCCGTCACGCCCAGCGCCAAGCTGGCCGTAAGAAACGTCTCGAAGACCTTCCGCACCAACCGCGGCAGCGTGCACGCGCTGGACCGCGTCACACTGAATGTCAGCGACGGCGAGTTCGTGTGTCTGGTGGGTCCGAGCGGCTGCGGCAAGTCGACCCTGCTCAACATCATCGCGGGGCTCGAGACGCCCGACGAGGGCGAGGTCCTGACGGACGGCGAGCCGATCCGCGGCCCGGGGCGCGACCGCATGGTCATGTTCCAGGAGGCGGCGCTGTTCCCCTGGCTCGACGTGTTCGACAACGTGATGTTCGGGTTGCGACTCAAGCCGGGCCTGACGAAAGCCGAGCGCGAGGAGGTGGCGCACTACTACCTGAAGCTCGTCGGCCTCGAGAGGTTCGCGCAGGCCAACATCCACGAACTGTCCGGCGGCATGAAGCAGCGCGTGACGCTGGCCCGGGCGATGGCCCCCAATCCCCGGGTGCTCCTCATGGACGAGCCGTTCGCGGCGCTCGACGCCCTGACCCGCGAGCAGCTTTACGGCGACCTGCAGCGGATCTGGGAGGAGCGCCAGAAGACCATCGTCTTTGTCACCCACAACGTCCGCGAGGCGGCCTGCCTTGGCAACCGGGTGGCCCTGTTCTCGCCGCACCCCGGCCGCATCCGCGAGGAATTCAAGATCCCGCTGCCGCGGCCGCGCGACATCAACAGTGTCGATCTCGCGGAGCACGCCACGGAAATCATGCGCGCCCTCAAGGGGCATCTGCGCGCCACGGAGGTCCAGGAATGAAACGCATCGTCATCGCTCTGGTGTTTTTCGCCGTGCTGATCACAGCGTGGCAGTTCGCTTTCAATGCCCGCATCTGGTCGCCGGTGCTGGTGCCGTCGCCCAAAGCGGTGGCGCTTTATCTCTGGGACTACACCTTCAACCCCGGCAGCGCCCTGAAGCCGAACCCGAATCAGTGGCAGCTGTTTTTCGCCATCGGCATCACGTTGAAGCGGCTGCTGGCGGGGTATGCGATCGGCCTCGCCGTGGGCCTCCCGCTGGGGCTGCTCACCGCGCGCTTCCGGCCGGTACGCGACACGCTGGGCGTGCTGGCGCTGGGCCTGCAGGGGCTGCCGAGCGTGTGCTGGGTGCCGCTCGCGCTGCTGTGGTTCGGCCAGACCGAGGGCGCGATGCTGTTCGTCGTCGTGATGGGGACTTTGTGGTCCGTGGTCCTTGCAACCGAGACGGGCGTGCGTAACGTCAATCCCATCTATGTCCGGGCGGCACGCACCATGGGCTCACGCTGGCTGCACATCTGGCTGAAGGTGATCATGCCGGCCTCACTCCCATTCATTGTCAGCGGCATGAAGCAGGGCTGGGCCTTCGCCTGGCGCTCCCTCATGGCCGCCGAGATCTTCGTCTCCATCCTCACCGGATTCGGCCTCGGCCAGATGCTGCACTATGGCCGCGAGCTCAACGCCATGGACCAGGTGATCGGCATCATGGTGGTCATCGTGCTGATCGGATTGCTCGCGGACAAGGTGCTCTTTTCCCCATGGGAGAACTTCCTGCACCGGCGCTGGGGCACCTCCAAATGATCCCCGACTCAGTCTTCCTTTCCCCCTTTTCTACCAAATCCAACCTCAATCCCGAACCATATGGCCAAGATATACGACACCATCGTTGACACGATCGGCAACACGCCGCTCGTCCGTCTTCACCGCACCGCCAAAGCCCACGGCGCCCTCGCCGACGTGCTGCTGAAGCTCGAGTTCTTCAACCCGCTCAGCAGCGTGAAGGACCGCATCGGCGCGTCCATGATCGACGACGCGCTCAAGTCCGGCAAAATCAACAAGGACACGGTCCTCATCGAGCCCACCAGCGGCAACACCGGCATCGCGCTGGCGTTCGTCGCCGCGGCGCGCGGCCTGCGGATCATCCTCACCATGCCCGAGACCATGAGCATGGAGCGCCGCAAGCTGCTCAAGATCCTCGGTGCGCGCCTCGTGCTCACCGAGGGCCCCAAGGGCATGAAGGGCGCCATCGCCAAGGCCGAGGAGCTGCAAAAGCAGATTCCCAACAGCGTCATTCTCCAGCAATTCACCAATCCCTCCAACCCGGAGATCCACCGCAAGACCACGGCCGAGGAGATCTGGCGCGACACCGACGGCAAGGTCGACATCATCGTGTCGGGCGTCGGCACGGGCGGCACCATCACCGGGGTGGGCGAGGTGCTCAAGCCGCGCAAGCCCGG
>PLMW01000041.1 GCA_003142615.1 Opitutia bacterium | reverse complement strand
GGTGGCCGTCGCGATCACCGCCTCCGGGCGGAGGTCGTTGTCGAGGTCGCCCGTAGCCATCACCGCCCCGGTGGGCCACCCCTGGGTCAGGTTGCCCGCCGTGAACGCCGCCGCGCGCTTTTTCGCATAAAACACCGGCGGGGCGTCCGCGCGCGCCAGGAACACCCCCGGCAGGCTTTCGTTGTTCCAATCTTCCGTCATCACCTGCGTGGCGCGGGGAAACGCCTTCGGCAGCCCGGAGTCGCTCCAGTTGCCGTCGAAATAGAAGTTGCCGAGATTGCGGTAGAGGCCGAGGCCGGCCCCGCCCGGTTGCACCACGACCAGGTCCAGGTTCCCGGTGAAATCGAGGTCGGCCAGCAGCCCGGTGCTCGCCTTCAGCCCCTCGAGGCCCGCCGCGCGGGTCGCGTCGCGGAACCGGCCGTGCGCGTAGAACTTGAACACGCGCGAATCCTGTTCGCCGAGCACGACCACGTCGTCGAAGCCGTCGTTGTCCAGGTCTCCAGTCAAAGCGACGCGGTACCCGGCCCCGGCGGGCACGGGCAGCGGCCGGCCGAGCGCCGAGAAATGGCCGCCGTGGTCGTCGAGCAGCAGAAATCCGCCGCTCGTTTCCTGCGCGAAAATGCTCGGTCGCCCGTCGTGATCATAATCGATGACGGCCAGCGGACCGCGGCAACCAGTCGCCAGCGCGCCAAACGCCGCGGCGGTCTCCTCCGCGAAATGGACCGGAATCCCGTGAGGATCGGGTTGGCTCAGGATAAACGGCGACAGCGGCTGGGTGTACTTGCAGCGTTCCAGTGCGGCCACGGTTGCGGGCTGGCCGGGCGAACGGGCCAGGATTCGCTGGTGCTCTTCCAGCTCGCGCGCCGCGTCATCGGTTCGGCCAACCCGCCGGTAAAGCCGGCTCAACTGGAAATGCGCCGACGGATGGTCGGGCACGGCCCGGATCACGCCCTCGAAGTCGCGGATCGCGTCGGGGATCTGCCCGAGTTCCTGCTGCGCCATGCCCGTCTGGAAATCGAGCGCCGGCACCGTGGGGTCGATCTTCCACGACTGCTGGAAAGCCTCCGCGGCCGGCTCGGGCCGGTTCTCCCGGAGGAGCGCGCAGCCCAGCAGGTAATACGCCGCCGCGCTGTTGTGATCGAGCTCGAGCGTCTGCCGGCACATCGGCACCGCGTCGTCCGGCCGGCCAGCCAGGAGATAGGCGTTGGCCAGGTTGAGCCGGACATCGGTGCTCTCCGGCGAAAGCCGGAGCGCCCGGGTGTAGACGTCGATCGCGGCGAGCGCATCGCTTTTTTCCAGCAGGCCGTTGCCGCGATTCATCAGCCGCGTGAACGTGGCGGACCCCGCCGACGGCCGGCGCAGCCAGAAAACGCCCGCGGCGATCGCGATCACCAGAAACGCACCGCTGACCCAGATCAGGCGCTTGGACATATCACACTCTCGTTAGTGAAAGGAACGCAGCTCTACAACTGTCATTGGTCGGACGATTTCATGGCGGACAATGCGCGCGATCGCGGGACACGTAATCGAAAAGGGGTGAATCGCCGTCAACGCGGGGCCAGTTGCCGGACCGATCTTCTTTCCGCGCCTGCCGGATCGTTTCGCCTTGTCCTCCCTGCGGCACGCAGTACGGTGCGAATTCGGTCCGGCCTCCGGCCGCCTGCCGGATCGCGATCCGCTTTGGCGACGCTGGTAATCATCTCCCAAACCTCTTTTTTCCCATGGACGAATACATCGAACGACTCGTCGACCTGATTGATCCGGCAACCCATCGCCTGCGCAACATGACCGTCGAGGAGGCCCGCACGCGCATCCTGAACGGCTCCGCCGACTCGGTCCTTGAGATCGACGGCTCCTTCGCGCTCGTGGCGCGGGAGGGCAAGCGCGTGCGGATGGCGCGCTCACTCGACCGGCCGATGCGCTACTTCCTCGCCAAACGCCGCGAGGGCCCCGCGCTCATCGTCTCCGACCGGATCGACGCGATCCACCGGCATCTGCAGAGCGAAGGTCTGGAACGGCAGTTTCACCCCAGCTACACGCGGATGGTGCCGGCGCACCACGTGGTCGAACTCCAGCTCGTCGGCTGCCCCGACCCCGATCCCACTTACACGCGCTTCTTCACGCCCGTGCGCAACGCCCTCCCGGCCGACCTCGACGTGATCGGCCGGAGCTACATCGGCGCTCTGGCGGACGAGACGGCGAAATGGCTCGGCGGCCTGCCGGAACGCGAGCCGGTCGGCGTGTGCTTCTCCGGCGGGGTCGACAGCGGCTCCGTCTTCCTCACCGTCTACCACGTGATGCGCAAGCTCGGCCTGAATCCGGCGCGGCTCAAGGCGTTCACCCTGAACTTCGGCGACGGCCCCGATCTGCGCCAGGCGCGCGAATTCCTCGACCGGCTCGGGCTCGGCCTCTTTCTCGAGACGATCGAGGCCGATCCGGCGTCGCTCGACGCGGCGGAGACGCTGCGCGTCCTCGAGGATTACAAGCCGCTCGACGTCGAGTGCGCATCGATGGGGCTGGCCCTTTGCCGCGGCATCCGTGCCCGCTATCCGGAGTGGAGGTTCCTGATCGACGGCGACGGCGGCGACGAGAACCTGAAGGACTATCCGATCGAGGAGAATCCCGAGCTGACGATCCGCAGCGTCGTCAACAACCTGATGCTTTACCAGGAGGGCTGGGGGGTCGGTCGGATCAAGCATTCGCTCACCTACAGCGGCGGGCTCAGCCGAAGCTACGCGCGCACCTACGCACCCGCCCGGCACTGTGGGTTCGAAGGCTTCAGCCCCTTCACGCGGCCGGCCGTCATTTCCGTCGCCGAGGGCATCCCGTTCGCGACACTCAGCAGTATGTCGGTCGACCGGCTCTACTCGCTCAAGGGCGAAATCGTCCGGCGCGGCATCAAGGCCCATTTCGGCGTCGACATGCCCGTCTTCGCGAAGCGCCGGTTCCAGCACGGGGCGATTCCCGTCGAGCACCTTCGCCGCCGGCTGGGCACGCTGGAGTCCGACTATCGCCGGCAGTATCTCGCAATCTATCAGTGAGGGGCATGGTCTCAGCGTACCCAGCGCGGGGCCGCACCGCCTGGATTCTCGCACAACGTCCGCCGCGGCCCGCCGCGCCTGATCCGAACGTGCCCCACGGCGTTTTCCTCGAACGGGAGCGCTTGGTGTCCGGCGCCGTCGCCGATTCCGGCGTCGTGCTGCTGACCAACCGCGAGTGCCCCTGGCGCTGCCTGATGTGCGACCTGTGGAAGGACACCACCCGCCGTTCCGTCCCGGAGGGGGCGATTCCACGGCAGGTGGAGTTTGCGGTTCGGACGTGGTCGGACTCGGGGACCCTCCCGGTGCAGGTGAAGCTCTACAACAGCAGCAGCTTCTTCGATCCCGCGGCGATCCCGCCGGCCGATTACGCGCCGGTCGCCCGGCGGATCGCTTTCGCGCGCCATGTCGTGGTGGAATCACATCCGCTCCTCGTCGGAGATCGTGCCCGAGTGCTGCGCGACCTGCTGTCCGGATCGCTCGAGGTCGCCCTGGGGCTCGAAACGGCGCACCCGGAGGTGCTGGCCAAGCTGAACAAGAAGTTCGACCTGGCCCAGTTCGCGCGGGCCGCCGAATTCCTCGCGGCCGAGCGGATCGCGATGCGCGCGTTCATCCTGGTGAATCCGCCTTTCCTTGACGAGCGGTCGGGTCTGGAATGGACGGTGAAATCGGCCGAGTTCGCGTTCTCATGCGGCGCGACCGCAGTGACGCTGATACCGACCCGCACCGGCAACGGCGCGATGGAGCGGCTCCGCGAGTCGGGCGAATTCGTTCCGCCGACCCTCGCGATGCTCGAAGCGGCCCAGCGGGCCGTGCTCGCACTGGGCCGCGGCCGGGTTTTTGCGGATACCTGGGCCCTGGAGCCGTTCTCCGCTTGTCCCCGTTGCTTCGCCGCCCGGCGCGAACGGCTGGAGACGGTCAACCGGACGCAGCGCGAGGTGCCCCCGGTCCGCTGTGCAGTCTGCGGCGGATCCTGAGCGCAGACTCATCCACTAAAATGTAGGGTCGCCGCTTGTCGGCGGACCATTCCGCGATCGCCAATCGTCTCGCCCTCCTGGGGCGCGACCGCCACCCGGCGGCCGCACTCCTCGCCCGAACTATTGAGGTAAAAGATACAGCACGACCCCCTTTTTTTGTTCGGCTCGCGCTGCGCTATGCCGTTCTAGGGTTTCACAATCTACTAATTGGTTGAGCCATGCGAAAAGACGGCGTATGCACACTGTTGGATAACGGCACTGTTCGGCAAGAGTCTCTATGATCGATATCTTCTTCTCATACGCGCACGAAGACGAAGGGTTGATGCACGCAGTGCGAAAGCAGCTCGTGATCTTCGACCGGCAAAAAAAAATAGCAAAGCAGTATGACCGTATCCTGATTCCAGGTGAGAGTTGGAAAGAAAAGATTGATCACCACATCAGTCACGCGGGTATTGTTTTGCTGTTCGTAAGTTCGGATTTTTTTGCGTCCGACTACTGCCATGAGATCGAGCTCAAGCAGGCGCTACAGCAACACAAGGAGGGAAGGACCGTCGTGATACCTGTCATTGTGCGGCCTTGTGCTTGGGACACTGCTTCATTTGCGAAGCTTCAAGTCTTGCCCCGCGACGGTCGACCAATCTCAAGGTGGGAAAATCAGGATGACGCGTGCCTCGATGTGGCAAATGGCATCATGAAGGTCGTCGAAGCGCTCGAACAGGATAGAAGATGAAGAACCAGTCGAATCAGTCGCTCGAGCCAACGCCGACATGCGGCGTGGATCAGCTATAACGTGTCTAGGCGTTGATGTATGTTCTCGCTCTTTAAACGATCAGCTTCCGCAGAGGACTTGGCATCCGTGATGTGGGAAGGCACTCGTGATTGGCCCGCGAAGTACGGGGCTGCAATGAGAGAAGCTTGCGGCGGGAGTTTCGAGAGAAGCATTGAGGAAGTGTTTGACGAGATGGTGTATTTCTTGGCCTTCGCAACAGACTATGCCTTCTGGTGTCAGTTGGAGAAAACGCCACAGGTCCAGAATGCAGTCAGGAGCATATTCACAGCGCGTGTCCGGGAGTTCGCGCAGGAGCACCGGTGCGGGCCGATACCATCCGGGGACTGGTTAGGAGACGGATTGATATGGATGCCGAGCGGCACTACAGTCGCAGGAGAGCCTTTGGCCAATCTGGAAAGACGGTTTGCGCTTTATGGACAGTCGTTGTCGAGACGACACGATAGGCCGGCAGGGGAGAGGACAGCTCACATTCTGGCGGCACTCTGCGGCACGATGAGCATCGTCTTTATAACTTATGCTTCTCCGCTATTTGTTGGGCGGTGGGATGGGGTCCGAGCAATTCTTGGCTCTTTCAACGTCAGAGCCTAAGTATGACGCCTAACGATCCTGACGGCGGAGCGGGGTCCGAATAGGGGGTCAGGCTGTACCTTTTACCTTGGCATGCTGGGCCAGGAGCGTGGCCGCGGCCCGCGGTTCGCAATCGGCGAATCGTCCACTCCGCCCGCCTTCTTCGGCTATGCCGCCGACAACCCGCCGCAGACGATTGAGGTCCCGTGGCCGGATGACACCCGGCAATCGTACGGATTCACGGGCGCCGTGCCGCGGATCAGCGTCGCGAAGAGGAACTGAGCCGGAACGATGCAGTCAGGGATGTAGGGCGGGGTCGCTGACCCCGCCGCAGGGTGCGTGGTTTCGCCCGCGGTCGTCGGCCGCGGGGGCGGCGCTCGTCACTCGATGCGATAGGCCGTGCAGCGCTCGATCGCGAGGCCCGAGGGGGCAAAGCGCCAGGAGCGGCCCTGATCAGTTTCGTCGCCGTTGAGCCGGCGTCCCGGAATCCATTTTCCGTCACGAAATACGCCTTCATCAACCGTGCCGACGCCGCGACGCGTCTTGCCGACCGGTCGGAAGATCACGCAGAAACCCGCGCCCGCGCCGTAGAATTCGTCGGGTCCGACGGCGATCACGATTCCGAAGCCCTGCTCGGCGCGACGACCGAACGCCAGGTCGAGACCGATCTCGATCTCCGTGCCGCCGAGCGTGGTGACGAACGACGGGTTGTCCTTGTCCAGGTTGAAGCCAGTGATGCGGTCCGTGCCCTGATGTTGCAGCACGAGCGGCGCGATCTGCCGCATGATCTCGTAGCTTTGTTCAAGGGTCGGGTTGGGCGCGCCGCCCCGTTCGGCCGCCGGCACTGCGGATGCCGGCACTGCGGGCGGCGGTCCGGAGAAGGGCCGGTCGGTGCCGAACGGCGAGAAGCCGATCGCGTTGTATTTGCCGACGGCGAGAAACAGGTTGTAGGGCGCACGCGGGCTTCGATTGGTCTCGGGGATGAACAGCGGATTGCCCGCGCGCACATATTTTTCGCAGAGCTCTCCGAACTCGGGCACGTAGAGATCGGGCGCCAGCAGATCGATGCTCGGTGCGCCCGCCCGCCAGACATCGGCCACCTGAAACACGGGACCGCCACTCGGATAGGTGCCCGGGTAGGCGCAACCGGGCTGTTGCAGCCACGCGTTCGCGTACATCGGGATGTTGTATTCGCGTTTTCCGGCTTCGGTCACCACGTTCACGTAGCGGGCGTAGTGCCACGCCATGAAGATCTCATCCACCGGCCAGTGGAACTTCCGCCATTCGGTCTGGCGCAGCGGTTCGGGCAGGTCCCAAGTCAGCACAAACTCTTTCGGTTTGGTGAGGCCGAAGACTTCCGCCCAACTGCCGGACGTCCTGGCGCCGTTTGACTCCCACGCCTGGCGGAGTTCCGGCGCGAGCGTCTCTTTGTGCTGCACGAAGAGGTTCATCAATTCCGCGGGAACCGGTTGGGCGAAGACGGCTTCGGCCGCGGGGCTGCGATCGCGCGAATCGTTGAGTACGCCCGCCTCGTTTTCCACCTGCACCATCAGGACCGTGTGCTCGCGGCCGTCGATCGTGCGCAGGTGCTTCATCAGCGCGGCGAACGCGCGCGCCTCGACCGCGGCGGAGCCCAGCGACAAGGGCGAGAGCCGTTCCGGCGTGTCGCCGTTGTCGAGCTGCACCCGGGGGAAGCGCCTCGGGTCGCGCTTCACCCACACGGGCGCGTAGCTCGACATGCCGTTCTTCCACGCGCCGAACCACAGCAGCACCAGGCGCATCTGATGGGCCCGCGCTTCGCGGATCAGGCCGTCGACGAGCTCGAAATTGAACCGCCCCTCCTCGGGCTCGACCAGTTCCCACGACACCGCGGCCAGCACGGTGTTGAGATGCTGGGCGACGAGACGATCCCAGACCGGCTGCATGTATTCGAGACTGGAGGAGCTCGAGTTGAGGAGTTCTCCCCCGAGTATCAGGAACGGACTGCCGTCGACGACCAGTTGCGTCGCGGTGCCCCGGCGGCGCAATTGGGGCGTGCCCTCAATCGGGCTGTCCATACCGCCGGCGGCGGCGCGGGCAGAGGGAGGCAAAAGGCAGAGAACGCCGGCGACGGCCAGCGCGGCGGATCGGAAACGAAAGGCACTCATGGGAACACCATGACAGGCGACTTTCCCGCGGTTGGCAAACCGATGCGGGCCGCGGAGCCGGGATCCTCGTCCGGATGTTTCCCATCGCGGCAGAGGCCGCACCAAAGGGAAACGAGTCGGTTCTTCCCACGGATCAAGGCAGTGTTTGTATCGGTGCCCATCCGTGTAATCCGCGGTCAAGCGAAGAGGCGGTGGTGCTCAGAGGCGATTCAGAAGGGGTCATGCTGTACCTTTGACCTTGGCGAAGCGAGCGTGGCGGGCAAGCGGGCGCCTGTTACGCGGTGATTAACCGCGGAAATGACCGGCGGGAACTGAGTCGAAAGGCATGGCCTCCGCTCCGAGTGGCGCCAATAGCTGCCTTAAGGCAACGCCTGGTAGCGGAAATTGCGGAACCGCGCTTCACCCGAGCCGGCTGCGAGCAGGGCCGGACGCAGGCTGAGGAAGCCGCCGGCGACATTGTGATGATAGCCGGAAACCTCGAACTGCATCCAATGCTTCGTCCACTGCTGGCCATCGGGACTGTACCAGACGGTGACGACGTGGTGGTTGTTCCGCAGACGCAGGAAGCAGTGACGGCCGATGGACGCCGGTTTGGGGTACGCGTTGATGTCGCCCTTCCAGTACTCGATCATGCTCTCCTTGGAGAAGCCGAGCCCGGCGAAGAGCCGCTCGCTGTAGAACAGGAGGAGCCCGGCGGTCGCCCCTTCGTCGCAGTCAATCTCCACCTCCATTTCGTAGGCTTGATCACCAGTAACGAACGTGAGCGGCGAAGCATCCTTGGGCGACGTTCCCGCCGCCTTGAGCACCAGCGCATTGTTCTCGTAACGGTACAGCTCGCCGATGGGGCCCTTGGGTCGGAAGAAGGTCCACTGGATTCCGATTTTGTTTGTGCGGAAATCGTCGGAGAGCGGGAACCCGTGGCGAACGGACGCGCCTCCCGCGGGCAGGGGAATCGGCCGCGCGACGTCGTATCCCGAGGCCTTCACCCAGCCGTCCGCGGTCCATTCGACGGGCTCGAGCAGCGTCTGCCGCCCCAGGCTGTAATACCCGCTCTCATAGGCGTGATAGACCACGTACCAGTGCTGGTTGTCCGGACCTTCAACCAGGGTGCCGTGGCCGCGGGACCACCATTTTTCGGCCGCCGTGTTGGTGTGCACGACGGGGTTGTAGGGTGAGTTCTCCCACGGACCTTCCAGCGACTTCGAGCGGGCCATGATGACCATGTGGCTCGTCGCCGGACCGGCGGTGCCGCCCTCGGCCAGCACCATGTAGTAATAATCGCCGTGGCGGAGAATCTTGGGGCCTTCCTGGGCAAAGGTCTCCACCTCCCAGTAGTCCGGATATTTCCAGCCGTCGTAGACTTTTTTAGCGGGACCGGTGACGCTGAGCCCGTCGTCCGCCAGCGGGGCCAGGAAGCCCGAGCTGAAAAACAAAAAACGCTTCCCGTCCGGCGCCACCGCGTGACCGGGGTCGATGTTCCCGACGTTCAGGTCGACCGGATCGCTCCACGGCCCGCGAATGCTCTCCGCGGTGACGACCATGTTGGTCAGGCGGTTGGCGGTGAGCGCCGGAAAGTAGATATAAAACCGGCCGTTATGGTAAGCCAGGTCGGGCGCCCACACACTCCCGACGTAGCGAGTGAGCGCCGGACCGACCGGCTCCCAGTTCACCAGATCCTGCGAGTGCCAGATCAACAGGCCGGGGACGCTTTCGAAGGAGGAATTGACCAGATAGTAGTCCTTGCCGAACTTCAGCACCGAAGGGTCCGGGCGGTCTCCGGAGAGAATCGGGTTCAGGTAGGAACCATTTCCGATATCAGCCTTGCGCTGCCCTTCGAAGCCGCGCTCCCAGCCGGCGGGTCCGACCGATGCTCCGGGATTCGGCGGCACGGGCGCCGCTTGCATGGTACCGATCAGACAAAGGACAGTCAGGGCGAGGGTGGGAAGGCGCGATTTCATTGAGCAGTGATTGGGTTAAAGCACGAGGGTGGAGAAACGAGGCGCCTACAAGACAGGCGCCCTGCGCCGAACGCAGACTTCCCATTCAGCGCTGGAGCGCCAGCAGCACGTCACCGGCGGTCGGCACGCCCTCCGTGAGCAGCGCGGACAGGGACTTCGTCATGGCGGCGGCCTGCTCCGGCGGAGCGCCCGCCATCAGGGCGAGGGATTCCGCCGCCAGCGGATCGCCGGTCGCCGGCGCACGGACAAACAGTCCGATCGGCAGCGGGGTGGGCGCGGCGAAATAGCCGCCTAGCGCCGCGTCGAAATACCGGTTGCCGGCCCGCGCCAGCAGACGATCGGCGAGGGCAGCGGCGTCGGCGTTCTTGGCCGCCTTGGAGAATTCCCGGCAGCCGAGCGCCAGCGCGGCGTAGTCAGCCGGCGCGGCGGGCGCGGACGAGCCGCGCAGCCGGCGGACATCGCCGTCGGCGGAAACGAGCAACTGCGTTTGCACGGTCGCAAACGTGCGGGCCGCGGCCGCGAGGTAAGCCGGTTCGTTGAGTTGGGCGGCGGCGCGGGCGAGCGCAGCCAGCATCAGGCCGTGGGCGCCGGCGGTGGCGCGATCGTCGCGCGCCAGTGCCGGGCGCTGATCACGCACGGTCCGCAACCGGTTCGCGGCGGCGGCGAGTTTGGCCTCCGCCGCCGCATTCCCCGGCGCCGTGGAGCGAAACAGGATGTTCTTGCCGCGATAAGCGCCTGACAGGTCTTCGTCGGCGGACACATTTCCGGCGGGTTCCACCCCGTAGGCGGACTTGAAGGCGGCAGCATCGGGACCGAGCACTGCGTCGATCTCCGCCGCGGTCCAGACATAGTAGCCGGTGAACTCGGCCGACGTGGCGTCCTCGGCGGCGGCGAAACCGCCGTCGGGCAATGCGAGGCGGCTCAGCGCGTAGTCGAGGGCTCCCCGCGCGGCGCGCGCAAAGGCTGGGTCGTTCAAGGTTTGGGCGGCGTCGAGATAAGCGAGAGTCAGCCGGGCCTGGTCGCTGAGCGTCTTCTGCAAGTACGGAATGCGCCAGGCGGCGTCGGTGGAGCGGCTGAAGAAACCGCCGTCGAGCGGATCATGCACGGCGCCGTTGAGGAGTGCCCGCAGCGAGGCCAACGCGGCCTCGCGATCGGCCGAGGAACCGTGCAGAAGGAAACGCAGCAGTTCCGGCTCGGGTGACTTGGGGACGGTGCCGAACCCACCGTTCGCCGTGTCGAAGGAGGCGCGCCACGCCGCCGCGGCTTGCGCCAGCTTTTCGGTCAACGCGGCCGGCGAGAGGGTTGGAAGCGTCTCCGTGTCGCGCACGGACATGGTCGTGACCGCCTCGGCCGCGTGCCCGCGGCACGCGCGGGGGTCGGAGGTCCAGGCGTCGCTGGCCTGGCGGGCCACCATGGGGAACCCCGTCCGGCCCCATTCTTCGGACGGCGGCAGATAGCCGGCGCCTTCGTAGGGCTGCAGTTCGGGCGTAAGCCAGAGATGCGCCGGCCAGCCGTCGGTCTGCTTCACCGTTTGGAGATAGAGCCGGGCGCAGGCGGCGACCTCGGGATGTTCCTCGCGGTCCACGATCACGCAGGTGAAATGCTGGTTGAAATAGGCCACGCAATCGGCGTTGGCGAAGGACTGCTGACAGGTGGCGCGGCTGAGTTCGTTGAGCCACGAACCAATGAAGACATAGACCGGCTTGTTCGCCTTCTGGGCCCGGCGCAACATGTCGGGGTTCCAAGTCTCCCAGTTGATCTGACCGTGCGCTTGCGAGCGGATAAGGGCGGAGGCGGAGGTGGCCAGATCGGGCGCGGCCGCGTGGGCGGTGGCAACGACAAAGGCGGAGAACAGAGCCAGGCAGGAAGGCAGGGTTTTCATGGTAGTAGTGAACCACGGGCCACACCGCCTGGGTGTGGCGGGAGGCCAAATTGTAACTTCAATGGATGAGCCTTGGCATAGGCAGGCAACTACAATTTGAAACTGGTCTGAATGAAAACGAAGTCCGCATCGCTGGCCGCGCCCGTGGCCCGGAGATAGGGCCCGGCGGCAAAGTGCGACCAGCCCGCCTCCACGGCCGCCCGCGCGTCCGGGACCCAGCTCACCGTGAAATCGAGCTCGTCGCCGGCACGGCGCGGCGCGCCTTGTGCGGCGGCATTGAGCGAGCGCACGGTGGCCACGGCGTTCGCGCGATACCAGGCATCCTGGCTGGTGTAGAGCGAGAACCAATGGTGATCCAGCCGCACGTTGATCGCAGGTAGCGGCGTGAAGCGCGCCGACGCGACCGCTTCGCGAAGGTTCTTCCAGGCGAAGACGTCCATCAGCCCGTATTTCCGGTGATTGCTCGGGAACAGATTCATGAACGAGCCGTTTTTACCGTCGGTCCGGTCGGTGTCGCCGGAGGCAAGGTTGTATTCAACGTCGAAGCGCGGCTGCCACGGCGTTTGCGCCGGCGTGTAGCCGACGAGGGCGTGGAGCGCCCAGGCTTGTTGATCAAGCTTGCTGGTGTTGCCGGCATAAGGCCCGGTCGCGGTGGTGGTCTGGCGGTTGACGTTGCCGCCCTGCAGCGCCGCCTCCCATTCGGTGTCAAACCCGTCCGCCTTCGGCGCCCGCAGGAAACGGGCGCCCAGCGTGTAGATATTCTGCCCGATGTCGTAGGCGGCGGCCATGCGCGCCGGGGCGGGGATGGGCGCGGTGGGTGCGCTGTAGATCGGATTGTTGTCCTGCTTGTCGCGCCACAACAGATAACCCTCGAGCGTGTCCGTGGGGGCGAGCTTCTGCGTGAGATAGATCCCGCCGAACAGGTCGTCGGTGCTCGAGTGATCGGACATCCAGCCGCTGCCGCTCGTGGTGCCCTCGACATTGACCACGCTGCCGGCGAACGCCGTCACCGTGGTCTGGCCGGGCACGGCCGCCCAGACGAGCTTGGCGGCGTCGAAGGTGCGCGCAAAGTTGTTCCATTCGCTGGAACCGACGAGTCGCTCCTCTCCGAAAGCGAGGATTTGCCGGCCCAGCGTGAAAACGACGGGCGATTTCTTCGGATCGCCCCACGTGATGGCGGCGAGGCGCAGGTCCAGCGCATCGTTGCCTTCCGCGCCGAGGATGAACGGAACTTTCGGCCGCTCGGAGCCGAGTTCGCGTGCATCCTGCAGTTGCACCTGCAGGGACCAGCCGGCGGCCGCCTTCCAGCCAAAGCCGAGGCGGAGACGCTGCACGAACCAGGAATCGTCGGTGGCCGAGTGCGCGTTGGAATCGAAGTCGAAGTTGTTATCGCGACTTTCGAAGCGCAGGCGTTCGATGACCTCAACGGTACCGCGGCCATCATCAAGCGTGATGGCTTGGGGAGCGGCTGGTGCGGCGGACAGGGTCGCCACGGAACCAACCGCGACAATCATCCTCAGTACCAACCCGCCGGGGCGGGCTGGAAACATGAAGCATTTCATTATATGTGTAGGACTAAGCTGCGGACTCTACTGGGTGACGAGAAGTGCGGGCTGGACAAAAGCCGAAGAATCAGGAGACGACCGAGGCAGGTGCCTGGTCCGCGAACGGCGCACCCGGACGGCGGCGGCCAGCTGCCCGAGCACGGGGACCGTCTTTTCCCACGCCAGGCAGGGATCGGTGACGCTGCGGCCATAGGCGAGCGGTCGCGTGCGATAGTTCTGGGCCCCGTCCAAGAGATTGCTTTCCAGCATCACGCCGCAAATGGCGTGCTGCCCCGCGGCGACCTGCGCGGCAACGTCGACGGCCACGGCCGGCTGCCGTTCGGGATCCCGGCCACTGTTGCCATGGCTGCAATCCACCATCAGGCGCGGCGGCAGGTCGGCCGCCCGCAGCAGTTCCACCGCGGCCTGCACGTGATCCGAGGCGTAATTCGTCCCTCGCGTGCCGCCGCGCAGCACCAGGTGGCAGTGATCGTTTCCCGCCGTGCCCAGCATCGCCGGAACACCGGCCTTGGTCAGCGAGGCAAACCAGTGGGGTTGACGCGCGGCGAGGAGGGCATCGATCGCCACCGGCACGTCGCCGTCGGTGCGGTTCTTGAACCCGACTGGCATGGACAGGCCCGAAGCCAGCGCGCGGTGCACCTGACTCTCGACGGTGCGCGCACCGATCACGCCCCACGTGACCAGCTCGGCGAAGTACTGTCCGAGCGTGGTGTCGAGAAACTCGGTGGCGGCCGGCTGGCGCAGCCGGGCGAGATCGATCATCAGCTTCCGCGCGAGCCGGAGCCCGTGATTGATCTGGAAACTGCCGTCGAGGCCGGGATCGTTGATCAGGCCCTTCCAGCCGACGACCGTGCGCGGTTTTTCCACATAGGCGCGCATGACCACGCACAACTCGGCGGCATGGCGCGCCGCGGCCTCGCGCAGCCGGTTCGCGTATTCCAGGGCCGCCATCGGAGCATGGATCGAACATGGCCCCACCACGATGAGCAGCCGGTCATCGCGGCCGAGGATGATGTCCTCCACGGCATGGCGGCTTCGCGCGACAAAATCGGCGCTCGCGTCATCCAGCGCCAGCTCCTCGGCCAGAGCCGCCGGCGAAAGCAGCGGCTGGGTGCCGCGGATGCGCAGATCCTGGATGGGGGGACGGGTCATGGGGGTGGTTGGTGGTTGCGGGTGAATAGCAGCAGCGGACCCTGGCATTGTGCGACGGCAAGACGGGGACCATCGCCCGGACTGGCAGGCGACAATCGGGCGACGGCGCGCACATCGCCGGGGGCAACGAGTCCGCTCTCGGCGGGCAGGACCGGCGTGAAATTGCCGCGGCCGTCGCCGCGCAGCAGGAGGCTGACGCCGCCGTCGAAGCGGCCGGTCGTCGGCTCGGGCCCGAAGAAGTTTCCGACGCAATAGAGGTCGGCTTTGCCGTCGCCGTCGAGGTCGGCGTAGACGAAACCGTTGATCGGCGCCAGCTGGGCGGGCCGCGGCAACGGCGAAAACTTGAATGTGCCGTCCGCCTGCTGGAGAAAGATGCCGCTGGCGAGCTCGGTGGCGGTGAGGCGCGTGGCCGCCTGCAGCCGCTCGGGCGGGAAGATGTCCTCCACGGTTGCGTGCGAGAAATCGGCAAAGGTCGGGAATTTCTTCCGCAGCCAGGGGAACGTGTACGCGAGCTTGCTGCGGCCGCGCAGCGGATAGAGGCGGCCGTCGGTGTCGTAACCCGCCTCGATGATCGCGCTGCGGCCGGAGCCGTCGAGGTCGCCCGCGAAGAGCACCGCGGGCGCCTCCGGCGTCGCGGTGTATTTCGTGTTCAGGCCGACGTTGCCGACGATCAGGTCGGGGCGGCCGTCGCCGTTGACGTCAGCCACCGTNNAGCGCGAGCACGAGATCGGGCCGGCCGTCGCCGTCGATATCCGCCCAGGTGGCGGCGGTCACCATGCCGACGTGGCGCAGGCCGGGCGCGAGCTGATCGGTAACATCCTCGAAGCGTCCGCCGACGTTGCGATAGAGGAAACTGCGTGGCGTTTCGGGCCATTTGCCCGGCACGAGGCGGCCGCCGACAAAGAGATCGACCTTGCCGTCGCCATCGAAATCGGCCGCCGCGCACGCCCCCGTGCTTTCCCCGTCAGCCGGCAGCGTGCCCGCCGGCGCGAGCTTGAAGCCGCCGTGGCCGTCGCCGAGGTAGAGGCGGTCGTTGAGCCGGGCATCACCCTGGTCGAACGCGACGCCACCAGCGGAGATGAACAGATCGACGTTGCCATCGCCGTTGGCGTCAAAGAAGACGGCGCCGACGTCATCGGCCTCCTTGGCGTCGGCCCAGGGCTGGCTCGGTCCGGGCACGAAACTGCCGTCAGGCCGGCCGAGATAGAGCGCCCCGGCCTGGCCCAGCGCGCCGGAGACAAAGATGTCGTCAATCCCGTCGCCGTTCACATCGGCGACCGCCAGCGCGGGTGCCTGCTGCCCGAGCCGGCGCGGCAGCAGGCGCTGGCGGAAGAATTCGTCAAACGGCTGGGCCGCCGAGGTGTAGTCGAGGCCGTGCTGGTGCGCGCTTTCCACGTAGAGGGCCCGGTCGGTCGGCGCCTTGAGGACGGCGGGGGCGCGGTGCGGTCGCTGTCCGTTGGGGAACTCAGGCTCGGCGATCGTGTAGAGGCAGTCGGCTTGGAGGTTTTCGAGCGCCTGCACCTCGCCGAGCGGCCAGCGGATGGTGAGCTTCTTGATCGTGGTATCGTTGCCGAGGCCGAAGTGGACGACCGGGGGTTCGCTGGTGACCGTGCCGCGCTCGGTGTAGAGCTGGCGCACCTGGGTGCCCGAGGCGGTCTCGATGTGGAGTTCGGCGCCGATCCCGTCGAGGTTCGGCGCATGACCGGCGAGCTTGAATTCAACGCTGTGGCCGGTGGGGGTGTCGTTGCGGAAGAGAGTCGGCGGACCGTCTTGATTCACCATCACGATGTCGAGATTGCCGTCGTGATTGAGATCGACCAGGGCGCAGCCGAAGGAAATGCCCTGATGGTCGAGCCCCCAGGCGGCGGAGACATCGGCAAACTTCAGGTCGCCGAGGTTGTGGTAGGCGATGGTGCGCTCGCGGCGTGGCAGAGCGTTCTTCCAGACGCCGGCCCGGGCGGCGAGGGTGGGGGCGACGTTTTGTTTGTCGACGATGTCCGGGTCGATGAAATTGCGGATCATGCCGGTGGTGACGAACACGTCCTGGCGGCCGTCGTTATCGAGGTCCGCAATGCGCGTGGACCAGGTCCATCCGGTGGCGTCCATGCCGGTGAGATGCGCGGCCTCCTGGTAGCGATCGGTGCCGGTGCCGAGATAGACGGCGCTCCAGATGTACTGGGGAATCAGTTCGGTGACGCGCTCCATCTCCCAGAGGCCGCGCCCGACCTCCTCCATGCCGTCCATGTAGGCTTGGCGGGTGTGGTCGCGCATGTCGGCGACCATGAAATCAATCAGGCCGTCGTTGTTCAGGTCGCCGGAATCGGCACTCATCGAGAAGTAGGTGACGTGCGGCAGGCGCTCGTCCACGACATCGATGAAGGTGCCGTCCCCTTTGTTGAGGTAGAAGCGGTCGGGCGTCTCGAAGTCGTTGGCGACATAGATGTCGGGCCAGCCATCCTGGTTGGCGTCGAACCAGACGGCGGAATGGCCCTGCGTCAGGCCCCAGATGCCGGCGGTCTTGGACACGTCGGTGAAGGTGCCGTTGCCGTTGTTGTGCAGCAGGTAGTCGCGTTGGCCGAGCGGGCTCTTGGAGAAATCGAGGATGTTGGTGACCAGGTAACAGTCGAGGTAGCCATCGCCGTCATAGTCGGCGAAGCTCGCCATCACGGAGGAGTCCTTGATATCCAGGCCGTATTCATGGGCGCGCTCGGTGAAGGTGCCGTCGCCGTTGTTGACGAAGAGCAGGTTGGGGGCGTCATAGCGGCAGACATAGATGTCCGGCCAGCCGTCCTGGTTGATGTCCACCACGGTGGCGCCGACCTTGGGGGCGGTGGAGTCCGCGCAATCGACCCCGGCGGCGGCGGCGATGTTCACGAACTTGAATGGCGCGACCTGCCGGTAGAGCGCGCAGGGGCCGTTCTTGGAGACGACAAAAATATCCGGCCAGCCGTCCCGGTCGAAGTCGGCCACGGCGATGCCGGTCTCGACGGCGCCGAGCGTGAACTCGCGGAAACGGTTACCCCACATGCGCGGATCGTTGTAGATGTTGGGCACCGTGAGGCCGGTCTCGGCCGGCAGGAGTTCATGGAAGAGTTTTCCGTCCGCGGCCGGCGGGTGCCGTGGGGCGAACGGCCGCTGTTCGACGACGGGGGGGGCAGCGGCGGCGGAGGAAGCGAGCGCCACCGCCAGGAACACAGGGAGGAAACGGGTCGTCATGCCGTGGTGGAATTCAGCCCGCGTTGGCATTGGGAGGCGGGGGGTTCATTTCAGGGGCTGGAGCGCGTTCTCGAACACCCAATCGGCCACCTTCACGCCGGCCTTCTGTCCCTCGAGGTTGTCGGCCATGAAGTGAATACCGGCCAAGACGCGGCTCATGCCGATTTCGTTCCGCGCCTCGGAGAGCTTCTTGAAGGTGCGCACCGCGCCGGGCAGCCCGTCGGACGTGACCGTGAATTCGATGTCGTCGGTGCCGAAGTAACGCTCGAGCAGGCGCGAGGCGGCGGCGGAAAACGTGCTGTGGCCCGAGGTGTAAGAAGGGAATGCTGGAGAAACCATGAGGGGGATGAAGTCAGGATTGCTGACGGCATACGGATTCAGTTTCGGGCCGAGTTCGCGGATCGCGGTCTCGGGACGCCAGGTGAGATAAAAGAACTTGGTGTCCCAACAGGAGATGGCGGCGTCAGCCTCGGCGAAATTGAGGAGGGCGAACAGCCGGGCACACTCGGCCACGGAGAGATTGCGCCGCCTGGCGAAATCCTGGGCGATCACGTTCCAGTGGCCGGGGGGGGTCGCCGTCCCGAGGTCGTCGGACCAGAAAGCGGTGCTGAACGTTTCATATTCGGTGCGCTCGGCTCCGTCGCGCGCGCCGACTTTCGCGACATAGGCGACCTCCTCGGCGTACTCTTTCGAATCAAGCGGGGGAGGCGGGGGGGCGCGGAATTGGTCCGGCGACGTCATCACGAACGGGGTGACATGACCCCAAAAAGGAAGCACGGGCGGGCGGAAGCCCGGCGGCGTCTCGCGCCATTTGCCCGGCTCCTCGCTCGAGTATTTGCCGGGGATCGGCTTGTTGAAGCCGGAGTCCGCGCGCTTCGCGAGAATCTGCTCGGCCACATGCCTGCCCCAGGCGATGCCGTCGGTCTTGGGCTGGCCCTCGGGGATGCCCGCGAGGGCTTTCTGGTAGGCGACCTCGAAATTGTGCGGGTTGGTGGCCTGGCCCCAAAGCGCATTGAGCACGGTGTTCGCCGCGCTGGCGATGGCGGCATCCATGTCGGCGCCGGCGGGGGCGGTTTCCTGCACCAGCCAGGGTTTCCAATTCCGGTTGATGCCATTCACCGCGTCAAAAATTGCGGCGTGGTAGGTGGCCATATTGTGCGAGGCGATCGGCGGCGGGTTGCGAGAGAGCCGCGTCGCGTCGAGCACCTGCTGGTTCCAATAGAGGACGGCATTGTCGCCAAAGGCGAGGGAGGCCCACAGGGAACATACCGCCAAGGTGAACCCGATGAGACGTGATCGATGCATGATTGGGGTGATGGGGGCGCGCGGTTGATCAATGGCGGTCGGGGAGGACGCCATCGAACAACAAGCCACTTTAAGGAGGCCGGGACCGGCAGCGGAAACACTTCTGGGGCCAATTGCCGCCGGAGCGGGGCCAATCGCGCCTATCCACCACCCGCCAGGCACGCGGCGCGGCTCCGTCCACCCGCCTCAGCCCAGGTTTTCGCCCGTAAACTTGGCGAACTGCCCGCGCAGGCTGCGGCTGAGCGGCACCTTGGTGCCGTCGCGCAAAATGATCACGTAGTCACCGTGAAACGTGGGCTGCAGCTCCTTGATTTGGTCGAGATGGACCAGGGCGGAACGGCTGACCCGTGCAAAACTGGCCGAACCCAGCCGCTCTTCGAGCGCCGTCAGTGTCTCGCGCAGCATGAGCCGACCCTCGGTGAGGTGCAGGATGATGTAGTTGTCGGCTGCCTCGACCCACACGATTTCGTCCGGTTTCAGAATGATCAGCCGGCCGTCGGCCTTCACCGTCAATCGCTCCGACTTCTTGCCCGGGCCGGTGGCATCCGCGAGCAGGCTATCGAGTTTGTCCTCGAGTTGCCCGGCGCGGCGGGCGCGGAGGTGTGCCTCGGCGCGGCGCAGGGCCGTCTGGAACCGCTCCCGGTCAAACGGCTTCAGCAGGTAGTCGACGGCCTGCACCTCGAACGCGTCCAGGGCGAAACGTTCGTGGGCCGTGACAAAGATGACAGCAGGCCGGCCCACGGCCGGCAGCTCGCGGAGCACCTGCAATCCATCGCCGCCCGGCATCTCCACATCGAGAAACACGAGGTCCAACGGCGTGCGCCGGAGCGTGGCGATGGCCTCGGTGCCGCTGCCGCACTCGCCAACGATCTCGACGGTGGGCTCTTCGCGCAGCCAAGTGCGCAGCCGCTCGCGGGCGAGCGGTTCATCGTCGACGATGAGGACGCGGAGGCTGGTCATGGCATCAGGCGGCGGGCAGTGTCAGGCGCACCACTAGACCGCCTTCCGGGTGGTTGGCCAGCTCGAAGCGGTGCCGCTCGCCGTAGAGTTCGCGCAAACGCGCGCGGGTGTTGCCGAGGCCGATGCCCTCGCGGGTGAAGCCGCCGGCCGGCTCGCCGGCGCCGTTGTCGCGCACCGTCAGCACGACCGTCCCGGGCTCGCAGCGGGCCGTCAGCTCGATGCGACCCGGTCGCGCATGCGGCTCGACGCCGTGCCGGATGGCGTTCTCCACCAGCGGCTGGAGAATGAGGCTGGGCACTTGGGCCTCCAGGGCGGCAGGATCGACGTCGATCGAGACCGACAAACGGTCGCGAAAGCGGATGCGCTCGATTTCAAGATACTTCTCAATGAAGGTGATCTCGTCCTGCAGGCGGGTGAGTGGCTGGCCCGGGTGGCTCATGGTGAGCCGCAGCAGGTCGGCCAGCCGCACCAGCATGCGGTCGGCGGCGTGGACGTCGCTGTGCATGAGCGAAGCGATGCCGTTGAGCGTATTGAAGAGGAAGTGCGGCTTCAGCTGGCGCAGCAGGGCCTGCAGGCGCGCATCTGCCAGGTGTTTCTCCAGCTCGAGCGTATGCACGGTGCGCTCATGGTATTTGCGGTAATAATCGATGGCGTGGCTGACGGAAATGATGACGCCGTAGATGAGCAGGTTGAAGGGAAAGGTCCGCACCAGCAGCGGGCGGAACACCTCGGAGAACGTCACCGGCTCGTCGATGAGCAGGCCGTGCACCTGACCGACCAGNNAGCACCGCGTAGACATACCAGTCGCCCAGTGAATAGCTGATGGCCTGGCCCCAGGAGACCGAACGCCCGAGCAGCGTGCTCGACAGGTAGAACTGGCTCGCAAACGCCAGTCCCACCAGGGTCCAGAACGCGCCAAAAATCGCGGCGCGAAGCAGCAAATGGGGAAACGGTCGGATCCGGGCCATCATGCGATATAGTTTGCAAATGGGCCGCAAGGACAAGCAATACGTGCCCAAGCCCCCTGCGGGCTGCGCGTGAATCCTTCGCCGCTCATCTCCTCCAGCCAACCGTCGACCGGCCGTGCTGCGTGGCCAGACCGGCCCACCGTGCCGCCGCTGCTGCCGATCGTGCTCCCGCTGGTGCTGGCTGCCATCGCGCTGAGCGTGGTTTTTGCGTGGTTGTTCCCGGCCCCCGGCACATTGCGCCCGGCCCCGGTGGTCCGTTTCACCAACGTCACCAAGGAGTGGGGCATTCGGTTTGTGCATCGCGGCGGCTTGCAGGATCCACCCACGACACTCGGCGGCGCAGTGATCGTGCTTGATTACGACCGGGACGGCCGCCCGGATCTTTTCTTTGTGAATGGCGCCCCGTGGCCGTGGGAGGATGCCTCCACGGCGCCCGCCAGCACCTGCGCCCTGTACCACAACGATGGCAACGGGCACTTCACGGATGTCACCCACGCCGCCGGACTTGATATCGTAATGCAAGGCATGTCGGCGGCGGCGGGGGACTACGACAATGACGGTTATCCTGATCTTTTCATCACCGGCGTGGGACAAAACCGCCTCTTCCACAACCAGCGCGACGGCACCTTCGCCGATGTCACGGCGGCAGCGGGGGTCGGCGGTGACGGCCAGACCTGGAGCACCGGCGCCACGTGGATCGACTATGACGGCGACGGGAAACTCGACCTCGTCGTTGCGAACTATGCGCGCTGGCTGGGCGACGTGGATTTGGCCACGGCGTTCAGCGTTGCCCTGATGGGGCACTCCTACGGCGCGCCGACCGGGTTCGTGGGAGCCTTCCCTTCGGTGTATCGAAACCTGGGCCACGGCCGGTTTGCCCTGGTCCCGGGTTCCGCCGGCCTGCGCAACATCGATCCGCAAACCCACCTGCCGGTCGCCAAGGCGCTCGCGGTGGTGCCGCTGGATGCCAACGGCGACGGCCGGCTCGATCTGCTGTTCACTTATCACACCGCCGACAGCGCGCTTTTTCTCAACCAAGGTGACGGCACCTTTCGCCAGTGGACGACCGACGCCAGCCGACGGAATGAAGGCGCCGGCGCGGGCCTGGCCACGGCCAGCACGCTGCCCTTCGCGCCGAGCGAGGACGCAGACGCCATCCTCGGCTCGCTCGAGCTGGCGCAGACCATTGAGCGGCGCAGTCATGACGAGACGCTGCTTCACCTCAGCGGCAAGCTGGGCGTAGCCCTGCTGGACTACGATCTTGACGGCCGCCTGGATCTGTTCTCCGGCAACGGCCGCGCCGAGCCCGATGTGAACCGGTTTGAATCAGGCTACGATTTTGCGGCCGCGCCGCAGTTGCTGTGGAATCGCGGCCGTGCCTGGGCGCCTGCGTCCGCCCCCGGCGCCGAAGGCGGCGCGTGGGCAATCCCCGTGGTGGCCCGCGGCATCGCCGTGGCCGACCTCGACGGCGATGGCGACAGCGACGTCATCATCGCCCAAAATAACGGACCGGCCATCGTGCTGCGCAACGACCAGCGCAGCGGGATGCCCTGGCTGCGCATTGCGTTGGTCGCCACGCGCACCCAACCGGAGGCGGGGGGCGCACGGGTGGAGGTCCACACCCCGCGACGCGTCCTGATCCGCACCATGGCGCCGGCCATGGGATACATGTCGCAATCGGAGTCGGTCCTCACCTTCGGCCTGGGCGAAGACGCGCGCGTCAGAAAGATCGTGATCCACTGGCCCTCGGGGCAGCGACAGGAACTCCAAACGGATGCGATCAATCGAACGCTCGTCATCCACGAACCTTGAGCCGGAACCATGCAGTTGTAGGAGCGTTCTGCTGGCCAGCAGAATGCTCGCGATTGCAGAGGAGAAATCGCCTGCCCCTCGACAAGCTCGGGGCCCTGAGCTCGTCGAACGGGCAAGCAGGCTCCTACATTGTTCACCTAATGGTTTCGGAAATACCGAGGGAAATCATGGTTCAATTGCATCGCTCCGGCTGAGTCGTCGGCCGCGTGCAGCGGGTCAGGAAACCAGACGGCTCAACCGGGATTGGGGGAACGTTGGCCTCGTATTCCGGCCGCACGTGCCCCGGCAAAAGGAGCGCGTCGTGGAGACCACCATTTGGCCGCGAAAAGCAGCAACACTTGGCCAAGCACACCTATGAAAAGACGACATGAAAAGGGTCGTCCTTGCTACCAATAGCTGGCCAAAGGCTCGATTCGGAAGCGACGACGAGTGTGGCCGCAAGAGCGGCTAGAACAGCGGAAGTCATTTTCATCTTTGTCACTCCTGCTTTGTGTCGGGCGAAGATGACCATCCTGTCGATGCGGTCTTCCCAGCCTGCGGATCGACCGCTAGTAGGTGGCCAGCGAGACGCGCAGCACCATGGGCTCCCCGCCAAAGACAAGGCCGAAGTCCGTCGCGTCGCCATTCTGGGTGCGGAGGAACTTGAAGACGCCGTTTTCGTAGATCCCCTGTTCGACCCGCAGGAATTGGCGGTGCTGCCATTTGCCGTCGATCAGGGCCGAGGGCGTCTGTCCGGTCCCATCCACGATGTGCTGGGTCTTCCGCTGCTGCTCGGTACCGGCCGGCCGGAAGTCGACGCGGCAATAGTATCCAGCCACCAGAAACTGGTTGTCCGCCAGCTGGGCCACCAGCGCGCGCCCCTTCGGCAGCGGATTGGCCGCGGCGGCACCCCAGCGGAACGATCCGTACGACACCACCGCGTTCCAGGATCCGAACGGCAGCGTGTGCGTGAGCTTGCCCGAGTCGCCGTTCGGGAAGTGCTGCGGCTCGGCCACGGCCTGGAGCTTCCCTTCGAAATTCAGGCGGGCGACGTCCCGCTGCATCGGGCCGAGCAGGCGGTAATTCATCGCCAGCCAGGGCTCCGGGGCATTGTCGGACTCTGACACGCCGATGGTCTGGAGACCGAGGGCCGTGAAGAAAAAGCGGCCGTTGGCCTCGGCGCTGGCCGGATCACCCCCGGGCAGACCGCTCTCCGGCAGGAACAGGGCATTGTCGTCGCGGTGATAAAGCTCGAGCACCTTCAAATAGGCGGCGGGGTCGGCGCGGTAATCGTCGGGCCCCAGGATGTCGATCGCGGGCGCCGCGGCTTTCCAGATGGGGATCACGTTGTCGGTGGCGCCGCCGCTCTCGTAGTTGCCGGCAGCGCCCGGCAGGCCGGCCGGGCCCGGATTGAACGGGTCGCGCACCGCCACGTTGGCGTCCATGGGCAGGGGATAAACGGCTTTGCCCGCGGCGGCGACCTGCCCCACGTATCGCGCCACCGCCCAGGCGTGGAAGTACTCGTCCGCCTCGGGACCAAAGGCCTCCTGCCAGCTGGGGGAGGGAGCCGCGGTCTTCACGTGCATGGCGCCGAGCACCTCGGGCGGCACGGGCGCCTCGAAAACCTTCTGCGCGGCCGGGGAGAAATCGCGGACGGTTTCCCAACTGCCGGGTTCATTCTCCACCTGAACCATGATCACGGTGCGCTGCGGGTCGACCTCCTTGAGGTGGCGCATGAAAGCGGCGAACGCCCGCTTGTCCGCCTCGAGCGAGGCGGTGGCGAACGGCGAAGGCGAGTCCACCGCCTCCCCGTTCCGATTGACCGCATGGAAATAGCGGTCGGGGGCCAGCAGCATCCATTCGGGCATGTAGTGCTGGCTGCCGTTCTTCCACGTGGCGAACCAGAGCGGCACCAGACGAACGTTATGCTGGCGAGCCTCTGCCAGGAGCCTGTCGATCGACGTATAGTCGTACTGTCCGGGCTGAGGTTCGAACTGATCCCAGTAGATCGGTATTTCGACCGTGTTGGCGTTCAGGTAGTCCATGGCGCTCCACTCTTTGGCCCGCCCGGGCCAGGTGCTTTCCAGACCGATGTCCTGATCCTCCACGCACAGGACCAGGAAGGGAGCATCGTCCACGAACAGGGCGAAGCGTCCGTCCTTTTGCACCAGGCGGGGCAGCGGACGCTCCACGACCTGGGCGTGGAGCGTGACGGCAACAAATGTGGCCGCGAGCGCGGCTATAACAGCGGAAGTCATTTTCATCTTGGGCACTCCTGCATTGAGGGGAGGGCGCGGCAGCGGATGGGCAGCCGCGCCCAACTTGGGGTTAAAACTGGCAACCGAGTTTTCCGCTCAACCCGCAGGCGGTCAATGGGGATTATCTTTCCCCAACGTTGCGGATTACTTGGACGAGCAGGGGCGGCGCTGGCGCGGCTGCCATGGAACAAGGGAGCAAAGAGCGAGGAGGAGAAATCGGTATGGACTCTCTTAGAGCTTCAACCGAGCGATGAAGGAAATTGGCGTGGTTTTTCACAAACAACTAAACGATTGATGAGTGCGAAATACAGCGTATAAGCGGCTTTGTACGACCTTCAAGTTCAGTACTTCCCTATGTCTACGAAATCCTTCATCCGTACATTTGTTGTGTTCGCCTTGCTCCTCGTTGGCTGTGCAACAGCCAATAAAATCAGCGACGTGAGGATGGGCCTCACAAGAGAAGAGGTTATTGGCATTCTTGGGAAACCCGTTAGCGTGAGCGCCCAGGGAGGTTGCGAGTATCTCAATTACTCACTCTCAGAGACAGATAACGATGCGATGCGTGGATGGACGAGGCCTTACTACGTGCGTCTCGTGAATGGTCGGGTCGAGTCGTATGGACGTACAGGTGACTTCGATAGCACCAAAACTCCCACTGTGAGACTTGAAACAGACAATCGTTCTCAGAGCGATGTAAGCGTAAGGAAAGAAACTGACCTTTACACCGAGCTCAAAAAGCTGAAGGAGCTTCTTGATGAGGGACTCATCACTCAAAGGGAGTATGAAGCTCGGAGACAGAAGGTCATGGAAGTTAAATAGACGAACTGCTCGCCAGTGTTAGTTTGAGTGCTGGAGAATCAAAGTGACGTTGCCATGAGCAAAGTGGTTCCTCCCTCAATTCACGAAACCGCGTTCTCGTGTCCGCACTGCGGGGCGTTTACGACCCAATATTGGTACGGACTATGGGAGAGGGAGCAAATACCCGGTTTGGCAATAGAATGAGTTCATTATGCCTACGAGATTCGAGAACCTGGAGACGTTGAGAAAGGCAGCCTGGGAGTCGATCGCGACCCGCCGCGAGTTTGAGTGGCGAGTGTCGTTGGCCTTCTGGAGCCTTCTCGCTGCCTTTATCGCGGGTGTCGTCACCCACCCAGATGCTATTCCTTGTGGAGCCAGGTGGCCGCTTGCGGGTTTCCCTTTTGTTCTTTGGATCGCTCACGTCATTTGGCTACTGGGGCTTAACCGCGCATACAGATTAGATAAGAGGGAAGAAGGTGATTTACGCGAAGCGATGCGAATAGAGGCCTCATATCTGGAGAATCCGTGTGTTACGAAGTGGAGAAATGAAATCGTCGACCCCAAGGTACGCCCCAAGGTCGACCCCCAGGTAGACCCCAAAGCGAAGGGATTACTAAAACTCCCGAAGCACTGGAATCTTATCTCCCAGTTGTTTATGTCGACTGCGCTTTCAGCACTTGCGGCGCTCTCTCTTTTCTACCTCTTGCCAAAAAAAGCACCGAATCTGGCGCTACCGCCAACGTGTGTGACTGTCCCCCAAAACGTTCCCAAATGATATTCGCAACGGGTCAAAAGCTGCCGTTGGGAGTCGCGGCCTGTCGCCGTGGGTGTTTGCGACCTTGGTTGCCCGCTTGCTGAGGGTAATGTCCTCCTTCGCCAAGGCTACGGGGGACACTTTTGTCGTGGGGACCATAACTTGGCCACGCGGGGTAGCATAAATTGGCCAAGCTCGCCCCAGAATAGCCGGCAAAGATCATTGAAATGGATACCATCAGCTGGCCAGAAACTGGGTTTGGATACCAACAGCTGGCCAAGAACCTGGCTAGCACGTCCCACGCCGTCCGTAATCGCTCTTCCTGCGCAGACGAAAGATTGAGCTCCGGGCAGCTTGGCCCAACTGACCGCCCGATCAACGAATTCAATCCGCGATCAGGTTTTCGCTACCCACAGGTCACCGGATTGGTGACGTACCAATTGTGGAACTAGGGCGCGAGCATGCCGAGGCGCGAGGCGCGGCTGAAGTTGCCCACCAGCCGCGTGCGCACGGGCACGCCGTGCGCATCGTGCTTGTGTTGCAACCACTCGGCCTTGAGGCGGGCCATGTCGACATTCGACGGGCACTCGGATTTGCAGCCCTTGCACGAAAGACAGAGGTCCATGACCGCGGCAATCTCGTCGCTGTCGAACGGCCGGGCGGGGTCGCGCGGTTCTGTCGGTGGCCTGTTTATGACGAAAACAACGCGGAATTCCTAAAAGTGGTTATCGAGGTGGCGAAAGAAACACACGCTCTGCTTGACAGCAGCAAGTTCAACAAGAACGCGCTATTCCCTGTCTGCGCTCTCCCCGAACTCGCCTCGCTCATTTCAGACGCCGCTCCGTCCCCGGTGATCGAAAGCGCCCTGCGACGCGTTCATCACGCGCCGCTGTTCTGACGAGGTCACTCGCTGCAGATGTGACCTAACGCCGCCACTGGAAGGTTTCCCGTGAGAGTCTGGGGGGTGATTCCACTCGAAATTGGACACCACGCAGACTCCGAAGCACGGCGAGAAACACGCCAAGCATGATCCGCGCAGTTTGGCACAACTCACCGACCGATCGATCAATGAATTCGACCGCCGAGGAGATGCTCTCTACCCACCGGTGGCGAATAGTACGCATACGGCCTGCGGCACGGCTGCCGTATGGCCGGTGGGGGTGAGACACCCGGTGGCGGGGTCGACGCGAAAAACTACTAGATTATCGCTGTCGCGGTTGGCGCAGACCAGCCAGGCGCCGTCCGGGGACAGCGCAAAATTTCGCGGGTGCTTGCCACCGCTGGATATCGACTCGAGAAAAGCCAGCGTGCCGCGGGCGGAGTCGCGGGCGTAGACGGCGATCGAATCGTGTCCGCGGTTCGAGCCATAGACGAAACGGCCGTTGGGGTGGATGCGGATCTCCGCGCAGATGTTGGCGCGCGCAAAATCAGCCGGGAGCGTCGGAACTGTCTGGACCGGCATGAGCATGCCCCGGGCGGGGTCGCGGGCGTAGACGCTGATGGTGCTGTTGAGCTCGTTGATGACGTAGAGAAAACGACCATCGTCGGAGATCTTGCTGTGGCGCGGGCCGGCGCCTGGCTCGGTGGCGGACTCGCCAGCGGGGGTGAGAGATACGGCAGCCGGATCAAGCCGATAAGCGAAGACCTTGTCGAGCGCGAGGTCGCAGACGTAAGCAAAGCGGTTGTCGGGTGAGAGCGTGACCGAGTGCGGGTGCGGTCGATCTTGGCGTTTGGTCATCGGCCCAAGCGCGCCTGCCAGCGCGAGGAGGCTGGCACACGGGCCGATGCGGCCGTCAACGGCCAGTGGGAACGAAATGACCTGTCCGCCGCTGTAGCTGACGCTAACGAGCATCCGGGATGTCGCGTCGGGGACAAGGTGAGTGACGCCGGGTCCGCCCGTGGCCTCGAGGTTGAGCGGAATGAGCGCCGCGCCGGTGTCGAGCCGGAAGGCACGGGCCGCGCCGCCTGGCTTGCCGTTGACGGTGCCGGCCTCGCTGACGGCGTAGAGCACGCGGCCGTTCGGGTGCAGGGCGAGGAAGGTTGGGTTCGGCGTCGCCGCAGCCAGCTCGGGCTTGTCGAGTTGGCCGGTGCCGGAATCGAGCCGCATAGCGTAGATACCGCGGGCGGCGCCGTCCTTGGGCGTGCAGGTTCCGACGAAGATGAACGGCGAGGTGATAGGCAAGTGCATGAAATTGAGGTGATGTCCCCTCAGCTCATTGGGAAATGGCGAATCTTGGCAAGGTCGTTCCACGGCACAGCGCGATAGTCGGGTAGGCGATGCGTTGCGCCAGGCCTCGATCTGGCCGGCGATTTTCTGATTGAGCTCGCTGACGGTCGAGGGGCTGACCCGGGTGCCCCACAAGGCCTCCGTGATGTCCTCGACCCGGCGCATAGAAACGTCGGCATAGTACATCTCCAGCATGGCCTCTTTCACGCTCGTTCCCCGACGCCGGTAGCGCTCGATGATTGCCGTCTCGAAGGGCAGGTCACTCAGTCCGGGCCCGACAGGCGGGAAGGTTTTTTCTTATGATCAGTAGGTCGTCGATCAACATCGCGCGCCGCTCCAGAGGAACTCCCGTGAAACAATCCTCAATAAGCTGCGACATTAGTCGCCTCAGTTGCACAAGCACATTCCGCGTCTGAGATCGTATGTACAGTTGGTACACACGTCCATCCCGGGGATCGTCCTGACGTTCTAGCCAGCCCGCCGCCACCAATCGCTCAATCTGGCGACCGACAGTAGCCGTATCGACCTGTAAGGATTCGGCCAACTCACGCTGATTGCAGCCCTCCAGCAACGACAGTTGGGAGAGAATGATACACTGGAAGCGCGTGAGGCCAAGACCCTCGAGCTGTATCCGCTGCTCGAACTCGCGACATAGCAAATGGCTCACGTCCTTGAGCAGGATATCCAAGAGGACTTCGGGGTCGGGTGCGAGCGCTTGGTGAGCTGCCGTATTGTTTGCGAATTCGCTCATCATCTTCTTGGGGAAGCTTGTTCAGGAATTGATTGGAAGGGATGAGAAGGTGGAGTTTCTTCGTTGTTAGGTCGAACTCGCCTACAAACTGGCGCATTCCGATATAGGGTTTCTGCTCGTTTTGTGAGAGGATGGACGAGCCAGGATAGAGCCTACCCCAAGGTGCATCCGGAAGGAGGGTTCTAACATTGCGGTCGGTTCCTATGTGGGCTTCCTCACCTGATCGTGAAAGCGCGCACCTTCCCGTCTTTCACGCTGAGCATGGCAAGCGATTCATCTTCGACGCCCTTGAAGGTCAGTTGCCAAAGCATGACATGGCCCCCGCTCTTCTTTATCGCCCCCAGATAGGTGGCTTGATAGCCGGCATTCAGCCGCATGGACAGCTGCCCGACCGCGGCGGCAAACTGATTCTCCGTCATCTTCTGCTTGAAGGAGTCGTCGCCATCCGCCACGAAGGACTCGTAATCGGCCTGCATGATAGCAGTGATAAGCTTGTCGAAAATAGCCTTATCTTCCTTTGCAGCCTCGGCGGCTGCAAAGTTGTTAGCACAAGCTGCCAGCAAGGCAGCACCAACGATGAGCGAGCGAATGATTTTACTATTCATCGGAAGGCGTTCTGCTGATCGGTATACTAAACTCAACTGGGTGTCCCTCCCCCGATATTTCGGACACAGATCAGCAGTGGTTGATGGTTGCTAGTTGAGGGGGACGTAGTCAATAGAGTTGTTCGTCAGTAAGTTATCGCACGTTTTATATATGCAAGCACCGTGCCAATACCAAATCCATGTTTTCGGATAGCCACTGGCGGTGGCGGACATTGACCCAGTCCCGTTTTTTTATTAATGCTCATAGCATTGTCTCCGCGTATAGCCGCCTTGCGTTCTCCAAAAGTATCTTGGCCCGCTCCGCCAGTTCGCCCAAGCGGTAATAGTAGCCTCCGACCATTTCGAGGAATAGCGTCCAGAACTCAATTAACTTGAAAGTGCTTGGATGCGCCGCTGGATTGCTGTAGCAAAGTGTATCGGTGGCGAATAGTATCTTATTATTGAAATATCTGGTCTCCGGCGAGCCGTCGTTGCACTTGCGGTCGAGGATTCTTATCAACCATGTAATGGTATTGCGATAGCCACTGAGATCATGGTAGATGTTCCGGTAGTAGTAGAGGTTCTGCGTGGTCTCCTCCAGCCACGGGTATCCGAGATGCCCTCCGATCAAAGTCAGTTTCGTGAAGGCGGCGGCGACCGCTGCCAGATGCAAGGGCTTCATGATGGCAGGCCCATCGGCGATTCTACGTGGCGGTCACGGGTGGCATAGCCGCGGAGACTGTGCTCGATTATGAGTGATGTCCCCTTTTCAGCCACGCGTCTGCGGCGGCTTTATTTGTCCAGGACGCTGTCAACAAATATGCCATCTTTAATAATAATCTGGTCATCCAAGCGGACCGTTGGTCGTCGTATGTCGCCGTCCATGTGCAACGCACCGTGCACAACCTCGCCGCGTCGCACGTTGTTGCCCAGCGCAATGTGTATGGTGTTATGACTGTGCGTTCCATTGGTGTACCTTCCCGAGGTCCAATAGGCATCATTGGCCGCAATGGACGTGGTCACAATGCCCACTTCGTCAATCGTCACCTCGGAAGTGCCGCTGTCGGCCATAAGCTTCTTCAAACGGATCAACTGCTCTGCGTCACCGCTCATGTCCTGAATTCGTCCATCCTTCACTACAAAGCGAAGCGGCGTGCGATCGGTCTCCTTTGGCTGACGAACTCCCCTTTGGGTCGAACCATCTACGACGTATACCCCCTCCGTCTCCGGTCCCACCTGAGGAATGACCGACACTTCGCCATAGAGTGGTATGATCCCTAGAATACGATACCATATCGAACCCGGCTTCAAGCCGACTGTAATATCTGTGCCGGCAGGCGAGGTGACCTGGATTTTTTTCACAGAGCGAAGCCTATCATCCAGCCAGATCGTCCGACGCCGGATGGTGGCTACTTCCTCTGCCGTGATCTCCCATTTGTCCATATTTGTGGACTGTAGCTGCATCCGTCGTTGTTGTGCGGTCAGGAATCTATCGTCCGCATCCGGATCGCCGAGAATGGATGTATAGTACAGGCTCATTCCTGGAATGCGGATGACAATATCAGCCGCTTCCACCGCGTTCTTCACCGGCTTCACGATCAACGATGTCATGCCACCAGCAAGCGAGTCGGACTGGTCTCTGTGCAACCCGAGGCTACCATACGCCGATACATCCATGATCACTGGAACCAAACCCACCTCTACTGCCGCGGCCTCCAACGCACGCGAACAGGCCATCCGTTCTGGGTTCCTGTCGGTGAGGATCAAGAGCGACTCCCCTGGCTTGGCCAGACAGGCAACCTCGAGTGTAATGCGCGCGTTTTTCAGAAACAGACTGCTCAGACCGGCTTCTCCCGACGCATTGGCTACCTGCTCTTTCCCATCCTTCGCCGGCACTGCCGCAAATGAGCCCAGGGCAAGCGCAGATACAATCATCCCCTCCAAAAAAAGGCATCGTATGTTAAATCGACCTGCAATCAAGCTGCGGATGCGCGGAGAAGCATCGGGTGCCAACCCGGAGTCCGCGCTAGTGTTTATTAACGATTTCGAATGATTATCAGTAATCATTACACTGTATTAGATGATAATTAATTGAGTGGAAAACATCGTTTGTCAATCACTTTTCCATCTCGTGATCCGCTTCCGATTACCGGAC
>PLMW01000021.1 GCA_003142615.1 Opitutia bacterium | reverse complement strand
TCGATCACGGCCTTGATCGCGCTGCTGGTCTGCCTCATTCCCACGACCATCGGCGGCCTGCTCAGCGCCATCGGTATCGCGGGCATGGACCGCCTGCTCCAGCGCAACGTGCTCGCCATGAGCGGCCGCGCCGTGGAGGCCGCGGGCGACATCGACGTGCTGCTGCTCGACAAGACCGGCACCATCACGCTCGGCAACCGCATGGCGAGCGAATTTCTGCCCGCACCGGGGGTCACGCCGGGGCAGATCGCCTCAGCGGCGCAACTCGCGTCGCTCGCCGACGAAACGCCCGAGGGCCGCAGCATCGTCGTGCTGGCGAAGGAAAAGTTCGGCCTGCGCGGCCGGGATCTCGCGACTCCGCACGCGACCTTCGTGCCCTTCAGCGCCCAAACCCGCATGAGCGGCGTGGACTTGTTCGTGAATCCGCGGGAGCCCGTGCGCCAGATCCGCAAGGGTGCCGCCGAGAACATCCGGGCCTGGGTCGAGGCCCAAGGGGGCATCTATCCCTTCGAGGTGGCGAGCGCGGTTGACGCCATTGCGCGCAACGGTGGTACCCCGCTCGTCGTCGCCGAGAACCGCGAAGTGCTGGGCGTCATTCACCTCAAGGACATGGTCAAGGGTGGCATCAAGGAGCGTTTCACCCAGCTCCGCGCCATGGGCATCCGCACCGTCATGATCACCGGTGATAACCCGCTCACCGCCGCCGCCATCGCGGCCGAATCCGGCGTGGACGACTACCTCGCGCAGGCCACCCCGGAGATGAAGCTCCGCCGCATCCGCGACGAGCAGGCCGCCGGGCATCTCGTGGCCATGACGGGCGACGGCACCAATGACGCGCCGGCGCTCGCGCAGGCCGACGTCGGTGTGGCCATGAACACCGGCACGCAGGCCGCCAAGGAAGCGGGCAACATGGTGGACCTCGACTCGAACCCGACGAAGCTGCTCGAGATCGTCGAGATCGGCAAACAGCTCCTGATCACGCGCGGCTCGCTCACGACGTTCAGCATCGCCAACGACGTGGCGAAATATTTCGCCATTATTCCCGCAATGCTGGTCGGCGTGTTTCCCGCGATCTCTCCGCTGAACATCATGCACCTGGCCTCGCCGCTGAGCGCGATCCTGAGCGCGGTCATTTTCAACGCACTCATCATCGTCACGCTGATCCCGCTGGCCCTGCGTGGCGTCGCCTACCGTCCGATCGGCGCCGCCGCCATGCTGCGCCGCAACCTGTTCATCTACGGTCTCGGCGGCATCCTCATCCCGTTCATCGGCATCAAGATCATCGATGTCCTCATCAACGCCATCCACCTCGTCTAACCCTCTTTTGTCATCGCGAGTCCCGCAACGCGGGACGTGGCGATCCAGCTGGATCACTTCGTCGCTCTGCTGGCCAGCAGAGCTCCTCGTGATGACACAATAATCGCCATGAAAGCCTTCTTGCTCGAACTCAAAGCCTCCGTGCTGCTCACCGCGGTTTTGGTGGTGTTGCTGTGCGGCGCGTATCCGCTGGCTGTCTGGGTCGGCGCGCAGACGCTCTTCCCAGGCAAAGCCAATGGCAGCCTGATTGTGGACCAAGATGGCGCCGTACGCGGTTCCGCGCTCCTCGCACAGAATTTCAGCAGCGACCGTTGCTTCCAACCCCGGCCCTCGGCCGCAGGCACGGGCTACGACGCCACCAGTTCCTCCGGAACCAACCTCGGGCCAACCAGCCAGAAACTGGCCGACAGCATCAAAGCCGCTGTCGTCGCCTATCGCACGGCCAACGGCCTCGCCGCCGACGCCCCCGTGCCCGCCGACGCGGTCACCTCCTCCGGGAGCGGACTCGATCCGCACATCAGCGTCGCCAACGCCGAACTCCAAGCGCTGCGCGTGGCCAAGGCCCGCGGCCTGCCGCTCGATACCGTGCGCGCGCTCATCGCGCGGCACACCGAGGGCCGGGACCTCGGGGTCCTGGGGGAACCCGGCGTCAACGTCCTCCTGCTCAACCTCGCTCTCGACCGGGGCACGACCGCGAAGTGAACCATCCGGAGCCGCTGCGCTGCCATGAATCCCGCCATCATTCCTCTGCGCTTTCGCCGGATCGCCCTCTTTCTCGCCTGGCTCGCGTTAGTCGGCTTCGCGGGCTGGCTGTTCCGTCCCCGCTACAACGTGCCCGAACCTCCGCCTCGTTTGGATACTCAACTCCCTTCCGCCTCTTCCCCGAGCCATTGACCAGATTCGAATCTCCGGTGCCTGAAGGGTGCTGGCACTTTCGCCAGCTTCTGAAGCAGGTTCGCCAGACTGGCAGGAGGCCGAGCCGCCGAACCCCACCCTGAACATGAACCATCAACCAAGATCCGCCGTAAGAAAACTTGGGGAAGGACTTTTGACTTGCGCGCTCTGGGCCATGATCGGCCTGCTGGCCTGGAACCTGTTCACCCTGCTGGTGCTGCCCTGCCGTCGCGGCCCCGAGCCATATCCGCCCCGGGTCAGCCCTCGCGGATTATCGTCCAATCCCGGGCGGTAGTTTTGAGACTGATGCAGTCACGCCCGGCAAAAACCGCTGCCTCCAACGTTAATACTGCCATGAAGACGCACGCCCTCGAACCTCGCTCCTTCGAGTTTTACTTCTCCAGTCTGGACACGCTGGTGCTGGTGGAGAATCTGGCCGAGGAAATCGTCATCCGCGCATCCCGCAACACGTTTTCCGAGGAACGCAAAGCCTGCTTCCTCCGTGAACTGGCAGCGGAGGGCTTTATCCCGGACGATTATCAGTGGCTTGCGCCGGTCGGGCCGGAAACGTTTCAAGGTGTGCGCTGGCTGGTGGATATTTCCTGTTTCAAGCCGGACAAGGCGCTCGTCGCAGGCACCCGGCGCTTCATGGTTCGCCTCCTGTCATCCGCCACTCTGCTCTGGCTGCTGCTGATGTGCTTGTTGTTTCTGCGCCATGCCAGGTAGCGCGGCTTGCGTCGGTCATGCGCATGCGCCATCGTCCTCTCCGGCTTATGCCTGACCGCCGTCCCGATCCCGACGCACTCCTCGCCTCCATCCGCCGGTCCGAGGCCAAAGCGACCCGCGGCCGGCTGAAGGTCTTCTTCGGCATGGCGCCCGGCGTGGGCAAGACCTACGCCATGCTGCAGGCGGCGCGCAAGGCCCACGCCGAGGGGATGGACGTGGTGGTTGCACTCGTCGAAACCCACGGACGCGAGGAAACCCAGCTCCTGCTCGAAGGGTTGCCCGTCGTTCCGCGCAAGCTGATCGCCTACCGCGGCACGCAGCTTGGGGAATTGGATTTGGAGGCCGTGCTCGCGCGCCGTCCCCGTCTCGCCGTCGTGGATGAACTCGCCCATACCAACGCCCCCGGCTCGCGTCATCTCAAACGCTGGCAGGATGTCGAGGAACTGCTGGCGGCCGGCATCGACGTTTTCACCACGCTCAACGTCCAGCACCTCGAAAGCCGCGCCGACACCGTCCGCCAGATCACCGGCGTGGCCGTGCGCGAGACCGTGCCGGACTCGATGCTCGAGGCGGCCGCCGGAATCCAGCTGGTCGATCTCACCCCCGAGCAGCTCCGGGAGCGGCTCGCGGAGGGCAAGGTCTACCTGGGCGATCGCGCCGCCGTCGCCGCCGACAATTTCTTCAAGGAAAGCAACCTCACGGCGCTGCGCGAGCTCGCCCTGCGCCTGACCGCCGAACGGGTGGACAAGCAGCTCCGCGAAATCCGCGAGGATCGGCAGATCAGCGCCATCTGGCGCAGCGGCGAACGGCTGCTCGTGGCGGTCGGCGCCAGCCCGTTTTCCACGCGGCTCATCCGCTGGACCCGCCGCATGGCCTATGCCCTCGATGCGCCCTGGCTGGCCGTCTGTGTCGAGACGCCGGTCCCGCTCACGCCGGAGGAGCGAAAGCTGCTGGACGAGAATCTCACCCTCGCCCGGGAGCTAAACGCCGAGATCGTCGTGGTACCCGACCGCGATGTCGCCGGCACGCTGGTGCGCGTCGCCCAGCAGCATAACGTCAGCCAGATCGTCATCGGCAAATCGCGGGGCCATCCCGTCCTGGATTTCCTGCGCGGCGGATCGCTGGCCGACCGCCTGATCCGCCGGAGCGGGCAGATTGATGTTTATGTCGTGCCCGCCGAGCCGCGCACGGGACGCAGCCGCTGGCGGGAATGGAGTCTCTCCGCGGCGTCGCGCCCGCGGGAATATGTCACCGCCCTCC
Source organism: Opitutia bacterium (assembly GCA_003142615.1). Lineage (GTDB taxonomy): Bacteria > Verrucomicrobiota > Verrucomicrobiia > Opitutales > Opitutaceae > Fen-1467. The sequence goes on along the minus strand of PLMW01000021.1, from coordinate 84,180 downwards.
TGACCGTCCTCGGAGTGACGCTGGTGGGTCTGGCGATGCAGGGACTGACCGGCTACACGGCGATTTCGCTGTTTTACCTCACGTCCGTGATCTTACTCGGGCTTTTTGTGGGTCAGGGGCCGATTCTCCTCGCCGCCACCCTCAGCGCGCTGGCGTGGAATTTCCTCTTCATTCCGCCGATCATCACCTTCCGGATCGACAAGTTCGAAGACGGCCTGATGTTCGGGATTTTCTTTGTCACCGCGCTCGTCACCGGCCGCCTCACCGGGCGGCTGCGCGCTCAGGAGCGCGACCAGCGCCAGCGCGAACAGCGCGCCACCGCCCTCTACCAGCTCACGCGCGCCATCGCCGCCGCCCGGTCCGTCGACGAGGTGTTGCGCAACGCCGCCGCGCAAGTGCAGGAGCTGTTCGGCGCGCGCCTGGCGATTTTCACCGAGGATCCCGCCCAGCCCGGCCGCTTGCGGCTGCACCCGGCGGCAACCTATGTGGCCGACGAGAAGGAGCAGGGCGTGGCCGCGTGGTCGTTTCGCAACCACAAGAACGCCGGCCGCTTCACGGACACGCTGCCGGCCGCCGAGGGATTCTACCTGCCCCTGCTCGCCGGCGAAAACTGCATGGGGGCGATGGGCGTCAAGCCGCCGGCGGAGGCGACGCTGCCCGTCAACCAACGGGAACTGCTCGAGAGTTTCGCCACCCAGATCGCCCTGGCGCTGGATCGCGAGCGCCTGCGGGCCACCGAGGAGGCGGCGCGCCTTTCGCGGGAGTCGGAAAAGCTGCATCGCACGCTGCTCGACGGCGTGTCGCACGAGTTGAAGACGCCGCTCGCGGTGATCGCCTCGGCCGCGGAGAACCTCGCGGACGGACCCTTGGTGGCGGAGATCCGTACGGCGACCCAGCGGCTGCAGCGGCTGGTGAACAACCTGCTCGACATGACCCGCCTTGAGTCGGGCACGCTGCGGCTGCGGCGCGACTGGTGCGACCCGGCCGACCTCATCAATGCCGCGCGGGAAATGACCGCCGATGCCCTGCGCAGCCGGACCGTGCGGATGGACCTGCCCGCCGGCCTGCCGCTGGTGCGGGCGGACGCCGGCCTCATCCAGCAGGCGCTGGCCAACCTCATCCATAACGCCTGCGTGCACACGCCGCCGACGGCCCTGATCACGCTCGCCGCCGGCACCGACGAGGCGGCGGGCCAGCTCTGGTTCGCGGTGGCGGACAACGGACCCGGACTGCGCCCCGAGCAGCTGGACCGGCTGTTCGACAAATTCTACCGCGGCGATCCGGACCGGGCCGGCGGGCTGGGCCTGGGGCTTTCCATCGCGCGCGGTTTCGCCGAGGCGCATGGCGGCCGCGTCGCGGCGGGCAACCAGCCGGGCGGCGGGGCGCGCTTTACGATCTTTCTTCCGCTGGAACAGCCTGCCAGCGTACCCCCCGAATGAGCACCGACACCTTCCAACCCGAAGTGCTTGTCATCGACGACGAGGTGCAGATCCGCCGCCTGCTGCGCGTGACACTGGAAGGCGCGGGCTTTCGCGTGCGCGAGGCGGAGGGCGGTGGACCGGGCCTGGCCGAGGCAGCGACCAAGCGGCCCGACGCCATCATCCTCGACCTCGGCCTGCCCGACCTCCCCGGCATCGAGGTGCTCAAGCGGTTGCGCGAATGGAGCCGGCTGCCCGTGCTCATCCTCTCGGTCCGCGGCCAGGAGGCGGACAAGATCGAGGCGCTCGACGCCGGGGCGGACGATTATCTCAGCAAGCCGTTCGGGGGCGGCGAACTGCTCGCGCGCCTGCGGGCGATGCTGCGGCGCGTGCAAAGCCCGGAGGAGGAAAGCAACGCGCGTTTCGGCGACGTGGAGGTCGATTTCGCGCGGCGGGTGGTGACAAAGGCGGGGGCCGTGGTGAAGCTGACCCCCAAGGAATACGCGCTGCTGCGTCTGCTCCTGCTCCACCGGGGCAAGGTGATCACGCACCGTCAGATCCTGCGCGAGCTGTGGGGGCCCAAGGCCGAGGAGCAGACGCAATACCTGCGCGTGTACATGACCCACCTGCGGCAGAAACTCGAAGACGAACCCAATCAACCGGAATATTTCCGCACCGAATCGGGCATCGGTTACCGGTTCAGCGGGGAATAATGCCGCCTGCTGGCGGCAGTCGGGCGGAGGGCGAAAGTGAGGTTGAGGGTGACCAGACGCTGGCTGGGCTGAAAAGTTTCCTCGTCTCTCGCGTCCTTTCGCCTTCACTGTCCCTCGTCCGCCATGCTGCGTTTTATCACGTCGCGCCTGCTGCAATCCCTGCTCGCGCTGTACCTCATCGTCACCGCCACGTTCTTCATGCTGCGGTTCGTGCCGGGCGGGCCGTTCACGGCGGAGAAGGCCGTGCCGCCCGAGATCCTCCGTAACCTGGAGGCGCATTACGGTTTGAACCAGCCGCTCCCCCGGCAGTACCTCGACTATCTCGGCAGCCTGCTGCACGGCGACTTCGGCCCCTCGTTCAAATACTCCAACCGCACGGTCAACGAGATTCTGGCCGACAAGCTGCCCGTCTCCCTCGAGCTCGGGTTGTGGTCGCTCGGCGTGGCGCTGCTGCTCGGTTTGTCCCTAGGCATCATCGCGGCGCTGCGGCGCAACACCTGGGCCGACTATCTGGCGACCGCCGTCGGCACGATCGGCCTCTCGGTGCCGACCTTTGTGATCGGCCCCCTGTGCGTGCTGGCCTTCGCCATCCACACGGGATGGTTCAGCGCGTCGGGGTGGTACCTGCCGGCGGACCGCGTGCTGCCGTCGCTCGTGCTTGGCCTCGCCTACGCCGCGCCGATCTCGCGCCTCACCCGCGGCGGCCTGCTCGAGGTGCTCCATCAGGATTACATCCGCACCGCGCGGGCCAAGGGCGCCTCCGAGGCCCGGGTGGTCTTCAAGCATGCCCTGCGCGGCGGGCTGCTGCCCGTGGTCGCCTACCTCGGGCCGGCCACCGCGGGCATCCTGACGGGCTCCTTCGTCATCGAGACGATCTTCCAGATCCCCGGCCTCGGCCGCGAGTTCGTGACCAGCGCGTTCAACCGCGACTACACGCTCGTGCTCGGGACGGTCATCCTCTACGCCGCGCTTATCATGGCGCTCAACCTGCTGGTCGACGTCGTGCAGGCCTGGATGAACCCGAAGGTCCGCCTTGAAACCTGAGGCCATGTCTACCTCTGCCCCATCCACGCCCCACGCCTCAGGCCTGTCACCCGGCGGCGAAGCCGCGGAACGCGGCTCGTCGCTGGGGCACGACGCGTGGCTGCGCCTGCGCCAGAACAAGCTGGCGGTGTTCGGCGCTTGTACGCTGCTCGTCGTGGCCCTCGCCTGCTCCCTTGGACCGCTGCTCAGTCCGTACGGCTATGAAGAGACCCGCCTTGAACTCGGTGCGTCGGCGCCCGGTCTCCGGCACTGGCTGGGCACCGACGTGCTCGGCCGCGACCTGCTGGTGCGCATGCTCTACGGCGGGCGCATCTCCCTCGCCGTGGGCCTCAGCGCAACGGTCGTGGCCCTGACCATCGGCGTCGTCTACGGCGCCGTGGCCGGCTTCTTCGGCGGCAAACTCGACGCCGCGCTGATGCGCGCCGTCGACATCCTTTACTCCCTGCCCTTCACGATCTTTGTGATCCTGCTGATGGTGTTCTTCGGGCGGAACATCATCCTGCTCTTCGTGGCCATCGGCGCCGTCGAATGGCTGACGATGGCGCGCATCGTCCGCGGGCAGGTCATGTCCATCAAACAGATGGAGTTCGTCGAGGCCGCCCATGCGCTCGGTTTCGGCCGGCGCCGCATCCTTTTCCGCCACATCCTGCCCAACGTGCTCGGCCCGATCATCGTCTACACGACGCTGACCATCCCGTCCGTCATGCTGCTCGAGGCGTTCCTGAGCTTCCTCGGCCTGGGCGTGCAGCCGCCGATGAGCTCGTGGGGCGTGCTGATCAAGGACGGCGCGGAGAAAATGGAGGAGTTCCCCTGGCTGCTGCTCTTCCCGGGCACGGTCTTCTCGCTGACGTTGTTCTCGCTGAACTTCCTCGGCGACGGGCTGCGGGACGCGCTGGACGTGCGATCCTCGAAAGATTGAGGTGGAACGCGGCCGTGGAATGCGGTTCTATCGCCCAGCCCCATGCGGCGTTTCCGACCCTACTTACATTACCTCAAGATGGTGCGTGGCCCGCTTACCACGGCCATCTTCTGCGGCTTGCTTTACGGCGTCAGCAGCGGCGCCGGTCTGCCAGCGCTCGTCAAATACATCTTCCCCGCGATTTTCAGCCATAAAGCCGACGGCCTGTCGCTCGGCACGGTGGCGCTGATCGCGTCGTGCATCCCGCTGGTGTTTCTCGTGCGGGCAATCAGCGGCTACCTCAACAGCTATTACATCCAGTTGAGCGGCGTGCGCATCCTCGAGGCCCTGCGCCTCGACTATTTCCGCAAGCTGCAGGTGCTGCCGCTCTCGTTTCTCCAGCGCAAGGCGTCCGGCGACCTGCTGTCCCGCGGCATGGCCGACACCCAGCAGTTGCAGTTCACCCTTACCCTGCTGGCCAACGATGGTGTCAAGCAGCCGATGACGCTGGCCGGCGCCATCGGCTTCCTCGTCTGGCAGGCGTTTACGACCGACGGCGTGCTGCTTGTGCTAGTCTGTCTCGTGATCGTGCCGCTGTCGGTGCTGCCGGTGCGTTATGTCGGCCGGAAAGTGCTCCGGCGCGCCCACCAGCTCCAAGCCCATCTCGGCTCGGTCACCAGCATCTTCAGCGAGAATCTCGCCGCCACGCGCGAGGTGCGCGCCTTCGGGCTCGAACAGCGCGAGGCGGACCGCTTTGCCGCCGGCACCCGCTCTCTGGTCACCGCGCAGATGAAGATCGCCAAGTATGCCCAGGCGTTGACACCCGCCATCGAGGTGCTCTCAGCCGTCGGCATCGCCGCCACCCTCGTTTTCGCCTTCGGCACCGGCGTGACGCTGGAGACGTTCATCGCCGTGGTCACGGCCCTCTACATGAGCTATGAGCCGGTCAAGAAGATCGGCGCGCTCAACAACGAGATCAAGCGCGGCACCGCGGCGCTCGACCGCCTCGAAGCCGTCCTTCACGAGCCGGTCACCATCACCGACCCGGCGCAGCCGGCCGAGGTGGGGCGGCTGCGCGGCGACATCGCCTTTGCCGGCGTCACCTTCGCCTATGACAGCGCGCCGGTACTGTGGGACGTCACGGTCGCCATTCCCGCCGGCACGGTCTGCGCGCTGGTCGGCCCGAGCGGCGCGGGCAAGACCACCTTCGCGAACCTCGTGCCCCGGTTCTACGAGGTCGGCGCCGGCGCCGTCACCATCGACGGGCTGGATGTGCGGGCGATGCGGCTGGCGGACCTCCGGCGCAACATCGCCTTGGTCTCGCAGGACCCGGTGCTGTTCAACGACACGGTCTACAACAACCTGCTGCTGGGCTGGCCCGCCGCCGCACACGGCGTGGTCATGGCCGCCGCGATCGACGCCCATGCCGATGAATTCATCCGCGGACTCGCCCACGGCTACGACACCGTGGTCGGCGAGCGCGGCGTGCTCCTCTCCGGCGGCCAGAAGCAGCGGATCGCCCTCGCCCGCGCCTTTCTCCGCAACGCGCCCCTGCTCATCCTCGACGAGGCCACCAGTGCGCTCGACTCCGAAAGCGAGGCGGCCATCCAGGATGCGCTCCGCAAGCTCGTCGTCGGCAAGACGGTCATCATCATCGCCCATCGTTTCAGCACCATCCGCGACGCCTCGCTCATCCTGGTCTTCGACCGGGGGGAAATCATCGCGCGGGGCAACCATGCTTCGCTCTACGCGGACAACGCGCTCTACAAGTCGCTCTACGACCGCCAGCACGCGGGGGCGGCGTGACCCCCGCCGCCGCGGCTCCCCCTGAACCGCCCGATCATCGGCGGCGGGCGGTATTGCCTTGGCGCAATCAACCTTCTTCACTCGTCGGCCGTCAGCCGAATCCGCCGCATGTCCCCCGCCGCCCGCCCAGAGCCTGCCCGCGGTGAGTCCGTCGAACGGACGCCCCGCATTCTTGTCATCCGCCGCCGCTACCTCGGCGACATCGTGCAGCTTGGACCGGTCCTCCGCAATCTGCGCCTGCACTGGCCGCAGGCGTCGCTCACCGTGCTGGTTGAGGAACCCTATGCCGATGTGTTGGCCCTTCATCCCGACGTCGATTCCACGCTCGTTCTCCCGCGTACTGTCCGTCACTGGGTGAGGCTGTTGCTCGCTCTGCGCTCCGGGCGATTCACGCACGTCTTCGACTTTGACAACACCGAGAAGACTGCACTCCTCACACGCCTGACCGGCGCATCCTTCCGCATCGCGCTGCATCACGGAGGCTTTGCGGTAAGACTGCGACGAAGCTACACCCACACCGCCTACCATCCCCCGGCTGAGCACGAGACCCATTCCATTGCCGAATATTATCTCCAGGCCTTGCCGGCAGCGGGCGTGCCGGTGGCCACCCGCGAGGTCCGCCTCGTCCCACGCGTGGAGGATCTCGCCTTCGTCCGTGCGCTGCTTGGCCGGTTGTCTGGCGCCGCGGTTGCTCCGCAAACCCGTTTCCTCCTCGTCCATCCGGGTTCGCGGAGCCCGTTTCGGCTCTGGCCGCCGGAGCGATTTGGCGAAATTTGTTGCCGGGTCAAAAGCGAACTGGAGGCCAGGGTGGTCCTGATCGCCGGGGCCGGAGAAGAAGATGTTCTCCGCCAAATTCTCATCCATGCGGGCGCCGGCCAGCCGGTCATTGATCAGCCCCTGTCGGTCCCGCAGCTCGCCGCGCTCGCCACGCAGTTCGACCTTATGCTCTGCCACGACAGCGGGCCGATGCACGTCGCCGCCGCGGTCGGCACCCGCGTCGTCGCGCTGCTCGGCTCGCAAAACCCCGTGCTGTTCGCGCCGCCCGGTCCGGGCCACACCGTGTTGCAGCCACCCCTGCCCTGCCGGAACTGCGTCGCCCCCGGGATCTGCGTGCCGGGGGATTCCTATCGCAATTACTGTGTGCGCAACATCCCGGTGGAGCAGGTCTTCGCCGCGATCCGCGACCAGCTGGCCCGGCCGGCCGCCCATCCATGAGTCTCGTGCCGCTCGCCGAACTTCCCGCTTACGGCCGCCGCCGCGAGGCGCCGCGCATCACCTTCGCCATCCCGGCCTTCAACCGCCCTCACCTGCTGCGCGAAACGCTCGCCAGCCTCGCCGCGCAAACCGGCGGACACGACTACGAGGTGATCGTCTGCGACGACGGTGGCCAGCCCGAAACGGCGCGCGTCGTGGCCGGATTTCCCGCCGACCGCTTTGCGCTTTATCTCAACCATCCGGCGCTCGGTGGCGTCGGCAACTGGAACCGCTGCCTGCAGCAGGCGCGCGGCCGCTGGGTGATGATCCTCCACGAGGATGACACGCTTTATCCGTGGTATCTCGACACCGTCGCGGCACGGCTGCGCGACGGCATCGGGGCGGTCTGCACCCTGGTGGTGCAGGGCGCGACTCCGCCCGTGCTGCCACGTCCGACGTTCCGGCCCGCGGTGCGCAATTATCCGCCGGTTTATTTCCTCAAAAGCGCGTTCACGCCGTTCCCCGGCGTGCTTTTCCCCCGTGAACTCGGCCTGCGCCTCGGCGGTTTCGATCCACGCTGGGGTCCGCTGGCTGACTACGAGTTCTGGTACCGGCTCGCTGCGGCCGGAACCACCGAGGTCGTGCGGACGGTTGGCGCCTTCTACCGCGTCGCCGAAGGGCAGTGGACGGAATCGCAATGGCCCGTCATGCTGCGCCAGATGCATCTGCTGCGCCTGCGCATCGCCCGCCAGCAACTGCCCAGCCGGCCGCGGCTCGGCCGCTGGCTGGCGCGGTTCTTCACCGCCCGCAGCGCCCGCGCCTTCACGCGCCGCTTTCCGGGAAAACCCGCCGGACTCGCCCGCGCGCGCGCGCTCGGTCGTATCCCGCTGAGTTCACTGCCGAGCGGCTGGGTGTGGCAATTCCTCAAACTCCTCGCCTGATGGCCTCTGAAATCCGCATCACGGTCGCCATTCCGACCTACAACCGCGCCGGGCTGCTGCGGCAGACACTGGCCGGCGTCACGCGACAGGATTTCCCGGCCGACCGCTGCGAGGTGATCGTGATCGACAACAACTCCCGCGATGACACGCGCGACGCCGTCGCGGCGTTCGCCGCCGCGCGGCCCACCCCCCGCCATGTGCTCGAAACCCGGCAGGGCCTCGATCACGCCCGCAACCGCGCCATCGCCGAGGCCCGCGGCGAAATCATCGTCTTTGCCGACGACGACATTCTCGTGGAATCCGGCTGGTTGCGCGAACTCACCGCACCCCTGCTGGCCGACACCGCCCGCCGGATCGGCGCGGTCGGCGGAGAGGTGATCCCCGTGTTTCCCGACGGCCTGCCGCCGTGGATCGCCGAATGGCATGCCCCGCTCGCCTTTCGGACCGATGCCGGACCGCTGACCCCGCTGCAGACGCCGATGGGGGCCAATCTCGCCATCCCCAAGTGGGTGTTCGCGGCCCACGGCTCGTTCAGCACCACCCTCGACCGCCAGGGCAAGGCCCTCTTCTCCGGTGGCGACGGCGAGATGATCCGGCGGCTGCGCGTCGCGGGCCTGGAGATCTGGTTCGCGCCCGCCGCCAGGGTGCTCCATCAGCTGCCGGCGGCGCGCATGACCTTCCGCCATGCCTCGCGCCATGCCTTCGATTCGGCGCGCTCGCGCGTCGTCGACCGCGTCAGCCAGGGCGGCGCGTCCGGCTACCTCGCCTCGCGTTTCCTCGGCAATATTTTCAAGGCGCCCGGCTTCATGGTGCTGGCGCTCCTCAGCCTGGTTGCCCTCCGCACCGGCGACACCAAAAAATCCCTCGTGCGCGCCTGGCGCTCCTGCGGTTATCTCTACCAAATCCTGCGCTCGGCCCTGGGCCAAGTGTAGGCGTCCGCATTCGCGTCCTGCGATTTCCCCTTTGTAACGTATTACGTTACAAACTCCATCGGCAGAAGCCGACGCGGGTAGATGCCCTTTGTAACGTATTACGTTACGACCTTCACAGGCGGAAGCCACCGCGGGCAGATATCTTTTGTAACGTATTACGTTACAAATCCCACGCGGAAGGCCGAGGCGGTTCTGCTCAAACTCTGCGGAGCCGCTACCATTGCCTTTTTGCGACTAACCGGCGTGCCGGCGACGGGTGGAAACGGCGGCGCCCGCCGGTCAGGAGCCGGGCGGCTCGGGTCGTTCCAGTTTTTCGTCATCCCAGGAAGCCGGATCGTCCAGCGGCTCAAGATGCGTGAAGACCAGGGTTTTGGTCACGGCAAGGCGGATCTCCGCCTCGATGCGCTCCAGCAGCTCATGGCCGCGCTTCACCGTCCAGTCGCCGGGCACAAGCACGTGCAGGGAGACAAACTTCTGCGCGCCGGCCTGCCGGGTGAACAGGGCGTGGAATTGCACCCCGTCCTTGCGGAATCCATCCAGCACCTTTTGGATGACCGCGACATCCTCCGCCGGTATCGCCTTGTCCATGAGTCCGGCGATCGACCGCTGCACGATTTTTACCCCGGTCCAGATGATATTCGCGGCCACCACCAGCGCCACGACCGGGTCCAGCCACTTCCAATTGGTGAGCCCGACCGCCCCCACGCCCACCACCACCCCGACGGAAGTCCACACGTCGGTGAACAGGTGACGGGCGTTGGCCTCGAGCGTGATCGAATTGTGCTTGCGCGACGCCTGCAGCAACAGCAGCGCGACGCCGAGATTCACCAGCGAAGCCGCCAACGAGACGGCTAGGCCCATGCCGATTTCCTCGAGCGGCCGGGGCGTGATCAGCCGCTGCACGGCCGTCACCCAGATGCTGACTGCCGCGATCAGAATCAAGGTGCCTTCGACACCGCTGGAGAAATACTCCGCCTTGCCATGACCATAGGCATGGTCCTCATCGGGCGGGCGGGCGGCCACCGTCAGCATGGCCAGCGCCATGATGCCGCCAGCGAGATTCACCAGCGACTCGATGGCATCCGACAGCAGCCCCACCGAGCCCGTCACGTAGTAGGCCGCCGTCTTCAGCCCCATTGTCACAAGGGCGGCAGCAATGGATATCCAGGCGAAACGAGTAAGCGCGGTGCGGCTCACAGGAATGGAGTCCCGGCCGCACGCCGGGCGCGGTCAGGGAAGCGGGGGTTGCCGGTTCGCAGTTTCATCGCCGGCGATGATTGAGGTGCAGCCGGCCGGTTGTGACAAGCGCAGGATGATTGCCAGCCGGAAAAACCGGATCGCGGAGCAGAACGAGGGAGCGTGCTGTCGGATTGCCTCCGGCTTTAATCTGTGCCCATCTAAAACCAGCCGTGGCTGAAACCCTCCCCCTCTCCGTCGTCATCGTCGCCTGCAACGAGGCGCNNGAAATGATCGCCGAGCAGCATGGCGCCGTCGTGTTTGAGACCGAGTGGCGCGGCTACCGCGACACGAAGAACTGGGCGCTCGATCACGCCACCCGGCCGTGGGCGCTCGCGCTCGACGCCGATGAGGAGGTGTCGGCTGCGTTGCGGGCCGGCATCGAGGCGTTCTTCCGACGCGCCGACCATGAGAGCTTTGCCGGGGCGCGCTTCCCGCGCAAGGTGTGGTTCATCGACCGGTGGATCATGCACGGCGACTGGTATCCCGACTACAACCTGCGGCTGTTCCACCGCGGACGGGCCCGCTGGGGCGGCGACGCCTTTGTGCACGAGAAGGTGGAGGTCGACGGCCCGGTGGCGACGCTGACCGGCGATCTGCATCACTATTCATTCCCCACGCTCAGCCGGCACGTGGCGAAGATCAATCCGTTCGCCGACCTCTTCGTGGAGCAGCAGAAGGCGCGCAACGGGCGGTTTTCGCTGGCCACCGCCGTCCTGCGCCCCGGCTGGCGCTTTTTCCGCGCCTACGTGCTCAAGCTGGGCTTCCTCGACGGCTATCCCGGCTTCTACATCGCGTGGGCGAACGCCTTTGGCGCGCTGGTGCGCTACAGCCGGCTCTATGAGGCGGAAAGAAGGAAGGAACCGCCCATTGACGCTCATTCCGGCTGATTCAGATTCATCAGCGCCCATTAGCGGTTAGCCATGCCTGACGAGCCCAAGGAATTCAGCAAAGCCGCCCAAGAGTTGATCGGCGACCTGCGGGGTATTCCGTTCGACGAGCCGCGCAACATGAGGCGCCGCCCGACCAAGCCGATGGCGCCATTGATCGAGGAACTGCTCGTCAAGTACCAGGTCGGCCGCCATTCGCCCGAACAGACCATCCGCGACCACTGGGTGGAGATGGTCGGCGCGGCCAACGCCGCCTATTCGCATCCCGTTCGCATCGATCGCGGCAGATCACTCTTCGTGCTCGTCTCGCACAGTGTCGTCCGCAACGAGCTTTTTATGCACCGCGCCGCCATCCTGGAGAAAATCCAGAAGCTGCCCGGCTGCGACCACGTGCGCGAAATCAACCTCAGGGCAGGCTGAGCGCAGGCTGAAGCCTGCGCGGTTCCAGGTTCTGAGTTCTGGGTTCTGGGTTTTGTTGGAAAAGACCGAACTGCGCCTGTGCGCCCAGAACTCAAAACGCAGAACCCAAAACCTGTTTTGGGTGCCACCGGCGCGTGAAAATTCGCTTGCGCCACCCCGCAACGCCACGGATAGTGCGCCCTTGCGTTAGTGACAGCCCGTCGGTTGCGGACTGCCACCATGACTGATCCCGGTTCGCCGGGATTGAACGGTGCCACCGGCCCGCGGCCTGTTGCCGAGGGCGGGTGGTGCGGAGCCTCCCAGGCTCCCTTCAGTCGTGCAACCCACACAAGACCATGCCGATAGCCAAAACCGAAATCATCACCCAGTACAAAGTACACGAGAAGGACACCGGCTCCTGCGACGTCCAGATCGCCCTGCTCACCGCCCGGATCAATCACCTGACCGAGCATCTGCGAGCGCATCGCAAGGACTTCCACAGCCGCCGTGGCCTTCTCCAGATGGCCAGCCGCCGGCGCAAGCTTCTGGATTACCTGAAGCGGCACGACCTGACCAAGTACAACGACCTGCTGCAGCGTCTCAACCTGCGCAAGTAACCAGTTTCCTCGACGGGCGGCCCGATCCGCGGACCGCCCGCCGTCATTTCCGACCCTCACCTTCAGACCGGGACATTTCTGCTTGTTGCTTTGAAAAAATGGTGGAGCCCGCGGTTCCCGCGGACTGTCCGGCCGGGACGGCCGACCCCACCCCAAAGCGCCAAACCGAAATCTCTCGCGTCTGATGCAGGGAGCGAAAGCCGGTTGAAAACCGTTGAGAATCCCGTGTGCCCGGGGCGGCCTTAGCCGCGCGGCACGAACCAACCCTGCTCTCCCGCCAGACGCGCACGACGCGCGGGTGGCTCCGGATCAGGACCCTGCTCCGACCATGAACCAGAAACATACCGTCACCGTTCCCGGACTTGGCATCAAGTTCGCGACCGGCACCCTCGCCAAATTCGCCAACGGCGCCGTCACCGTCACCGTGGGCGAGACCACTGTCTTTGTCTCCGCCACGGTCGCCTCGACCATGAGGCCCGGCCAGGACTACTTCCCGCTCACGGTCGATTACCGCGAGAAATACGCCGCGGCCGGCCGCTTCCCCGCCGGCTTCTTCAAGCGCGAAGGCCGCCCCTCCGAGAAGGAAATCCTCACCTCGCGCCTGTGCGACCGTCCGTGCCGGCCGCTTTTCCCGAGCGGCTTCCTCAATGAGGTGCAGATCCTCGGCATCCTGCTCTCCGCCGACCAGGCGCATGAGTCGGACATCTCGATGGTCAACGGCGCCAGCGCCGCGCTCGCCATTTCCGACATTCCGTGGGACGGCCCGATCGGCGCGCTGCGCATCGGCCAGATCGACGGCCAGTTCGTGGCCAACCCGACCATCGAACAGATGTTCCAGTCGAGCCTCGACCTCATCTACGTCGGCAACGAGAAGGACATGCTGATGATCGAGGGCTCGGCCGACCAGCTGCCCGAGGAGCGCTTCATCGAGGCGCTCGCGTTCGCCCATGAGGCGATCCAGCCCATCATCAAGGCCATCAAGGAACTCGTCGCCGCCGCCGGCAAACCCAAGGCCGTCTTCCCGCTCGTCACCGCCAAGCCCGAGGCCCGCGCCATTATCGAACGCGTGGCCGGTCCGAAAATGAGCGACGCCATCTTCGGCAAGGAGAAGCAGGTCCGCCAGGCCAACGTCGACGCCCTTAAGGAAGAGGCGAAAGCCGCGCTGCTCGCCGAACTCGGCGAAGGCAAGTTCGAGGAGCATGACCTCGCCATCGTCTTCGAGGACCTCCAGTACAAGGCCTACCGCCATTCCATCCTCGAAAAGGGCGTGCGCGCCGACAACCGCGACGCCACGACGATCCGCCCGCTCTCGTGCGAGGTCGGCGTGCTGCCCCGCGTGCATGGCTCCGCCCTCTTTCAGCGCGGCGACACCCAGGGCCTCGTCCTCACCACCCTCGGCCCCACCAAGGAAGCGCAGGAACTCGACGCCCTCACCGGCGGCGCCCGATCCAAGAGCTTCATCCTCCAGTACAACTTCCCGCCGTTCTCGACCGGCGAAACGGGCCGCACCACCGGGCCCGGCCGCCGCGAAATCGGCCACGGCGCGCTCGCCGAGCGTTCGCTGCTCCCGATCGTCCCGCCCGAGGACGTGTTCCCCTACTCCATCCGCGTCACCGCGGAGATCATGGCCTCCAACGGCTCGACCTCCATGGCCTCGGTCTGCGGCGGCTGCCTCTCGTTAATGGACGCCGGCGTGCCCATCGTCGCGCCGGTCGCGGGCATCTCTTGCGGCCTCATCACCGAAAACGACGCCTCCGGCGCCATCAGCCGCTGGGTCACCATCACCGACATCCTCGGTGAGGAGGACCACTTCGGCGACATGGACTTCAAGCTCGCCGGCACCACCGAGGGCATCACGGGCTTCCAGCTCGACCTCAAGATCAACGGCCTGCCCTTCGAGATTGCAAAAAAGGCCATCTACCAGGCCCGCGAGGCCCGCATCGAGATCCTCCGCAAGATGCTCGCCGCCATCCCCGAGCCGCGCAAGCAGCTCAGCACCTACGCGCCGCGCATCCAGACCATCCAGATCGACCCCGAGAAAATCGGCCTGCTCATCGGCCCGGGCGGCAAGACCATCCGCCGCATCACCGAGACCACCGGCGCGCAAATCGACATCGCCGAGGACGATTCCGGCAAGGTCTACATCTACTCGAACAACGCCGACGCCATGGCCCGCGCCGTGCAGGAGATCGACGGCCTTTGCGGCGGTGGCTCCCAGATTGAAATGGGCAAGACCTACCAGGGCCGGGTCACTGGCACCAAGGAGTTCGGCGCGTTCGTCGAGTGCATGCCCGGCAAAGAAGGCTTGGTGCACATTTCCGAGCTGGCCGACTTCCGGGTACGCCGCACCGAGGACGTCGTCAAGATGGGCGACATGGTCTGGGTCAAATGCATCGGCATCGATGACCGCACCGGCAAGGTCCGTCTCTCACGCCGGGCCGCCATGAAGGAGCGCGAAGCCGCGCCGCAGACGCCGGCCGAACAGCCCGCCGAACAAGCGCCGCCGCAACAGTAAACGGCAGGAGCGGCTTTCTTTAGTCCGCCGTAGCCTTGAGCGAAGGCGGAACGCCGCGATATTCTTCAAGCCGGAGGCACCCGCCTCCGGCTTTTTTGCTTGCGCCGCGAACCAGCCGGAAGGCATGGATGCCCTTGCCGCCGCTTGTGTTTTCTCCCGTCTTTTCGCAGCGTCCGGTGATGACCCGGACCCTCATCTTCGACCTGTCGGAGGTCCTCATCGCCGGGCTGTTGGGCATCGAAAAGCCGCTGGCCGCGCGTCTCCAGATCGATGAGCAGACCGTCCTGCCCGCTTTCGCCGGACAACTCCTTGAGGATCTGTGTTGCGGCCGATTATCAGAAGACGAGTACCTTGCCCGGATCCTGCAGCGCCAGCAGTGGTCGATCACCGCACCGGAGGTCAAACGGATCATCCGCGACAACTTCCATCACCGCGTGCCGGGGATGGAAGAATTGGTGAGTCTGCTGGCGCGGCAGCATGAATTGATACTGCTCTCCGATCACGCCGCGGAATGGGTGGCCTACATTCGGGACGTTCATCCCTGGCTGCGCATCTTCCAGGCCCGGTTTTTTTCGTTTGAGCTGCAGCAGACCAAGCGGGAGCCGTCGACCTTTCGGCTGGTGCTCGATGCCATCAAGCGCCGGCCCGAAGATTGCCTGCTGGTGGATGACCGCGCGCCGAACCTGGGGGTGGCGGCGTCCATCGGCATTCGTGGTATCTGCTTCACGTCCGCCGACGCGCTCGCACGCGAGCTGGCGGCCCGCGGCCTGCTGGGTCAACTCCTTGCCTCCCCGGCTCCGTCTTCTGTTCAGCAGCGATAACGATGAAACTCTTTCGGTTCATGGAGCCAGGAGAACTGGTAGATGGCGACTTGGAGCTGGTGCTCACCGGCCGGCATCCTGCCGATCCCATCAAGCGCCATGTGCCAAGGTACGAATTCGAAATGCGGCGGACGGGCACGACAACACATCTGGGGCTCATTCGCCTCCGCGTCGGACCAGCCCGGGTCCTGCGTTTTCCCGGACACATCGGCTATGAGGTGGACAAGCCGTATCGCGGTCACCGGTATGCAGCGCGGAGCTGCCGGCTGCTGCAGCCTTTCGCCTTGGCGCATGGGTTGACCGCCGTGTGGCTCACCGTCGATCCGCAGAACATCGCCTCGCAGAAAACCTGCGAGAACATCGGCGCGCGTTACGTGGAAACCGTCCGCATCCCCAGGGATCACGAGATGTACCAAGGCGGCGCCCGCTATCGCCGCCGCTGCCGTCTTGCTCTGAAGCAGGCGCTGGCGAACAGCGATCATTGATCCGCGATTCTCCACCTCCGGCTGTTTGCGCCTGGTGAGCTCTTCGCGGCCATTCCCTCCCCACTTCCCGCTTCTCCCTTGATGCCAATTCGTGTTCATTCGTGGTTTCTCTCATGAAACTTCTCGTAACGAACGACGACGGCATCGACTGCGTGTTCCTGCACGAACTCGTCCTCGGCCTGCGCGCCGCCGGCCACGAGCTGGCGGTCGTCGCGCCCAAGACCGAACAGAGCTGGATCAGCGCGGCCAAGTCGCGCACCCGCCCGGTGCGCTCGACCAAGGTCAACCGCGGCCTCGGCTGCCCCACGTGGGTCGTCGACGGCACGCCGTCGGACTGCGTCAACATCGCGCTGGCCCACCTCGTGAAGGCGCGGCCCGACGCCGTCATCAGCGGCATGAACGTGGGCCTCAACGCCTCGCTCGGCTTCATCCTCGCCAGCGGCACCGTCGCCGGCGCGTTCGAGGGCGTGCTGCACGGCCTGCCGGCCGTGGCGTTCTCGCAGGATCTGAGCTTCGAAACCTACGACCATCTCAAGGATCATGGCGGGGCGCCCGACGCCGAGCTGAGCGCCACGCTCAAGACCTCGGCGGCCCATGCCGGCCGCCTGGTGTCCACACTCGTCGCCGCGACGCCGCCGCAGGGCTTCATCGTGCACAACGTGAATTTTCCCTACCCCTGCCGGCCCGACTCGCCGCTCCGCCGCACGGTGCCGGCGCGCATGGTCATTCCCGGACTGTTCAGCCCGGCGGCCGACGACGGCACGCACCGCTTCGTCTTCCACCTCGGCCAGGATCTCTCGCCGGCCGAGCCCCTCACCGACCGCGCCGCCCTCGCCCAAGGCTGCATCAGCCACACCGTGCTGGATTACACGCAGCTCGGCCGGGTCGCGTAAGAACCACCCTGGCGACTTGCGGACTCCCCGGGCGGAGCTGATTATTCTGGCTCCTGCCTCCCCGCTCCTGAATTCTTTCCGCGATGATCGAAGTCGAAAAGCTCACCCGCGTGTTCCGCACCTACAAGAAGCAGCCCGGTTTCTGGGGCGGCGTGAAAGGGCTGTTCCGACGGGAGTTTGAGGAGATCCGCGCGGCCGACGGCATCAGCTTCACCATCGCCGAGGGCGAGTTCGTGGGCTTCCTCGGCCCCAACGGCGCCGGCAAGACCACCACGCTCAAGATGCTCTCCGGCCTCATCTACCCCACCTCGGGCCGGGCGCGCGTGGCCGGCTTCGATCCGACCAAGCGCGAAAACGCCTACCGCCGGATCTTCGCCCTCGTGCTCGGCCAGAAGAACCAGCTCTGGTGGGACCTGCCGGCCATCGAATCTTTCCTCCTGCTCCGCCACATCTACGGTCTCGACGCCACGCAGTACCGGCAAACGCTCGACGAGCTCATCGCGCTGCTTGACGTCGGCCACAAGCTCAACGTCATGGTCCGCGAACTCTCGCTGGGCGAGCGGATGAAGATGGAGCTGATCGCCGCCCTGCTCCACCGCCCGCGTGTGCTGTTTCTCGACGAGCCCACCATCGGCCTCGACGTCATTTCGCAGAAGGCCCTGCGCTCGTTCCTGCGCGACTACAACCGCCGCCACCGCACCACCATCCTGCTCACGAGCCACTACATGGCCGACATCAAGGCGCTGTGCGAGCGCGTCATCGTCATCCACAAGGGGCGCAAGATCCACGACGGCGACATCGACCGCCTCGACGCCACCGGCAGCCGCCAGAAGATCATCAAGTTCCGACCGACCGACGGCGTGCTCTCACCGGGTGCGTTCAGTCCGCAGTTTGGCAGGGCCGAGCCCGCCGAAAACGGCGAGTACGTGCTGCACGTGCCGAGCGACCAGGCCGTGGCGGTGTCGCAGCAGATTCTCGCCGCCGGGCCCGTGGCCGACATCACCATCGAGGACGTGCCGCTCGAGGACATCATCGCCGAGCTCTTCGGCAAACAGAAGTGATGGCGGCGGAGCAGGAACTCCGCCACCTCACACGCCGAGCTTTTCGCGCACCGTCAGCGCCAGCGACCGCACGTCGAACGGTTTCTGGAAAACCACGGCGTCCGCCAGCTCCGGCGCCCCGGCTTCCCCGGCCGGCAGCTCGGAGATCGTCGTGAAGAAGGGCTGGATGCCCGGCTGCAGTTCCTGCGCCAGCCGCGCCAGTTCCAGCCCGCTTGCGCCGCGCAGCTCCACCTCGGTGATGAGCGCGTCGAAGCTTCGCGTCCGGAGCAGCTGGCGGGTGTGCTCCACACTCGTGCTCTTCACCAGGTCGAAATCACGGCCCAGCACGTAGGCGAGCATGTCATTGACCGCCGGGTTGTCGTCGTGCAGCAGCAGCGCGGGTCGCATCGCCTCGCCGAACGGCCGCAAGCCGGCCAGCGCCGCCTGCAGCAGGGCTTCGGGCTCGCCGCCCTCCCGCCCCAGTTCGGCCACGCCGGCGCGCACGGGGGTGTCGGCCAGCAGCGGCTTGAGCCGGCGCAATTGCGCCATGACGGTATTGCGCCCGCCCTCGGGGAAAACCAGCCCCACGCGGTTCGCATCGTAGGGTCCCGCCGTCACGGTGGCCGGCAGCCGGGCGCGCAGCTCGGGCAGCTGCTGCAACAGGCCGCCGAGGATCTGCGGCGATTCCAGCAGGGCGAAGCCCAGCCGCAGCCGCCGCCACTGGCAGCGATAGGTCTCGCGGCGCAGCGCGTCGAGCAGACGCGCCTGCTCGGGCGTGAGGTCGGTCATCACCACCACGCACACGCCGCCCGCCCCCGCGGGACCGGCGGTCGTGCGCAGCTCGCCAAAGACCAGGCGGCCCTCAATGCGCAGATGAAAACAGGCCTGCGGCACCTGTCCGTTCACGCGCACGCCTTCCGGCAGCGCCGCCTGCAGGGCGCCCCAGAGGTCGCCTCCCCCGCCCAGCCAGTGCCGGGCGAGGTCGTTGCCCGCGGCGACGCGGTGCTGCTCGTCGAACGCCAGGATGCCGACCGGCGCCTGGTTGAGCAGAAATCCCAGCAGCTGGCGGTGGTGCGCCACCTCCTGCCACTCGCGCGCCCGGTCGAGCACGACCGCAAGAAAATCGGCCAGACCCGACAGGAGATAAAGGTCCTCGGCCCCGAAGAACCGGGGCAGGTCGCGGCCGGCCGCACGCAGCACGCCGTGCGAGCCCAGCGCGCCCTGCACGGGCAGCGTCATTTCGCCGATGACAAATTGCGTCTCCCCGCCGGGCCGGTCGTCCAGCTCCAGCGTCATGCGGCCAAACCACTCCGCCTGGTTGAGCGCGGCCTGCAGGCCGCCGACAAACCCGTCGAAATCCTGCAGGTGCGCGAACGCCGCGGCCAGGGCGCGCAGTGCCGCGGGTCCGTTCATGACCCGCGGTGCGGACAACCGCTGGGCCGGCAGCATGCTGGCTTCTCCCGGGCTCATGGAA
This sequence comes from Opitutia bacterium, assembly GCA_003142615.1. Classification (GTDB taxonomy): domain Bacteria; phylum Verrucomicrobiota; class Verrucomicrobiia; order Opitutales; family Opitutaceae; genus Fen-1467. The sequence continues at coordinate 64,864 of PLMW01000021.1, read as the reverse complement.
GGTGGGCGGTGGCGGGAAGGTAGACATGGAACGTCGTGCCTTTCCCGAGTTCGCTTGTCACGTCAATCGCTCCCTGGTGGTACTGGACGATGCGGCGAACGATGGCGAGTCCCAATCCCATGCCCCGCTGGCTGGGCTGATCGCCGGTGGATTTCGTGGTTGTGAACGGCTCGAACACGCGGTTTAGCAGCGCCGGGTCGATGCCGGGGCCGTTGTCCACGACCGTGATGTAGAGCATGGGCTTGGGCACGTCGTCCGCCCGCACCGTCACCGTCACGGTGATGCGCCCGTCCGGCCGGCCGGCGAGCGCATGAATGGCGTTCTGCAGCAGGTTGAGGAACACCTGCAGCAACTGGCTGTAATTGGCGTGCACGGGCGGCAGGTCGCCGGGCTCGTCAACCCGGAACTGCACGCCGGTGCGCAAAAGCTCGGGCCGGGCAATTTCGGCGACGCCGGCGAGGACCTCCTCGATTTTCACCGGGGCGAACGGCACCGTGCTGTTTTCGGCGAAGGCGGCGACATTTTCCACGATGCTGGCGATGCGGCCCACGTCGCGCTGCATGATGGCGCCGAACTCGTGCTGGAACTCCGGCTCATGGCCGCGCTCCTTGAGCAGCGCCGAGAAGGTCTGGATCGAGACCAGCGGATTGCGCAGCTCATGCGCCAGACCGGCCGCCAGCGTGCCGAGCGAGATGAGTTTTTCCGTCTGGCTGGCGCGGCGCTCCAGCTGGCGCGCGCGCAGGGTGACGCCGAGCTGCAGGCAGATGGCCTCCAAAAGGGAAAAATCAATCTCCGTGTAACGTTCGCGACCTTCCCGCGGGCTCAGGATGAGCACCCCCAGCAGATAACCCTCGGTCAGGATGGGGAACGCCGCTTCAAAGGGCATCGCCTTCCGGGTTTGCTCGATGTCCTCCAGCTCCTCGGGGGGCAGTTCGACCTCCGAACCGTCAAAAATGATGGGAGCCTGCCGCTGGGCGAGCACGCGCACCAGCCGGGTGTCGCCCGCCAGGGAACCCAGCGTGTAGCCGCCGCGCCCCCAGCCCACCTGCGCGCGCAAGACATACGCCTCGGTGAATTCGCCGCGGATGAAGATGCCGAGGTGGGCGAAGTCCATGGCGCCGGCGATCTCCCGCGCGGTGGTGTCGAAAATCTCCTGCTCGACGCTGATGGTGCAGATCTGCTCGGCGAGCTCCTTCAGCCGGTTGCGCGGGCCGATGCGCTTGCGTAGGTAGGTCTGCGACAGGATGCGGTCGGTGCTGTCCTTCAGCCGCGGCACGATCCAGAAAAAAAACAGGCTCACCCCCATGCCCAGCAGGAAGGTGTTGAGCAGGTCGGGCGAGGACAGCGTCACCCCCTGCAACGAGGATACGACCACGTAGGTCAGGACGAAAAAGACGGACACGGTGGCGCTCATCCCCATGTAGACCGCCGCGTGCATGAAGTCATAGGTCGCCAGCGGCAGCTGGTAGCGCGAAACCGCATTCGCCACGGTCACCAGATAAATGAAGACCAGCGCGTTGCCCAGTGGCGGCACGGGAATGTCGTACCACAGCGGGAAATTGGTCGCCCCGCCCGTGAAACCGACCAGCGTGGCGAAGAAAATATGCCACAGCTGGGTCGCCCGGGCGCCCGAGGAGGCGCGCGCCTGCCGGTGCAGCAGGAGCACCGCCTCGCCGGTGTAGAGGACGAAGAGCACGAGGTAGACGGCGAAGCCGGGACCCGCCCGCGGCCAGAAGGGAAGCTCCATGGCCGGCTTGACTCCACTGACCATGATGGGCGCCGAGTTCAACCCGACCAGGATCAGCGCGGAGCCGTAGCCGAGGCGGATCCACCAGGGTTTCCGCTCCCCGCACAGCTGCACCACAAAGTGCAGATAGGTGACCGGCACGAAGTACGCCGCCGCCATCAACAGGCGCGTCAGGAACAGCGCCCGGTCGGCATCCTCGGAGATCTGCCAGAGGAAATAGGCGGCCGACCAGATGCCGACGCTAAGTGCAAAGAAGCCGAACCGGCGGTTGAGCTGGTTTTTGCGGCCGCGCAGCACCACGGCAAAGGCCAGCAGCAGGCCCGCGACGAAGTTCAGAAAGGACGAAGTGATGAGATAGGCTGTCACTTGCCTGCCTTGATCACCGCCGCCTGCTCACCCAGCGACAGGTGCGATTCCAGTACGTTGAAACCCGTGTCCATCACGAGACCGGCCAGCTCCGTTTGCGAGAAAAAGGTGTAATAGCCGATCTCCTCCTTCAATTTGATCTTGCCCGCCGCGCGCAGCAGGTTGCGCCCCGCTTCGATGTCATCGGCCGTGACGTTCGCCATGATCGAGTCCCGATAGATGATGGACAGATCACAGTTGGGCTTCATGCTCGATACCACCAGCGCCCCGCCGGGCCGGAGCACGCGGTGCAGTTCGCGGAGCAGCCCCTGGGGGCGCTTGAGATAGGAGAGGACAAGGCTGCAGCAGATCACGTCAAAAGTTCCTTCCTGAAACGGCAGCCGTTCCGCCGCGTTCGGATTCTCGTCCAGCCGGTCAAAATCCACGAGGAAATATTGCAGGCCCGGGGCCGGAGCCGTCCGCGACTTGGCGCCCGGGCGCAGTTTTTGCCGCCAGCCCAGATGGTTTCCCAGCGCGTCAGCCAGACCGCGCTGGGTGAGATCGAGACCGACATAAATCAACGGCTCGCCCGCCGCCGCCGGCGCCTGCCGCTGCCAGACTTCGCGCAGGATCCACAGTCCGAACAAACCATTGCCGCAACCGGCGTCCAGTACCAGCGCCCCGGGCGACAGGGAACCGCACAGCCGGCCGATCAGATCGAGATAGGCCCGGTAATCGGCGGATTTCTCCAGAATGCTGTATTTCTTGAGATAGTTGGACCAGAACTCCGCCTCGTTTTCCACGGGGGTCTCGGAACGCCGCATCCGGTCCCGCTCGCAGCGGTTCTGCGCGAGGATCATCTTCTTGCCCGGCACGCACAGGCCGGCGGGGCCCTCCCCGGGATACGGGGTGTCATGCAGGCACGCCCACACCACCTGTTCGAACACCTGCCGGGCGGCCTGCGGGTTTTCCCGCACCTCGTGCATCGCGGCCGTCACCGGCACCAGCCGGCCGCGTGGATTGGCCGCCACCACCTGCTCCACTTCGCGTTTGTCAACCCATACATCCCGCTCCGCATGGAAAAAGATAAACGGCACGCGCAATTTTCCCGCGTCCTCCAGCGTGCCCGTTAGGTCGCCAAGACCCGACTGGATCAGCGTATTCAGGAAGATGTCGCCGTTGATGTCGAATCCAAGAAAGTCGGTGGTGCCCCAGCGATGTCCCTGCTGGTACATCCCCGAGATGTCCTCTTTGTAGATTTCCTCCATCGTGGCCAGCAGGTTGACCACCCCCGCCACACAGATGAGCTTCTGGAAGCGGGCGTCTTCCGCCGCGACGCGCAGCATGCAACGCGCCGAGAGGCTGTTGGCCACCGCCGTCACCTGCGTCACGCCAAAGCTGGCCTCGAGATAGTCCAGCCCGGCGACAATGTCCCCGACCGCGCCCGGCATCGTGAAATTCAGCATGCGCCCTTCGCTCTCGCCTACATGATTGGTGGGATCGAAGCGCAGCACGTTCATGCCGTTCGCGGCCAGATAATAGGCCAGATGCAGCGTGCTTTTTTTTGTCTCGCCGTACTTCGGTGCCATCAGCACCCACGGACGCGATCGCATCTCGCCTCCCGTGTGATCGAGACAGGCCGCGATGCGCAGCCCCACACGATTCTGGTAGGTCGCAAAATCGGTGCGAACTTGCCCTGTCTCAATCTGCGATGAGTCGGTAATCATTGATGTGGTGGCTGATGCGAAAAAAGCGACTCGAGACTCCCCTAGCTGAAATCTACGGCCAAGTCCACCTTTTGCTGAAAATCTCCGTTCCCGCATCAAAGCGCCCGGTCTTGCCCCTTTTGTCCGGGACCGGATCCGCTTTTGCCTCCGCTCAAGTTGCCGAGGGATGGTTTGCCAATGACCGGTGGATTTCCCCTGGAAATTGTCGGCGATCAAGAAATCCGGACCGCGCGCAGACCGGGTCCACCAGCGTCGGTTTTCAATAACGGACTCGATGGGAAATTCTCTGGCAGAGGGGAGCAACAAAACTGCGCGGTCATGCCGGCAACGCGAGCCACTCCGCGCTACTTTTCCGTTGCCTTAATATTCCCATCGGCCACTTAGTTGCACAGGTTGGTTATGCGTCTCCGTCGACACGCTTGGGGCCCAAGATTTCTGCAGTGATTCACCTTCTCATTATTGCCGAGGACAACGTTGTCTTTCCGCCACTCGCGGCCTCCTCCACCTCCGTCGACTTCAAGCTCCTCCGCAAACCAAACCTTGCCGCCGCCCGGCCCCTGCTGGAAACCGGCATGCTCGACGTGTGCCTGCTGGCCGTGGACTCGTTTTCGGAGGAGACGCATCGCGCCATCACGGAATTTCGCGCCCTGGCCTCCCACTGTCCGCTCATCGTCGCCCCGCGGCAGGGCTCGCCCGAGGATGAACGCACCGCCTATCTCGCCGGGGCCGATGTGGTGCTGGCCCCGCCGTTTGATCCGGCCACCTGCCTCGCCGTGATCCAGCGACTGGCGGCGCGAAATGAACGGCCGGCCCAGACCGCCGGCCTGCCGGCGGCTGCGCCGCCGGCGCCGCCCGGGACGGCCTCCGCTTCCGCGTTCACTTCCTCGGCGCTCACGGTGATGCGCGATTTCTCACAGGTCTTCAGCTACTCGCTCGATTACAAGCAATTCACGCGTCATTTTGTCCTCAAGCTGCGCGAAATCATCGGCACGGCGCGCATCGCCATCTTTCTCGAGCCTCCGCCATCGGCCGGTTCCCTGGGTCCGTCCATGGCGCGCCACGAGACCCGGCTGGTATGCGCCGGCGCGGTGGGCCTGCCCACGGAACTGATCGACTGCTTTGAGCTCTCGCGCGAAAGCGGCCTGGGCGGGTGCATCCTGCAAACGGGCCAGATCCTCCGCCTCGGCGCCGGGAGCACTGCCCCGTTCCTCACGAGCGATCCCCGCCTGCGGCGCGAGTTTGAGATCCTCGGCTGCGAAATCGCGCTGCCGGTCAACGACCGCGAACGCACCATCGGCGTCGCCCTGCTCGGCGGCCGCCTCACCGGCGCCCCGTTCACCGACGCGGAGCTGCTGCTGGTCTACCACCTGATGGAGGAGCTGGGACTGGCGGTGAAAAACTCCTGGCTGCACCATCAGCTCGCCGCCAGCCACCGCCTGTTCTCCGAAGTGCTCGGGGCCATGACCAGCGGCGCGCTCGTGATCGGTCCCGACCTCACGGTGCTGTTCGCGAACCACGCGCTGCTGCGACTGCTCAAGGGCGACGCGACGCCCGCCTCCGCCGGCCTCGACTTCAGCGGGCTGCCGCCGCCGCTCGCCACGAGCCTGCACGAGGTGGTCGAACGCGGCTCGGGCGTGGCGCCGTTCCTCTACGAACATCCCGGCCCGCCGCCGAAGGTGTTGCACGTGTCGCTCATCCCCTTCCCGGCCGGCGGACGCCCGCTGCCGCAGCCGGCGCTGCTGCTGCTGGAGGACTTCACCCAGATACGCGCGGCGCAGCGCGCCGAGATCGAAGCCTCCAACCTCAAGCTCATCGGCCTCATCGCGAAACGCTTCGCCCACGAGATCCGCAACTCGCTCGTCCCGCTCACCACCCACCAGCAGCTCTTCGACTCCGACTATGCCAGCGCCGAGTTCCGCGATTCGCTGAAGACCGCGCTCACCCGTGAGACGAACCGGATCCAGCGTTTCACCGAGCAGATGATTTTCCTCGCGCAGACGGATGGCGGCGTCACCGACTCCCTGCCCCTCGAGGAGCTGCTCCGGAAGAGCTTCACGCATTCGCGCGCCTTTCTCGGACAGGAGACCGGCGAACTCGAGATTCTCAGCGAGGTGCCCCATCCGTTCGTGCGCTGCCATCGCGCGAGCCTGCTGCACGCCCTCCAGGAAATCTTCCTCAACGGCCTCCAGTCCGCCGGCGATCCGCCCCGGATCACCGTCACGGTCGCGCCCGAAACCCGGCCCGACGGCCGTCCGGGGCTCGCCCTCCGGGTGCGCGACAATGGTCGCGGTTTCACCTCCGACGTGGCCGCCCGCGCCACGGATCCGTTTTTCACCACGCGCAACACGGGCGTCGGTCTCGGTCTCACCGTCGCCAAACGCGTGATCGAGGCCCACGCCGGCCGGCTCGAGGTGCACACCCGCAGCCAGCCGGACGACCCCGACCTCATCATCCATCTTCCCTCCAACTGATGATTCCCATGCCCGCCTCCGCCCCCGACTGTCTACGCCCCACGCTTCCAGCGCACGGACCCACGATCTGGGCGGTCCGTCTCGCCGCCGGCCTCCTGGCCGTGACCCCGGTCGTGCTCAGCGCCTCCGGCACGCAGGTGGGTTTCAAGGACGCGTTCGCCACGGCGCGCGGCAACGCCTTCGTGGCGACGGCCGACAACCCGTCCGCCATCTACTACAATCCCGCCGGCCTGACGCAGTTGCAGGGCCAGGAACTTTCAGCCACGGCCTATTTCGTCCGGTTCAACGCCGACTATCACTCCGCGCTCACCGGCCGGACCTCCTCCCTGAAGGCCGAGACGCAACTGCTGCCGCAACTGTACTACGCATTCGCGCCGGCCGGCGCAAAATGGGCCATCGGTCTCGGTGTCTACGCCCCTTTCGGGCTCTCGACCGACTGGAGCAACAGCACCGACCTTTTCGAGTTCGCGACGAAAAACGAGGAAACCTACACCACCATCAATCCGGTCTTCGCCTGGCGTCTCACTGACACCCTGTCGATCGGCGGCGGCGTCACCTTCAACCACCTCAAGGTCGATCTGAACCGGGGCGTCAACTTCAGCGGTGTCGCGCCCTTCGGCAACTACCGGTTCAACGCCAGTGGGTCTGACACCGGCTATAATCTCGGACTGCGCTGGCAGCCGTCGGAGCAGCACGCCTTCGGTCTGAGCTACCAGGCGCGGACCAACTTCGGTGTCTCCGGCACGTCCGAACTCCCGCCGGTGCTCGCGAGCGAGTCCGCCCGGGCCGATTTTGCGTTTCCCGAGGTCGTCATCGTCGGTTATTCCTACCGGCCCACCCCCCAATGGAACCTGGAGGCGAACATCGACTGGACCAACTGGACCTGCCTGAAGACCGTCGTGGTTTCCAAGGCGAGCGGCCCGTTGTCCCTGCCGTTCAACTGGCAGGCCAGCTGTTTCTACGAACTCGGCGTCACGCGCTACCTGCCGGACGGCTGGCAGGTGAGCGCCGGCTACACGTTGAGCGAGAACTCCGTGCCGGACGCCACGTGGAATCCCGCCGTGCCTGACGCCACCCGCCATTTCCTGTGCGCGGGAATGGGCTATGCGCAGGGCCCGGTGCGGTTCATGCTGACGCTGCAACGCGCCCTTGCCGGAACCCGCCATGTCAATAGCGGCCAGCGGACCTTTTTCGGCTCCACCCCCGACGGCGCCTACGACACCGTCATCAACACCCTTTCCCTCTCGCTCGATTTCCGTTTCTAAACCAGGAACCATGCCCGACGCCTCCGACAGTCCACTCCTGATCCCGGCTCCCGCCCCGGCCGCTCCATCCCCCTCTCCGGCCACGCCCGATCTGCCGACCATGCTCGTCGTCGACGACGAGGAAGGCCCGCGCCTTTCGTTGCGCATGGTCTTCAAGAACGATTTCCGGGTGCAAACCGTCGAGAACGGCGAACTGGCGGTCGAGTTTGCGCGCCACAATCCCGTGCATGTCTGCATCCTCGACATCCGCATGGCGGGCCGCTCCGGCATCGAGGTGCTGCGCAACCTCAAGGAGATCGATCCCCACATGGAGATCCTGATGCTCACGGCCTACGAGACCATCGAGACCGCGCGGCAGTCGCTCCGGCTCGGCGCCTGCGACTATCTGGGCAAGCCCTTCGACCTTCCCACCATCCGCGAGGCCGTCGCGCGCGCGCTGCGGCTGCGCCGCATCTCCGAGACCGTCCTCGCCACGCAGGAACGCCTTCACCGCCTGACCGACCAGCTGCACGACACCACGCTCCGGGAGGAGATGGCCAAGACCACCAGCCAGATCTACGCGGGCGTGCTGCACGACATCAACAATCCGCTTACCATCATCATCGGCTATGTGGAAATGCTTGAGCTCCGCCTGGCCAAGGTTTCCTTCCTCCACGGCGCCGACCTCGACGCGGTGCGCGAGGACCTCGCCATCATTTCAAAGCAGGTGAACACCTGCTTTGCCATCGCCACGCGCTACCTGCGTTCGCTCGGCAAACGCCACTTCTCCAACCGCGAGGTGCGCGTCAACCAGGTGCTCACCGATCTGCAGACGCTGCTCAAGCACCATCCCGCCATCCGGGGCGGCCACCTGGCGGTCAAGCAGCTTGACAAGGACACCGCCGCGCTGATCAACGGCACGGAGCTCATCCAGATCCTGCTCAACCTCACCATCAACGCCTTTCAGAGCACGTCCAAGGACCAGACCGTCTGGGTGACGGCCGAGCTCGTGCCCCAGACCCTGCCGCTGGATCTGCTGTGCGACGGCCCGGAGGATATCGTGGTCGGCCGCGAGCCCTTGGCCAACGAACCGCCGCTCGTCGCCCTGTCGGTGCTTGACCAGGGCCCCGGTATCGCGCCCGAGGTGCTCCCGCACATTTTCGAGCCGTACTTCACGACCAAGGCCGAGCAAGGCACCGGGCTGGGCCTCGCCATCGTCTCCCGCCTGGTGCAGGACCACCGCGGACTCCTGCATGTGAAAACCAAGGTGCGCGAAGGCACGCGCTTCACAGTGTATTTCCCCGCGAAGGAACCCTCGGATTCGAACCAGCCCTTCCGCGTGTAGCGCCGCCCGCCGCCTGCTTTTCCTCTTGAGCGGAAACGCGGGTGGGAGCATGAGCAAGTGACTCCACCGTGCTCACCACCCTGCTCGTTCTCGCCTCCGCCGCCGTCGCCGCCGCCCTCGTCTGGCTCTGGGCGCAGGCACGCTCCGCCGCACTCGCCGAGCGCCAGCGCCTGCTGGCCGACCAGTTCGCCAAGGCCGAGGCCGACCTGGCCGCGCTGCGCACGCACCTCCCCGATCTCGAGGCGGAAAAAACCCGGCTGGCCACGCTCCTCACCGCCGAGCGCGACGCCTTCCAGCAGGCGCAGGACCGGCTGACCGACACCTTCAAGGCGCTCGCCGCCGACGCCCTCCGGAGCAACAACGACGAATTTCTCAAGCGCGCCGGCGACACCCTGGTCAAACCCGTGGCCGAGTCGCTCAAGGATGTGCGGGACAAGATCAGCGAGCTCGAGAAAACCCGCGCCTCGGCCTACGGCTCGCTCTCCGAGCAGCTCAAGTCGCTGGCGCTGGCCCAGGCTTCGCTGCAAACGGAGACGACGAAGCTCTCCACCTCCCTCAGCACTACCAAGACCGCCGGCACGTGGGGCGAGCTGCAGCTCCGCCGCGTGGTCGAGCTCGCCGGCATGGTCGAGCACTGTGATTTCACCGAGCAGGAGTCGGCCGGCGACCAGCGCCCCGACCTCGTCGTGAACCTGCCGCGCGGGCAGCGCATCGTGGTGGACGCCAAGGCGCCCACCGACGCCTACCGCGAAGCCGCCGGCACCACCGATCCGAAGGTGCGCGCGGCCAAACTTGCCGAGCACGCCGCCAAGGTCCGCAGCCATGTCGACGCGCTCGTTGCCAAGGCCTACTGGGAGCAATTCCAGCCTTCGCCGGAATTCGTCGTGTTGTTCCTGCCCGGCGACCAGTTTCTCTCCGCCGCGCTCGAGGCTGATCCGGCGCTCATTGACCGGGCGATCCGCGGCCGGGTGCTGCTCGCGACGCCCTCGACGCTCATCGCGCTCCTCAAGGCCTCCGCCTATGGCTGGCGGCAGGAGTCCGTGTCGAAGAATGCCGAGGAGATCAGCGACCTCGGCCGGCAGCTTTACGACCGCATCGCCACCTACCTCGAGCATTTCGAAAAGGTGGGCCACGGACTCGAAACCGCCACCAAGTCCTACAACGCCGCGGTCGGCTCCCTCGAGGGCGCGTTGATCCCGGGCGCGCGCAAGTTCGCCGAGCTCGGCGCCAAGGGATCCAAGGAGCTGCCTGAGATCGGGCCCGTCGAGACCATGCCGCGCGACGTCACCAAGCGCGCGTGAGCGGATGCCCGATTCTCTCTCCGGAACTTGTCAACTAATAGTTGACAAGTTCCTGCTCGTAGCCCTCAGCCGGGGTGTGCCATCGGGGGCAGGGACGGCGGGTGCGGGGCAAGGGTCCGCGCGTGACCGGCGCGCCCGCTCTCACCGGTCGATCACGTCCAGCTCCGGCCACTGGGCGAGCTTGCGGTGGAGCGTGCGGCGGCTGATGCCCATGAACTCCGCGGCCTTGGTGCGGTTGCCGCGCGCCTTGATCAGCGACTCGCGCAGCAGGCGCTTCTCGTTCTCCTCGACGGAGAGCGGATTGGCCATGGCTTCGGGGGTGGCCGCCGCGGCGGCGGACGCGGCCGTCCCGGCCGGCGCCGCCCCGCCGCGGAACTTCGGCTCGAGATCAAACTCGGTGAGCTTGCCTCCGCGGCGCAGCACCACGGCGTTTTCCACGAAATTGCGCAGCTCGCGGATGTTGCCCGGCCAGGCGTAGGCCTGCAGCTGACGCATGGCGCCCGGCTCGATGGTGAGCGGCGGCACGTTGTTCTCCTCGCTGAAAAGCTTCATGTAATGGTCGAGCAGCAGCGGCACGTCCTCGGCGCGCTCGCGCAGCGGCGGCATCGTGATGCGCACCACGTTGAGCCGGAAGAACAGGTCCTCGCGGAGCGCGCCGTCCTTCACCATCTGCTCGGGATTCTTGTTGGTGGCCGCGACGAGGCGCACGTCGAGCTGGATAAGCTTCATGCCGCCGATGCGCTCGATGGCCTTTGTCTCGAGAAAGCGCAGCAGCTTCACCTGCGTGGCCGGCGAAATCTCGCTGATCTCGTCGAGGAACAGCGTGCCGCCGTCGGCCGCCTCGAAGCGGCCGATGCGCCGCTCGGTGGCGCCGGTGAACGCGCCGCGCTCGTGCCCGAAAAGCTCGCTCTCCAGCAGCGTCGGCGGCAGCGCCGCGCAGTGCACCGCGACGAACGGCGCCCGCGCCCGCGGGCTGGCCTGGTGGATGGCCTGCGCGATCAGCTCCTTGCCCGCGCCGGTCTCGCCCTCGATGAGGATGGTCGCCTTCGACGGTGCCACGAGCTTCACGCGATCGATGACGTCGCGGAGCTTGGGCGAGTTGCCCACGATGCCCCCGAAGCTGAACTTTTCGTCGAGCCGCTCGTGGAGCTGCTTCACCTCGACCTCGAGCGTCTTGGTCTTGAGCGCGCGCTGGATGAGGATCTCGAGTTTCTCGAGGTTGACCGGCTTGGTCAGAAAATCGAACGCGCCGCGCTTCATGGCCTCGACGGCACTCTCGATGTTGCCGTAGGCCGTCATCATGACGACGACGGGTTTGCCGGGCAGCGCGAGGGCCTTGTCGATGACCTTGAGGCCGGATTTGCCCGGCATGCGCAGGTCGGTGACGATCACGTCGGGCTCCTGCGCGTCCATGAGGTTGAACGCCTCGTCGGCGCTGCTGGCGACGGAGACGTCGTAATGCTCTTCCAACGCCTGCTGCAGACCCTCACGGGTGTGCTTTTCGTCGTCGATGATGAGGACGCTGGGCACCATGGTGCCATGACACCAGAGCCGCCCCATCGGTCAACGGGAAATGAGACGGAACGACACAGTCGCGGCCAGCCGCCGGCAGGAGAAATGAGCGCGAAACGGACCCGAAACCAAGGGGTCCAACCCGGCGTCACTACGAACATAGTTAACCGTCCCCCATGAACACCAATATCCATCTGACGGTGTTCGATACAGCCGAGACCGGCTGCAGCCCGTGGGTGCCGGCGGATCTGCGCTTGTGCCCTCCGGCATCCAGGATTATTTCCACACCGTCGGGTCTCACACCATTCAGGAGGTTGCCATGAAAAACCCTCGCCTCATCGCCGGCATCTTGCTCGCCCTCGCGTTTGCCCTGCTTACCTCGGCCTGCACTTCTGCCCAGGCCGGCACCACGCGCATCAGGGAGCTTCACACCTACGCCATCGTCGCGGCCGACGATCAGGGTGTGCTGTCACAGGCCGATCTGGCGAAAATCCGCATCGGCATTGTCCAATACCTGACCGACGAAGGCTACGTGCGCAGCGGCCAGGTGTTCACCGATGATGTCGTCCATGCCGAAGTGGTTTTCCGCGTCCGGATCGCATGGATGGATGCGGGGAAGAGTTTTGCCGTCGCCGAAGTGGCGCCAACCTACGGCAGCGGCGCACCCGTCACGGAGTATGCCGCGGAGACCGCAGAGCCTTACGAGGCCTGGGCCTACGACCCGTGGCTCTACGACAATTCCTCCTACGGCTACGGTTATTACTACGGTCCCTACGCCCCTTGGATCTTTGCTCCCTTCGCGCCAATCTACGTGTGGGACCATCACCGGCATCCGTCTCCTCCGATCGTCCATCATCCGCCTGCTTCCAAGGGACTGTCCGAGAAGCATCGTTCGCCATGGTGGAATGGTTACACCCGCTATTCGCCGCGTCCGCCCCAGGATGACGATGCGCTCCGCCATTTTCCCGTGCGTCGCCCGTACGATCCGTCGCGGGACGACCGTCAGGCGCAGCCACCGCCGTCCACCTGGCGCGCGCGTAACCCGGATGCGAAACATCGGCCGCCCCCGCCGGATGCCTCCACCCCGCGCAAGCCGGATACTGACCATCGGCCGCACCGAGACTCTGCGACGGCAGGCGCACAACGCCCGCCCACCAACGACCGTCCTGCTCCCACCCGGGATGCTGCGCCGGCTCATGTGCGGAACCCGGATTCCGGCAGCCGCCCCTCGTCCGATTCCACGTCGTGGGGTTCACGGAACTCGGGTTCGGCTGATCGTTCGCCGCCGCCCGCCCGGGAATACTCCCAGCCTTCACCGTCCTACTCGCCACCTCCGCCGTCGTCTCCGCCGCCGTCCGCGCCGACGCCCTCATCGCCGCCTCCGGCGTCCAGCTCGGAAAGCAATTCCCGGCAAGTGGACGCGGAACGTTGATCTGGACGCGCCTTGAGAAGGCGCCGCCTGGCAGGTGACCGCCCACATGGCGGTGGCGTGGCTATTTCATGCCGAACACGCGACGGAGTTCGTCGATGGCCGCGGCCGGCATCGGCACGAGCGGTCCGAGCGGCCGGCTGAGGATCAAGGCCTCGGCCGTCGCCTCCAGCACCTCGAGCCGGTCGAAGGCGTCGAGCACATCCCGGCCGACCACCAGCGCGCCTTCGTTCTCGATGAGCAGCACCGGCTGCCTCGCGAGCGCAACCTCCGCCGCGATGCGCTCCGCCTCGGCCACCACGCAGGCGTGGGGCAGCTTCGGCACGTCGTGGAGCACGACGTAACTCTCGGGAATCGTGTGCGTGCTAAGCTCCGCCCCGGTCATGCAGAAGGCGCTGGCGTGCGCCGGCTGGGCGTTGATGACCGCGCCCACGTCGGGATTGCGCCGGTAGATCGCAGCGTGCAGAAGCGCGGTGCGACTGGGGCATTTGCCCCGCTCGCAGGCTCCGGCGGTCGCCCGCACCACGCCCGGCGGCTCCAGTTCGAGCCGGTCGCGCCGCCGCGGCGTGATGAGAAACTGCTCCGGATCGAGCCGCGCGGAAAACGATCCCGCCGTGCTGATGAGCAGCCGCTGCTGGTAGGCGCGATGCACAAACCGGCAGATCTGCGCGCGCAGCTCCAGCTCCCGCTCGGTCGGCCTGACCGGCGGCAGCCCGCCCAGCGCCGGTAGTCCGCGCTCGACCAGCCGGTCGGCCGGCAGCGGCCGGATTGCGCCGAGGGTGGCCGCCTTCACCAGCGTCTGCGCGACGAATTCGAGCGTCTCGAACCGTTGGAACGCGTCCTGCAGGTCCCCCCCGCCGATGACCACGCCGTGATTCTCCAGCATTACGCAGTCCGCGCCCGCCGCAAAGGTTTCGGCGATGTTGCGGCCCAATTGATCGCTGCCCGGGCACGCGTAGGGCGCGTAGGCGACCTTGCCGCAGACGGCATGGGCCAGCACCTGCACCCGGGTGTCGGGCAGCAGGCGGCAGATGCTGAACGCCACCAACGCGCCGGGATGCGCATGCACGATGGCCTTGAGGTCGGGCCGGCGCCGGTAGATCTCGCGGTGAAACGGAAATTCCGAGGACGGCTCGTGCGGCCCGCTTTTCGTGCCGTCCGGATGCACGCACATGATGTCGGCCGGCTGCAGCTCGCCCTTGTCGACCCGCGACGGCGTGATCCAGATGCCTCCGGCCGGATCGTGGATGGAGAGGTTGCCGCCCGAGGTGGTCGTCATCTTGTAGCGGTAGATGCGCCGCATCGTCTCGACGAGTTCCTCGCGCAGGTGGAGCCGGCCGGTTGCCATGGCGGAGATCGCAGCAGGCCGCGCGGCGCGAGTCAAAGCCGCAGGCTTCGGTCATGGCACAATTCGTCATTGCGAGGGGCGCTAGCGACGAAGCTACCGAGGCCGAAGGCCGACAGTTTGACATCCCGCCCTTCGACAAGCCCCTCGACATGCTCAGGGCCTTGAGCTTGTCGAAACGGCTCCGGGCCCCGAGCCCTGTCGAGGGGCTGGATCGCCACGGCCGGCTTGGCCAGCCTCGCGATGACAGGCAAATTATACCCCTACACCGGTGTCCACGCCGGCCGCGCCGAAACTTGTCAACTAATAGTTGACAAGTTCGAAGGCACTGTCGCGGGAGAAGCCGGTGGCGAGTCGGCCGCTACGCCGCACCGCTCTGCAGCATCCGCACCCGGCGGTTCTTCTGCGGGAAGGTCAGTGTGACGACGGTGCCGACGCCCTCCTTGCTCTCGATGCCCACCTGGCCCCCAAGCACGCGCATGATGCGCTGCACGATCATCAACCCGAGGCCGTGCCCGCCGGGCTTGGTCGTGTGGTAGGGCTGGAAAAGCTGCGAAAAGTCCTCCGGCCGGATGCCCACGCCGGAGTCGCCAAACATGAGGTAGACCGAATCGTCATCGGCGCGTGATTTGATCCTGAGCTTCCCGCCCGGGCCCATCGCCTCCACCGCGTTGGCGATGAGGTTGAAGAACACCTGCTTCAACTGGTTGCGATCGGCCAGGATCGGCGGCAGGTCGGCCTGGGTCTCGGCCTCGACGGCAATGCCGCGGTTTTCCAGCTCGCCGGTCTGGAAGCGCAGCACCTCGTTGAGCACGTCGACGATGTTGGTTTCGGCGAGGTCGGGCGGCCGCGGCCGGAGGGCCTCGAGAAAGTTGGTGATGATGCCGTCGAGGCGCTTCACCTCCTCCTGGCAGACCGCGATGGACTTGGCGAGCGGCTCCGCGTCGTGCGCGGCCTTCAGTTTCTTCAGCTTCCGCGCGATGAGCTGCAGATGGATGGTGAGCGAGTTGAGCGGGTTGCCGAGCTCGTGCGCCACCCCGGCGGCGAGCAGAAGGACCGACGAGACCTTCTCATCCTCGATCAATCGCTCGGTCGTCTGCTTCTCCCGGGTGATGTCGGTGAGGATGACGGCGAACCGGCGCGACTTCTCGCGGATGCCCTCGGCCTGGAACGGCACCATGTAGAGCCGGACGACACGCGGCTGCGGATAGCTCAGCTCGATCTCGCGCTCCATGACCGGCATGGCGGCGCCGTCGGCCAGCGAGGCCTCGAGCGACGGGTGCAACCCGGGCACGAGCCGCCAGAGCGTGGCGCCGGCCAGTTCACCCTCGCGCAGGCCGATGAGGCGGGCGGCCGCGTCGTTGGCGTACTCGATCGCACCGTCGGCGCTGATGACGAGGATGCCCTCGTGGATGGTGTTGAAGATCGCCTCGAACAGGCCGCGCTCGCGGGCGAGGCGCTGCACGAGATTGGCGAGGTTGACGGAGTCCAGCGTGTCGAGCCGTCCGAGCACGCGGTCGAGGGAGCTATGTTTCCTGCCGGCCATGGTGGTAACCGCTAATACGCACTAATCCGCACTAATTTCCAATGAGAGGCGAGCCTGCTCTACGCAAACCGCTTCCGCCACCCGGCGGCAAGACCGGGGTTCTCCGTCGTGAACACGGCAAACCCGCGCGGCTTACCCGGTCTCGAAAAGGCTCATCTGCGACGGGTCGACGCGGCCGCGCATGAGCTTGCGCAAGAATGCCCCGCGGTGCGCCGGACAGCGGCCCAGCCGCAGGAGGGCGTCGCGGTGCTCGTCGGTGCCGTAGCCCTTGTGCTGGGTGAAGCCGTAGCCGGGATGCTTCGCCTCGAGCCCCTCCATCAGCCGGTCGCGCGCGACCTTGGCGACGATCGACGCCATCGCGATGCAGAGCGAGCGCGCGTCGCCGCGCACCACGCCCGTGTGCGGATAGACGAAGCTGCGCAGCGCCAGGCCGTCGATGAGGACGCGGCACGACACCTGCGGCTGGAAGGCGCGCACCTCCGCCTCGCTGGCGAACAGGTCGGGCTCGGTCCGGTACGCAAAGGCCGACGGCGGGTAGATGCCCTCGAGCGCGCGGCGCATGGCCAGCTTGGTCGCGCCGAGGATGTTCAGCTCCTCGATCTCCGCGACCGACGCCTCGCCGCAGGTGGCGTGCAACTGCCCCTCCCGCGCGAGCTGCTCGATCTCCGCGTAAACCTCGTCGCGCTGCACGGGCGTGAGCTGCTTCGAGTCGTTGACTTTGCCGCTGCGCGCCACCGCCCAGCGCCCCTCGAGGAATTCCTTCGTCACCAGGACCGCCCCGGCCACCACCGGCCCGGCCAGCGCGCCGCGTCCGGCCTCGTCGACGCCGATGAGCTGGGCGTTTCCCTCAATCTGCTTGAGGTCGAATCCGCGGAGCTGGCGGCGCTTGGGCATGGGACTCTACCAGAAAGCGCTGATCGGGTTGTTCATTTCCGGTGCCATTCCACCCGCTCCTTCGGCTTGGGCAACGGCAGCTCGGCGAGCTTGCCCGCCGCGGTGACGACCTCGTAGGCCGTGCGGAAATGCAGCTTGGCGAAGTCGCCCAGCGCGGGCGCGCCGAACCTGCGGATGATTTCCGCGGCTTGCTCCTTCACCTTGCCACTGGCGCCCTTCTGCAGCGGCCCGCCAAAGCGCTGCGAGAGCTTTTTCATCGTCCGCACGTACTCGGCGCGCGCCACGACCGACGCCGCCGCGACCACCGGGTCCTCCTCGGCGCGGGTGCGCATCTTCAGCTCGAAATTCTTCACCGCTTTCTTCGCCAGCTCGCGCTGGGTGAGCGGCTGCTTGGAAAACTGGTCGAGCAGGCCCCACGGCACCCATTTTTCGTTGAGCGCCTGTTCGAGCGCCGTGGCGTGCTGCCACGCGAGCAGGCGGTTGAGGTTGGCGCCAGGCCGGAGCATCAGCTCGTTGTACTTCGGCATGCCGCAGGAGCAGGTCTTCACCACGGCGCCGGTGGTCTTGCGGATCAGGCCGTCGAGCTTGAGAATCTGCGAGTCGACCAGCCGCTTGCTGTCCTTCACGCCGGCCTTGAGCCAGGCATCGATGGCCGGCTTGTCGGCGATGACCGTCGCGGCGATGACCGGGCCGAAGAAGTCGCCCTTGCCGCTCTCGTCGAGCCCGGCGTGCGGCTCGAACCGCTCCGGGTGCAGCACCTCGTCGTAGCCGAGACGCGGCGCCTGCGTGACCTCCGTCTCCAGCGTGTTGAGCACGAACTCCTCCGTGCCCTTGCCGGCGATGACCACGACCTTGCGTTTGTCGTAGGCGGTCACGTTGACGTCCGGTCCGCGGAAGGCGAAGCGCGCATACGGCACCTCGAAGGGCTCCCAGCTCCGCGCCTCGCAGATCGCGCGCAACTGCTCCAGCTGCGTGTCGTCGAGCTTGATGGTGTAGGTGGCCAGCTTCGGCGGCTGGTCCTCCTCTTCGGTCGGCTTTCTGGACATGGGGGTGACGGCCACCAAAGACGCAAAAACCCGCCAAAATCACAACAGGCTTTTGCTTGGCGGGTTTTTGTGTGTTTGTGTGCGGATCGTGGCCCGACCTCACTCCCCCGCCCTGCCGGCCGCCAAGGCCGCGTTCCAGCGCGCCCTGCACGCGTGGTATCGCGGGCAGCACCGGCGGCTGCCGTGGCGCGTGGCGCCGTCGCTCTACCGGACAGTGGTCTCGGAGTTCATGCTGCAGCAGACGCAGGTGAAGACGGTCCTGCCCTATTTCGAACGCTGGATGCGCGCGCTGCCGGACTTCGCCGCGCTGGCCGCCGCCTCCGAGGCGCGCGTGCTCAAGCTCTGGGAAGGCCTCGGCTATTACTCCCGCGCCCGCCATCTCCACCGGCTGGCCCGGGTGCTCGCCGCCCGGCCCGCGCCGCCGCGCACCACCGAAGCGTGGCGAGAACTGCCGGGCGTCGGACCCTACACGGCGGCGGCGATCACCAGCCTCGCCTTCGGCGCGCCCGCCGCCTGCGTCGACGGCAACGTGGTGCGCGTCCTCGCCCGGCTCACGGCCGACGGCACGACCTTTCGCGACAGCGCCGCCGCGGCGAGGCATTTCGCTCCCCTGGCGGATGCCCTGCTCAACCGCGATGATCCGGGCCTGCACAACCAGGCGATGATGGAGCTGGGCGCCCTCGTGTGCTCCCGGCACCATCCGCGGTGCACGATCTGCCCGGTGCGGCGGTTCTGCGCCGCCGCGCGCCGCGGCGACCCGGAGAACTATCCGCGGCTTGCGTCGAAAAAGATCAAGCGGCGCGCCGTGACGCGTGTCTGGTGCGAGCACGCCGGACGCCTGCTGCTGCATCGCGAGGCCGCGGGTGCCCGCCGCCTCGCCGGCCTCCATGAGCTGCCCACCCCCGCTGATCTTGGATTCAACGAGACGTCGGTGCATTCGACTCCGCGGTTGGCGCGGAAGCAGCGCGGCCTCACGAACCATCGGATTACCGAGTCCATCCACGCGATGATGCTCACCGCCGCGCAGCGCCGGGTGCTCGCCGGCCGCGCCCTGCTGCACTGGGTCCCGCTGGCGAAGCTGGACCACATCACGCTCTCCGGCCCGCATCGCCGCTGGATTCGGGAGTTATTGACCCTCCCAACGCGTTAGGCTGCGCCCCTGATGGAAGACCAAAGACGGCCCAGCCGTCCGTCCGGCCGTGACCGGCGGCAACGCCGGATTGAAATACGCCGGCCGGTCAGGGTTTGCGGGCGGCCTGCACGATCTGGTCAAGCCGGTGCCCGTCGATGTCGGTTTTGACCTGGATCCAGAGCGGCAGGTGGTCGGAGAGCTGGAAGCTGAATTGCTGGCGGGTGTATTTTTCACCCGGAAAGAGTTCCTTGATGTGGGCATCGTCGATGAAGAAATCGAGCGTGCCGCCGGCCTTCATGAAATTGGCCTTCATGGTGGGCAGATGGAGGATCTGATCGTAGCGGGCGCTCTCCTCCAGATTCGTGCCGCCGATCACCCGGTTGCCGGATTGGAGTTTCTTGAGGGGCTCGGGAATCTGCAGGCCCCGGCTGGTGAGCGCCTTGAACAGCGCATCATCGACCGCCGGGATGTTGAAGTCGCCTGCGACGAGGAGGTCGTGGTCCTCGACAAACCGGTCCTTGAAGCGGGTGTCGATCCAGTCGGCCAAGAGCTGGAGCTCGGCCTTGCGGCCGGGAATGCTGTCGCCCCACCGGGCATGCGTGGCGATGGTGATGAAGTCAAAATTGCCCGCCCGGAAGGAACACATGTACGGGGCGCGCCAGAAGGACTGCCGGGCGAGATATTCCTCGGCCTGCTTCTCCCGCGGGGCATCCACCTCGGCGGCCAGGCCGTTGAATATAACGGCGCGGGTATCGAAGAGATAGGCAATGCGCTCGTTGTTGCCCCCGCTGTCGAGCATCCAGTCCGAGTAGATCACGTCCCAATACTCGCCGAGGATGGGCAGCACGCGGCCGAGGTCGGTGAGGTCGTTGCGCAGTTCCACCAGGGCGATGAGGTCGAACTGGCCGAGGATTTCCGCGATGTAATGAATCGCGGCATCGGTGCGCTTTTTATTGCCGAACTCGCGGATGTTCCAGACCGCAAAGTTGAGCGTTTCGTCGAGCTGGGAAGGAGGTATGGCAGCGGCCTTGATGCGGGCTTGCAGCGCGAGCAGGCCTTGGGCGATCTGCGGGGTGACGTCTCCGTGATGCATGGGGTGTGGGGAGTGGAGGTNNGGCGCTTGTGTCCGGCGAACCGCGCGCTTAGCCTAACCTGCCGCAATCCAACCCCCTACTTCAGGAGACTTCATGAGCCCGCAAGCACGTCGCAGGTGCCGGCTTTCCCTCACCACGCTTTTGCTCGTCTGCGCACTCGTTGCGCCCCGGGCGAACGCAGCCGAAGTTCCGGCCGCTTCCGCGAAGAAGGTCCGCGAGCCCGCCGTCGCCGGCCTGTTTTACCCGAAGGATCCGGCTGAACTGTCCCGGGTGATCGACACCTGCCTGGTGGGGGCGAAGGTCGAGCCGCTGGACGGCGAACTCAAGGCGCTCATCTGCCCGCACGCCGGCTATCCCTACTCCGGTCCGGTGGCCGCCTCCGCCTACCGGCTGCTGGCGGGGCGCGATTACCAGACCGTCGTGGTGATGGGACCCAGCCATTACGCCGACTTGCGCACCGCCTCGGTGACGAATGCCGACGTGTTTCGTACGCCGCTGGGCGACGTGCCGGTGTCGGCCAAGGCGCGCGCGCTCGCCCGACTCAGCCCGTTCGCCCTCGAACCGCGCTGCCTCGTGCAGCGGCCGGACTGGTGGCGGCAGTCCTCGCGCTCCGCGCCCGCCGAGGACACCGCGGACACCTGGGAGCACTCCGTCGAGGTCGAGGTGCCTTTTCTCCAGCGAACGCTGAAGAGTTTTGAACTCGTGCCGGTGGTCTGCGGCGAGATCGACGAGGAGAAGGCCGCCGGGGCGTTGCTGCAGATCCTGGATGACCGGACGCTGCTCGTCGCAAGTTCGGACCTCAGCCACTACTACTCCTACGCCACGGCCCGGGAACTCGACCAGCACACCGTCGAGGCCATCTGCCGCCTCGACCCCGGCGCGATCGGCGACGGGGATGCGTGCGGGCACACCCCGATCCGCACGTTGCTATACGTGGCGAAGCAGCGGGGCTGGCAGGCCCGGCTGCTCGACTGCCGCAACAGTGGCGACATCACCGGCGACAAGTCGCGCGTGGTCGGCTATGCGGCGATCGCGTTCTACGCACCGGCCTCCGCGTCAGTCTCCGCGCCGGCCGCCGGACCCATCGCTGCGCCCGCCGCCGCGCAGTTTACCGCGGCGGACCGCCGGTACCTGCTCGACCTCGCCCGCAAGACCGTGCGAGAGGCCGCCACGACCGGCCAGCTGCCCGAGGTGTCCGCCGACGGACTCGCCCCGAAGTTCACCGCGGCCAAGGGCTGCTTCGTGACGCTAACCAAGCGCGGCGAACTCCGTGGCTGTATCGGCTACATCCTGCCGCAGGGGCCGCTGTACCGCGCCGTGGTCGAGAACGCCCGCAACGCCGCGCTCCGCGACCCGCGGTTCCCGGCGGTGAGACCCGGCGAGGTGGACCAGCTCGAGATCGAGATCAGCGTGCTCACCAAACCTCTGCCGCTTTTCTTCAGCTCGCCGGAGGAACTGCTGCACAAGCTCCAGCCGGGCGTAGACGGCGTCGTGCTCCAGATCGGCAATCGCAGCGCGACTTATCTGCCGCAGGTCTGGGAGCAGATTCCGGACAAGGTCGATTTCCTCAACAATCTGGCCGAGAAGGCCGGTTGCGAGCCCTCGGCCTGGCGCCATTCGGGCGTGTCCGTATTCATCTACCACGTCGAGCCCTTCAAGGAGTCGGACAAGGAAACCACTGATGTACACTGATGGCCACTGATAATCGAGGAATCGCCTTTGCTTATTCCCGTCAGACCCATCCGTGCGCATCCGTGTCATCCGTGGTTAAAAAAATTCCATGATCGAATCGGCGCTCTTGCCTGACCGCACCCGCCGGCTCGTGCTCCTCGCCGTCGGCGGGCTCGGCGTGTCCGCCGTCATGACGCAGCTCGTGCTGATGCGCGAACTCCTTGGCGCGTTTTCTGGAAACGAACTGGTGTTTGGCATCAGCCTTGGCAGCTGGCTGCTGCTGACCGGCGCCGGCACCTGGCTGGGTCGGAGTTCGGCGCGCCTCAAGGATCCCGCCCGGACCCTTGTCGTGGGTCTGGTGCTCGTGGCGATCATTCCGCTCATGCAGGTGGTTGCGGTGCGCGTTCTGCGCGACTTCGTCTTTCTTCGTGGCGCCGCCGTGGGCGTGACCGGAACCGTGCTCGGCAGCCTGGCGTTGCTTTTCCCCTTCTGCCTCGTCTCCGGCGCCCTGCTCACGCTGGCGTGCGCTCTGCTGGACAGCAGAGTGGCGCGGCGCGAAGGCGCGTCCGCGATCGGCCGCGTGTATGTCGCCGACAGCCTCGGGAGCATCGGCGGCGGCATCCTCTTCAGTTTCGTGCTCGTGCCGTGGCTCGACCACTTCGCCCTGCTGTGTTTCCCCGCGGCCTTGAACCTCCTGCTGGCCATCGCGCTCGCCAGACACTTCCGCCGGCGGCTGCTGCTGGCGTCCACGGTCATCGTGACGGCGGGGCTGGCCTTCCATGTTACGCTGATCGACGCGGACGATATCACCACCGCCATCCAGCACTGGGGGCAGCCCACGGTGTTTCGCGCCAATTCGCCCTACGGCCGGCTTGTGGTCACCGACGACTCGGGCCAGCTCACTTTCTATGAGAACGGCGTCCCGGTGATCTCCACGCATAACATCGACCAGGTCGAGGAGACCGTCCACTATGCGATGAGCCAGCGCCCGGACGCGCGGCAGGTCCTGCTGCTCGGCGGCGGCGTGGCCGGCACCGCCCGCGAGATCCTGCGCTATGGCGTGGGCGAGGTCACCTACGTGGAGATCGACCCGCTGATCATCACGGCCGGCCGCCGGTTCCTGCCGGAAAACCTCGCCGACGCGCGGATCAAGACCGTGGCCACCGACGGCCGGCGCTTCGTGCAGCAGACCGGCGAGCGCTACGACGTGGTGATCGTGGACGTACCCGATCCGTCCACTTCGCAGCTCAACCGCTTCTATACCGCCGAGTTTTACGCCGAGGTCCGGCGCATCCTGACTCCCGACGGCGTCCTGGCGTTCGCGCTGGGGCACTACGAAAACTACGTCAGCCCCGGGCTCGCGCGGCTGCTGGCCTCGGCCCATCGCACGCTGCGACTTTCCTTCGGCCAGGTGCGGATGATCCCCGGCGGGCGCGTCTTCTTCCTCGCCTCGGACGGTCCGCTCTTCCTCGACATCGCCGCGCGCCTTGAGCAGCGCGGCCTGGCGACGAAGCTCGTCAACCGGCACTACCTCGACGCCATGCTCGCGCCCGATCGGCTGGCCGATCTCGACCGCGCCGTGGCGCAGCCCGCCGAAATCAACACCGATTTTAGTCCGGCGTTGTATTATTACTACCTCCGTCACTGGCTCAGCCAGTTCACCGTGCGAACAGGTTTTCTGGGTGGGGTCCTGCTGGTTTTGCTGACCGCCTACCTCCTCGGGCTGCGCACGGTGCCGCGGGTGATCTTCGCCGCGGGGTTCGCGGCGGCGGCGCTCGAGGTGGTCCTGCTGCTCGGTTTCCAGGTGCTCTACGGTTCGCTCTACCGGCAGGTGGGACTGGTGGTGACGGCTTTCATGGCCGGTCTGGCGGTGGGCGCGTGGCGGGTGAACCGGAGATTGGACCGCAAGGCAACCGCCGGCTTTTCTCCGATCCGCCTCCTTCTCCTCCTGTCCTGCGCCATCGCCGGGCTGGCGGTTTTGCTGCCCTTTATCCTGCCGCAGCTCGGACGCCTCGACGTCCTCACCGGCTCGGTGCTCGTCGGGCAGGGCGTCGTCCTGCTGCTCACGTTTCTTCTGGCGGCGCTGGTGGGCGGTCAATTTCCGCTGGCTGGCGCGACCGGTTCCGGCGAGGCGGCGGTCACGGCCGCCCGGCTGTACTCCGCGGACCTCGTCGGCGCCGCGCTGGGCGCGCTGCTGGTGAGCACCCTGCTGATTCCGCTGCTCGGCGTGACCGCGGTCTGCCTGCTCACCGCAGGATTGAACCTCGTGGCGGCGGCGATAGCATGGCGGGTCACGACCCCTGCATGAACACCCTCACTTTCATCTGCCTCAAGCTCGTCCGCTGGACCGGCTGGCTGCTGCTGCCGGTGGTGCTCGCCTTTCTCGTGACCGGTTACGCGATGAGCGGGCGCTATGGTTTCAGCGTGCTCACGGACGAGAAGACGGCGCTCACCCTCCACAAGCTGATGCACCTGCCGCTGGGCCTGCTCGTGCTCGTGCACGTGGTGCCGTCGGTTTACCTTGCCCTGCTCCGATGGGGATGGATCAAACAACGCCGAACATCCTGATGACCCGCCGCCGGGCGCTCGCCTGCGGCGCCGCGGGATTTGCCGGCCTGGCCTTGAACAGCCATGCCGGGTGGCTCGACAGTTTGTTCAATCTCAGCGGCGCCGAGGCGCCAGCCGACGTGTTCAAGGGTGACGCGCCCAGCGAGGAACTCTGGGCGCTCTGGTGCCAGCGCGGCTGGGTGAAGGAGGCGTCGCACTACCTCAAGCTCGACCGCAACGTCCAGTGCAAGACCTGTCCAAACAACTGCCTGCTGGCGCCCGGCGACCGCAGCCACTGCCGCAACAAGGTCAACCGGGACGGCACGCTCTACACGATGGCCTACGGCAACCCGTGCACGTTCCATATCGATCCGGTGGAGAAGAAGCCCCTGTTTCATTTTCTCCCCGGCACTCCGACCTTTTCCCTCGCCACGTCGGGCTGCGTCTTCCGCTGTCTCAACTGCCAGAACTGGGAGATCTCCCAAAAAAAACCAGAGGAAACCAAGGACCCGCACGGCCCCGCCTATCGCCTGCGCCCGCCGCTGCCGTCCGAACTCAGCCTGCAGGAGATGAGCCGCCTCAGCCTGTTCCCCGACGATGTCGTCGCGGTCGCCCAGTCGCTCCACTGCCCGTCGATCTCGTACACCTACTCCGAGCCGACCGCCTACTACGAGTACGCCTACGACACCTGCCAGCTCGCCCACGAACAGCGGCTGAAAAACATCATCGTGACCTGCGGCTCGATCGAGGACCGGCCGCTCCGCGACCTCGCCAAGTTCGTGGACGCCGCGCACGTGGACCTCAAGGGCTTCAGCGACGCCGTCTATCAGCAGCTCAATGCCGGCAAGCTGCAGCCCATCCTCGACACGCTCAAGACCTACCATGAGCTCGGTGTGTGGTTCGAGGTCATCAACCTCGTCGTGCCGACGTACACCGACGACCTGGAGATGATCAAGCGCATGTGCGGCTGGCTGGTGGCGAACCTCGGGCCTGACCGGCCGCTGCACTTCTCGCGCTTCGCTCCGCAGCACAAGCTCGAGCACCTGCCGCCCACGCCGGTGGACATCCTGGTCCGGGCCCGCGACGCCGCCCGCGCCGCCGGCCTCCACTACGTCTACATCGGCAATGTACGCGAGGTGCCCGATGCCGGGACCACCTTCTGCCCGAATTGCCGGCGCGCCATCGTCGAACGCGACGTGTTCTCCGTCACGGCCTATCATCTCGCCGCCGGCAGGTGCCGCTTCTGCGGCACGTCCATCGCCGGCGTGTGGCCGGCGTGAAGTCCAGGGCGCTCTGCTGGCCAGCAGAGCGCCCCTACAGTCACCATCGAAATCGTAGGAGCGCAGGCTGCCGCCTTCGCCTACTAGGCTACGGCGGACAGGGAAGCACTGCGCTATGTAGCGCGGTCCTTCAGACCGCGCTTTGTTCTTCTTCTGATACCAACCACCCTAATCATTTGGACTTCCTCGGACATGGGCCAGAGGCCCATGCCACGTGGCACGGGCGTCTCGCCCGTGGGATTGGTCCAATACTCTCGGGCGATTGGTATGAGACGTAGACCGTAGCCCTGCGCTACCTGGCGCTCACTCCAGCAGGTCTTCGATCCGCTTCTTCGACGCCAGCACGTCGTCGGCACTGACGTGCGGGCTCAACTCGAGCACCAGCAGGTGGTGCGGCTGCCAGAACGAGCGGACCATCTTGAAATCAATGCGCCCCTTGCCGATGGGCTGGTGGTCGTGCCCCCCGGCATCCACGTCGTGCAGGTGGAAGCCGATCAGCCGCCCGGAATTTTCCTCCAGCAACCGGCGCTGGGTGATGACACCCATCCGCTCCTTCAACTCGGCGTGCCCTGCGTCATGCCAGTAACCGGCCTGCTCCGACCGCGGAAGCGATCCGAGGAATCCGGGAAAATCCGCGTCCAGCGGCAGCTCCTCGAATCTCTCCCGGTTCTCGAGGCCGAGCCGCACGCCTTTCTCCGCCGCGTAGGGCAGGATTTCCTCGAGGCTGCGCCGGGTCTGCTCCCAAAACGCCGGCAGGCGCTTGCGCAGCCTGCCCGAGGCCCGGGCCAGCAGCCGTTGGTAGCGCGCGTCCGCCGGAAGGGCGGCGGTGGGATGGGCGCGGGCAAAATTGCGCAACTGGCGCCCCGGGTTGATCCAGAAGAAGCGCACGCTGCCGAGGTGCATCACCACGGCCCGCGCCCTCACCTGGGCCGCAAAGTCGAGCGTGCGCCGCGTATGTCGCAGCCACTGCTCGTGCTCGTGGCCCCGGCCGGCGGGCGCGGACGGCTCAAAGAGATTGGGAGCGGCGTCCATCATGCCCGCCGGCAGCGGGCAGAAATTATGGGTCGAACTGACTTTGATGAAGCCCTCGTTGAGCGCCTTGAGGATGCCCGGCACCAGGGTGATGCGGATGCCGTGACTCAGCTCCACATGCTCGAATCCCAGGCGGGCCATCTCCTGCAGCATCGCATACCCGTCGGCATGACGCGCGGAGGACCACGCGGTGGAGAGCGCAAGGATGGGGTTCACGGTTCAGCGTCTGCACGCCTGAGGGCGTTGGTCAACCCATCGAGCCCGGCCCGTAGGCGGGGCGGGCCAGGCGGGCGGCAGGAACAGGGCCGCCGGGGGCGGCGGGGAAAATCAGCTTTCGTAACGCGCGCGCAGCATGGCGCTGAACGCCGCGACCTTCGCCTTGCGCCGGCGGCGTTCGCACGGTTTCTCGTAATACCGCTTGGCGCGGACATCCTTGATGACGTTCTCGCGATCGAGCTTCTTCTTCAGGCGGCGCAGCGCCCGATCCACCGGCTCGTTTTTGCGGATCTTGATTTCAATTGACATGGGAAAAGACAGGAATGACTGGGGAAAAACGGTTAAGTGTCCAGTCGGCCCCCGCTCCGTCAATCCCTATTTTCCTCCGGTGGTCGCGGTCTCCCGTTCCAGTTTCGCCTTCTTTTCGCCGCATTCCGCCTTGAACATTTCGGCGCGGGGTCTTGGTTAGCGTGACCTTGCCGCCCGCCGACTCCAATTTCGTCCATCTCCACGTCCACTCGGACTACAGCCTGCTCGACGGCGCCTGCCGCATCGACCGCCTGATGGACCGCGCCGCCGGGCTGGGCATGAAGGCGCTGGCGCTCACCGACCACGGAAATCTTTTCGGCGCGATCGACTTCTACCTCCAAGCCAAGTCCCGCGGCATCAAGCCGCTGATCGGCTGTGAAATCTACCTCACCGAGGGTTCGCGGCTCGAACGCACCGGCCGCAGCGAGGAGGGCAAGTCCATCTTCCACATGGGCGTGCTGGCGCGCAACGAGGCCGGCTACCACAACCTTCTCAAGCTGGTCTCCGACGCGCACCTGAAGGGTTTCTATTACCGCCCTCGTGCCGATTTCGAGACGCTGGCCAGATACTCCGAGGGCCTCGTCGCCTTCACCGGCTGTCTCGCCGCGCTCATCCCGCAGCGCCTGCTCCAGGGCCGCTATGAGGACGCCCGCCGGGCCGCGGGACGCTTCATCGACATCTACGGCCGCGAGAACTTTTTTGTCGAAATCCAGGATCACGGCCTCGCGCCGCAGCACCAGATCACCCCCGATCTCCTCAAGCTGGCGCGCGAATTCAACCTGAAGGTCGTCTGCACGAACGACGTCCATTACGTCCGTGCCGAGGACGCCGGGCCGCACGATACGCTGCTTTGCATCCAGACGGGCGCGAAGATCGACGACGCCGACCGCATGCGGTTCGGCAGCCAGCAGTTCTACCTCAAGTCGCGGACGGAAATGGAGCAGCTTTTCCGCGAGGTGCCGGAGGCGGTCATCAACACGCAGGCCGTCGCCGAGATGTGCGATCTCACCATTCCGTTCCCCAAGGGTACCGAGCGCTACCCGCGCTATCCGCTGCCGCCCGAGGTCAAGACCGACCTCCCCGGCTATCTGAAACAGCTCTGCGTCGAAGGCCTGCCCCGCCGTTACGGCATCGACTACGCGACCCGGTCGGTACTCCCGCACCCTGAACATCGAACTCTGAACCCTGAACCGAATCCCGCGCTGGCGCAGGAGATCTGCGAGCGGATGGATTACGAGCTCTCGATCATCGAGCAGACCGGCTACACCGACTATTTCCTGGTCGTCTGGGACTTCATCCACTGGGCCAAGGAGCAGGGCATTCCCGTCGGTCCCGGGCGCGGCTCGGGCGCCGGCAGCATCGCCGCCTACCTGCTCGGCATCACCGACCTCGACCCGCTCCGCTTCAAGCTCCTCTTCGAGCGCTTCCTCAACCCCGAGCGTGTCTCGCCGCCCGACTTCGACATCGACTTCTGCATGCGCCGCCGCGGCGAGGTCATCGACTACGTGCGCCGCAAGTATGGCAACGACTGCGTGGCCAACATCATCACCTACGGCACGCTCGGCGCCAAGATGGTCATCCGCGACGTCGCGCGCGTGCACAACCTGCCCTACGCCGAGGCCGACCGCCTCGCGAAGATGATCCCCGACGAGCTCAACATCACGCTCGACGGCGCCATCGCCAAGTCCGCCGAACTGCGCGCCGAGCTCGAGCACAATCCCGTCGCCCAACAGATCGTCGGGCAGGGCCGCGTCCTGGAAGGGATGGTGCGCAACACCGGCAAGCACGCCGCGGGCATCCTGATCACCGACACGCCGCTGGAGGAGTACGTGCCGCTCACCCTGCAGGAGGGCGACGTCACCGTGCAGTACGACATGAACGCGGTGGCCAAGCTCGGCCTGCTCAAGATGGATTTCCTCGGCCTCAAGACGCTCACCGTCATCGCCGACGCCGTGGAGAACGTCCGCCGCACCGCCGACCCGGCGTTCGACATCGAGCAGCTCCCGCTCGACGACCCGAAAACATTCGCCCTCCTCAACTCCGGCCGCACTACCGCCGTGTTCCAGCTTGAGTCCAGCGGCATGCAGGCGCTTTGCCGTCAGCTGCAGATCTCGAACATCGACGAAGTCATCGCACTGATCGCGCTCTTCCGCCCCGGTCCGATGGAATGGATTCCGGATTACATCCGCGGCAAGAAGGACCCGGCGGCCGTCAAGTTCCCCCACCCGCTCCTCGAGGAGGTCTGTCACGAGACCTACGGCGTGATGGTCTACCAGGAGCAGGTCATGGAGGCCGCCAAGGTCATCGCCGGCTACACGCTCGGCGGCGCCGACATGCTCCGCCGCGCCATGGGCAAGAAGGATCCCGTCGCGATGGCGGAGGAGCGCGGCAAGTTCGTCGCCGGCGCGAAGCGGCTCCACAACATCGAGGAGAACGTCTCCGACGCGATCTTCGACATCCTCAACAAATTCGCCGGCTACGGCTTCAACAAATCGCACTCCGCCGCCTACGCCATCCTCAGCTACCAGACGGCCTACCTGAAGGCGAACCACCCGGTGCAGTTCATGGCCGCCGTGCTCAGCTCCGAGCTGGGCAACGCGGAAAAGGTCGCCCATTTCATCGACGAGGCGCTCGCCATGGGCATTCCCGTGCTTGGCCCCGACATCAACGAGTCCCGGGAGAGTTTCACGCCGGTGTTCCGGCGTGGGGTCGAAAGTCCAAAGTCCAAAGCCGAAAACCAGAGTCCGGCATCCGCCGTGCCGGCCCCCGACCTTCGACCTTCGACCTTCGACCCGTCGGCGGCTCCGGCCGCCGAGATCAGGTTTGGTTTGGCCGGCATCAAGGGCGTGGGCGAGGCCGCCGCGCAGAAAATCATCGGTGAACGCGAGACCGGCGGTCCCTACCGCGACTTTGACGATTTCATCCACCGGGTGGACGGCCGTGCGGTCAACAAGCGGGTGCTGGAATGCCTGATCAAGACCGGCGCCTTCGACTATTCGGGCGCGGCGCGCGGCGTGCTCATCGCCGGGCTGGATGAGGCGGTGGAGTTCATCTCCGCCCGGCTCAGTGCGACGGCGGCCGACGAGCGCGAGAAGACGGCCGGCCAGGTCTTCCTGTTCGGCGAGGCGGAGACACCGGCCGTGCGGCGGCGCAACGGCGCCGCGGGGGAGTCACTGCAGGGCGGCGGCAACGGCAGCGCCAGCGATTTTCCGCTGTCGGCGCAGCTGCAATACGAGAAGGAACTGCTCGGCTTCTACATCTCCGGCCACCCGATGAACGCCTACGCCGGACTCGCCGAGGCCCTCAACACCGTGCCCGAGGACCAGCTGCTCGACCAGCCCTACCAGAGCGAGTTTCGCCTCTGCGGCATCGCCACCGGCATCACGAAGAAACTTTCTCGCAAGGACAACCGCCCGTGGGCCGCGTTCACCCTCGCCACCAAGCGGGTGTCGCTGCCGATGAACATGTTTTCCGACGCCTACGAGGAGTACGCAAAATACCTGGTCGCCGAGACGCCCGTGCTCGTGCAGGGCAACCTGCTCGCAGGCAACGACGGCGTGCGCATCAACGTCCGGGAGTGCTACCCGCTCGATCTCATCGTGCCCACGCTCGTCAAAAAGATCACCTGGCTGCTCCAGCCTGATCATCCCGAACTGACCGCCTTCCTCCGCGCCCTGCGCGCCACCGTCGACGCCAGCTACGGCGACACGCGCCTCGAGTTCGCCTTCGTGCTTGCGGATCGCATCGCGCCGTTCGCCGAGGCGTCCGCCGGCCTCGGCTGGAAGCTGACCGTCGCCCAGTTCCAGCAATTGCGGGCGCACCCCGCCGTCGCCGGCACGCTCGTCGAGACCAAGCGCCTGCAACTCCGGGAAACCCGCCGATGGGCGAGGCGCGGCTGACGCCGGCCTGGTTTTGAGTTTAATACCAACCGCCCTAATCATTTGGACTTTCCCGGACATGGGCGAGACGCCCATGCCACGTGGCACGGGCGTCTCGCCCGTGGGATTGGTCCAAAACTCTCGGGCGATTGGGATAAGTATTGGGCTTTGAGTTCGCCCGATTGAAGATCGCCCGACGCGCGACCGCCCCTCCGACGGGGCAGCCCCGCAACCGGGATTGGCTTTCCATCGCCCGCCGGCTACCTTCCGGACATGCGTCTGACCGTCATCGCCCTTGTTCTGCTGACAGCAACGACGCTCCGGGCCGCGCCGGAATATCCCAACCGCGGGCCGGACATTTATGATCCGCAGGCGGACGGTTTTGTCCTCATCGACGGCGCGCTCGAGCAGGCCCGGACTGACCACAAGCGCGTGCTGCTGGACTTCGGCGCCAACTGGTGCCCCTGGTGCCACCTACTCCACCAGGTGTTCACCGCCGATGATTCCGTGCGCCGGAAGCTCGCCGCCGGCTACGTCGTCGTGATGATCGACGTCAACAAGCGCAAGGGCCCCGCGCGCAACGCCGCGGTGAACGAGAAGTACGGCAATCCCATCAAGGCGGGCCTGCCGGTGCTGGTCGTGCTCGACGCCGGCGGGCAGCCGCTGGTGACCCAGGAAACCGGCGCGTTCGAGAAGAGCGGCCAAGCCGAGGCGGACGACCCGGCCAAGGTGCTCGCCTTTCTCGAAAAATGGGCGCCGCCGGCCCGGTCCCAGCCGTGACGCTGCGGATCGTCAGCGGCGGACTCTGGAAGAGGCCTTCCCCGCCCGATCACCAAGCCACGGCAATGCCCGCACCCTCCCGCCGGGGCCACCCGGATCCACAACGCCACTTGCCCGCCGCCCCGCGCTGACATATGTTTTCCCTTCCCATGACCTTCCTCGGACTTGGCGACCGCACCTGGCTGTGGCTGGCTTCCGCCTGCTACCTGGCCGGCTTGGTGCTCGGCACCCTGACCCTGCTGCGCGACCGGCGGCAATCGCGCCTGGCGATGTATGTCATCGTCGCCACGGGTTTCGTGCTCCAGACGCTCGGCCTCTACCTGCGCGGCCTGGCGGTCAAGGGATGTCCGATCGGCAACATGTTTGAGATCTTCCAGTTCACGGCATGGTCGGCCATCTCGCTGTATCTCGTGATCGGCGCCACGTTCCGTTTTAGCCTCCTCGGCTATTTCACCTCGTGCCTGTCCGCGGTGCTCACCCTGGTTTCCCTCGCCGCGCCGGGCTGGGATGCGGCGCACCGCATCAATGCCTTTGGCGGCACCCCGTGGGTCGCGCTGCACGCCGCCCTGGCCCTCTTCAGCTACGGCGTGTTCGCGCTGCTCGCCCTCGCCGCGGGCATGTACCTGCTGCAGACGTACAGCCTGAAGCACAAGCAGCTGCACGGCCTCTTTTCGTTTCTGCCCTCCATTTTCGAGCTCGATCTCATCAGTGTGCGGCTGCTGGCCGCCGGGGTGGTGCTGATGACCTGGTCGCTGGGCATTGGTGCGTTCCACTGGCTGCAGGACCTCTCCAGCGTGGATACCCCCAAACTGCTCACGGCCGGCGTGTGGCTCGCCTACCTGCTGGCCTTGCTGCTGCGCCTGGGGAGGAAACTGGTCTCGCAGCGCCTGGCATGGACATGCCTGGCGCTCTTCGCCGCCGCCCTGCTCTCCCTCGGACCGGTCAACGCCAGCCGCCATCCNNGCGCTGGCCGGCGGCAAGCTCGACGCCCTTCACGGGGAACTGCAGTCGCTCGCCGGCCTGGATGAATTCGCGGTGCTCAACACCTGCAACCGCGTCGAGATCTACGGTGTCGCCGCGCAAGCGGAGGCGGTGGCCCGCCTGCAGGCCGCCCTGTGCGCGCTGAACCAGATGGACGCACGCGTATTCGAACAGATCCGGCTCGAGCTGCACGACCGCCCCGCCATCCAGCACCTTTTCGAGGTCGCCGCCGGCATCGACTCGCAGATGGTCGGCGAGACGGAAATCCTTGGCCAGGTGAAGGACGCCTACGCCGCGGCGCAGACGCGGGGCACCACAGGACCGGTGCTCAACCGGGTTTTCCAGAAAACCTTCCAGGCCGCCAAGCATGTGCGCACCCATACCGCCATCGGCGAGGGCCAGATCAGCGTGGCCAGCGTGGCGGTGGATCTCGCACTCAAGATCTTCGGCGACCTGCGACGCTGCCGCGTGCTGGTGCTTGGCGCCGGCGACATCGGCGAGAAGACCGCCCGGGCCTTCAAGAGCCGCGAGGCCGGCGAGATGGCCGTCACCAGCCGCCACCTCCAGCATGCGGAGGAACTGGCCGGAGCCTTCGCGGCGCGGGCCATCCCCTTTGACCAGGTGGCCGGGGCCCTGCCGGACTATGACATCGCAGTGTGCTCCATGGCCGCACCCGGGGTGGTCGTGACGCGCGCCATGGCGGCGCAGGCCATGCGGCGGCGCGCCACCCGGCCGCTTTTCTTCATCGACCTGGCCATGCCGCGCAACATTGATCCGGGCGTCGCCGCCCTGCCCAACGTCTTTCTCTACAATCTCGACGACCTGGCGAAGATCGCCGAGGAGAACCTCGCCCTGCGTCAGGCCGAGATGGATCGGGTGCGCGCGCTGCTCGCCGGGAAAGCCGAGGCCTTGTGGCGGCAGATCGAACCGCGGATGGGTGGGAATCACACGGAAGGATGACCGGCTCCGCGCGCGGGAGCGCCGGGAGATTGCCGGGTGCCCGCCCGGTTGCCGCGCGGCCGTCGCCGCCTTAGACCGCCCCGATTTCGCCGACGCGTCCCATGGCGGCGGCGAGCTCTTCCTTCTTGATCGGCTTGCTGATGTAATCGTCCATGCCGGCGTCCAGGCAGATGTCGCGGTCGCCTTGAACCGCGTTGGCGGTGAGCGCGATGATCCAGGGCCGCTTCGTGCGGTCCGGCTGCCGGTCGACGATGCGGCGCGCGGCCTCCAGACCGTCCATTTCGGGCATCTGCACATCCATCAGGATGACGTCGTAGGTCTGACGCTCCAGCGCCTGGATTACTTCGAGGCCGTTGGCGGCGAGGTCGGCCCGGTAGCCAAGGGCGGCGAGCATGTGCAGGGCGACCTTCTGGTTGACGAGATTGTCCTCGGCGAGCAGCACCCGCACGGTCTTCGCCGTGGCCGCCACGACGGGCGGAGGCCGGATCCTGGTGATGGAAAGCGGCTCGAGGTCCTTGAAGATCCCCGCCAGCACATCGAACAACTGCGACGGCTTCACCGGCTTGGTCAGGGAGGCGGCGAACAGCTGCTTTTCCGTCGTCACATCGCGCACGCTGAGCGAAGAAAGCAGCACCAGGGGCAGTTGGTTTTCGCCGGGCAGGCGGCGGATCTCGCGGGCGAGCATCACCCCGTCCATCTCCGGCATCTGCATGTCGAGGACGCCCACGTCAAACAGCTCACCGGCGCGCAGCCAGTCCAGCGCCTCGGACGCCGAGTGGGCGGCGCGGGGCATCATGCCCCAGCCCGCCACTACAGTGGCGAGAATGCGCCGGTTGGTGGCGTTGTCGTCCACGATGAGCATGCGACGGTCGCTGAGGTGCAGCTTGGGGCCGCCAAGGAAGGGCCGAGGACGGGACGGGACAAACTCGGTCCGGATGGTGAAGCTGAAGGTCGACCCTTTGCCCGTCTCGCTCTGCACCCACATGGTTCCGCCCATGAGTTCGGCCAAGCGCCAGCTGATGGCCAGTCCCAGGCCGGTGCCGCCAAAACGGCGCGTGGTGGAGGCGTCGACCTGTGAGAAGGAATGGAACAGGCGTTTCATCGCCTCCTGCGGTATGCCGATGCCGGTGTCGGTGACGCTGAACAGCAGCTCGACAGGCTCGCGGGGGCCATCCTCCACAAGCGACGAGCGCGAATCCTTCTTTCCGCTCCGGAACGCGCCGAGCGGCGAGAAGCTGGGCCGGGCGGCCACGAGCGGCGATAGGCTGGCCCGGGCGGCTACGAGCGGCGAGCGTGAATCCGGTCTCCCGGGCTGGGCAGAGCTGAAGGGGGAAGTGGTGCCCACGGCCACCTGGGCCTCCGTGGAAACGGCCTCGGACGGTTTCACGCGCACGGCGAGCACGACTTCGCCGCGGTCGGTGAACTTGATGGCGTTGCCCAGCAGGTTGACGAGGATCTGGCGCAGGCGCGTGGCGTCACCGCAGATGATCTGCGGCACGCCGTCGGCGATTTCATAGAGCAGGTCGAGGCGCTTCTCGGCGGCCTTGGAGGCCAGCAGATCGAGCGCGCCCTCGACGCAATCGCGCAGGACGAACGTCTCGCGCTCCAGATCGAGACGGCCCGATTCGATCTTGGAGAAGTCGAGAATGTCGTTGATGATGGTGAGCAGGGCGTCGCCGCTCGCGCGGATCGTCTCGGCGTACTCGCGTTGTTCGCGCGTGAGGGGCGAATCGAGCAGCAGGCTGGTCATGCCGATGACGCCGTTCATGGGCGTGCGGATTTCATGGCTCATC
This sequence comes from Opitutia bacterium, assembly GCA_003142615.1. Classification (GTDB taxonomy): domain Bacteria; phylum Verrucomicrobiota; class Verrucomicrobiia; order Opitutales; family Opitutaceae; genus Fen-1467. The sequence continues at coordinate 29,239 of PLMW01000021.1, read as the reverse complement.
ACCGCGAGGAAGGTGCTCTTGGCCTGGCTGGCCCGCTCAGCCGTCTCCTTGGCCAGCCGCAACTCCTCGGCGGCGCGTTTCTGCTCGGTGATGTCGACAATGGTCGTCACTTCCTGCGCCTCGCCCGTGGACTGGTCCCTGTAGAGGTGCATCGTGTACGCGGCCCAGACCAAGCCGCCATGGGGATGGACGTACCGCTTCTCCATCGAGAAATGGTCGATTTCGCCGCGATACAGCCTGTCGATCAACATCTGCTGTTTCTCGCGGTCGTCCGGATGGGACACGGTGGTGTAATTGCTGGTGTCCTTTGACAGTGCCACCGGCACGCCCGTGATGCTCTCATGCGCGGGATTGACGATGCGGGTCTCGCCACGCCGGCTCTGCATCCAAGAGATGCCCACAGGCGTGTGCATGAAGATGAAGCGGTAGAGGGTCTCCTTCCGCGCCATCTCCTCCTGCGTCTTCTTCAGCGCGGTGATGTCGACCATCGTGGTCACCACCTGCTTCCCACCTGTGGCCGGGTCGACGAACATCCGGCTCGTGAACGCGGCCCACACGATTTCGCCATCCGGATGCAGGTAGCGTTTCTCGAGGAAAAACTCGTCGATCCTGCCGCTGATAAACTCCTTCACCAGCGCCTGCTGCCGGGCGTAGTCCTCGGGATGCGTGACGCGCGCAAAGGCCCCCAGCAGCTTCGAGTCCTCCGCCGACACCCCCGTGATGCGCACGTGCTCGGGGTTGACAATGTGGGAGGCGGCGTCATCGGGCTGTGACCACGAAATGCCGACCGGCGCGTGCTCGAAAATGAAACGAAGGAACGCCTCATTCCGCGCCATCTCCTCCTGCGCCTTCTTCAGCTCGGTTGCGTCGATGGTTATACCGACCAGGTCCCACTGTCCTGCTTGGGTGGAGGTGATCGACACCCGTTCGTGCAGCCAGAAGGTCTGGTCGCCCTTGATCAGCCGGAATTCCTGTTCGTAGCCTGGCGCGCCGCTGCGCACCGCCCCCAGGCCGCACGCATCCATTGCAGCCTGCTCCGGCACGATGAATCTACCGTACAGCGACTTCGTCTTAATCCCGCTTATGCCCTCATGAATGATGCCGGCCTCGCCGTCGAAAAGCCGCTTCTGCAGGCCGGAAGGGGGAATCTCGAACTGCCAGTGGAACTGGCCGTCAATCTCGGTCACGTGGGCCTGCCACAACATGCAGTCTGGCCGGGTCAAAATTTGCCGCAACTGCGCCTGGCTCTTCTTCCACTCCATCTCAGCCGTGATTCGCGCAGAGATGTTCTTGCTGATGCCGAAGGTGCCGATGATGCACCCCTCTTCGTCGCGCAGGGGCATCTTCGTGGTCAGCGACCATTCAACGCGCCCGTCGGTGAAAACCTCTTTCTCCGGCAGGCCGATGATCGGTTGGCCCGTCCGGATGATTTGTTGTTCTCCCTCAAAGGCCGGCCGGGCGTGTTCCTCGGAAAAGAAATCGAAGTCCGTTTTGCCAATCAGCTCGTCGGGGCTGTCCTTGCCAAAGAGCTGGGCCATGGAGTGACTGCATTTGATGAACCGCGACTGCACGTCCTTGAAATAAACTGCGTCGGGCACCGACTGCATGAAGGTGTCCATGATCCGGCGTTCGCGCCGGAGGTCGGCCTCGGTGGCGCGCAGGTCGCGGGTCATGCGCCCGGCGAGGGCGACGGCCCGGGAATGCGCGGTGATGAGCAGCCAGGTCAGCACGGCGGCGAGCAGACTGATCGCCACTCCGCCGCCCAGGACTGCCGTCAGCATCACGCGGCTGACCGTGGCACCGAATTCCGGCCGCGATGAAATCCACAGCGACCAGCGACTGCCATAGGGCGAGAGCGGTACCAAGGCGGAAAACCGGCGGCCGGCATAGTCCGCCGCGGTCACCAGATCGCCGCGGTGCGCGATGAGGTGCTGATCGGAATCATAGATCAGCGAGGACATCGTGGCTGATTCGCCATCGAATACGTCAAAATCCACCTGATCCTCGGTCACCCGGGCAACGCCATCCATCAATTCGTCAATGCGGATGGCGGCAAACACCCACCCTTGCAGGGCACGCTCACAGTCGGCCGGTGTCTCGGGCTGGCTACCCTGTCCGTAGATCGGCAGAAACAGGAGAAAACCTGGCAGCCGCCTCTCATCCGGCGCGAGGATGATGCGCCGGGTGAGCGTAGTGCGGTTCGTCCGCATGGCCTGCTCCGCGGCCTGGCGGCGCTGTTCTTCGGTCGCGAGGTCCAGGCCCAGCGCCCCGGTGTTCTGTTCGCGGGGTTCGGCGTAGGTGACGACGTAGAGCTCAGCGCCGTCGCCCGCCGGGTGAACCTGAAAATCCGGCGCGCTGTCGGCGCGCACCCGGGCCAGGAATGCCGGCAGGTCCGGCCGCCGCACCCGCTCGATGTAGCCGAACCCGAGCACGCCCCGCCGTAAATAACCTCCCATATTCCTTGTGTAACTAGTCCATTCCGCACGCTCCACGCTCCGGCTGGCGGCGAACAGGCCCCGCCCGCCATACAATGCCTCCTCGATGCCCTGAAGGTGGATGGCGATCGTGCTGCTCACACGCTCGCTCAACCGTCGGAATCGCAGCGCATCGGTTTGCTCAGACTGATTGTACACCAGCCAGCCGCCCACGGCGGTCAGCGTGAGCCCGATCACCAGCACGGCCAAGGGCCAGCCCAGACGGAAGCCACCTGCCGTGCTGGACTTGTCTGTTTGCGCAGTCGGGAGCATGGGGTGGTAACAGTTTCATCGCCTTGCGCGCACGAGGCAATCTTGAAACCGCGTTCCGCGCGCTCACCACCCCTGGGTGAAACCCCCTAGGCCAGCCGGCGCGCCAGCCAGTCGGCCGCCGTGCCGGACGCGGACTGATGCAAGATGACGCGGAGGCGCCGTGCCTGCTCCTCACTGCGCCGGCGGCGTGCGGGGTCCTCAAGGCAGGCGGTGAGCTCGCGGGCGAGGTTCTCGGGCGTGGCCGCCCCTTGAATGAATTCGGGATACATCGGCTCGCCGAGCAGGAGGTTCGCGATGCCGATATAGGGCACCTTCACCAGCCAGCGGCCGAAAAGATAGGTCAGCGGATTGGTGCGGTAGGCGATCGCCCCGGGGATGCCCGCCAGCGCGCAGTGCATCGACATCGTGCCGGAGCTGGTGAGCACCGCGGAGGCGGCGATGCCTTGAAGCGGGGACGAACCGCTGGGCCGTCCGTCAATCATCGGCGCGACCCGTTCTGCTGGCCGGCAGAGCGCCCGGCCCGAGATTATTTCGCGCAGTTCAACTTCCCCCGCGAGTTGCGGCCAGTGCGCCAGTTTGGACCGCAGCACCGCCGCCACCTCCTCGCTGGGATGAAGCACGACCGCGGCGCGGCCGGGATGCCGCGCGGCAAACCCGGCGTATCCGGCGAGCAGGGCCGGAAAGATGCGCGCCACGGCCTGCCGGCGGCTGCCGGGCAGCAGCAGCACGGGACCGGCGGGATCGTAGCTGACGGGCGATTGATAATCCCCGGCCACGAACGGGTGCCCGACAAATTCCACCGGCAGCGGCGTATCGGCGTAGCTCTTCACCTCGAACGGGAAGATGACCGCCATCGCGTCGAGGTGTTTGGCCATCTCGAAGCGCCGGCCGGCCTTCCATGCCCAGATTTGCGGGCTGATGTAGTAGAGCGCCCGGATGGTGCCGCCGCCCTTCGTGGTGAGCCCGCTCGCGTGCAGCGTCCGGGCCAGGCGCAGGTTGAAGCCGGGATAGTCCACCAGGCACACCGCGCGCGGCTGGTGTTGCCCGATCCAGTCCAGCGTCGCGTTGAACAGCATCCGGAAGAAGCGAAGATTCCTCAGCACCTCCACGAAACCGACGACGGACGACGCCGTGAGGTCGTGCAGCAGCTGGGCGCCGGCCGCCGCCAGCTTCGGACCGCCCAGGGCGCACACCCGCAGGGCCGGCTGTCGGGCCAGCAGCTCCTGCACCATGCGCGCCGCGTGCTCGTCGCCCGAATGCTCGCCGGCGACGATCAACACGTCCACGCGCCCGCCCTCCGGCGGTGGCAGGGAAAAGGGCCAAGCTGGCTTTTCAGCGGTCATATTCTCATCACGAAGGACGCGAAGCCTTCTTTCCGATGTGATCCTTTCGTGCGCCTCATGTCTCGGTGGTGAATCATTTTCTCTTCGCGCGGATCTGCTCGGTGATCGCAATGGCCACCTCGAGGGCGCTTTTGCCCAGCGCCGCGCCGACCTTCGGCTGCCGGACCTTGGCCACGCTGTCCACGAAGTCCCGCAGTTCGATCGCCAGCGGCTCGCCCTTCTCGATCGGAATTTCGTGCACCGGGATGGAGCTGGCGTCGCCCGGCTTCACCAGGCCGATTTTCAGCTTCACCCCGTAGGCGATGAGGTCGCTCTTCTTCACCAGGTGGCCCTTCTGGTTCATGAAGTCGAGCGAGAGGTAGGCGTTGTCCTGGAACACGCGGATCTCCCGGTTTTTCTTCAGGCTCAGGCGGCTCGCGCTCAGGTTGGCCACGCAGCCGTCCGCGAATTCAATGCGGGCGTTGGCAATGTCCTCGGTCTTCGACAACACGTTGATGCCCACGCTGTCGATGCGGCGGATCGGCGCCTTCACCAGCGCGAGCACGATGCCGATGTCGTGAATCATCAGGTCCAGCACCACGCCGACCTCCGTGCCCCGCGTCTGGTAGGGCGCGAGCCGCTCCGTGGTGATGTACTGCGGATGGTTCGCCGCCTTCTCCAGGAAACTCATTACCGGATTGAAATGCTCCACGTGGCCGACCTGAACGAGACGGTGGTGTTTCTGCGCTGCGGCCAGCACCTCCGCGGCCTCGGCCAGCGAGGCGCACAGCGGCTTCTCAATCAGCAGGTGGCAGCCCCGGGCGAGCAGCGGCAGGGCGACGGCGGCGTGCCGGTCCGTCGGCACCACGACGGAGACGGCGTCGCAGGCCGCGCCCAGCTCCTCGAGCGTGGCAAAACGGCGGCAGTGATACTGGGCGCAGATCGCCGCCGCCCGGGCGTCGTCCGTTTCGTAGATGCCGGCCAGTTCGGCGGCCGGCAGCGACGCATAGATGCGCGCATGGTGCTGGCCGAGCGAGCCGACGCCAGCCACGCCGCAGCGCACGCGCGCCGGTGCGGCGCCGGTTTGGGGTTCTGGGATTTGGGTTTGGGGTGAGGCCATGTTTTCCGGTTCAATAGGCGGCGAATCGTTCCAACTCAAAACGTAAAACCTAAATCTCTTTCAGCACTCCGTCATGCAACCGCAGCTGCCGGTCGCACTTGGCGGCATGCTGCGGGTTGTGCGTCACGAGCACGAGCGCGGTGCCGTGTTCGGCGCAGGTCCCGAGGAGCACGTCGATGACGGCGTCGCCGGTGTGCTCGTCGAGGTTGCCGGTCGGCTCGTCGGCGAGGATGACCCGCGGCTGGTTCATCAGCGCCCGCGCGATGGCGACGCGCTGGCACTCGCCGCCGGAAAGTTGCGACGGCAGATGGTGCGTGCGCTCGGCCAGCCCCACGCGGACCAGCAGCGTCCAGGCGCGGTCGCGCTCCGCCGTGTCGACGAGGCCGAGCATGCGCCGCGCCATGAGCACGTTGGCCAGCGCGTCGAGTTCGGGAATGAGATAGTAGGCCTGGAACACCATGCCGAGGAAACGGGCGCGCAGCCCGGCCAGGGCGTTGCGGCTCAGGCCGGTGACCCGGGCACCCGCCCAGCCGATTTCGCCGCCCTCGGAGGCGTCGAGCCCGGCGAGCAGATTGAGGAGCGTGGTTTTGCCGGAGCCGGATTCCCCGCGGATGCCCACGCTTTCGCCGGGCGCCACCGTGAGCGCCGCGCCCCGCAGCACCTCGATCACGCGGTCGCCGCTGCGATAGCTCCTGCGCAGCGCCGCGGCGTTAAGAATAGCGTCAGGCATGACTCTGCTCCGACTGTAGGTCGGGGTTCATCCCCGACATCTGCGATTCGTCGGGCCTGAAGCCCGACCCACAAAAAAGCCTATTCACTGCGCAGCGCCTCCACGGGTTTGAGCCGCGCGGCGCGCCACGCCGGCAGCAGGCCGGCCAGCGTCGCAATGACGACCGAGCTCGTGACGATGAGCACGAAGTCGTGCACCGAGTAGCTGAGCGGCAGGTTGGAAAACTGGTAGAACCGCAGCAGCGCCGCCTCGCTTTGCGTGAGGCGCGCAAAGGTGTGCACTACTTCGTTGCGGAAAGTCAGCGCCGTCACCGCGAACCCGATGCCCAGCGCCGTGCCGACGACACCGATGAAGAAGCCCTGGAAGCAGAAGCAGGCCGCGACCTGGCGGGGTTTGCCGCCCAGCGCACCGAGCAGGCCGATCTCCCGGGTCTTGCGCACGACGGCGATGAGCAGCGAGCTGGTGATCGCGAACGCCGCCACCAGCACGATGAAGAGCAGCAGGAAGAAGAGCATGTTCTTCTCGAGCTGGAGCACGAAGAGGAAGTCGCGGTTGCTCTCGATCCACGAGACCGCGTGGTCGGACCCGTCGAACAGCGCGTTGAGCTTCGCGGCGAACTCGTCGGAATCGAACCCGGGATGCAGGCGCACGCTGACGCCATGCACGCCGGCGCCCAGCCCGTAAAGATCCTGCATCAGACGCAGCGAACAGATGACGGTGTTGCTGTCGATCTGGTTCCAGCCGGTCGAGAAAATGCCCGCCACCCGCAGCTGCCGCGGCAGCAGCACCTCGTCCTTCTTCAAGCGCTCCAGCAACAGCGGCGAATAGACGTCGACGTTCTGGCCGACGCGCGCACCGAGCGAAGCGGCCAGCTCGGAGCCGAGGAAAACCGAGTCGTCGTCGAGGTCTTCCACCCGGCCGACCAGGAGGAATTTGGCGAGCGGCACCACGCCCTGCTCGCGCCCGACGTCGATGCCACGGATGAACGGGAACGAGGGCCGGTTGCCCGCCTGCAGCATCACGAGGCCCTGGGCGTAGGGCGCGACGGCCGCGACCCCGGGCAGGCCGCGGATCCGCGCCATGACCGCGTCCTGGTCGACCATGATGCCGCCGTTCTCGACGCGCACATGGCCGTTGGTCTCGATGATCTTCTCCCGGATCTCGTCGCCGAAGCCGTTCATCACGCTGAGCACGATGATGAGCACCGCCACGCCGAGCATCACGCCGGCGATGGAGGCGAGCGTGAAGAACGCGACGCGCCGCCCGCTCGGGAACAGCTGCTTCAACGCGAGATAGAGATACCAGGGCATGCGCAAAAGGCAGATTCAAGATTCAAGAAGGAAGATTCCAGACGGGTGTCCCGCGCACCGGTTCCTCCGCCAGTATGGCCATCGGCAATCTTCCTTCTTCCGTCTGCAATCTTCATTTGGCGTCCGCCGGCCGCAGCTGCGGGAAGAGGATGACGTCGCGGATGCTCTCGGCGCCGGTGAGCAGGATGCAGAGGCGGTCGATGCCCACGCCCATGCCGCCGGCGGGGGGCATGCCGTGCTCGAGCGCGAGCAGGAAGTCGTGGTCGATGTTCTGCTTCTCGCCGCCCGCCTGGTGCTCGAACATCTCGCGCTGCACGAACGGATCGTTCTGCTCCGAGTAGGCGGGCGCGATCTCCATGCCGCCGATGATGAGCTCGAACACGTCGAGCGTCGACGGATCCTCGCGGTTGATCTTGGCGAGCGGGCAGAGTTCCCGCGGCAGGTTGAGGACGAAGGTCGGCTGGACGAGCTTCGGTTCGATGCGCTTGGAAAAGATTTCCTGGGTGATCTCGAAGTCCTCCCAGCCCGGTTCGATCTTGAGGCCGAGTTTTCCGGCGGCGGCGGTCTTCTCCGCCCGATCCCGCTCGAACCACTGCGGGTCGCCCGTCTCGGCGATGACCAGGTCCTTGTACTTTACCTCGCGCCACTCGCCGGCGAAGTTGATCACCTCGCCGCTCGCCGCATGCTTGATTTCGAAGGTGCCGAGCACGTCGCGGCAGAGCGTCGAGAGCAGATCCTTGATGAGGATCATCATGCCGCGGTGGTCGGAGTAGGCCTGGTAAACCTCGAGCATAGTGAACTCGGGGTTGTGCTTCCGCGAGAGGCCCTCGTTGCGGAAATTGCGGCCGATCTCGAACACGCGGTCCCAGCCGCCGACCAGCATGCGCTTGAGGTGGAGCTCGAGCGAGATCCGCAGGAAGAAGTCGCAGCCGAGCGCGTTGTGGTGTGTGGTGAACGGCTTGGCGGCCGCGCCACCCGCCACGGACTGGAGGATGGGCGTCTCGATCTCGATGAACTTGCGGTCCTCGAGGAAGCGGCGGATCGCCGAAACAATGCGGCTGCGCAGCAGCAGGCGCCGGCGCGACTCCTCGTTGACGATCACGTCGAGGTAGCGCTGGCGGTAGACCTGTTCGGGATCGGTGAGGCCGTGCCACTTCTCCGGCAGCGGGCGCAGCGCCTTGGCCACGAGCACGTAGCGCCCGACGCGCACGGTGATTTCACCGGTTTTGGTTTTGAAGAGCGTACCCTCGGCGCCGATGATGTCGCCGAGGTCGAGCTTCTTGAACGCCGCATAGACCTCGTCACCCAGGACATCCTTTTTCAGGTAAAGCTGGATGAGACCCTGCTGGTCGAGGATCTTGACGAACTGGCTTTTGCCCATGTCGCGCATGACCAGCAGGCGGCCCGCGACCCTGACCGACACGGCGTTGTCCTGGCCATCGACGTAAAGTTTGATCGCCTCGGCTGAAAAATAGGTGGGTTCAAAGCTCGCCCGGAAGGGGTCGCCCCCGGCGGCGCGCAGATCCTGCAGCTTCCTCAGCCGCACGGCGTACTGGTCGTGAGTGATCTCGTTCGGAATGTCGCTCATGGAACCGCGACGGTCTCGCACGCCGGCGCGCCGTGGGCAACGGGAAACTTCGGGCGCGGCGCAACGGTTTCTTTCACCAGGGATGAATATCTCGACAGGCAGAGATCAAGCAAGGGATGACGTTAGGGCGTGTCTTCAAGCCTTCGGCAACGCAACCCGCATCCGGCATTGGAGCCGATTGGTTCGCGCGACCGCTGGTGCCGCCAGGCGGGTGAAGGCGGCGAAGGGAGCAGTCAGCCTGTCTGGTCCGACCCGCGAAGCGGACACGCTTACGCTTGATCCAGGCAGTTGCGCACGGTGCCGGCCAGCGTCCTCACATCATACGGCTTGGGTAAAAAAATTACCCCGGGGTCTAGCAGCCCTTGTGACTTCACGATCTCATCACTGTAGCCGCTCGAAATAATCCCCTTTAGGATGGCTTTTGTTCGTTTGAACCGTGCGAACAATTCCAGCCCCGTCAGGCCTCCGGGCATCCTCATGTCCGTGAACAACAGGTCGATCTCTCCCGCGTGGTCATCCCATACTTGGATCGCCTCCTCGCCACTGGCCGCCTCGAGTACACGATAGCCATACAACTGCAGGCCCAGCGCGACCATGTCACGAATCGCCGTTTCATCGTCTACCAGCAGAATCGTCTCCTTCCCCCTCTTAACCTTCAAGATGGGGGATGCAGAGTCAACCAACGGGGCTTTGGTCAAGGCTGGAAGATAGACGCGAAAAGTGCTGCCCGTGCCCCTCTGGCTGGCCACTTCCACCCAGCCTCCATGTTGCTTTGTTATTCCATAGACAGTGGCCAGCCCGAGACCTGTGCCCTTGCCCACCTCCTTGGTGGTGAAGAAAGGTTCAAAGAGGTGCTTTAACGTATCCGCATCCATGCCAGAGCCGGTGTCGGCAACCGAAAGACACACGAACGAGCCCGGGCGCGCCTCAAGGTTCACCCGGGATACCTCGGCGTCCAGCTTCACGAGTCTGGCATCAATCGTCAGCCGTCCGCCCTTCGGCGCCATCGCGTCCTGCGCGTTCAAACACAGGTTCGTTACCACCTGTTCTATCATTCCAGAATCCGCCTCGATCCACAGGGGATCGTCTCCAGCCTGAAATCCCAAACTGACATCCTTGCTCAGCAACCGTTGCAGCATGTCGAGCAGGTTGGCCAGCACTGCGTTCAGCTTCAGGGGCTTCAGGTCGATGACGTGCAGGCGGCTGAACAACAGCAGCTGCCGGGTCAAACCCGCCGCACGCTTGGCCTCGTTCTCCAGTTGTCTGAGCGAGTTCTTTGTTTTCTCAGACAGGTTTGGATCTTCCAGCAGCAAACTGAGCTGCAGCAGCGTCGACGTCAGAATGTTGTTGAAGTCGTGCGCCACGCCGCCCGCCAGCTGACCCACCACCTCCATTTTCTGGGCCTGCTGCCACTTCGCCTCCAGGAGTTTGCGGTCTGTGATGTCGCGGATATTGCACTGGATCACCTTCCGGTGATCGACCTCGTACAAGTTGCTGACAAATTCCACATCGTGCCGCCGCCCATCCTTCGTTTTAAGCGGCAGGTCTTCGTAACGGATATAGCCCTCCTTCTGCAGTTCTTTAAAAGCTGCCTCGGACAATGCGCGGTCTCTGAAAAAGCCGATCTCCCAGAGCTGCTTCCCCAATATTTCTTCGCGTGCATAGCCCAGCATATCCAGCAAAAACGGGTTCGCGTCGTTGATTTGTCCCGTGTTGGCATCCAGAATCAAGATGCCGTCTTGGGCCGTCTCGAAAAGCCGCCGGTAGCGTACCTCAGAATTCCGCAACGCTTCCTGCATGGTTTCTTCGTGTTGCGGGGCTGGATCCATTGAATCCTCCAGATGTGCACTAGAATAAAGTGGCGATCAGGTAGATTGCGAGTTTTGATATCGAGGGACTCCCGCAGCGGCAACTCTATTTCGGGGTGGTAAACCGGCAAAACGCGCGACTGTCTTCAGCTCAATGTGGCCGTCAGGCGGGCGACACCCTGCTATCCTGACGGACACATGTTATCTGGATCGGCATCAGGCAAGCAGGGGTGGATAACCGGAGGTTAAGTGCATTCTTGCCTAGCTCAGGAAAAGTTGGGATATCCTGCAGTCGAAGTGCCCAACCTTGTCAGCTCGATCATGGTGAGCGCCTGCCTCGGCGCGCTCGTGGGACTGATCCGCCAGTGGAGCGATCAGAAAGCCTCCCCGGCCGGCGAAGCCGATTTCGGCGGCGTGCGCACCTACACGTTCTGGGCGATCCTCGGCTGCGTCGCCGCGTTCATCACCGACAGCTACGCCGCCGCGGTGCTGCCCCTTGTGATCGCGCTGGTCGGCGTGCACCTCACCGCCCTGCACCTCAAGAACACCGGCGGCAGCCATCCGGGCAGCACGACCTTCGCAGCTTCGCTGCTCACCTGCCTGCTCGGTGCTCTCGTGCAATGGGACCACACGCAGGCCGCCGTCCTCGTCGCCGCCGCCACCGCGGTCATGATCGGGCTCAAGCAGCCCATCCACGCCTGGACGCGCACCTTCACGGTCGACGACATCCGGGCCACGCTGCAGTTCGTCGCCATCACGGGGGTGATGCTGCCGCTGGTGCCGAACCAGGACGTCGGGCCGTTTGCCGCCTTCAACCCCTACTCGACCTGGTTGATGGTGGTGTTGATTTCCGGTCTGGGCTTCGTCGGCTACATCATGATGCGTCTGCTCGGCGCCAAGGCCGGCATCTCGATCACGGGCCTGGTCGGCGGAATCGCCTCGAGCACGGCCACCACCCTCGCCTTCAGCCGTCGCAGCAAGGACGACCCCGCCCTGTCCGCCAGCTACGCGCTCGCCGTGGTGATCGCCTGCACGGTGATGCTGGCGCGCATCCTGGTCGTGGTCGGCGTGATCAACCGCGAACTGGCGGTCTCGCTCATCGTTCCGTTTGTGCTCATGGCGCTGCCGGGCCTCGGTTTCGCGCTGTGGGCATGGCTCTTCCACCGGCCGGCCGACAACGACGTGGCCACGCCCCATCTGCTCAATCCCCTCAGTCTCAGCATCGCCATCAAATTCGGGATTATTTATGCCGTCGTGGCCTTCCTCGTGAAAACGGCCACCCACTTCGAGCTTCGCGGCGGCCTGCTGCCCCTCAGCTTCATCTCGGGTCTGACCGACATGGATGCCATTTCCCTGCTCATGGCCAACAGCCGCAACGATGCCAGCGTGGCGCCCGTGCTGGCCGCGCAGTCCGTCATCCTGGCGGCCCTGGGCAACTCTGTGCTGAAGACCGGCTTTGCGCTCTCGCTCGGTTCGCCGGCCTTGCGCCGCCAGGTGGCCCTGGTGCTCGGACTGACCATCCTCGTCGGCGTCGGGAGCCTCTGGCTCGTGCGGTGAGATTCCGCCCGCCGCCTTGAACGACGCCGGCCGGAGTTGCGCGAAGACGCGCGGTCGGCGATAGTCCGCCTGCTCATGGCTTCCGCCACCTTCGTTCCTACAGTCACGTCTGCGCCCGCCACCATCGACTGGGGTCGCACGCACTACACCCCGGCCTGGCACCAGCAGGAGGACTTCGTCGCCCGGCGGCTGGCCGGCGGTATCGGCGACACGCTGGTTTTCACCGAGCACGAACCGGTCTACACCCTCGGTGTGCGCCTCGGTGCCGCCAGCCACCTGCTGTGGGACGCTGCCGAACTCGCGCGCCGCGGCATCGAGGTCGTCGAGACCAACCGCGGCGGCGACATCACCTACCACGGCCCGGGCCAGATCGTCGGTTATCCAATCCTCAGCCTGGCGCCACGCAAGGACCTCCACGCTTATCTGCGATTTCTCGAGCAGGTGCTCATCAACGCCCTTGGCAACCTCGGACTCGCCGCCGCCCGCCGCCCGGGGCAGACCGGCATCTGGCTCGGCCCGCGCAAGATCGCGGCCATCGGCGTGGCGGTGAAGCGCTGGGTGACGTATCACGGCTTCGCCCTCAACGTGAACAACGACCTCACCCCCTTCAACGGCATCGTGCCCTGCGGCATCACCGACGGCACCGTCACCTCGATGCGGCAGGAGTTCGGCCGCGAATGCGACCTGACCGAAGTGAAGGCGGTGCTGGCCGCCGAGTTCTGGGGTCTCCTGCCACGCTTTTTTTCGGAAACCACGGATCACACGGATAAACGCGGATGAAGTGAAGATCGGCAGAGCCTGCTTGCATGTCGGAAAAAATCTGTGTTCATCCGTGCCCATCCGTGGTTAAAATCCTCTTCCAAATTTCATGACTGTGCCTCGCAAACCATCCTGGCTCCGCGCCCGGCTCCCGGGCGGCCCCGGCTACCACGCCGTGCGCCAGCTCGTCGAGCACCACGGCCTGCACACCGTCTGCCAGAGCGCCCAATGCCCCAACCTGGGCGAGTGCTGGGCGCGCGGCACCGCCACGGTGATGATCCTCGGCAACATCTGCACCCGCTCCTGCAACTTCTGCGCCATCCAGACCGGCCGGCCGACCGAGCCCGACTTCGGCGAGCCGGCGCGCGTGGCTGACGCCGTCGCCCGGATGAACCTGCGCCACGTCGTCATCACCAGCGTCGCGCGCGACGAGCTGGCCGACGGCGGCGCGAGCGTGTGGGCTGCGACCATCCGCGCCGTGCGCCACCGCAACCCGCAGACCGCCATCGAGGTGCTCGTGCCCGACTTCAAGGGGCATCTTCCCGACATCGACACCGTGCTCGCCGCCCGGCCCGACATCTTCAACCACAACGTCGAGACCGTGGAGCGGCTCCAGAAGCCGGTGCGCGTGCAGGCCCGCTACGACCGCAGCCGCGCCGTGCTGCGCCACGCCAAGGCGCGCGGTTTCACCACCAAGACCGGCATCATGCTCGGCCTCGGCGAACGCCAGGAGGAAATCGAGCAGACCCTGCGCGACATTGTCAGCGACGGAGCCGAGATTCTGACCGTCGGCCAGTACCTGCAGCCCACGCCGCAGCACCTGCCCGTCGCCCGCTGGGTGACGCCCGAGGAGTTCCAGCACTGGAAGGAGTTCGGCCTGTCGATCGGTCTCGGCGTGGTTGAGAGCGGTCCGCTGGTCCGTTCGAGCTACCACGCCGACGAACAGTCGCAGAAGTACACCGGCGCGGAGCACCTCAACACGCGGAACGCACTGGCCAGCGCCTAGGCGCCGGACTCGAACCCTGCGCGGAGCCGCGCAACCACCGCTGCATCTTTTTGGTGCATTTCGCGTGTTTCTTGGGCAGACTCCTCCCATGAAATCCCGCCGCGAAATCGTCTTGAACTGGCTGCCGCGCTACACCGGTGTGCCCTTGAAGAAGTTCGGCGATTACATTCTCCTGACCAACTTCCAGCGCTACGTGCAACTGTTCGCCAAGTGGCACCGTGTGCCCATCGAGGGCCGCGACAAGCCCATGCCCAGCGCCACGGCCGGGCGCATCACCATCATCGACTTCGGCATGGGCAGCGCCACCGCCGCCACGATCATGGATCTGCTCAGCGCCCTCCAGCCCAAGGCCGTGCTTTTCCTCGGCAAATGCGGCGGCATCAAGCATCGCGCCGAAATCGGCGACCTGATCCTCCCCATCGCCGCCATCCGCGGCGAGGGCACCAGCAACGATTACTTTCCCCCCGAGGTGCCCGCCCTCCCCTCGTTCGCGCTGCAGAAGGCCATCTCGACCACCATCCGCGATCATGCCCGCGACTACTGGACCGGCACGGTCTACACCACCAACCGCCGCGTCTGGGAGCACGACGAAATCTTCAAAAAATATCTCCGGAAGATCCGCTGCATGGCGGTCGACATGGAGACGGCCACGATTTTCATGACCGGTTTCTTCAATGAGATCCCCACCGGCGCGCTGCTGCTCGTCTCCGACCAGCCGATGACGCCGGAGGGCATCAAGACGGCCGAGAGCGACCAGCGGGTCGACGAGGAATTCGTCACCAGCCACCTGCGCATCGGCATCGACTCGCTCAAGCAGCTCATCAACAAGGGCCTCACGGTCAAGCACCTGAAGTTCTGAGGTTTGAGCGTCGGGCCTTCACAGCCAGTCCCACCGCCTGCTCTGCCGGCGCCGCCAACTCCGAGATAAATGCGTCCTGTATCCGTGACACCCGGCCCCGCTGGCGAAGCCAACGAAGAAACCTCGCCGGCCCGGTACGAAGCGGAGATTCCCTGCGGCGAACGCTGGAGCGTACGGTTGATTTTGGTGGCTTACCTGGTGATCCAGCTGAACAACATCCATAATGCCGCCTATGTCGGCCAAGACTTCAGTTTCCACGCGGATGCCACCGACGGCGTCCTGACGAATCCCAGCCATTGGTTCAACCTGGATACCACCGAACGGCCTTTGATTCACTGGCTCGGGGCGGCATGCCGCATCTACACTCACAATCAGTACACTTATCAGCTCGCCGCGTTTTTGTGCGTACTGCTCAGCATCCTCGCGCTCCGGTTGCTGCACGATTGTTCGCGCACGTTCATTCGACATCCCGTTCTTCGCGTAGCCGGGCTGGCTTGGGTGGCCTTTCTGCCCGTGACAATAGTCACCGCAGTTGTTTATGCCGCCGACACGGTCGTCCTGTTGCCTTTCGTCCTGACCTGTTGGAGTCTGAGTCGCAGCGTGCAGGCAACGACGGACCGCGCCGCGGCGGCTTATGCTCTCCTGGCTTGCGTGGGGTCGATTGCGGGAGACTTCGCAAAGTTCACTTTCACGCCTCTGCCGATTATCGTGTTGCTCGTGGTACTAGTCCTGGCTTCCCGGCGAATCACGTCGTGGCGAAGGGCGGTGCTGATCGGCAGCCTTGCGGCACTGGCTCCGGCTTATGTCGGAGGATGGTTGTACGTAAGAAACAAACGTGAGTTGGCGCAGGTGCCGGTCCGCACTGAGTTCATTTGGGTGGGCACTGACGAGATGACTTGGCGCACTCTGCTCTTCCCCAAATGGTCAGACCGCCGGATCTTCGATGCTCCCACCTATTGGGACTCTGTTTCGGTAGGCGGCAAAAAGGTCAACCTGCTCCTCGTGAACAACAGTTTCAGCTACCCCGCCCTGCTGCATCTGGGTATCTTCACTGACGTGGTTGATTACGCCGATTACGCTTATCGGGTGTCAAACCACGACGGGGCGCGCCGGCCCGAGCCACATAAAACCTATGCCCGGTGGTCCGTGAGGATCGGGTTGATTTTCTCAATCGCCATGAGCCTGTCTTTGCTGGCGCTTTGGGGCTGGATTATACGGGCCTTTTTGCATCATGCCCCCATGCCCCCGACCGGCCTCGTTGTCCTGGCCGTGTTGGCCACGGCGTGGTTCCTGCCTTTGACATTGACACTGCCCTTCGTGCGCCACGTCTACGAGTGGGGGTACTGGCTGCCCCGACTCGTGCTCCCTGCCATCTGGGGCTTCGCCCTGATCCCCTTCGCACTCGCCGACCGCTGGCTGCCGCGCAGGGTACACCTTGCCACGGTGGCTGTTGCTGTGCTCGTGCTTCTCCAAGTGGTTATCGAGATCCGGAGCGTTTGGTATTAGACTGCTGCTGGTCGAGAGGACCTAAGCGGGCAATCCAGCAAAGGGATGGCCCAAAGGCCTCGCGAATAATTCTTCTAAAGCCCCGGCCAAGGTATCGTCCTGATCGAGCGCATAGATGGATTTCCCGCCTGCTTCAGTCGATCCGGCTCGCAATGCGCAGCGCGCGCACCGACACGAACGCGCTCGAGCCGACCATGAGCAGCGCCGCCACCACCGGATGCAGCACGCCCGCCGCGGCCAGCGCCATGCCGGCGGCGTTGTAGGCCGCGGCAAAGAGCAGGTTCGTGTGGATGCTCCGCCGTGCCGCGCGTGCCACGCGGATCGCCCGCGGGAGAAAGCGCAGATCGTCGCCCGCAAACACCGCCATCGCCGCCGCGCGCGCCAGCTCCGCGCCCGCCTGCATGGCGATCGACCCCTGCGCCGCACTCATTGCCGCCGCGTCGTTCACGCCGTCGCCCACGAACGCCACGCACCGCCCGGCTGTCTTTAGCTCCTCCATCCGCGCGAGCTTTCCCTCCGGCGTCAGCCCCGCGCGGATGACCGGCGGTCGGAACGGCTTTAGGCCGCGACCCGGGTTTGTGTCCTCTCCGTTCGCCCTGTCGCGGGATAAACCCGCGCCGGAAAAACTGCCCGTCGCATGGGGATCGCCGGTCAGGATCTCCGTCTCGACGCCAAGCGCGTGCAGCGCCCGCAGCGCCTCATCCAACCCTTCACGCCAAGTTTCCGCCAGTTCGACCGTCGCGGCCAGCCGGCCGCCAACCGACACAAAAATCTCCTTCGCTTCCCGCCGGTTGGCCGACAGCACCTGACACCCGACCAGCTCCCGCTCGCCCACGCGGATCTCCACCGGCTGGCCCGACTCATCCGCCACCAGCGCCACCACGCCCTGCCCCGGCTCGATCCTCCGCTCCGTGACCACCGCAGGTTTGTAACGTAATACGTTACATTCCTTCTGGAGGGCGGCGGCGATCGGGTGCGCCAGACCCTCCTCGACGGCGGCCACGGCCGCCTTGAGCCAGGCCTCGCGCCCGCGGAACGGGGGTTCGGTGACCCAGGCGCGTACCGCGAGCTTTTCAGTGGAAAGCGTCCCGGTTTTGTCGAGGCACACGAAGTCGCAGCTGGCGAGCGCCTCGAGGAGGTCGCCGGTGCGCGCCACGAGCCCGAACGAGGCCAGCCGCGCCAGCCCGCCCCACACCGCCACCGGCGTCGCCAGTCCCGCCGCGCAGGGACAGGCCACCAGCAGCACGGCCATGGCGTTGAACAGCGCGCGATCCCACGGCACGCGCATGATCCAGAAGGCAAAGGTCGCCAGGCTCACGCCCGCCACGACCGGCAGGAACCACGCCACGAAGCGGTCGGCCTGCCGCTGCAGTCCGCTCGGCGCGAGCCGCGCCCCGGCCACCGCCGCGAGCACCGCGTCGAGCCGCCGCGGACCTTCCGCGGGACGAAGCGCAAAGCTGCCGTCGACAGAGAACGTTCCCGCCAGCACGCGATCGCCCGGGCCGCGCGGCACGGGACGCCACTCGCCAGTCATGGAGGTTTCCTGCACGTAGCCCCGGCCCGCCTTGATCTCGCCATCGACGCAGATCGGGCCGCCCGGCGCCACGATCACCGTGTCGTCCACCGCGAGGTCGCGCACCGCCCGGCGGGTCGTTGAACCGTCGGCCCGCCGCACGTCGCACCGGTCGAATCGTTCACGGGTCTGATCGACGGCCCGAAGCGCCGCCACCCGGCTGCGCGCGCCGAGCATCTTTCCGGCGGTGTGCACGACGATGAGGATGGCGACGACTTCGTAATACACCGAGCCCGTGTGCGTGAACGTGGCCACCAGCGAGCCGCTGAAGGCGCCGGCCAGTGTCACGAGAAACAGCAGGTCGATGCTGATCCGGCGTTGCCGCAACGACCCGACCGCCGCGCCCACGAGATCGCCGCCGAGGAACACCAGCACGCCCGCGGCCGACAGCATCAGTCCCCCGTGCAGGATCCAGTAGGCCGGGCCCTCGGGCGGCGTGAGGTTGACGGCTAGACTGAACACCATGGCCTGACCGACCACCGCCAGTCCCACGCCGATGCGCAGCCAGGCATGGTTGAGCAGCCGCTGGTCGGCCTGCAGCCCGGGCTCGGCAGTGTCGGTTGCGAAACTCACGCCAAGACCCTAAGACGCAAAGCGGCCTTGCCTGCAACCTTTGCGCCTGACGCGATCTTCAGCTCACGGGGCCACCTCGAACCAGAACGGCGCGAAGCGTTCCCGCCCGTCGATCTTGACCTGGCTCCAGATCACGTAGCGGCCGGGCTTGGGGATCGTGACTTTGAAACTCAGCGTCGGACGGACCTGGTCGGGCCGTTGGGCGAGATCGGTCTGCAACGGATGCAGGTGCGCGAAACCACTGCGCGCTTCATCAAAAGCCACGAGATGTGCGTAGGCGCCCATCACGGATTCCATGGGCACAACTCCTCCGCCGGAGCGGGTAATCATGAAGACAAGCTCGACGGGCCGCCCCGCCCGAATTGGCAATCCAGCCGGACGCAGTTCGAAAAGGTATCCGTCGGCTTCATAGGTCCACGCAGGCACGGGAGGCGGCGGCAGAGGGTCAGCACCACGGGCTACCATCAGATCAGCGGAGGCATACAGTCCGCGCCCGGTGGCCACCGGCGTGAAATCGGCGAATAGGCGGTAGAGTCCCGCATACCGCGGTGAAAACGTGAAGCGCCATTCCCGAATGGTCGTGTCCCACTCCGGATGCACGTGCTGATAATCCTGCAGTGTCGGATCAATCACCAGGAGGTGTAGCTTGCGCGTGTGGGTCACTAGCAGATCGTCCGGCGTGAGTGGTTTCCCGGACGATGTGAATAGCTGAATTACAGCCCGGCCGGCCCCGCCGACGCCGAGCACGCGCGGCCTGGCGTCCACCTTCATTGTCACCGGCGACCGCACCGTCACCACCGGAATGAACTGTGGATTGAGCGGGTCGCAGAACTCGATGGAGTTCCCGCCGGTCATGCGGAAATCCATGTGGCTCAGGTTCGTGCCCGTCGGAAGCCGGCGTACGATGAAGAACAACGCCACGGCCGCTGTGGTGATGAGGGCAATTTGGGCCTTCTGCCTTCCGGACAGGGACAAAGATACGCTCATTTTGACCACAGATTACACGGATGGACACTAGATGAACATTCAGCAACACAGACCGCCGTGTCATTCTGAGCACACCGAAGAATCCAGCAAGGCGCTGCCGATGGAATCGTAATGGATCCTTCGCTTTGCTCAGGAGGACAAACAGGATTCACCATCCGTGTTATCAGTGTAATCCGTGGTTGAATTCTTTTCTGCCTATTCCTTCCGCATCTTCTCCACGAATTCGCCGACCGACCATTCACTCCCGTCGGCGCGGTGCACGATGCGCCCCTGTTCGTTGATCAGCAGCGTGGCGAGCGTGTGTTTCAGCAGACCGTCCTTGAACTCGGCGATGACGCCGAACTGCGTGAGCAGGTCGCGAATGGCCGCTTCGGGGCCGGTGAGGAACGAGAAGTTGCCCGTGTCGATACCGCGCACGGCGGCGTATTCCTTCAGCATGCCGGGGGTGTCGTAGGCGGGATCCAGCGTGATGGAGATGAGTTCAAGGTTGGTCACGCCCGCCGCCCGCGCCTGCTGCTGCACCGCCATCATGCGCAGGGTGGCGGCCGGGCACATGGTCGCGACGGGACAGCGCGTATAGATGAAATTGAGCATGATCTGCCGGCCGCGGAAGCGGCCCGCCGGCACCACGCGCCCGTCCTGGTCGTAGAGTGCAAAGTCCGGGAGGTTCTCCCCCACCTCGCGGTAGGCCTTCGCGCCCCGGGTCATCGTGTCCTGCCGCAGCGCCCCGGCCGCCGCCGCGACGCGGCTGGCGGACCCGGTGTCGTCGGGCCAGATTTTCTCGAGGTGAAAGTCGTCGCCCGCCCGCACGAGCTCGGCCCGGATGCGCTCGCCGGATTTCACGATGGCCAGGTCGCCGTCGGAGACGCGGAACTCCATCGTCATGGCCGGCATGAGCCCGGGGATGTCTTCATGGGAGACTGTGAGCGACTTCCGGTCGGGGTTGACGGCGACGATCTCGCCCCGCAGCGGGTAGCGCTGCTCGGCCGGGCTCCTGCTCTCCGCGGTCACGGCTGCCGTCGCGTTCTTTTTCGCGCATCCGGCCGGAATCACCGCCAGCAAGCCGGCCACCGCCAAACCCGTGAGGGTTTGGACCCGCCGCTGGCACGCCAAACAAAATCTCACGACTCTGGCCACCTGGATGGCGGCCGGCCTTGCCTTCATGAAACCCAGCATCATTGCCCCAACCGTCCGGCCACGCGCAAATTTTGTCAAAAAATTTGCCAAAGCCGTTTGCGGCATCTCCGTTCAGCAGCTAATTGCCCCATGCCCGGATTATTCCGAACCGCCCGCACCTCCGTCTACCAGCCCGCGCTGGCGTGGTTTGCCGCCTTCGGTGCGGCGTGGGTGTTCGTGCTGGTGATGCTGGGCGCGTTCACGACCAGCATCGGTGCGGGCATGGTGTTCCCGGACTGGCCGCTCTCCAACGGCACGCTCAATCCCGCCGGCTGGCTCCAGAACATTGCGATGTTTGCCGAGCACTCGCACCGGCTGAGCGCGGGGGTCATGGGCACGATCACCCTTCTGCTTGCCGCGGCCCTCTGGCGGAACGAGGCGCGCGGCTGGCTGCGGCGCCTCGGCTGGCTCGGCGTGGCGCTGGTGCTTCTCCAGGCGGTCGTCGGCGGGCTGCGCGTCCTGCTCGATCATCAGCAGGTGGCGCTGATCGACACGAGCATGGGCCGGCTGTTCGCCATGCTCCATGCGGGCCTCGCCCAGATTTTCGTGTGCACGCTGCTGGCCATCGCCGCGGCGCTGTCGCGGCCGTGGATTGCGGGGGCGCGCGCGCCGGCGCCGGGCGGCGCCGCTCTCCACCGGCTGGGCGTCGTCTGCTGCGGGCTGCTGCTCGCGCAGCTCGCGATCGCCGCAGTGATGCGGCACAGCTTCGCCGGACTGGCGATTCCGACCTTTCCGCTCACCCCCGAGGGCGGACTCGTGCCGGCCCACTGGGATTTCCGCGTCGGCATTCATTTCGCCCATCGCGCCATGGCGCTCGTGCTGACCGTGGCCTTGGCGTGGTTCGCCGCCGCGGTGTGGCGCGCCGCCGGCGCGGGGCTGAAGGGACTGGCGGTGTTGATGGTGACGTTACTGGCCCTGCAGATCACCCTGGGTGCGGCCGTCATCTGGACGGGGCGCAACGCCTATTACACCACGGCCCACGTGCTCGTGGGCGCACTGACACTGGCGGCGACCTTCCTGCTGACCTGGGTGCTGCATCGGGATGCTTTGGAGGGGACCATGCTTAACGGCGCGCCCAGCTCTGCCGGCCCGCAGAGCGCCCTGCCCGAAAATGCCATATCGCCGGTCGGGACGGACCATCGGGCCGCCCAATCCCCCATCCACGCATGAATCCCGGCACTCATCCTTCCTACGAGGCGACGGCGCGGGCCGGACTTCTCGCCGAGGCGGCGCCGCGGGCCGGCTTCTCCGACTATCTCGAACTCACCAAGCCGCGTCTCAGCTTCCTGTCGGTGCTCACGGCGATGGTCGGCTATCTGGCGGTGCTGCCTGGCCTGAGCGGAGTCGAAGGGCCGGCGCGGAACGGCTGGACGCTGCTCTACGTTCTGCTGGGCACGGCGATGGCGGCGGGAGGGGTGGCCGCGCTCAACCAATGGCTCGAGGCCGACACCGATGCCCTCATGAGCCGCACGCGCTCCCGACCGATCCCGTCGGGCCGGGTCACGACCGGTTCAGCTTTCGTGCTGGGCTGGAGCCTGTGCGCGGCGGGGCTGGCGCTGCTGTTCGCCAAGGTCAACGGTCTGTCCGCGTCCTTCGCGCTGGCGACGATGGTGTGCTATCTCGCGCTCTACACCCCGGCCAAGCGCTGGTCGCGCTGGGCGACCGAGATCGGCGCGCTGGCGGGCGCGCTCCCGCCGCTCATCGGCTGGGCGGCGGCCGAGGGCCGCGTGTCGACGCTCGGCTGGATCCTCTTTGGCGTGCTGTTCTTCTGGCAGATCCCGCATTTCATGGCCATCGCGTGGATCTACCGGCGGGATTACGCCGCGGTCAACTTTCCGATGCTGTCCGCGCGCGACACCGGCGGCGGCCGGGTCGCGGCCTGGTCGCTCGCGAACACGGCGCTGCTCGTGGTTGTCACGTTCCTGCCGGTGTGGCTGGGCTGCGGCGGCGCGGCCTATGGCGTGGCGGCGGCCGGACTCGGCGCGTGGTTCCTCTGGCGCGCGGTCGCGTTCCTGCGGCCGGCGGGGCGCGAGTTGGCGGCACGGCGGCTTTTCCTCGCGTCGATCTGCTACCTGCCGATGCTGCTCGCCGCACTGGTGCTGGATCGCATGATGTTCTTTTGACCACGGATTGTACTGATCGACACGGATTCTGGGTGCCCCCCCAATCCGCATCCATCCGTGAAATCTGAGGTTCAATCATCATGACCCTGCACGATTTTCCCGCGCTCAACGCCAGCCTCAACGGCACCGCCACGGTCCTGCTCACCGCCGGATTTATTTTAATCCGTCGCAAGAAAGTCGCCGCGCACCGCGCCGCCATGCTGGCCGCGTTCACGGTCTCCGTGGCGTTTCTCGCGTGCTACCTCGCCTATCATCTCCAGACGGGCGCACGCACGCCGTTCGGCGGCACGGGGTTCATCCGCGGCGTCTACTTTGCGATGCTCATTTCGCACATCCTGCTGGCGGTGGCGATCGTGCCGCTGATCCTGACCACCCTCACGCTGGCGTTGCGGGGTCGCTTCGACCGGCACCGACAGTGGGCGCGATGGACGTTTCCGTTGTGGTACTACGTGAGCGTCACCGGCGTGCTGGTTTATCTCTTCCTGTACCAATGGTGGCCCGCGGCGGCGTAAGGCGCCGCGGTTCCCGGTTCAGCGTTCAGAGTTCAGAGTTGGAAGCAAGCAACGCTGAACCCTGAACTCGCCGTTGTTCACGTCAGCCCCGACTCGTCGGGGTCAGCGGACAACAAGTATTCCGCGCATGCCGGTGANNTTTTTGCAGCGGACCGTTTGCGATGAAGGAAATTAACGCTATAACTTGGGCAGGCGGCCAAGCCGGCAACGTTCGCCGCCCTTCCTGCTGATCACCACGGCCTTCTCGTTTTCCCCTTCAACATGCGTCATCCGTCAGTTTCGCTGAAACCCGCCCGTTTTTTGTGCGCGTTTCTCCTCCTGGCCTGGCTGGCACTGCTGACCGGTTGCTGGCTCGACGGCCCCCAGTCGACCTTTGATGTCAAGGGACCCGTGGCCCGGGCGCAGCTCGACGTCTTCATGGTGACGGTCTACGTCACCGCCTTCATTTTCGTGGTGGTCGGTTCGGTACTCGCCTTTGCGACGCTCAGATTCAAGGCGCGCTCCACCGCCGACGAGCAGGCGGAGCCTCCGCCGCAAAGCCACGGCAATTTTCTGGCGGAGATCAGCCTGGTCAGCGCCTCGGTGCTGTGCCTCGTCATCATCGCCTTCCCGACGCTGAAGAACATCTGGTTCACCTATGACGTGCCCGAGGAGCAGCGGACCAGCGCCTACGAAATCACGGCCACCGGCTATCAGTGGTGGTTCCGGTTCGAGTATCCCGGCGAGCAGATCAACGGCGTCGGCCCGCTCGTGACGGGCAACGAGCTCGTCATCCCGGCGAGCCGGCCAGTGCGCATCAACCTGCGCACGGTGGACGTGATCCACAGCTTCTGGGTGCCGAAGCTCGCGGGCAAGGTGGACATGATCCCCAACCGGGCCAACCACCTCTGGCTCCGGGCCGACGAGCCCGGCTATTACTACGGGCAGTGCGCGGAATTCTGCGGCGATTCCCATGCCATCATGCGCTTCCGGGTGATCGCGTTGCCGGCGCAGGAATTCGCCGCCTGGCTGGCCAACCAGGAGCAGCCTGCCCGCGCGGTCACGCCGGCCGTGATGGCCGCGGCCGGGGACCGGCCGCACGCCGTGTTTGCCAGCTTCAAAACGGCCGGCGGCGGCGCGGGCGACGCCCTGTCCGGCTCGCCGGAGTTTGACACCAACCCCTTTGCAGCGTGGAAGGAAAAACAGGTCGCTGATCCCGCGCTCGAGAATCCCGTCCTCATTGCCGAGGGCCGCCGCCTGTTCCAGCAGAAGACCTGCTTCGTCTGCCACACGATCCGCGGCCACGAGGGTATCGGCGTCACCGGGCCGGATCTGACGCATGTCGGGGCGCGCACCACCATCGCCGCCGGCACGCTGGAAAACACGCCACCGCGGATGTACGACTGGATCGCGAACCCCAACTACTTCAAACCCGGCAACAAGATGTACAACGGCGGCTACACCGATCCCGCCACCGGCCAGCAGCTCATCAATCTCAATGACGCCGAGGTCAACGCCCTCGTCGCCTATCTGCAGAGCCTGAAATGATAACTGTCGCCAGGTGACTGTCCGTCGCCTCTTTCACTCTCACTTTCCCTTTCTCATGGCAGAAGCCCTGGTAAAATCTGATTTCATCGGCAAGGAGGAGCCGGCCGGCGTCCGTCCGTTCACGCTGCTGCGCCGGCCGACCGCCCGGACCGGCCTCGTGGCCTGGCTGACCACGGTCGACCACAAGAAGATCGGCGTCATGTACGGCTTCTTCGCCATCGTCTTCTTCCTGCTCGGCGGCATCGAGGCGCTGATCATCCGCACGCAGCTCATCGTGCCGAACAACCACTTCGTCAGCGCGCATTTCTACAGCGAGCTCTTCACGATGCACGGCACGACGATGATTTTCCTCGCGGTCATGCCGCTCAACGCCGCCTTCTTCAACCTGCTCGTGCCGCTCCAGATCGGGGCGCGCGACGTGGCGTTCCCGCGGCTGAACGCCTTCAGCCTGTGGGTGTTCGTGGCCGGCGCGGTCATCCTCAACGCCGGCTGGTTCCTCAAGGCCGGCGCGCCCGCCGCCGGCTGGTTCGGCTACGCGCCGCTGACCTCGAGGACCTTCACGCCCGACATCTCCGCCGACCTCTGGACCGTCGGCCTGCAGGTGCTCGGCGTGTCGTCCATCGTGGCCTCGCTGAACTTCATCACGACGATCATCAACCTGCGCGCCCCGGGCATGACGATGATGCGCGTGCCGGTGTTCACCTGGATGGCGCTGATCACGAGTTTCCTGCTCATCCTCGCCATGCCCTCCATCGCCATCGCGCTCGTCGAGGTGATCTTCGACCGGCACTTCGGCACGAACTTCTTCGAGGTCTCCAACGGCGGCCAGCCCATCCTCTGGCAGCACCTCTTCTGGATCTTCGGCCACCCCGAGGTCTACATTCTCATCCTGCCCGCGATGGGCTACGTCTCGGAAATCCTGCCCACCTTCTCGCGCAAGCCGCTCTTCGGCTATCCGATCATCGTGTTCTCCGGCGCCCTGATCGGCTTCATCGGCTTCGGCGTGTGGAGTCACCACATGTTCACCACCGGCATGGGCGTGGTCGCCACCTCGGCCTTCGCCCTGGCCACCATGGCCATCGCGGTGCCCACCGGCGTGAAGATTTTCAACTGGATCGGCACGATCTGGGGCGGCCATCTGCGGATGCGCCCGCCGATGCTCTTCGCCCTCGGCTTTATCTGGATGTTCATGATCGGCGGCTTCTCCGGCATCATGCACTCCGCCGCGCCCGCCGATTCCCAGCAGCACAACAGTTACTTCGTCGTGGCGCACTTCCACTATGTACTGATCGGCGGTTCCCTTTTCGGGCTGCTGGCCGCGATCTACTACTGGTTCCCGAAGTTTTTTGGCCGCATGGTCAACGAATTCTGGGGCAAGGTGTCGTTCTGGGTCATCTTCGTCGGCTTCAACGCCACGTTCTTCCCCATGCACTTCCTTGGTCTCAACGGCATGCCGCGGCGCACCTGGACCTACGACGCCAACATGGGCTGGAGCACGGGCAACCTGGTCTCCTCGCTGGGCGCCTACCTGCTCGGGCTCGGCATCCTCCTCTATTTCCTCGTGCTGATCTGGAGCCGTTTCAAGGGCGCGCGGGCCGGCCCCGACCCGTGGGATGCGCGCACGCTCGAGTGGAGCATTCCCTCGCCGCCGCCCGAGTACAATTTCGCCGTCACTCCCACGGTCCACGCCCGCGACGCCTGGTGGTATGAGAAACACCACCCCGAGGAACTCGCCCGGGAGCACGCCGCGCACGCCGGGGACGAGGCCGCGCACGGCGGCATCCACATGCCCGACCAGTCGTGGTATCCACTGTTCGCCGCCGCCGGCCTGCTGACCGCCGGCCTCTGCTTCGCGAACTACAACCTCACGGGCTCGCTCTTCGGCCTGGGCCTCCTGCTGGTCAGCGTCTACCTCTGGGCGCTCGAGGGGCCGGGCGGCTATCACCTGCACCCGGAGGAGCCCGCCGACCAGGCCAAACACCAGGCCGGCCCATTTTCACCTCTCGTCTGACGCCCCCAGCCTCCCGCCTCAAAATGGACGCCGCCACCGCCACCCTCGACCATCATCACGATCCCTCGACCGCGACGGGCATCCCGAACAAGAAGCTCCTGCTCTGGGCGTTTCTGGCCTCGGACTGCATGTTTTTCGGGACACTGATCTCGTCGCACCTCGTCTACCGCCAGCATCCGCCGCCGGGCAACCCCGTCGCCACCCAGGTCTTCGACATCGAACTCACCTCGTTCTCGACGTTCATCCTGCTCATGTCGTCGCTGATGATGGCGCTGGCGGTGAACGCCATCCAGCGCGGCAAGGTGAAAAGCATGCGCACTTCGCTGCTCACCACCGCCGGCTTCGGCCTGATCTTCCTCGGCTGCCAGGCGTGGGAGTTCTGGCATTTCGTATACGAGAAGCACCTGACGATCACGAACTGCATCTTCGGCTCGACCTTCTTCACGCTTACCGGCACGCACGGCACGCACGTGGCCATCGGCGTGCTCTGGCTGCTGTCGATGTACGCCTACTCCTTCAAGCGGGGCTTCGGCGAGCGCAACGCCATCGACGTCGAATCGATGGGCCTCTACTGGCACTTCGTCGACATCGTGTGGATTGTCATCTTCACCGCCGTCTACCTGCTCGAATACGTCTATCCCGTCGCCTCCCCGGTGCACTGAACCTGACCGCCCCGACCCTTTCACTTTCATCCTCACCTTCCCTCTTCCCTTTCATGGACCTCGCCCTCCCCGCCGAAGCACCCGGCCCGTCACACGCGCAGAGCCGGTTCCACATCTACGTGCAGATCGCGATGATCCTCGCCATCATCACGGGCGTGGAGCTGCTCCTCATCTTCCTGCCGTTCCCGAAGCCGCTGCTGATCGGCAGCCTGGTGCTCCTGTCGGCCGTGAAGTTCCTGTTCGTGATCTTCTTCTTCATGCACCTGCGGTGGGACCGGGTTTTCTGCACGGTCCTGTTCTTCATCGGCCTGGTGCTGGCCGGCGGCACGATGTGGGCGCTGATCAACCTCTTCTCGGNNATCCGTGGTTAAGCTCTCCCCATGATCGACTGGCGGCACTGGCACAACGAGCCCTACCTCGTCGGCGGCCTGATCCTCCTCGGCTGGCTGTATGCCATCCTCACCGGACCGCTGCGAACCCGACTCGATCCGAATGCACCCTATCCGGCGCGCCACGCGGTCAAGTTCTACGCCGCGCTGCTCATCTTCTATCTCGCCGTGGGCTCGCCGCTCGACCAGGCGGGCGAGCGCTTCCTGCTCAGCGCGCACATGGTGCAGCACCAGCTCCTCATGTACCCGGCCGCGGTGCTGTTTCTGCTCGGCCTGCCGGAATGGCTGGTGCGGCCGGTCACGTCCGCCCGTCCCCTGCGCGGCCTGCTCTGGCTGCTGACGCGTCCGCTGGTCTGCGGCGCGCTCTACGTCGTGGTTTACTCCGTCTGGCATCTCCCCGCGCTCTACGACTGGGCGCTGCAGGACAAGGTCGTGCACGTGGCGGAGCACCTGATGTTCTTCGGCGTGGCGCTGCTTTACTGGTGGCCGCTGTACAGCCCCTCGCGCGAATTTCCGCCCATCAGCTACGCCGGCCAGATGCTCTATCTTGTCGTGGTCGCCATCGGCATGACGCCCGTCTTCGCCTTCATCACGTTCTCCCACGACATCCTCTACCCCACCTACGAGTACGCGCCGAGGATCATCGCCAATTTCGGTCCGGCCGACGACCAGCTCCTCGCCGGAGTGCTCATGAAGATCGTCGGCATGGCCGTGGCGATGACCGCCTTCGGCGTGAGCTTTTACCGCTGGTACCAGACTTCGAACAAGGCGGCGCACTAGCCAGACGAGGAGACCAAGGCTTTGATGTTCCAACCTGGAACATCAAAGAAAAGTCGCGGCGGCGGCCGCAAAATCGGCTTTCACCAAGGCAACCACTGACCGCTCGTACTCAAAAGCTAACCGGGCGAGCTCCTCTACCGCGATTATAATCATGAAAAAGGGCGGACTGGCGTCCGCCCTCGAAGGAGGCATGTGCGGCGCGGGCCGCGGGATCACTTCTGGATGAGGTCGTCGATCGAGTCGCTCTCGGTGTTGAGGTCGGCAAAGAGCCACGTCGAAAGGTAGCGCTCGCTGCTCGACGGGATGATGACGACGATCTGTTTGCCCTTGTTCTCCGGGCGCTTGGCGAGCTGGAGCGCGGCCCACACGGCCGCCCCTGACGAGATGCCGATCGGGATGCCGTCCTGCTGGTTGACCTGCTTTGAGATCGGCGCCGAGTCGGCCTCCTTTACGCGGATGACCTCGTCGTAGATCTTGGTGTTGAGCACCTGCGGGATGAAGCCGGCGCCGAGGCCCTGCAGCTTGTGCGGGCCGGGCTGGCCGCCGGAGAGGATCGGCGAGGCGTCGGGTTCCACCGCCACGATCTTAAGGCCGGGCTTGCGCGGCTTGAGCAC
>PLMW01000033.1:39440-88411 GCA_003142615.1 Opitutia bacterium | reverse complement strand
GCGCAAATGAAAAAGACCAGCAGAGCCCAGGCGAGGCCCTGAAGCGACCCGATGGTTGTCCGGTAGACCTCAAGAAACCAACGCTCATTTGTGAGCTGGAGTATCTCCATCCCTTTGCCGGGTGGCGTGGTGATGGGTGGCGTGGTGAGGTACTTCTCCAGGTCCCGAATATGCACCCCACTCGAAATGCCAACGACATACAGCGCAAACATCAAGTAGCGGCACCAAACGGTACTAACCTCGTCAGCAATGACCCGCTTCAGTATCTGGTCCGCGGGCTTTCTGAATGCCAGGACGACGATGGTGGAAACCGCCGTGGCCACCAGGAACGTGACGATGAGCAGCGTGAGAAACATACGGCCCCCTTTGTTGTTTTTTGTGCGCAGTGATGCCGCCTAACAGTGGTATTAGGCCGAAAGGCATTTACGGCACGACCACGCATGAGCTCATAGTCCGGACATTAATAATCTTCAAGGGGCGATTTTTCGAATCTGACCACCCCGACCACTTTGACCTAACGCGACTGGCAGCGCCACAGGCCGTCTAACCACGGTGCGTGGCGCTTCTTGCAGGAGAATCCCTCTGCGACAGGCCGCGACTCTCAACGACTGCATTTGACCCGTTGCGTACATAAATTGGGAACGTTTTTTGGGAACAGTGTTTCATCCGCACAAACCTATTTCTTCGGCGACTTCGGCACGGTTAGCTGCACGACTGTCACGGACGAGTTAGCCTCATTTGACCGCAAAATGACCGGCATCGCGCCGCCCGCGGCCCTCGTCGTGGGGCACCGTGTGAATGTGCTGTACCGATTTGGCAGGACAGCTCCCTCTTCAACCCGCCACATTCCCGCAGGATATGAGATCCGAACTTCGCGCCCACTTTCAAGGACGGACAGCAGTTTCTCCCATCGCAGGGGTTCACGAAGTGTAATACCTTTCGGAAGTGAACCACGGAGCAGATGCTTGACGAACTCGATGCACGTTATGTGCATTTGGACAAGGTACTCGTCTGGCCAAGGTTTATTCTGGAGATCCTTTTTATGCCTAAGTCTGGCATATGTGAGGTGAAACAAGTCTTTATTCAACCGATCCTCTCCCCCTGCTGTGAATTTGAACACCTCTGGCCCATACCCGTAGTCCTCCGAAAGCACATCGTCCGGCTTAATCTTGCCACTGTCTTTTTTTCGCGAGCCCGAAAAGAATTCGATCAACACGCGACAGTGGCCAAGTCTGGAAAAATTCACGTGTTCCCACGCAGAATAATCTGTGGTGTCGCAGGCCGGTATCCCTAGCGCTGTGATGATTTCATAATAAATATGCTCGTCCAAAACATCGCACTTCTCCGTCGGATATCGATCTTCGAACTTCCAGTCTTCGCTGAGTTGTTTGCCGATACTCATCATGGTCGGATTTCAGCCAAGCTTTCAATAGTGCGCCGTTTCAACTCACGATCTGCCCCAAACCCTGCATGCATTCAACAGCATTTGCGCAATTCCACGGTAGCCGTGCCAACGCAGCGCCAACCGGCAATTGCCCAGCGTCTGTATAGAGTTTCATTGTCAACTTGAGGTCACTATGCCGCATGGCTTCCATGACCACGCGCGGTTGCTCGCCGTTGAGCACCAGTGCCGTTCCGAATGTCTTGCGCAGCGCGTGCAGATCCACCCGCCGTCCCTGCTCATCCACAAACGGAATTCCCGCTCGCGCCCTTGCACTACAAACCCGACGGCACGATCCAGCCGCTCACGGAGCATCCCGCCTTCGCGCCCGGGCCGGAGTGAGCATGGCAGGCCTCGTTCGGCAGGCGCACTGCAGACGCCTGCCTGCGCTGAAACCACGGGCGTCCATGCGGAACTGAATCTACTCACGCAAAGGTCGCCAAGGACCAGCCGTCGCTCCGTCTAGTACGGAGCTATGGCTGGCAGGCGCCACGACAAGATTGGGAATCTATCCCTCCAGACCTATGCGGACTTTGCGTCCGTGGCGTGAGGCAAAAGCAGACCGCTCGTTTATTCCAAGGCGTACAGGTTGCCGTCGGCGCTGCCAACGTAGACCACGCCGTGGTCCACCACCGGCGACGAGACGATCGACCCGAGTGAGAAGAGCTTCACGCTGGTATGGTACATGTCCTCGAAGAACGGGGAGGTGAAGACGGTCGCGAAATTCAGCCCCCCGTCGGGCTTGAGATAGGCGGAGGCGTTCTTCTTCGCGGACTCCGTCTGGAATTCCCACGCCAGCTTGCCGTCCTTGAGGTCCACGGCGTACAGCGAGCCGTTGAACGATCCGAAGTAGGCGAGGCCGCCCGCGATGGCCGGCGAGGAAAAGACGGGCGTGTGCGCGTCGAACTTGAAGCGTTCCTTGCCGGTCCTGGCATCCAGCGCGATGAAGAAGGCCGGGATGGACGTGCCGAAGTAAACCGAGCCGTCGACGACGGCCGCCGAGGCGTTGACCCACGTGATCTTGTACTTCCACTTCTCCTGGCCGGTCGCGGCGTCCACCGCGTAGACATTAAAGTCGCGGCAGCCAAAGTAGACCACGCCGTCGACGATCGCCGGGGAAGACTGGATGCCGGTCTGGTTGTAGTTCACCGGGTCCTCGCCCGTCTTGAATTTCCACTTCTCCTGGCCGGTCTTGGCATCCACGGCGTACAGGTAAGTGTCCCAGCTCCCAAAAAAGACCGTGCCTTCCGCCAGCGCCGGCGACGAGTGGACGACACCCTTGGTCTCGAATTTCCATTTCAGCTGTCCGGTTGCGGCGTCGAGCGCGTAGCAGTTGCCGTCGCCGCTGCCAAAGTAAACCACGCCGTCGGCCGCCGCGGGCGAGGAGAGGTACAGATCCCAGAAATCGGGGATCGTCTGTGTGCGCGGCGTGTAGCCGTGCAGGCCCTTGGCTTCGAATTTCCTTTCACCCGGCGTCGCGAACTTCCACTTCAACTGGCCGCTGGCCGCGTCCACGGCGTAGAAGACGCCGTCGTAGCTGCCGAAGTACACGAGGCCGGCGACCACGGCCGGCGTGGAGCGGACGATTCCCTCGGTGGCGAACTTCCACTTCTCCTTTCCGGTCGCCACGTCGACGGCATGGAGCTGCTTGTCGTCGCTGCCGACGTAGGCCACGCCGTCGACCACGGTCGGCGAGGACACCACCGGTCCGCCGGTCTGGAAGGCCCACTTGACGCCCTTGAGCTGCCGCGGTCCCTCGGTGTCGTACACGCCGGTGTGGGCCGGGTTGCCGCGGAACATGTTCTGGGGAAATGCCGCCGGCGCGATCGCGGCGGCAAGGACGGTGAGCAGGAGGATGCGTTTCATGAGTGAGCTGGAGGGGTATTCTGGGTAGGGCGGGACCGCTGGGCCCGCCGAGTGAACAGGTGGGTGTTAGATCCTTTAACACCGCCGCGGCGCTTGATCCTTCAGTTTATCCTTCTTTGTAGGGGCGGACCTTGCGTCCGTCCCGATTTCGAAATTGTAGGTCGGGCTTCATGCCCGACGGAATGGCATCGCCGCATCGGCGTGTCGGGCGTTCCGCCGTCGCCAAGGCTATGGCGGACAGGAAAGCCCGACCTACAACGCCGCTCAAAAAAAACAAGAGGCGCCCGGGTGGGCGCCTCTGCGGGTCAAGTCATGGGTGATGGCACGGGCCTCACTGCTCGAACTGCTTCTCCATCTCCTGCAGTTCCTTCGACTCGCGCTTGCTCTGCCAGATCGACCAGCCGATCGCCGCAGCGCAGAGGAGCGCGACCACGAGGCCGACGACGCGGCTGGCCGTGCCGGTGATGAGGTTGTATTTGATGACGAGGCCGAGCGCGAGCAGGCTGACCATGTTCATCACCTTGATGAGCGGATTGATGGCGGGGCCGGCGGTGTCCTTGAGCGGATCGCCCACGGTGTCGCCGGTGACGGCGGCCTTGTGGGCTTCGGAGCCCTTGCCGCCGTAGTGGCCGTCCTCGATGAGCTTCTTGGCGTTGTCCCACGCGCCGCCGGCGTTGGCCATGAAGACGGCGAGGAGCTGGCCGGTGAGGATCATGCCGGCGAGGAAACCGCCGAGCGCCTGGGTGCCGAGGAGGAAGCCCACGGCGATGGGCGTGAGAATCGCGAGAAATCCGGGGCCGATGAGTTCCTTTTGCGCGGTGGAGGTGCAGATGTCGACGACGCGGCCGTAGTTGGGTTTCTTCTTGCCCGACCAGATGTCGGCGTCACGGAACTGGTCGCGGCACTCCTTCACGATGAGGAAGGCGGCGCGGCCGACGGCGCGGATCAGCATCGAGCTGAAGAGGAACGGCACGGCGCCGCCGAGGAGGAAGCCGATGAACACCATCGGGTGGGCGACGGTGAGCTTGCCGGCCTCCGCAATGTACTGCCCGGTGGTCATCTGGCTGATCTTCTCCTCGCTGCCGACGGCGATGACGGCGATGAACGAGGCGAAGAGCGAAACGGCGGCGATGACGGCGGAGCCGATGGCGATGCCCTTGGTCTCGGCCTTGGTGGTGTTGCCGACGGCGTCGAGGTCGGCGAGGATCTGGCGGGCGTGCTTGTAGCTGCCCTTTTCCTGCTTCTCCATGGCCTCGGCGTCGTAGCCCATTTCGCCGATGCCGTTGGCGTTGTCGGCCACGGGGCCGAAGACGTCCATCGAGATGGTGTTGCCGGTGAGCGTGAGCATGCCGATGCCGGTCATGGCCACGCCGTAGGCGACGAACAGCGGCGGGGTGCCGAGGTAGCAGAGGTAGGAGAGCAGGATGGCGACCGCGATGACGACCACCATGGCGACCGTGCTCTCATAGCCGACCGCAAAGCCCTGGATGATGTTGGTGGCATGGCCGGTCTGGCAGGCCTTGGCCAGACCCTTCACCGGCGCGTGCGAGGTGTGGGTGTAGTAGCTCGTCACCTTGTTGAGCGCGATGGCGAGGATGACGCCGATCAGGCAGGTAAGCACCGGCCGCATGTCGAGGCCCGCGTGGCCGAAGTTCGCCCACGCCGGCAGATTGCCCGGGACGGTGTTGGGGAAGTTGGCGATGTCCTCCGGGCTGGCGTTGCGCAGCAGGTTGATGGCCGGATTAAACCGGAGGTAGGCGAAGCCCAGGGCGAAGAAGCCGACAATGGAGATGATGGAGCCGATCCAGAAGCCGTTGTGGACGCTCTTCAGCGCGGTGTCGGAGGTGTCGTTGGGGCCGGCCTTGACGGTGTAGGTCGAGATGATCGAGCCGAGCACGCCGATGCCGCGGACGAGGAGCGGGAAGATGACGCCCTTGTGGCCGAAGGTCGCGAGGCCGAGGATCATGGCGGCCACGATGGTGACCTCGTAGCTCTCGAAGATGTCGGCGGCCATGCCGGCGCAGTCGCCCACGTTGTCGCCCACGTTGTCGGCGATGGTGGCGGCGTTGCGGGGGTCGTCCTCCGGGATGTTCTTCTCGATCTTGCCGACGAGGTCGGCGCCGACGTCAGCGGCCTTGGTGTAGATGCCGCCGCCCACGCGCATGAAGAGGGCGAGGAGGGTGCCGCCGAAGCCGAAGCCCAGCAGCGCCTCGTAGGCCTGTTCGCCGTAGGCGATGAAGATCAGCGTGCCGCCGAGGAGGCCGAGGCCGTCGGTGAGCATGCCGGTGACGGTGCCGGTGCGGTAGCCGAGCTGCATGGCCTCGCCGTAGGAACGGCGGGCGGCCGCGGCCACGCGCAGGTTGCCGGTGGTGGCGAGGCGCATGCCGACGAAGCCGACCAGCCAGCTGAAGACCGCGCCGACCGCGAAGGCGCCGGCGCGGCCGAACTTGAAGGCCCCCAGGTCGCTCTGCGTGGTGAAGTAGAGGATGACGGTGATGATGCCGATGAGCGGTCCGATCTTGCGGAACTGCGCGGCGAGGTAGGCATCGGCGCCCTCGCGCACGGCGGCGGCGATGGCCTGCATGCGCGGCGTGCCCTGGTCCGCCGCCTTCACCTGCTTCGCAAGCAGCAGGGCGTAGAGCAGGCCGGCGATGGCGATGCCGAGCACCACCATCAGCGCGACGAGCTCGAGCTGCGTGTACTTCGGGTCGCTGAAGAGCGCGAAGAACCTGAAGGCGGGCTCCCCGTTGGACGCGGCCGGCGCCTCCGGGCCGCTCTGCTGGCCAGCAGAGTGCCCGAACAGTGGCCGCGCATAGAACGCGGCCACGAAGAAGGCCGCCATCGCGGCCAGAAAGATCGTGTTGGTGCGACGGTGTCGCGCCCATTTGATGAGTGTGGTGAACATGGTGGAATTTCCGGAAGGAAGCGGGATGGGGGAAGGCGGTTCAGCTGCCGAAGGAGGCCTGCGCGGAGTGCCACCATTCGTGGTGCGCCGAGTCGAGATCGGCCGGCGTCGGTATCGGGTAGAATTTCAATTCGCGCCCCTGGCCGGCGTACACGCCGCCCTGGATCGTGCGGTAGAGCACGTCGTCGCGGACGTTGCGCACCGTGACCTTGGTGGGCTTGCCGGGCTTGCGGTTGAGTTCGCGCAGGCAGTCGCGCAGGTGCTGCAGGCCGGAGTAGGGCAGGTTGCCGACATCCGCGGATTCGAGGTCCGTGGCGAGCTTGCCGAGGGCGAGCTCCGCGAAGGCGATCTTGGGGACGTAGACCGGCACCGTCGGATCGGTGAGGCGCTGGCAGAATTCCGCGGGATCCAGGGTGCTGACGACGCGCGGCGTGACCGGGCAGAATTCCTGGTAGAGGTGGAAGCAGCGGTCCACGGGCGGCGTGTACGGCGCGGGGTTCAGGCTGAGGACGCGGCCGTCATGCGTGGCGAGGTGGAGCCGGCCCAGCGCGGCCACCGGCACGTACTCGAGCACCCGGTAGATCGCGAGGTAGGTGGAGCGGCGCGGCGAGCCGTCGAGATGCGGCACGCAGCGCTTCCCGATTTCCTGGAAGGGCGGGTAGTCGCTCTGCATGGCGGGGTCGATGTCGAAGAACATCGCCTGGCCGCGCGAATACTTCTGGGTGCCGACGGCGAGGTAGGCGCCAAACTCCTCCGGCGCCAGGTGGGAGGCGATGAGCGCCTCGGGGTTGAGCGAGAGATAGAGGTGGATTTTCATGATGTTTGCGGCTGTGGGTTGAAAGGGTCCGGTCAGGCGGTCCAGTCGACGCCCCGCATGTCGCCGTTCTTCAGGAACTGCTCGTGCATGCGGAAGACGGTGGAAAGGGTCTGCGGCGTGTGGCCGCCCTTCGCCATCTCGAAGTAGCGGCGCAGGCTGTCGCGGAAGTCGGGATGGGCGCAGTGGTCGATGATGAGGCGGGCGCGTTCGTACGGGTCCTTGCCCCGCAGGTCGGCCACGCCGTGCTCGGTGACGATGACCTGCACGGAGTGCTCGCTGTGATCGGCATGGCTGACGAGCGGCACGATGGTGCTGATCTTCCCGCCCTTCTGGGTCGAGGGGCAGGTGAAGATCGAGATGAAGGCGTTGCGCGTGAAGTCGCCCGAGCCGCCGATGCCGTTCATGATGTTGCGGCCCATGATGTGGGTGCTGTTCACGTTGCCGAACAGGTCGGTCTCGATGGCGGTGTTGATCGAGATCAGGCCGAGGCGGCGGATGATCTCGGGCTGGTTGGAGATTTCCTGCGGACGCAGCAGGAGGCGGTGGCGGTAGTCCGTCAGGTTCGCGTAGACCGAGGCGAGCACGGACTGGCTGACGGTGAGGGCCGTGCCGCTGGCAAACTTGATCTTGCCGCTGTTGATGAGGCTGATGACCGAGTCCTGGATGACCTCGGTGTACATCTCGAAGGGCGGGATGTCGGGGTGCTCGCCGAGCGCGCCGAGCACGGCGTTGGCGATGTCGCCCACGCCCGACTGCAGGGGCAGGAGGCCCTGGCACATGGTGCCGCGCTTGAGCTCGGCGGCGAGGAACCCGGCGACGTTCCGGCCGATGCGGCGCGTGACCTCGCTGGGCGGATCGAAGGCGGTCGTCTCGTCGGGCAGGTTGGTTTCGACGATGCCGGCGATCTTGGCGGGATCGACCTTGATGAAGGGCCGGCCGGCGCGGTCGGAGGGCTTGTAGATGGGAAGCGCGCAGCGGTTCGGCGGATCCTCCGGCTCATAGATGTCGTGCATGCCGAAGAGCGACGTGGGATGGTAGTGGTTGAGCTCGATGAGGATCTTGTCCGCGACGTGGCAGAACGTGGGCGTGGCACCGACCGAGGAGGTGAGGACGATGGCCCCGTCGTGGTTGACGTCGGCGGCCTCGAGGATGGCCCAGGAGAACTTGCCGAGGAAGCCGTAGCGCACGTTCTGCGGCAGCATGCTCAGGTGCATGTCGAAGAAGCGGGTTTCGCCGGCGTTGATGCGCTTCCGCAGGTCCGGGTCCGACTGGTAGGGCGTGCGCCACGAAATGGCGTTGGCGCGCGCCAGTTCGCCGTCCAGCGACGGGCCGGTGGAGGCGCCGGTGACGACGCCGATCTGGAACGGCCGGCCGGCATCGTGCTCCGCCTTCGCCCGCCGGGCGATGGCAGTGGGGATGACCTTGGTGGCGCCGGCGGGGGTGAAGCCGCTGAAGCCGACCGTCTGGCCGTGCTGGATGAGTGCCGCGGCTTCATCGGCCGTCAGCATAGGGAAGGGGGAGCGTGGTGGTTGGTGGTGAGCGGGGGCCGTCATGGGAGGTTGGGTTCAGAAAATCTCGCGGAGCAGCTCGACCCGGTGCGGGGGCAGCACGCGCACTTCGCCGGCGGCGCCCTCCAAGAGGAGGCTGCCGTGGGCATCGATGCCCACGAGGTGGCCGTTGATGGCGCCCTGCCCGCCGGCGAGGGTCACGTGCACATGGCGGTGCAACCACGCGCCGTTGAGGTCACAGCACAGGCCGGCGGTGTCGCCGACCTCGAGGCGGTGGTGTTCGCGCGTGAGCGCCGCGAGGAGGCGCACCAGCAGCGCGGGGGTTGGCGGCGGCTCCGGCAGCAGATCGGCCAGACGCGTGACCTGGTCGGCCAGCGCAGCCTCTGCCGCCTCGGGGCGGTTGACGACATTCAGACCGATGCCGACCACGGCGGTGTCGGCGGAAAACCGGTCCACGAGGATGCCGGCCAGCTTTTGCCGGCCGACGAGGATGTCATTGGGCCAGCGCAGGCGCACCGTGGGGATGCCGAGCGCGCGCACAACGGTGAGCACCGCCCAGCTGGCGGCGAGCGGCAGCAGCGCCCAGTGGGCGGAGTCGCCCGGCGTGGGCACCACGGCGGAGAGCCACAGTCCGCCCTGGTCGGACACCCAGTGACGCCCGCTGCGGCCGCGTCCCGCGGTCTGCACGCCGGCGGAGACGGCCGACCACGGCGGCAGATGCGCGGCCAGTGCATTGGTCGAGGTAACCTCGGCAAACTCGTGCAGCGTCCAGCCGTCGATGGCGCGGACGTCGAGTTCTGGAATCGTGGCGAGGTCGTTAAGCATGGTGGCGGACTTCTCAGCGGATCTTGTGGGATAGGTAGATTTCCCGGCGACCTTCGGCGGACCAGGCGTGCTGGGCTCCATAGTCGGGGTGCATGGCGACAATGCGATGCGGAACCCTGATCACCAGGGCGACGGCGGCGGCAATGGCGGCGACGACGCCCTCATCGATGGCATCCGCGGCGGACATCACGGGGGGCGTCGGTTTCGTGGGAGCGGGCGGGAGGGCGTGTTGTCCAAGGATGCGCACCGTCCGGCTGAGACGGTTCACCACCAGCCAGAGGTAGGCCAGCGCCCCCAGCAGGATGAGCATTCCCACGGTTTGATAGTTCATTTCAGGAAGGCGACCGGGATGGGCGGCATCAGGCGATGACCATCAGCACTGCATCTTCCTCGACGGCATCGCCGGGGTTGACCTGCACCGCGGAGATGCGGCCCGTTTTCGGCGCATAGATGTAGGTGTTCATCTTCATGGCCTCGAGGGTCACGACCCGCTGGCCTTCGTTGACATCCTGGCCCGGCTTAACGTCGACCGACATGACCTTGCCGGCGAGCGGGCTCTTGATGGCGCCGGCCACGGCGGCTGGCCGGGCTGGAGCGGGCGCGGTGACGGGCGCCATCACCGGCGCGGAGGCGACATGGGACGCGACGGGAGCAACGACGGGCAGGGCACCGGACTCGATGCCCTCGTCAAGCATTTCAACCGTCACTTCATACACTTTGCCATCAACCGTGACTCGCAGTTTTTTCATCATGAATGCGGAGGGAAGAGGACGGCGCGATTACAGGGGGATGTTGCCGTGTTTCTTGGGCGGCCGCGTTTCGCGCTTCGAGAGGGTGTTGCGCAGAGCCATTGCCAGCACGCCGCGCGTCTGCGCGGGCTCGATGATGTCGGTGATCATCGCCTTGGCCGCGGCCTCGTAGGGCGAGGCGAACTTCTCGCGATACTCGGTGGCGAGCTCCTTCTCCCTGGCCTGGGGATCGCTGGCGGTGCTGATTTCGCGCTTGAAGAGAATCTTGACCGCCCCCTCGGCGCCCATGACGGCGATCTCGGCCGAGGGCCAGGCGTAAACAATGTCCGCGCCCATGTCGCGGCTGCACATGGCCAGGTAGGCGCCGCCGTAAGCCTTGCGCATGATGAAGGTCAGCTTCGGCACGGTGGACGCGGCGTAGGCGAAGAGCATCTTCGCGCCGTGGCGGATGATGCCGCCGCGCTCCTGCGCGACGCCCGGCAGGAAGCCGGGGACGTCCACCAGCGTGACGACGGGAATGTTGAAGACGTTGCAGAAACGGATGAAGCGGGCGCCCTTGTCGGACGCGTCGATGTCGAGCGCGCCGGCCTTTTGGGCGGGATTGTTGGCCACAAAGCCGGCCACGACGCCCTGTACGCGGCCGAAGCCCACCACGAGGTTCTTCGCAAAGTCGCGATGCACCTCGAGGAAATCGCCCTCGTCCACTAGGCGCACGATGACGTCATGCACGTCGAA
Organism: Opitutia bacterium; assembly: GCA_003142615.1. GTDB lineage: Bacteria > Verrucomicrobiota > Verrucomicrobiia > Opitutales > Opitutaceae > Fen-1467. Next base: position 77,565 of record PLMW01000033.1, on the reverse strand, counting down.
GGGCGCCTTGGGATCCTCGGGCACGAGCTGGTTCAGTTCCGGATCGGGCGACATGTCCACCAGCGGGGTGGGGCAATGCGGCGGATCCACCACGTTGTTGGAGGGCAGGAAGGAAAGCAGCTTGCGGGCGATCTGCAGGGCGTGGGTGTCGTCCTCGGCGAGGAAATGCACGTTGCCGCTCACCGTGGCGTGGGCCGCCGCGCTGCCCACCTCGTCCATCGTGGTGCTCTGGCCGGTGGCCGCCTTGATGACTTCCGGGCCGCAGATGAACATGCTGGCGTTCTTCTGTGTCATGATGATGAAGTCGGACAGGGCCGGCGAATAGGCCGCCCCGCCCGCGCACGGCCCGGCAATGATGGAAATCTGCGGCACCAGGCCGGAGAGCTCGACGTTGCGGAAGAACACCTGGCCGTAGCCGGAGAGCGAGTCGTCGCCCTCCTGGATGCGCGCGCCGCCCGAGTCGTTGATGCCGATCAGCGGAATGCCCGCCTTCTGTGCGTAATCCATGAGGTCGCAGATCTTCTTGGAGTGGATGCGGCCGAGCGCGCCGCCGCCGACGGTGAAGTCCTGGCTGAAGGCCGCGACCGGCCGGCCGTCGACATAGCCGACGCCGGTGATGACGCCGTCGCCGGGCATGGATTTGCCCTCCATGTCAAAGTGATGGCAGTCATGCTGGGCGTGCAGGCCCCATTCCATGAACGTATTTTCCTGGAAGAGGACGGCGAGACGCTCGCGGGCGGTCAGGAGGCCCTTTTTGCGGCGCTCGGTGAGCTTGTCCTCGCCGCCCGCGGCGTAGGCGGTGCGGCGTTTTTGCTCAAGGTTGCTGAGCAGTGAGGGGGAAATGGGCATGGCGGAGTTGACAGTGGCACCGGCCTAGGCCGGCTTCGAGGCGCATAGTTCGGTCAGCACCCCGTGCGTCGACTTGGGATGCAGGAAGGCGACGAGCTTGCCCGCCGCGCCTTCAAAGGGCTTTTCATGGATCAGGCGCATGCCGGCGCCGGCGGCCTGCGCCAGCTGGGCCGTGATATTGTCCGTGCGGAACGCGATGTGATGGATGCCTTCCCCGCGGTCGGCCAGGAATTTGGCGATCGGGCTCTCGGGCGAGGTTGGTTCCAGCAGTTCCAGATGGACGCCACCGACATCGAAGAACGCCGTGCGCACCTTCTGGGACGGAACCTCCTCGCGGTGCTCGCAGCGCAACCCAAGCGCTTTTTCATAAACGGGTACAGTCTCGTCAAGCGAGCGGACCGCGATGCCCAGGTGATCGATTTGCTTAATCATTTCTTATAGGTATAGCTCTGGCGATACGCAGTATGCCGAAGTGCGAGGATTAGCTCTGCGCATATTTTGGCAAAGTGCCCTCATCGCTTGGTCTTTCGGTGGTTCAGCGTTGCCAAGATGATTTCACAAGCTGATGCACTGCGCCGAAAATGCGGGCAACCGCGCCGCGCGATTCATCACGTTAATGACAGCCACGGATCAACTCGAAAAATCCCCTCCCTCTTTTCCACCAGCGACTTATGCGGACTGGCGCGCGACCGTTGAGCAGGAGCTCAAGGGCGTACCGCTCGAGAAAAAACTCGTGACGCGCACGCCGGAAGGCATCGACGTGCAGCCGCTCTACCGCCGGGAGGACGCGGCGGCGCTGAAGCTCACGGCCGCGCCCGGCGAACCGCCCTACCTGCGTGGCGCCCGGCGGCCCGATGAACGCGGGAGACGCTGGGAGGCGTGCACCGAGCCTTCGGAGTATGAATTTTCGCCGCTGCCGGCGCTGGCACTGGCCATGACGCGTCCAGGAAAAGATGCGCCGGTGCGGGCCGATCCGCTGGGCTGGCTGGCGAGCCATGGTTCGCTGCCCATGCCCCTGGCGCTCTGCTTCCACGATGTGGCGGAGGGCATGCAGGAGGCCGAAAAAGCCGGCCTGTCCGCCCGCCTCGTGGGCATCGGCGCGCATCTCTGGCATGAAGGCGGCGCCACCGCCGTGCAGGAGCTGGCCTTCGCGCTCGCGACCGGCGCCGAATACTGGCGCCGGCTGCTGGACCGCGCCGTGGCGCCCGCGCAGATCGCCGCGCACACCCACCTTGGTTTTGCGGTCGGCGTGGATTTCTTCATGGAAATCGCCAAGCTGCGCGCCGCCCGCGTGCTCTGGGCGAAGATGACCGGAGCCTTTGGCGCCGACGCCGGCGCGCAGAAGGTGTTCATCGCCGTGCGCACGGCCGCGTGGGACAAGACGCTCTACGATTCCCACGTCAATTTGCTCCGCGTCACCACCGAGGCGCTTTCCGCCGTCGTCGGCGGAGCCGATGCGATTGACATTCGTCCCTATGACGAGGTCACCGGCGAGCCCACCGAACTGGGCAAGCGCATGTCGCGCAACCTGCACGCCATCCTCGCCGAGGAGTTTTCGTTCGAGCACCAGATCGACCCCGCCGGCGGCGCCTGGTACGTGGAGGTGCTCACCGCGCAGCTGGCCCGCAAGGCCTGGACGCTTTTCCAGGAGGTGGAGTCGCGCGGCGGCATGGCGCAGGCCGTGCTCACCGGTTTCCCGCAGTCACTCGTCGCCAAGGCGGCCGAGGACAAGCAGGCGCTGGTCGACACGCGCCGCCACCCAATCCTCGGCACCACGGCGCAGCCCAATCTGCGGGAGGAGCCGCGGAACGCACCCCGGGCGGGGGCGGTCGACCGCGCGCGACGCAAATCCGCGCCGAAATCCATCAAGAGTTTCTCCGCCCTCCAGGCTGCGGCCGCGAAGCGCACCACGCTGCCCACGCTGCGCATCGCCTGGACGCAGAAGCGTGAGGCTGGTCCGACCGCGCCCGCCCTCCGGCTGGCCCGCGCCGCCGGAGGCTTCGAAACCGTGCGCCGCACCGGGGACGATTTTTTGACACGCACCGGCAAACGGGCCCGGGTTTTTCTGGTCAGGATGGGCCCGCCGAAGCAGCACAAGGCGCGGGCCGACTTCGCCGCGGGCTTTTTCGCCATCGCCGGCTTCGAGATCGATGGCCGGAAGAGCTTCGCCACCGCCGAGGAGGCGGCCGGCGCCGCCGCGGCCTCCGGCGCAGCCATCGCCGTGCTCTGCTCGACGGACGACACTTATCCGCAGCTGGCGCCGGTTTTCGCCCGGCGCATCAAAGCCGCCCGGCCCGCGCTCGTCGTGGTCCTCGCCGGCCATCCGGGCGAGCGGGAGCAGGAGTTCCGCACCGCCGGTTTCGATGAATTCATCCACCTTCGCTCCAACGTCCGGGCGACCCTCGCCCAGCTGCAGCGCCTCGCCGGCGTCCTCCCATGAAAGCCCACCCGGATTTCACCCGCATTTCCTTCGATGATCCCGCGGCGCCCGTCGCGCCGGCCGGTCCCGTCGCGGAGACGGACCCGTGGATGACCAGCGAGCAGATTGCCGTAAAGCCCGTCCACACCGCGGCTGACCTCGCGCCGGCCGGGAAGTTGCCCGACACGATGCCGGGTTTTCCGCCGTTCCTGCGCGGGCCGTACCCGACGATGTACGTCACGCGGCCGTGGACGATTCGCCAGTACGCCGGCTTCTCGACCGCCGCCGAGAGCAACGCCTTCTATCGCCGCAATCTCGCCGCGGGCCAGATGGGCCTCTCGGTCGCTTTCGACCTCCCGACGCACCGCGGCTACGACTCCGACCATCCGCGCGTTGTGGGCGACGTCGGCAAGGCCGGCGTGGCAATCGACTCGATCCTGGACATGAAGCAGCTTTTCGACGGGATCCCGCTGCGCGAGGTCTCGGTGTCGATGACAATGAACGGCGCAGTCATCCCGATCATGGCGTTCTACATTGCCGCCGCGCTGGAGCAGGGCGCGAAGCTCCCGGAGCTGGCAGGCACGATCCAGAACGACATCCTCAAGGAGTTCATGGTGCGCAACACCTACATCTACCCGCCCGGGCCCTCGATGCGCATCATCGCCGACATCTTCGCCTACTGCGCGAGGCACATGCCCAAGTTCAACTGCATCTCGATCTCCGGCTACCACATGCAGGAGGCGGGCGCCACGGCCGACCTCGAGCTGGCCTACACGCTGGCCGACGGCCTCGAATATCTGCGCACCGGCGTGCAGGCCGGCATCGACATCGATGCGTTCGCCCCGCGCCTGAGCTTTTTCTGGGGCATCGGCAAAAATTTCTTCATGGAGATCGCCAAGCTGCGCGCCGCCCGCGTGCTCTGGGCGGAAATGGTCGCCCGGTTCAGTCCGCAAAACCCCAAGTCGCTTGCGCTCCGCACGCACTCGCAGACCTCCGGCTGGAGCCTCACCGCGCAGGATCCCTTCAACAACGTCGCCCGCACCTGCCTCGAGGCGCTGGCCGCCGCCGGCGGCCAGACGCAGTCGCTCCACACCAACTCGCTCGACGAGGCGATGGCGCTGCCCACCGATTTCTCGGCCCGCATCGCGCGCAACACCCAGCTTTACCTCCAGCAGGAGACCGGCATCTGCTGCACGGTCGATCCGTGGGCCGGTTCGTACTACGTCGAGTATCTCACCGCCGCGCTCATCCAAAGGGCGCGCCAGCACCTGGCGGAGGTCGAATCGCTCGGCGGCATGACCCGGGCCATCGAGACCGGCCTGCCCAAGATGCGCATCGAGGAGGCGGCCGCGCGGCGTCAGGCCGCCATCGATTCGGGCAAGGAGACCATCATCGGCGTCAACCAGGCCGTGCTCGAACAGGAGGCGCCCCTCGACATCCTCGAGGTGGACAACACCGCCGTGCGCGAGGCGCAGATCAAGCGCCTCCATGAGCTCAAGGCCTCCCGCGATCCCGCCGCCGTGCAGCATGCGCTCGCCGCCCTCACCGCGGCCGCCCACGACAACGCGGGCAACCTGCTCGAGCTGGCCGTGACCGCCGCACAGGCCCGCGCCACCCTCGGCGAAATCTCCGACGCGATGGGAAAAGTGTTTGGACGTCACCAGGCGGTCGTCCGTACAATCGCCGGCGTGTACCGTTCAGAGTTTGGACCCAGCCCCGGGATCGAGGAAGTCCGCGCGATGACCGACGCCTTCGCCGCGCGCGAAGGCCGCCGCCCCCGCATCTACATCGCCAAGCTCGGGCAGGACGGCCATGACCGCGGCGCGAAGGTCGTGGCCACGGCGTATGCCGACTTCGGTTTCGACGTGGACATCGGCCCGCTGTTCCAGACGCCCGAGGAGGCCGCCCGCCAGGCCGTCGAAAACGACGTGCATGCCGTCGGCATGAGTTCGCTCGCCGCCGGGCACAAGACGCTGCTGCCCCAGCTCGTGGCGGAACTCAAGCGGCTCGGCCGGCCGGACATCATGGTCGTGTGCGGCGGGGTCATTCCACAGCAGGACTACGAGGCACTGCGCGCCGCGGGCGTCGCGGCCATTTTCGGCCCCGGCACCAGGCTGCCCGCCACCGGCCGCGAGATCATGCGCCTGCTCAACGAGCGTCTCGGCCACGCCTGAGCGCCGGGCGCTCAGCGCTTCGGCTCGGGTGGTTTGATGAGGAGGGAAACGATCTCCGTCGATTCCATGAGGTGGCGGTCCTTGACGGCGGGATCGAATTTCCACTGGCGCACGGCGGCCAGCGCCGGTTCGGAGAAGGCCGGATGATTGGACTCCACGACCTCCGCCGACACCACCTGGCCCCGGGTGTTGATCCGGCAGTTCACCTTGACCCGGCCCTCGAGCACGTTTGCCGTGAGTTCGGCGGGATAGACGGCCCGGACGGTGCGGGCGGGTACGGCGTCAAATTCCGTCTTCCGGCCGCTCGAAAAATCGTCCGCTTTCTGCTTTTGCGCGGCGAGGTAGGCCGCCGGCATCTTGGAGTGCAGCAGCTCAACGCCATCGGAGAAGATATGCACCAGGTAGTGCCCCTCTTCGAGGGGTACCTGCAGCTTGAAATTCAGATCGAATTCCTCCTCCTTGCCGGCCTCCAGGTTTGGCATGCGCGCGAAAAGGACGCTCGTGTCCTTCCAGGACATGAGTTCCAGCACGAAGAAACAGTTTTGGAGCGAGACGTCCGATTTCGCAATGCCCCGGATCTCCATTTCATAGTTCAAGCGCGCTGCGGAGCGGGTCATCTCCAGGTGATGGGTTTTAACGATAAACTTCGGGAGGGCGACCAGGCCCGGCAGATAAAATGGCGCCTTGATGAGGGCAAACTGCTGGCCGTAGCCCTTCTGCAGTTTTCCGTCCACGTCGATTTGTGGAGAGCCGTTGCGAATCTCCTTCACCAGCCGGAGCTGGCCATCCTCATTGACGACAAAGGCGTTTTGGGCGGACGCACGCGGAGTGATCGCCAGGACGCCGAGCACCAGCAGATGCATGACCTTGGGAGGGGTTAGCATGTATATTCCTCTAGGATGGAATTCCTCGCGAGAACAGCAGATAGGGGCGAACCGCAGCGGCGATTGTCATGTTGCCAAGCTGGGCGCCGGCTCCATCTTTCGGTTGCCACCCATGACAAAGCCGGCCCACGCGTATCCCGACTGGCGGCCCCAAAAGGCGGGCCCCGAGTTTGCCGTGCGCATTGTGCCGGCTGGAGCCGCGACCCCGACTTCGGGCAGGGCGCCGCACCAACCGCGCCGTCGGCGGCTTTCGCCGGAGGAGTACGCCGGGGGCGTGCGGCGGGGCGACCGGGCGCTGCTGGCGCAGGCCATCACGCTGATCGAGAGCGACGCCTCCGCCCGCATTGACGAGGCGCAGGCCCTGCTCGCGAACCTGCTGCCGCACACGGGCCGCTCCGTGCGCATCGGCATCACGGGCGTGCCCGGCGCAGGCAAGAGCTCGCTCATCGAGGCTTTGGGCACCTGGCTTTGCCGCCAGGGCAAAAAGGTGGCCGTGCTCGCGGTCGACCCGAGCAGCAGCATCAGCCGCGGCAGCATCCTTGGCGACAAGACACGCATGGAACAACTGGCGCGCGAGCCCAACGCCTTCATCCGGCCCTCGCCCTCGGGCGGCGCGCTCGGCGGCGTCGCCCGCCAGACGCGCGAGACCATCCTCGTCTGCGAGGCGGCGGGCTACGAGGTCATCCTCGTCGAGACCGTCGGGGTGGGGCAGAGCGAGATCGCCGTCCGTTCCATGGTGGATTTCCTGCTGCTGCTCACGATCACGGGCGGCGGCGACGACCTGCAGGGCATGAAGCGCGGTGCGCTCGAACTGGCCGACGCCGTGTGCGTGACGAAGGCCGACGGCCCGAACGCCGCGCTCGCCCAAACCACCCGGCGCCTGCTGCAGGATTCGCTGCATTATCTGGCGCCGCCGACGCCCGGCTGGCCGGCCCGCGCGCTGACCTGCTCGGCGCGCACGGGGGCGGGCGTGCCCGATCTGTGGAGCACGGCCGAGGAGTTTCTCCAGACCGCGCGGGCCAACGGTGCGCTGGCCGGGCGTCGCCGCCGGCAGAACCTCGCCTGGGCGCAATCGATGCTCGAGGAGGCGCTGCGCAACCGCTTTTTCCTCCGGCCCGGGGTGGCGGCACGGCGCGCCGCGTGGGAGCAGGCGATTCTCGACGGCAAGATCCCCGTCACCGCCGCCGTGCGCGAGCTGCTGGCCCTGGGCGGCGAGTGAACGGCCCGGCTCCCGCGCGAAAGGGTGCTTCCGTTTTCAATCCCGCCCGCGCCGGACGGCCATTCGCCCGAAAATGGACCAGAGACCGGGCGGCGGAAGCACGGCGATCACGGCACGGCGACGACCGTGCAGGGAGCCCGCTGTTCAACGTAACGCGTGATGGGGCTTTTGGCCTGCGTCGCCGCGGGCGCATGATCGTGCTTACCGATGATGATGCAGTCGGCCTTGATCGCATCGCCATAGGCGACGATCTCCCGGGCCGGCTCGCCTTCGCGGATGGTGGTTGAGACCTGGTAGCCCTCGTCACGGAGGTAGCGTTCGAGGCGCCCGAGCTTGTCGGCGGCGGCGGTTTCCTCCTCATTGCTGAGCAACCCGGGGGCCACCTCCCGGCCGCCGGGCGAGACGTGCATGAGGACAAGCTGGCTGCGGTTGCGACGGGCCAGCAGCGCGGCGCACTCGATGACCTCGGGAGTTTCCTCGGAAAAGTCGATGGGAACGAGGATCGTGCTCATGCAGTCATTGTAACCACCGGCGCGCAGGCTGGCTCCGCAAATTTTGTCAAAAACCGTGCGTGCAAAAGCCNNCGGCGTTTGGCGTACATATTCACCGTGGTTCTTTGGTTACCTTCCCATCGCTGGCACGCCTGCAGCTGATGTAGACGGATTCCGCCTTCGGCACCACCCCGGCCAAGGCATGAATCCACGGAAATTCCGCCCGGATTAAAACCCGGGTGGTTGGTGAACACGATCAAGGTAATCCCTCTCGTGGTTCACGTGATTGAGGACTAAGTGCGCAGCTCCCCGCGGGAAACCGCGGGGAGCTTGCACGCCCCCCGCCGCCGGCCCGGATCCGGGCAATGTAGTGTTTTCGTTTGCCCATCACCCTGATCGGGCGGATGTTGGCGGGCGCGCACTGTCCATGTCGAACGAGATCCCATTGCCTCAATCACGCAGCAAAAGCATCGTCGAGCACCTCAAGGCCTCGCAGATCTGGCGCGATTACGAAAAGGCGTTTGCGGAGGCCACGGGCCTGCCGCTCGGCCTGCGGCCGGTGGAGACGTTTCAATTTCCGCTGGCCGGCCAGAAAAATGAGAATCCGTTTTGCGCCCTGCTCGCCCGCACCAACAAATCCTGCTCCGCCTGCCTGCAAATGCAGCAGCAGATCGCCGAGGCGGCGAAGGTGGAGGCCCAGACCCTGCGGTGCTTCGCGGGGCTGTGCGACACCGCCATCCCCGTGCGGGTGGGCGAAAACCTGATCGCCTTCCTGCAGACCGGCCAGGTGCTGCTGCACCGGCCCAGCAAACGCGAGTTCAAGCGCGTGACCCGCCAGCTGCTCGAGTGGGGCTGCGAGATCGACCTCAAGCGGATCGAGGAGGCTTATTTCCAGACCCGCGTCGTGTCGAAGCGCCAGTATGAGTCGATCATCCGCCTGCTGGCGATCTTTGCCCAGCACCTCGCCGCGCTGAGCAATCAGCTCATGGTGCGGGAGGAGAAGGCGGAGTCGCCGATGATCGCGCGGGCGCGCGCCTACATCGCCGATCATCAGAGCGAAGAGCTCTCGCTCAAGGAGGTGGCGCGGGCGGTCAACACGAGCGCCTTCTATTTCTGCAAGATGTTCAAGCAGGCCATCGGGCTGACGTTCACCGACTATCTGGCCCGGGTGCGCGTGGAGAAGGTGAAGAATCTGCTGCTCAATCCGCACAAGCGTGTCAGCGAGGCGGCCTTCGAGGCCGGCTTTCAATCGCTCTCGCAGTTCAACCGCGTCTTCAAAAAGATCGAGGGCATGTCGCCCAGCGATTTTCGCGAACAGCTGCACGCGGCCGGCGGCGCCGCGCCAATCTGAGCGCGCCTGCCGGTGCGGAAAATCCTAGCTCCGGGTCGTCGTGTGCCAGGGCAGGGGACACACCGGCTTGCCGGGGGAGCCATTGCCGGCAACGTGCGCGTTGACGGGTGAATACTGGCAGACTTCGCAGAAGGCCTGGATCTCGCGGTGGGCGAGGAAGCGGAAGGTCAGCAGCAGTTCGTCCACGCAGATGGTGGCGGCCACATCGTCGAGGTGATGCTTGCTGCGCGGGACGGCCTGGGCCACGAAAGCCAGCGCCGCCTGCCCCGCGATGAAATAGTTGATGAGCGGATTCAGGCGGCAATGGCAGCTCGTACCGATGATGTGCGTCGCCGGGGGATGAAGGGAAAGCCACTGGTGGGTGGATTTGCTGTGGAAGAGGGAGAAGAGCTGCTTGAGCGACTCGTCCATCAGATAAACGAGCGTATCGGGATTGCCCAACGGCGTCATCGCGGGAGCCGCGCGAAGGAGGATCTCCCACTTGCGCTTGATTTCCGCACGGTGGCCGTCGAGAGCCTCCAGGTACGCTTTCTTCACGTTGTCATAGTGACAGGTAATGCGCCAACCGGCAGCGCACGCCTTGGCGAGCTTTGCGCATTTCTTGCAGGAAGAAAGGACGGCCGGACGCCGGGGAGGCCGCGTTTTGACCGCCGGTCGGCGCGCCTTAATCCTGGGTCCCGAAGAATTTTGCCGCCCGGAGGATGACCTCGGCCAGCCGGTCAACCTCCTCGCGCGTGTTGTACAGCCAGAAACTGGCGCGGGTGGTGGCGGGAACTCCGAGTTTGCGCAGGAGGGGCTGGGTGCAGTGATGTCCGCCCCGCAGGGCGATGCCCTCCTGGTCGGCAAACGTCACCACATCATGCGCATGGATGCCCGCGAGGGCGAAGCTCACCAGCCCGCCGCGGGGGCCACGCGGGCCGAGCAGGCGGATGCCGGGGATGCCGCGCAGGCGCTCGCCGGCGTAGCGCGCGAGCTCCTCATCGTGCCCGCCGATCGCCGTGCGGCCGACGGTGTCAAGGTAGTCCATGGCGGCATGCAGGCCCACGGCGCCGGCGATGTCGGGCGTACCGGCCTCAAATTTGTGCGGCACCTTGTTCCAGGTGCTTTGCTCGAACTGCACCGAGGCGATCATTTCGCCGCCGCCCTGAAAGGGATCGAGCGACTCGAGCAGCGCCTGACGGCCGTAGAGCACGCCGATGCCCGTGGGGCCGGCCATCTTGTGTCCGGAGAAGGCCAGGAAGTCGCAGCCCAGCGCCTGGACGTCGAGCGGCAGGTGGCCGGCGCTCTGGGCGGCATCGACCACCGTGATGGCGCCGTGGTGGCGCGCGCGGGCGCACAGTTCGGCTACGGGGTTGATCGTGCCGAGCGTGTTCGAGATGTGCGTAAACGCGAAGAGCTTCACGTTGCTCCTGAGCAGGGCGTCGAGCCCCGCGAGGTCCAGCAGCCCCTCGTCACCCGTCACGGGGACAAAGAGCAGCTGCGCGCCGGTGCGCTGCGCGAGCAACTGCCACGGCACCAGGTTGCTGTGGTGCTCCATCTCGGTGAGGAGGATGGCGTCGCCCCGCTTGAGCCGTGAGGTGAACACGTAGGCGACGAGGTTGATGCTTTCGGTGGTGCCGCGCGTGAAGACGATCTCCTCGGGCAGGGGGGCGTTGATGAACCGGGCGGCGCGGGCGCGGGCCGCCTCGTAGGCGGTGGTGGCCCGGGAGCTCAGTTCGTGGATGGCGCGGTGGACGTTGGCATTGTCCCGCTCGTAATAGCGCGTGAGCGCCTCGATGACCGCGCGGGGTTTCTGCGTGGTGGCCGCGTTGTCAAGGTAGACGAGCGGCCGGCCGTGGACCGTCTGATCCAGGATGGGGAAATCCGCGCGCAGCGCGGCCCAGTCGGGGGCATGGGCGGGCGGTTTCATTCGGTCGTGACGGTGGCCGCCTCGCCATGGATGGCCTGGAGGGCGGCATGCCAGCCGAGCGTCGCGCATTTGATGCGCGCCGGAAACTGGTGGACGCCGGCAAAAGCGGAGAGATCGAGATCCTCCTCGTCCGGGGTGCCCTGGGTGACGATGTCCTTGAACCGGCNNCAGCCGGCACCCTGAAAACTGATGTCGGCGATGCGGTCGCCCTCGACCTGCACGTACACGGTGACATCATCGCCGCACACGGGGTTGTTGCCCGCGGCGACCCGGTTGGCCGTCGGCAGCTTGCGAAAATTCCGCGGCCGGCGGTTGTTGTCGAGGATGACGCTTTGATAGAGTTCGGTCAGATCCATGAAAGCGGGGAACGTAAGCCGGATTTGGCCCGACCGCTAGCGGTTTTTCGACGGACTTGGGGCGAAAACGCCGCAAGACGTCATCACGGATACAACCACTGCTCCTTCCAGACTCCGTGTTCGCGGGTAAAGAGGATGCGTTCGTGGCGGCGAAACGGCTTCTGCTTCCAGAACTCGAGGCGCTCGGGCACGACGCGGTAGCCGGACCAGAAGGGCGGCCGGGGCACGGCGCCAAGGGGATAACGCAGCACCACTTTTGCACAGGCCTGCTCGAGTTCGAAATAACCCTGCATGGGACGCGACTGCTGCGAGGCCCAGGCGCCGATCTGACTCAGGCGCGGCCGCGTGGCAAAGTAGGCGTCGGCCTCGGCGTCGCTCACGCGCTCGACGGGACCTGTGATGCGCACCTGGCGGCTCAGCGGGTTCCAGTAGAAGCAGAGCTCGGCATGGGGGTTGGCCTTGAGGTCGGCGGCCTTGACGCTCTCGAGGTTGGTATAGAAAACGAAGCCGCGTTCGTCGGCATGTTTCAGCAGGACCATGCGCACGGAGGGACGACCCTGCGCGTCCGCCGTGGCCAGCGCCATGGCCGTGGGTTCATCCATGCCGCAGTGTTGCGCGTCGTGGAGCCAGGCGTTGAATTGCGTGATGGGGTCGGTCATGGCGTGGGCATCATCCCGGCCGGCTGACAAGGCAGCCGCGTCGGGGCAACGCGGCTACCGGGCCTGAGGTTCGGGAGGCGGGCGTGAATCAGCCGCTGGTGACGGACTTGATGGTGGCGGGGCCATCGCCGTTCTTGGGCGCCGGTGGCTTGGGCGCGGGGATGGCCGGCGCGGCGCTGGCGGAGACACCGCCGCCGGTGGCCTGCATCGAGGCAAGCTTTTGGTAGAAGGCGAAGCGCTTGTGCACCTCCACCTGTGCCAGCCGGTCGAGTTCCTTGGAACGCGTGGGATCCTTCTTTTCCAGCATCCGGAAGCGGTTTTCCAACTTGGTATAGCGGGTGAGCTCGCCCTTGGGGGCGGGCGAATCGAGCACCAGCGGGTTCTCGCCGCGTTCGGCCCGGCGCGGGTCGTAGCGGAAGAGCGGCCAGTAGCCGGTCTCCACCGCGAGCTTCTGGTGTTCGATGCCGTCGGTCAGCGAGTAACCGTGCGCGATGCAGTGGGCGAAGGCGATGACGAGCGACGGGCCGGGATAGGATTCGGCTTCGCGCAGGGCGGCCAGCGTCTGGTTGTCGCGGGCGCCGAGGGCGACGTGGGCGACGTAGACGTTGCCGTAGGTCATGGCGAGCAGGCCGAGGTCCTTTTTGCCGGTGGCCTTGCCGCCCATGCTGAAGCGCGCGACGGCGCCGAGGGGCGTGGCCTTGGAGCACTGGCCGCCGGTGTTGGAATAAACCTCGGTGTCGAGGACGAGGACGTTGACCTTGCGGCCGGAAGCGAGCACGTGGTCGAGACCGCCGTACCCGATATCGTAGGCCCAGCCGTCGCCGCCGATGATCCAGACACTTTTCTTGACGAGATAATCGGCCAGATCGTTGAGCTGGCGCACCGCGGCCTCGGAGGAGAAGGCGGCCAGCTTGTCGCGCAGTTCAACGACACGGGCGCGCTGGGCGGCGATGCCGGCCTCGGTGCCCTGGTCGGACTGGAGGAGCGCGGCGACCAGCGGCGGACCGACGCGGGCCGCGAGCTTCTGGAGGAGGTCGCGGGCGATGAGTTCCTTTCGATCCAGGCCCAGGCGCAGGCCGAGGCCGAACTCGGCGTTGTCTTCAAAAAGCGAATTGGACCAGGCGGGCCCGCGGCCTTCCTGATTCCGCGTATAGGGCGTGGTAGGCAGGTTGCCGCCGTAAATGGAGGAGCAGCCCGTGGCGTTGGCGATGACCGCGCGGTCGCCGAAGAGCTGGGTGAGCAGCTTGACGTAGGGCGTCTCGCCGCAGCCGGAGCAGGCGCCGGAGAACTCGAAGAGCGGATCGAGGAACTGCGCGCTCTTCACCTGGTCGAGCTTGAGGGTGGCGCGGTCCGGCGATGGCAGCCGCAGGAAGAACTCGAAGTTCTGGCGCTCGGGTTCGCGCAGCGGCGCTTGCGGCTGCATGTTGATGGCCTTCCGCTTGGGATCGGTCTTGTCCTTGACCGGGCAGAACTGCACGCAGAGTTCGCAGCCGGTGCAGTCCTCGGGCGCGACCTGCAGCGTATAGCGCATGCCCTTGACGTCGGGAGAACGGAAATCGGTCGAATGGAAGTCGGCGGGCGCCCCGACCAGGGACGCAGGCGGATAATATTTCGCCCGGATGGCGGCGTGCGGACAGATCTCGACGCACTTGTTGCACTGGATGCAGAGCGCGGTGTCCCACACGGGGATTTCGTCGGCGATGTTGCGCTTCTCCCAGTGGGAGGTGCCGGTGGGCCAGGTGCCGTCGGGCGGGAAGGCGCTCACGGGGAGCTGATCGCCGCGGCCGGAGAGCATGACGGCGGTGACGTTGCGGATGAAGTCAGGCGCGTCCTCGGGCACGGGGGGCGGACGATGCAGCGTGGCGGCGGCGTCGGCCGGGATGGGAACCTCGCGGAGGGCCTCGAGGGTGCTGTCCACGGCGGCGGCGTTCTTCTTCACCACCTCTTCGCCCTGTTTGCCGTAGGATTTCTTGATGGAGTTCTTGATGCTTTCGAGGGCTTGCGGGAGCGGCAGCACACGGCTGAGCGCAAAGAAGCAGGTCTGCATGATGGTGTTGATGCGTCCGCCGAGGCCGCAGGCCCGGGCGACGGCGCCGGCATCGATGGCATAGAAGCGCAGTTTCTTCGCGACGATCTCCTGGCGCGTCTCCACGGTGAGGCGCTCCCAAAGCGTCTCGATGGGACCGGGGGCGTTGAGCAGGAAGACGCTGCCGGGCGCGGCGTGATCGAGGACGGGCTGCACCTCGAGCAGCGAGAACTGGTGGCAGGCCAGAAAGTCGGCCTGACGGATGAGGTAGGGGGCGCGGACGAGTTTGTCGCCAAAGCGGAGGTGGGAGATGGTGGCGGCGCCGGACTTCTTCGAGTCGTAGACGAAATAGCCCTGCCCGAACTTGCCCGCCTCCTCGCCGATGATCTTGATCGTGTTCTTGTTGGCGCCCACGGTGCCGTCGGCGCCGAGGCCGAAGAAGACGGCGCGCGTGCGGTCCGGCGGCTCGATGTCCACGGCCGGGTCGTAGTTGAGCGAAAGGCCGGTGACGTCGTCGTGGATGCCGATGGTGAAGGGATTTTTCGGCAGCGGCTTGCCGAGCTCGGCGAACACCGCGAGGACCATGGCGGGGGTGAATTCCTTCGAGGAAAGGCCATAGCGGCCGCCGATGATGGTGATGCGGCCGCCCCGCGGCGCGAACCAGCCCGCCACCTCGGCCTCGCGCAGGGCGGTGACGATGTCGACATAGAGCGGCTCGCCGACGGCGCCGGGTTCCTTGGTGCGGTCGAGCACGGCGAGGGAGCGCACGGTGCGGGGCAGCGCGGCGACGAACGCCCGCGTGGAGAAGGGGCGGTAGAGCCGGACCTTCAGCACGCCGGTCTTTTCCCCGTTGGCGTTGAGCCACGCGGCGGTTTCGGCGGCAGTCTCGGCCCCCGAGCCCATGATGACGATCACGCGCTCCGCCTCGGGATGGCCCTCATAGTCGAACAGGTGGTAGTTGCGTCCAGTGAGCTTGCCAAAAAGGTCCATCGTCTCCTGCGTGAGGGCGGGGGCCACCTCGTAGAAGCGGTTGATGGATTCGCGGGCCTGGAAGAACACATCGGGGTTCTGCGCCGTGCCGCGCAGCACGGGATGATCCGGGGTGAGGCCACGGCGGCGGAAGGCGGAAACGGCGTCGGCGTCGATGAGCGCGCGCAGCGTGTCGTCGCTGAGGCGGCTGACGGTGTTGACCTCGTGCGAGGTCCGGAAGCCGTCGAAGAAATGGAGGAAGGGCACGCGGGTGCGCAGCGTGGCGGCATGCGCGATCGCGGCGAGATCATGCGCCTCCTGCGGGGAGTTGGAGGCCAGCATCGCCCAGCCGCATTGGCGGCAGGCCATGACATCGGAGTGGTCGCCGAAGATGGAAAGGGCGTGCGTGGCGAGGGTGCGGGCGCTGACATGGATGACGCACGGGGTGAGTTCGCCGGCGATCTTGTACATGTTGGGGATCATCAGCAGCAGGCCCTGCGAGGCGGTGAAGGTGCTGGCCAACACGCCGGCCTGCAGCGCGCCATGCACGGCGCCCGCGGCGCCGCCCTCGGACTGCAGCTCGACGACCTCGGGCACCAGGCCCCAGATATTCGGTTGCCGCGCGACCGCCCATTCATCGGCGTATTCGGCCATCGTGGAGGATGGCGTGATCGGGTAGATGGCGAAGATCTCGCTGAGGCGGTAGGCGGCGGAGGCGACGGCCTCATTGCCATCAAGGGTTGAAACGGCGGAGGTGGCGGTAGTTTTCACGGCGACATTATGACCAAGTGATTGCGGAACCAGAGGATGGGGAAAGGGTAGCGTCGTTCGGCGCGAACTGCTCCGCATCCCTTGGCGAGCTTTGCGCAGATATTGAGAGGGGACGCGGCAGGGGAGGTCCCGGCCGGCGAAACGGAGGCCGGCCAACGCAGGCAAAAACGAGATTCCGGCGGTTTCGCCGCCAACAAAAAGCCCCGGCACGAGGCCGGGGCTGGGGAGATTCGGTTGTCCGCGGGATGGTTACTTGGCTGGCGGCGGCGGTGGCGCTTGGGTCAGCGAACTGGCGGCCACCTTCTGCGCGACGATGTCATACATGCGCTGGATTTCCAGTTCGGCATTGCGGCGGTCAATTTTGGCCAGCTCGCCCTTCTTGGCGAGTTCAAGGACTTCGCGATTCATATCTTCCCGCTTGTTGCGAAGATTGGTGATCTCGATCTCGAGAGCGGCAATCTGCTTGGACAGCTTTTCCGCCTCTTTCTCGTACTTGGTGGTCTCATCCAGGACCTTGCGATCCTGCTCATCCTTGTCCCGCTGGGCCTTTTCCAGGCGTTCATGCTCCTTTGCATCTCGGACCGCCTGCGCCTTGCGGGCGTCATCCTGGGCCTTGGCCTCGATGTCCTTGCGTTTGGCATCCTCGGCCTGCCTTTCCTCCGCGATGCGTTTTTCGTCGGCGAGCACCTTGGCGGCCATCTCAGGCTTGGCGACCTTGAAATAATAGCCGCCGAAGAGGATCAGCAGGGCGACGGGGAGGATGACATAAAACTTGTTCATAGAAAAGGGAGAGGGGTTGGAGGGCTCAGCTCTTCTTCTTGGCGGCAGCCTCGGCGTCGGCACGGGCTTTCTCGGCCGCGGCGAGCTGGTCCAGCAGGTTGTAATAGGTCTTCACGTTGGCTTCGGCCTGACGGACGAAGGTGCGCAGGAAGGCTTCCTCATCGCTGTAGGTCTTCTTTTCCAGATCGAGCTTGGCGAGCTGATCCTTGATCTCGTCGGCGTCGCTCTTCAAGCGTTCAAGCTGGGGATGGAGGCGTTTGTTGACATCATCATAGGCCTTGGTCCGGCGGTCCATCAGGGCGGCGCGGGCGGCTTTTTCCTCCTCCTCCTTCTTCTCCTTGGCCGCGCGGGCCGCCATGCGCACCTGCTGCGCCGCGATGGCATCCTCGATGGCCTTCTTGCGCAGCTCCAATTCCTTTCGGGTCTTTTCCTTCTTCTGTTCCTGGATGACCTGCTCCGCCTTCTGCTGCCTCAGGGCGTAGTCCTTGCTGAAGTTCCAGTAGAAGGCGCCGAAGACCAGCAGGCCGGCGAAAGGCCAAATGATGTAGGCTTTGTTCATAACAGGCGGGATAAATGGTGGCGGATGATGATTGGGTTAAAGCGTCTTACTGGGAATTGATCCGGTTCTCACGATCCTGCAGGGTGGCCTTGATGGCATCTTTCATCTGCTCGGCCTTTACTTTGGCCTCGGGATACTCGGCGGCCTTGTTGGCGGCCAGGAGGGCTGCATCATACTCCTTCAAGTCCAGGGCGACGTAAGCGTAGAACAGCCAGGCCATCTCCGGCTTTTCAGTGCCGCCCTTGGCTACGCAGACTTTGATGTGCTCAAAAGCTTCCCTGTATTTGTCGATGGAATAGTAGGTTTGGGCGATTTCATACTCAATCTGCCCGGACTGGGGGAAAACCTTGGCGGCCTGTTCCAAAATTTCGACCGCTTTGAATTCCCGGTGGAGTTGCTGGTAGGAGTTGGCGAGCAGCTCATAATTGGACCGGGTCCGTTCGATCGAGCCGTCCTTCAGGTCCCGCTCGAGAAGCCTGCATGCCTCTGAAAACTGGCCGATGTTAAAATAGATGCCGACCAGGGAGTAGTTCTCCTTCGGCGTGTTCATGAACCCGTGCGTCTGGGCGCGTTCGATCGCCAGAATGGTCCGGATGCTGTAGCTGTAGGCGGCCTTGTCGTCATGCTTGTCCGTGGCCGTGCTGGCGAGCTGCAGATAGGTGGCGGCGAGCTGTTGCCAGTAGTTTCGGTTTTCGGGCTTCATCTTGACCATCAGCTCCAGAAAATCAGCCGCTTCATTAAAACGGTTGAGCTGGATCAGCTCGGCAAGTTTCAGCGCGTAAAAATTGTCGCGGGGATGAGCCCCTGAGCGCAGGCCTTGTTCCGTCCAGTACAGTGCCTTTTCTACCATTGCGGCATCCGTCTTCTGCTCGACGCCGGGCGTCTCCGCGCCTTGACCCTTGGCATAGAACAGTGCGGCGATGAAGTAGATCTGTTCCGGGGTGAGATTCTTGGCGTTCTTCAGCCATTCATTCAGTTCCCGATCGGATCTGGCGTAGAGGACGGCCTGCTGCTTGAGATCCTTCATCACCGATGCCTCCTGAAAATTGATCTGGGACGCGGTCCAGAGGATCTCCTGCTTCTGTTTCCCTTCAAGGTAGTTGGGGTGCCTCTCGGCGATGTCCAGACTGCGCTCGAGCGATCCCAAGGCCCCGTGGAGGTCGTTCTTCTGCATCAAAAACTGGGACCTCATCAGGTTCAGATAAGCTTCATCGTAACTGTCTTTAGCCAACTTCGGCAGGATCGCATCGATGCCCTTGATGGCCTTGTCCCAATCCTTGTCGTTGATGCCGGGGCGGACCAATTCCTCGATCTGCGTGGTGGTGGTATCCTGGAGTTCCAGCGGCTTCTCTTCCGCCGCCAGACTGGCGACCGGCAGGCCTGCGCTCAATCCGGCTGCCACCAGCAGTGCTTTCAGGGGAAAATTGGTCCGAAACGAGGCCATGATGATGAGCGAAGGAAGGTTGGTCAGTCGTTGAAACTAAAGACGATGGGCACCGACATGCGGGTGTTGACCGCGCGGCCACCTCTCCGCCCGGGGCGGAACTTCCATTTGCTGACGGCCTGCACGGCCGGCACTTCGAACTCGCGATGGGTCGAATTGATGACGTAGGCATCGCGCACGTCGCCATTGGCATCCACAATGAAACCGACGTTGACCTCGCCCGTGATGCCGGCCCGGCGCATTTCATAGGGGTAGATCGGCTGTTGCTGGATGCGCGCCACGGGAATCTGGTCGAGTTGGGAGATGTCGAAGATCTGGCCGAGACCCCGTCCGAAGCCGGCCGGGCGGGCGGGCGGAATGGTCACCACACCCCTGGCCTGCTCGATGCCTGGCGGCGGGGGCGGGGCGATCTGCTGCACGAAGGTGGCGTCAGCGACGATGGTCGGAATGTCCACCAGGGAGGGAGGAGCGAAGGTCACCTGGACGGCATCGTCCTCCGGGGGCAGATCTTCCTGGGCCTTCTTGATCTCAGGCGGCTCCGGCGGAAGGACTGGCATTTCGATCTGGATGGCATCATCAATCTGAGCGGGGCCATGTTTCACCTTCTCCGGGCGTCCGTTGAAACCCAAGAGGAGGCCGGCGATCAGCGAAGCCGAGACCACGATGCCGATGATGAGATCCTTACGCATGAGTGATGGGCCGAAGATAAATGCGGCGATTGGAGAAAGAGGAGAAGTTGGAATCAGCGCCCGGTCGGTCGGGAGTGGGTTTCCATCGAAACCTTTTCGATGTTGGCCTTGCGGACCTCGTCGAGCACCTGGACAGTCACGCCCCATCGGGCCCGGTCGTCCCCGGCGACGAGGATGCGGGGCATCTGGACCTGCTTCTTATACTGCTCCAAGCGGGCAGGAATCTCGTCGAGGTCGATCAACTCGCGATTCCAGTAAACATTGCCCTGGTCGGAGACTTGAATAGTGAGCATGTCCTTGACCTCAGGCGGTGGCCGGTCGACATCCCCTGCCACCGGCAGGTCCACGGGCACCGACTGGATGCGGTTCAGGGACAACGTGAAGAGCACGAAGGTGGCGAGCAGGAAGAAGATGACGTCGATCAGCGGGATGATCTCGATGCGCGCCTTCTTGCGGGGACGGAGATTGATGCGGGTGCCTTCCATGGGGGATCGAGGTTCGCCAGGTTCTCGGCTACTGTCTTACTTTACTACGAAGATCCGGCGGGTTTCTTAGGGTGATGCGCGCGGGTTCCTATTTGCTCTGGAAGATGCGGGTTTCGATGTAGATCTTCGGGATGCCGGACATGCGCACCTGATCGACGACATAGACCACCTGGCCAAAAAGGGTGCGCTCGTCGGCGTTGATCAGCACCCGCGCGTCCTGCCCTTCCGTGATGCTGTAATTCCTGAGCCGGGCGATGAACTCATCGAGGGTGATCAGATCCTTGTCCCAGGCGATCGTGCCTTCAGCGGTCACGGTGATGGTCACGGTCCCGGACGGATCGCGCGGGATGCTGGTGGTCGACGTGGGCAGCATCACGGGCAGGCCCGCGCTTTTGTTCAGCGAGAGGGTAAAAAGGACGAAGGTGGCGAGCAGGAAGAAGATGACGTCGATCAGCGGAATGATCTCGATGCGCGCTTTTTTCCTGCCGCCAGAACCAGTACCACCACCACCATGCATGTTGTCAGAAGGGTTGGTTGTTGCTCAGTTGCGGATGCGGAGCGGCCATGGTGGGCCGCGGCGCATCATTTGCTGACGTTGTTCCCGATTTCCGACTTCTTGATGATCAACTCGAGGGCGTTGGAGGCATCCTCCACTTCGTGACGGGCCTCTTCGAGGCGGGCGTTGAGGTAATTGAAGGGGAAGAGGGCGCTGACGGCGATTAAGAGTCCGCAGGCCGTGGCGATCAACGCCTCGGCCACGCCGCCGGTGATTCCGGCAGCCTTGGACGCGATGTCACCGCCCGCACCCAGTTCACCGAAGGTGCGCATCATGCCCGTGACCGTGCCGAAGAGGCCGAGGAGGGGCGCCGCGGTGATGCAGGTGTCGAGCGTGGCGAGACCCTGCTGGAAGCGGGCGAGCTCCTGGTTGGAGGCGCGGATGAACGCGTTGGGGAGGGAGGTGTCCTTGTTGCTAAGCGCGTAGACCAGGACCCGGGCAATGAAATCCTTGCTCTTCTTGCCGAGGACCATCGCGCCTTCGACGTCCCCGCCTTCGACTTTCTCAAGTATTTTCTCCACCATCTCGTGATCGCGATAGGCGTTTTCGCGTATGATGAAGAGGAGGCGTTCCACGACGACCGTCAGGGCGAGGAACACGAGCAGCAGGATGGGCCACATGACAAATCGTCCCGCTACAAACAACTCCATTGGAGTTTTGCCCATGAGTAATTCGAAGGCCAGAGGCAGATGCAATGTAATCATGATCGGATGGTGGGTGATTCTAAGGTTGGTGGATGATCAAGAAAGAAGCGGGGAGTCGGATGGGCGGTCTGGGGTGGCAAAAAGCGCTACGGGCAAACCCGGCGATATTCAATCATCAAAAGAAGGGTATCGATAGCAGCAACTCTGCGGTTGGGGAGGAAAAAATATGGCCGCGGCCATCTATTAGCGGGGCAACGCTGGGCGGGGTCGTGCAGATAATAGGCGGAGTCAACGATTGTGCAAACCTGCGGCCGAAGCGGCGGCGGACTCAGCAGCCGCAAGGATCACGGCCTGCTTCCGGCCTGACGGGTTGAAAGGAGAGGCATCGATGGGAATGGCAGCACTCAAAAGGAGGTAAAATTGGTTTGGATGGTTTGCCGCTGTCAACGACCTTTCTTCGATTTCGTACGGTAAGACATTTTCCGCGTGAATGGCTGCCCGACTAGGACTCGAACCTAGACAAACGGATTCAGAGTCCGTTGTGCTACCATTACACCATCGGGCAGTAAAACCCTTCAGATCAGTGACGCGGCGCGGGAAGAGTCCGGTCGTCCTTCGCCCAATACGCGGAGGTCGGTTTTCGTTCCTCCACCGCGGATCGAGGTCAGCCGCAGCCCAGAAGAGCGAAGGCGGATGGAGCCGGCGATGGGACTCGAACCCGCAACCCCCTGTTTACAAAACAGGTGCTCTGCCATTGAGCTACGCCGGCGTGTGCCACCGACTGTCAGAAAAGAAAATGCAAATAACAACTCCGCCGCGACCAACCCGGGCTCGTGGAGCAGAGGTTGGTGGCTCCCCGGGGACTCGAACCCCGAACCTACTGATTAAGAGTCAGCTGCTCTGCCAATTGAGCTAGGAAGCCAGAGCGGAAGGGGAAACGCTCAACATCACCGGGGCGAAGTCAACCCCGTTTTCCACTCGTAACGCATGAAAAATGAAGCGCGGCTGCATCACGAAAATTTACGGGGATCATTGCGTTGCGGGCGCGCGACCAGGGTTGATTTGCGGGAAGGGCGCGCGGCTTTTCCCGCCGGGTTGCATCCTGCGCGGCGGCCCACTTTCCCCTTGCCAACGCCGGCGGCGTCTCTTGTTCTGACCCGCTCCGCTCGTCGGAGCCATTGTCATGCAAAAGACCAAGAAGTCCGTTGCGAAACGTTTCAAAGTGTCCGCCCGGGGCAAGCTCATGCATCGCTCTCCGGGAACCCGGCACCACGCCAGTCAAAAATCCCCGAAGCAGAAGCGCCGCCTCGGCCAGGCCAAAGCCCTGTCCGAAGGCCATGCCGCGCCGCTCAGACGCTGCCTGCCGTTCAGCCGCTGAACGCGCATCAACCACAACTTCGCCAGGCGGGTGATTCCCAAGGCGACCCGCCGGCGACCTCAACCACACTAATAACATGCCTCGTGCCACCAACTCCCCCGCGTCGCGCAAGCGCCGCAAAAAGGTGCTGAAATACGCCAAGGGCTATTTCGGCAACAAGTCCAAGCTCTTCCGGTACGCCAAGGAGGCCGTCCAGCATGCCTGGCAGTACGCCTATGCCGCGCGCCGAAAGAAGAAGGGCGACTGGCGCAGCCTCTGGATCGTGCGCGTCAACGCCGCCTGCCGCAACGCCGGCATCAGCTACAACCGCTTCATCGAGGGCCTGAAGGCCGCCGGCATCGAACTCGACCGCAAGATGCTGGCCGACCTGGCCGTGCGCGACGAGGTGGCGTTTAACAGCCTGGTGCAGAAAGCCCAGGCCGCGTTGAAGGCCAAGGCCGGCGCAACCAAGGCGTAGGCGCTGGCTAAACGCGAGCCACCCAAGGCTCGCCTTCCGGTTTCCAAACCATTTCTCTGAAGGACGGGCCTCCCCGGAGCGCCCGTCCTTTTTATTTTCAACCGCTGATTACCCGGATAAACACAGGGAAACCAACCCGTATGTCATTTTGAGCGACTGGCCTGCCGCCGCCCCGCCACCGGGGCTAGGGCGGAAGCGATAATCCATAATCCGTGACCCTCCGTGTGATCTGCGGTTAAACCGATCCTCCCTCATGCAAGACCAACTCTCCGCCCTTCTCGCCAGGGCGCGCGCCGACTTCTCGGCTCTCCACACCCGCCCCGAGTTCGAGGCCGCCAAGGCCCGCCTGGTCGGCCCCAACGGCGGGCTCACCACACTCATGAAACAAATGGGCACCGTGCCCAAGGAGCAGCGCCCCGCGCTCGGCCGGCTCATCAACGAGGCCAAGGCCCAGCTGCAGGCGCTCTTCGACACCACCCTGCGCGCCTTGGAGGACGCCGAGATTGCGGCGCAGCTCGGCCCGCCCGTCGACGCTTCACTGCCGTCGCCGGACGGCGGCCCCGGCACCCACCATCCGCTCACGCTGGTGTGCGAGGAGATGTGCCGCATCCTGCGCAAGGTCGGCTTCACGGTCGCCGATGGCTCGGAGGTGGAGACTGAATTCTACTGCTTCGACGCGCTCAACACGCCGCCCGGACACCCCTCGCGCGACGTGAAGGACACGTTCTATTTTCCCGACACGGCGCGCTTCGGCAACGTCTCCCGCAGGGTCGACGGTGAAAAATATCTCCTGCGGACACACACCTCCTCGGTGCAGATCCGCACCATGCTGAAGCATCCGCCCCCGGTGCGCATCGTGTCGCCCGGCCGCACGTTCCGGCGCGACACCACCGATGCCACCCACAGCGCCAACTTCCACCAGCTTGAATGCCTCTATGTCGACAAGGACGTGACCGTCCGCGACCTCAAGGCGCTGCTTGACTACATCTTTGCCTCGCTCCTCGGCCCCGACACCAAGACGCGGTTCCGTCCGCACTACTTCGGCTACACCGAACCCAGTTTCGAGGTCGACCTCTCCGCCCGGCATCTGCCCAAGGTGAACAAGGAGTGGATTGAAATCGGCGGCTGCGGCATGGTCGACCCATCCGTGTATGAGGCCGTTGGCTATGATCCCGCGGCCTGGACCGGCTACGCCTTCGGCATGGGCCTCGAGCGCCTCGCCATGATGCTCTACGGCATCGATGACATCCGCTACTTCTACCAGAACGACCTGAGATTCCTCAGGCAATTTGCCTGAGGAAAGAAGCGAGGAGCGAGAATCGAGCATGGACAACGTCGCCGCAAAATCTTTCCGCGATCTCATCGTTTGGCAAAAGGCCCACACCTTTGTCCTGAACGTGTACCGTGTGTGTGTGTCCGAGGGTTTTCCGGCGGACGAGCGTTATGGCGTCACCTCGCAACTTCGCCGTGCAGCGGTGAGCATTGCCGCCAATATCGTGGAGGGTTTTCGCAAACGCGGTCCCGCTGACAAGCTCCGCTTTTTTAATATCGCCCAGGGTTTCGGCGGACGAATGCCTCTATTACCTCGTATTGGTTCACGATTTGAGGTTTGCGGACACTGTCCAACTCCAATCCCAACTTGAGGAGGTATTGCGGCTCCTCCAAGCCTACATGAACGCCATCAAGAAGTGATCCCCTCGCTCCTCGATTCCCGCTACTCGCTACCTTCCGATGAAAGTCTCCCTCCACTGGCTCAAATCCTACGTGGCCCTCGACGCCTCCGTCGACGAGATCACCCACGCGATCACGTTCCTCGGCTTTGAGGTCGAGCAGGTCATCCGCACCGGGGTGCCGCCGCTGCCCAGCGTGGTTGTCGGCGAGGTGCTCACGCGCGACAAGCACCCCAATGCCGACAAGCTCACCGTCTGCACCGTCGACGTCGGTTCCGCTGGCGGCGTGAAGACCATCGTTTGCGGCGCGCCCAACCACCAGGTCGGCGACCGCGTGCCCGTGGCGCTGCCCGGCGCCGTCCTGGCGGGCGGTCTGAAGATCAAGCAGTCCAGGATCCGCGGCCAGCTTTCGGACGGCATGATGTGCTCCCCGGACGAGCTCGGTCTCGGCGGCGGCTCTGCTGGCCAGCAGAGCGGCCTGCTCATCCTTGACGGCCGGCCCGCACTCGGCACGCCCATCAACGATGTGCTGCCGCCCGGCGACGTCGTGTTCGACCTCGAAATCACGCCCAACCGCCCCGACGGTCTTTGCCATCTTGGCGTCGCGCGCGAGCTCGCCGCCTGGTTCCGCCGGGACCTTGTCTATCCGCCGGTGAAATTCACCGGCCTGCCCGAGGACTCGCCCGAGCGTCGCGACCTGCTGGCGGGCGTCTCCGTCGAGTCCGATGAGGACTGCCCGCTCTACACCGTGCATATCATCACCGGCGTGAAGATCGGCCCGAGCCCGGCTTGGCTGCAGGAGCGCCTCGCGGCTGTCGGCCTGCGCCCGATCAACAACGTCGTCGATGCCGGCAACTACGTCATGCTCGAGACCGGCCAGCCGGTGCACGCGTTCGACGCGAAGAAAATCGGCGGCGGCCGGATCGTCGTCCGTCATGCCCGCCAGGGCGAAAAACTCGCCACCCTCGACGGCAAGGAGCGCGTGCTCAACAGCCGCATGCTCGTCATCGCCGACGCCACCAAACCGCTCGTCATCGCCGGCATCATGGGTGGAGCCAACGCCGAGGTCGACGACACCACCACCGACCTCGCACTGGAAGTGGCCTACTTCAAGCCCGCCGGCATCCGCTGGACCTCGCGCAAGCTCGGCCTCACCACCGACAGTTCCTACCGTTACGAACGCGGCGTCGACCCGCACACGCTGCTGGAGGACGCGCATCGCGCCATCGATCTCATCCTGGAAACCGCCGGCGGGCGGGTCGTCGGACCCGTCTACAAGGTGGGCGAGGACCGGCCGTGGAAGAACGAGATCACGCTCACGCCCGACTTCGTCCGCCGGCAGCTCGGGTTCCACATCGCCGATGGGGACATGAAGGACGCCCTCGAGGCGCTGGAACTGCCCCTCGTCCGCGACGAGTTCACGGCCGACGGCACGCCGCAGTGGACCGTGTCGATCCCGAGCTGGCGGGGTGATCTCGACCGTTCCATCGATCTCGTCGAGGAGATCCTGCGCCTCTATGGCACCGATCGCATCCCCCGGAGCACGGTCACGGCGCCCGGCCTGCTCGGCGACGATGATCCGGTGGTCATTTTCAACCGCCAGGCGACCGACTACCTCGTCGGCCAGCATTTCCACGAGTGCGTCAACTACACGCTGCGGTCGGTGACGGAGATCCGGCAGTGGGTTTCCGACACCTCGGTGCAAGAGCTGGCGCTGGCCAATCCGTTTGTCGAGGACCAGTCGCACCTCCGTTCCACGCTGCTGATCGGCCTGCTCGAGTCCCTGAAACTCAACCAGTCGCGCGGCACGGGCGTCACCCGGCTGAGTGAGACCGGCCGGGTGTTCATCGAGAGCAACGGCCAGATTTATGAATGCGCCGCCGCGGCGTTCATCGAGGCGCAGACCAAGGATGCCGGGCGGCAGTGGCTCAAGCGCGCCCCGGCCGATTTCTATACCGCGAAGAACCGTGTGCACATCCTCGCCTCGCACGCCGGGGTGGACCTGTCGGCGCTGCCGGCCGCACCCGTCACCGGTCCGTATTTCGGCTGGCAGGAGGGGCATTCGGCGGCCGTGGGCGGCCTGCAGACCCACGGCTTCGAGGCACGTTTCGGTCTGATGAACCTCGCCATGGTCCGCGCGCTGGGTATCGAGGGTCAGGTCATGGCCGGCATCTTCGCGATCCTGCCCGGGAAACTCGCCGCCGCCGGCGGACCGCGCCGCTACCAGGATTTCAGCCACTATCCACCCGTGCTGCGCGATCTCGCGCTCGTGGTCGACGCGGCCGTGCTGGCCGAGGATGTCCGGCACACCCTGGCCCAGACGGC
The DNA here is from genome assembly GCA_003142615.1 of Opitutia bacterium. GTDB lineage: Bacteria > Verrucomicrobiota > Verrucomicrobiia > Opitutales > Opitutaceae > Fen-1467. Next base: position 50,501 of record PLMW01000033.1, on the reverse strand, counting down.
GAAATCCGTCGTCGGCGACGCCTTCACTGTCGAGCAGGTCGCGATCTTCGACGTCTATCAGGGCCGGGGCCTGCCCGAGGGGAAGAAGAGCCTGGCTTTCTCCCTCGTTTTCCGCGCCACCGACCGCACGCTCACCGACGACGAGGTCAACGCCGCCTTCGCGAAGATCCAAAAGGCCATCACCGCGGACGGCCGCACCAGTGTGCGGGCGTAGGAACATGATTGAGCCGCCGGAGCGGGACGTTTAGTTAGCGCTTCATGCAAACGTCCTTGCCCCGTCTTCTTTCCGTCCTTTGGACGGCGGTCTCCCTCGCGGCCGCGCCGGTGTCCACGCCGGACAAATTCGCCGCGATCCCGGAGCGGATGCAGGCCTTTGTCGACCAGGGCGAGATCTCCGGTGCGGTCATGCTGGTCGCCACGAGGGATCGCATCCTGCATCTGTCTGCCATCGGGCAGAGCGATCTCGCGAGCGGCCGCAAGATGGAGACCAACGATTTCTTCTGGATCGCCTCGATGACCAAGCCGATGTCCGCTGCCGCGGTGGCCATGCTAGTGGACGACGGCAAACTCAAGTTCGACGATCCCGTGGAAAAATACCTGCCGGAGTTCCGCAACCTCTGGGTGATCCAGGAAGAGACCACAGAGCGGCGGGTGCTGGTGCCTGTGGCGCGCCCGATCACGCTGCGCGACCTCCTGACGCATACCAGCGGCATCGGCGAATACGTCGTGTACGGACCGCATTGGACGCTGGCCGAGATGGTGAAGTCCATGACCCGCGAGCCGCTGAAGTTCCAGCCCGGCACGCGGTGGAGCTACTCGACCGCCGGGATCGACACGCTGTGTCGCGTGGTCGAGGTGGCCGGCGGCGTACCGTTTGCCGAGTTCATGCAACGGCGGCTCTTTGATCCGCTCGGCATGAAGGACTCAACCTTCTGGCTCACACCGGAGCAGGAAAAACGATTCGCCACGAACTACCGGCGCAGCCAGGAGACCGGAAAACTCGAGCCGACGACCATCTATTATATGTACGGCGGGGTCGTGACGGACCGGGCGCGCCCGCCGCTCGGTGGCGCCGGCCTGTTTTCCACCGCAGGGGATGTGGCGAAGTTTTACCAGATGATGCTCAATGGCGGCGTGGCCGGCAGTCGGCGGCTCCTCCGCCCCGAGACCGTGGCGGAGTTGACCCGCGAGCAGACCACCGGGATCAAGGCCGGCTGGGTGCTCGGGTCCGCCTGGGGTCTCGGTTTCGGGCTTGTGAAGGAGCCGCAAAGCGCCACCGCGATGCTGTCGCCCGGCACGTTCGGCCACGGCGGCGCCCACGGCACCCAGAGCTGGGCGGACCCGCGGCGCGGCGCGATTTACATCCTGATGATCCAGCGGGCCGGCCTGCCCAATTCCGACAATTCCGACTTGCGCCGGGTTTTCCAGGAAACGGCGGTCGCCGCCTTCGGGCCATAGCCTGTTTTTGCCGGTTGCCATCAAGAGTCGGAAATGACGAATTCAGAAGCCATGAAGCCAGGATTTCGTTTTCTTGGTTTCCTGGCTTCTGAATAGAATCTCTCATCATGGCCGCATCTCCCGACATCGACATCGATTACGTGGCGAACCTCGCCCGGCTCGCACTCACCGATCATGAGAAGGAGATTTTCTCCCGGCAGCTCGGCGATGTGCTGCGCTACATCGAAAAACTCGGCGAGGTCGACGTGTCGCAGGTCGAGCCGACGGCGCATGCGTTTCCCGTCTCCAACGTCTGGGCCGACGATGTGCCGCAGCCCGGTCTGCCGGTCGACGTGGCGCTCCAGAACGCCCCCGTCCAGCGTGACAACATGGTCGTGGTTCCCGTGGTGGTGGAATGATGGCAATCAGTAGCGAGTAGTAAGTAGCGAGTAGCGAGCATGGCAGATAAATCCCAGTCCTTCAGCGATCTGCTCCAGTGCGAACTGGAGGGGGTGTCTCGTCTGCTCCAAAGCTACATCAACGGTCTCGAACGCGATGGCCCCTGATCTACTCGCTACACGCTACTCACTACTCGCTACTTCCTCGTGCCCTCCAATCTCATTTTCAAGACCGCCGCGGAACTTGCCGCATTGCTCGAGGCGAAGGAGGTCTCCTCCGTCGAGCTCGTCCGGGCTTTCATCGCCCGGACCAAGGCCGTGGATGGCAAGGTGAGGGCGTTCAATTCCTTTGACGAGGCCGATGCCCTGGCCCAAGCCAGCGCCTCCGACGCGCGCCGCGCGGCGGGGCAGGCGAGGGGAGCGCTCGACGGCATGCCCGTGGGCATCAAGGACGTCATCGCCGTGGCCGGGCAGCCGCTCACCGCCTCGAGCCGGATGCTGGCGAACTTCATCTCGCCCTACGACGCGACCGTCACGCGCAAGCTCAAGGACGCCGGAGCGATTCCGTGGGGCCGTCTCAACATGGACGAGTTTGCGATGGGCTCCTCGACGGAGAACTCCGCCTTCCACCCGACCTGCAATCCGTGGGATCTCGGGTGTGTGCCGGGGGGCAGCTCGGGCGGCGCCGCCGCGGCCATCGCGGCTGGCGAAGCGCCGCTTGCGCTCGGTTCCGACACCGGCGGCTCCATCCGCCAGCCCGCCGCCTTCTGCAGCGTCGTCGGCCTCAAGCCCACCTATGGGCTGGTTTCGCGCTACGGCCTCATCGCCTTCGCCTCGTCGCTCGATCAGATCGGACCGTTGGCGCGCACGGTCGAGGATGCGGCGATGCTGCTGGGCACCATTGCCGGCCACGATCCGCAGGACTCCACCTCCTTCTCCACCCCCATTCCAGATTACCGGGCCGAACTGAAGCGCCGCCGGGGTCCGTGGAAGCTCGGCGTGCCGAAGGAGTATTTCGGCACGGGGCTCGACGCCGAGGTCGGCGGCGCGGTCAAGGCCGCCATCGGGTTTTACCGTGAAGCCGGCTGCGAAATCCGGGAGGTCTCGCTGCCGCTGGCCGCGGATTACGCGATCGCGGTTTATTACATCATCGCCACGGCGGAGGCGTCATCGAACCTCGCCCGCTACGACGGTGTTCGCTACGGCCACCGCTCGAAGGAGGCGACCGACGCCATCGACCTCTACTTCAAATCGCGCGCCGAGGGCTTTGGTCCCGAGGTGAAACGCCGCATCATCCTCGGCACCCACGTGCTGAGCAGCGGTTACCACGACGCCTATTACCTGCGCGCCCAGAAGGTCCGCACGCTCATCCGCAACGATTTCATGCGGGCGTTCCAGGAGGTCGACGCGCTGCTTGCACCCGTGTCGCCGACCGCCGCCTTCAAGCAGGGCGAGAAGTCCTCCGATCCCCTGGCGATGTACCTCAGCGACATCTACACGATCAGCCTCAACCTCGCCGGTCTGCCGGGCATTTCGATCCCGTGCGGTTTCACCCGGGGCGGCCTGCCTATCGGCCTGCAAATCATCGGCCCGCCGTACGAGGAAGCCGGCCTGCTCGCCATCGCGCACGCCTACGAGCAGGGTCACGACTGGCACACGCGTCATCCATCTTTGTGAGTCACAGAGAGCACAGAGGGAAGCGGAGAACACAGAGATGAATGCAGAAATCAATCAACTGACCGAAGCGGTGATTGGCGCGGCCATTGAGGTACATCGAGAACTAGGCCCCGGGCTGCTTGAGTCCGCCTACCAGCGGGCATTGGAGCATGAACTGACGCTCCGCGGGATTCGATTCGTGGCGCAAAAGGTTTGTGCCGTGACCTACAAAGGCCTCGTCATCGAGGATGCCTATCGTCTGGACTTGTTCGTTGACGATCGACTTGTGGTGGAACTGAAGACCGTCGATGCGTTCGCCGATGTGCACGAAGCCCAGGTGCTGACCTACCTCAAATTCACACAATGCTCTATCGGACTGCTCATCAACTTCCGCACGAAACTGCTCAAGCATGGTATCCGTCGCCTCGCTCTGTGAACTCCTTCCGCTCTCCGTGCACTCTGTGACCCGCTTGAAAGCATGAACTACGAAGCCGTCATCGGACTCGAGGTCCATGTCCAGGTGAAGACCCGCTCCAAGATGTTCACGCGGGTCGCCGCCGGCTACGGCGCACCGCCCAACACCCTGACCGATCCCGTCGTCCTCGCGCTGCCCGGCGTGCTCCCGGTCATGAACAAGGCCGCGCTCGACGCCGTCATCAAGGTCGGCCTCATGCTCGGCTGCGAGATCGCCCCGGTCTGCAAGTGGGACCGCAAGAATTATTTCTACCCCGACAGTCCGAAGAACTACCAGATCTCACAGTACGACCAGCCGATCTGCCGGGGCGGCGCCGTCGAGATCGAACTGCCCGGCCCCTCGCGCAATGTCATGGGCGGGCACCAAAAGATTCCGCTGACGCGCATCCACCTCGAGGAGGACGTCGGCAAACTCAACCACGCCGGCCGCGAATCCCTCATCGATTACAACCGGGCCGGCACGCCGCTGATGGAGATCGTCTCGGAACCCGCGATCCACAGCGCCGAGGAGGCGTTCGCCTACCTCACCGCGCTCAAGATGATCATGATCTACGGCGGCATCTCCGACTGTGACATGGAAAAGGGCCAGATGCGTTGCGACGCCAACGTCTCCATTCGCCCCGCCGGCGAGTCAAAGCTCGGCACGAAGGTCGAACTCAAGAACCTCAATTCCATTTCCTTCGTTCGCGATGGCCTCGCCCACGAGATCAAGCGGCAGATCGCCGTCATCGAGTCCGGCGGCACGATCGTGCAGGAGACCCGCGACTACGACGGCCAGACCGGCACCTCGCAATCGCTGCGTTCGAAGGAGATGGCGCACGATTACCGCTATTTTCCCGATCCCGATCTCATGCCGGTGAAGGTCGGCGCGCAGTGGAAGGCGGCCCTTCAGGCGGGCCTCCCCGAGCTGCCCTTCGACAAGCAGCGCCGCTTTTTCGCGGAGTACCAGCTGCCCTACACCATCACCGCGGTGCTCGTGCCCGACCGCGAGCTCAGCGGTTACTTTGAGGCGGCGGCGAAACTCTCCGGCCGGCCGCGGGCCGTCGGGAACTGGATCGCCAACGACCTTCTGCGCGAACTCGCCGCCGCGAAGGTGACGCTCGCCGACTGCAAAGCCCGCCCGGCGCACCTCGCCGGCCTCGTGAAACTCGTCGAGGACGGCATCATCTCCAGCAACATTGCCAAGGAGGTCTTTGTCGGGATGTTCCAGACCGGCGAGGCGCCGGAGGCGATGGTCGAGCGCAGGGGACTCAGGCAGTCCACCGATGTGGGCGAACTCGAGCGGTGGTGCGTCGAGGCCATCGCGGCCAATCCGAAGTCCGTTGCCGACTTCAAGGGCGGCAAGGAAAATGCGATCAACGCGATGAAAGGCTTCGTGATGAAGCAGTCGAAGGGCAAGGCCAACCCCCGGCTGGTCGACGAAATCCTCCGCCGGAAGCTGGCGGCGATGTGATGACTGACGGTTTGACTCTTCGACTTAAGGGCGTTGGTTGACGGTAATCAGTCCAGTTAATCCCTTCAGACAGACCGCAGAGTACGGCACATGAAACGCATCAGCATCATCGGCAGCGGCAACGTCGGCACCAATACCGCCTTCTTCATCGCGGAGAGGCGCGCCACCGACGTCCTGCTGGTGGACATCAAGGATGGTGTCGCCGCGGGCAAATCGCTCGACCTGATGGAGGCAGGTCCGGTGCGGGACTACGTCACTGCGATTCGCGGCAGTGTCCGGATCGACGACATCGCGGGCAGCGACATCGTGATCATCGCCGCCGGCCGCGTGCGCAAGCCAGGCGAGCGACGCGAGGATCTCTACCGGGACAATGCGCCGAACGTGCGCGCGATCGCCCAGGACATCCGCCGCCTCGCTCCCGATGCGGTGGTGATCAACATCGTCGAACCCATCGATCTGTTGACGCTCCTGATCCAGGAAACCCTGGGGGCCGACCGCTTCAAGGTCATCGGGGTGGGCGGGCTGCTCAGTTCGACCCGCATCCGTTACCTCGTCAGCAATGCGCTGGGGGTTTCCCCGCGGGAAGTCACGGGTCTGATCATCGGCCCGCATCACCCCAGCATGGTTTTTCTGCGCGACACCATCCGCGTGTCCGGCATCCCGGCGGCCGCCCTCCTCAGCGAGCCCCAGCTGCTCCAATTGATCGAGGACGCGCGCAATGCGGGCGACACCATCCTGCAGCTGGCCCAGCGTTCCACTTCATTCTATGCCTCCGGCGCGGCCGCCGCGGCGCTCGTGGACGCCATCGTGTGCAACACGAAGGCACTGCTGCCGGTGTCCGTCCGTTGCGAGGGCGAGTATGGCGTGCAGGGATTGGCCATCGGTGTGCCGGCCTTCGTGGGCGAACACGGGGTGGCCCGCATCCTTCAGCTCAAGCTTTCCGTGGCGGATCGCGACGCGTTCGACCGGGCGGCGGCAGCCCTCAGGGCGGCGCGCGACAGTATCGTCGTCGGGGCGGCGTAAGGAGGCAACCATGTCCAAGAACAAGGTCAGCATCATCGGGGCGGGCAACGTCGGCGCGACGGCGACCTACTACATCGCCGAGAAGGTCATCGCCGATCTGGTCATGGTCGACGTCGCTGGCGGCATGACGCAGGCCAAGGCGCTGGACTTCCTTCACGCCGGACCCCTGCGCGGTTACGACGTGTCCATCGCGGGCACGGATGACTTCGCGCGGATCGCGGACAGCAACGTGGTGGTGATCACCGCCGGCCTGCCGCGGAAGCCGGGCATGGACCGGATGGATCTCCTCAAGGTCAACGCGGACATCGTCAAGCAGGCCGCCCGGGCCATTGTCGAGCATGCGCCCAACGCCATCGTGATCGTCGTCTCGAATCCGCTGGACATCATGTGCCACGTCGCCCTGCGTTCCACGGGTTTTGATCTGCGCCGCGTGGTCGGCATGGCGGGGATTCTCGACTCGACCCGTTTCCGTTATTTCGTGGCCGAGCAATTGGGCTGCGCTTTGTCCTCCGTCCACGCGATGGTGCTGGGCGGTCACGGCGACCAGATGGTGCCGCTGCCGCGGCTGACCACCGTCGGTGGCGTGCCGATCACGGAACTCATGGACGCGGCGACGGTCGCCCGGCTGGTCGACCGCACCCGCAAGGGCGGGGCGGAGATCGTCGCGCTGCTGAAGACCGGTTCCGCCTACTACGCTCCCGCGGCCTCGGTGGCAGACATGGTCGAGGCGGTGATCACCGACCGGAAGCACCTCGCGCCTTGTGCCACCTACGTGCGGGGCGAATATGGCATCGACGACCTGTTCATCGGCGTACCGGTCATCCTGGGGAAAAACGGCGTGGAACGCATCATCGAACTGGCGCTGACGGACGATGAACGGAAACAGCTGCTCGCCAGCGCGGACGCCGTCCGAAAAGGCGTCGAGGAGCTCAACACTTTCTTCAGGCCGACCTGACGGTCAGGTCCGCAGGACTCGGTCGTAGGTGGCGCAGGCTCTCGTCGTACCGTAGCTTCAGCGAAGGCAGGTGCTGCGCCTACCGCTGCCCCGGTTGACCGCGAATCTGCTGCACTCCACAGATGCGGATACCGGCTGCCGTGTTCAGACTGCCAAGGAGTTACCGACATTTGATTTGACTAATTAGTCGTCATGACTGACTGGTCAGTCAGTATAAACAATGCATCCAGACAAGAAACAACGGATCATGCAGGCGGCGGAACAGCTTTTCCGGACCCGTCAGTTCCATGAGATAACCTTGGACGAAGTTGCCCGGCTGGCCGACGTCGGCAAAGGCACCATCTACCTCTATTTTTCGGACAAGGAGGATCTGTTCTTTCAAACCGCGGTGGCGGGCTTTGATGAAATGTGCGAACTGCTCCGGCAAAACGCCACCAGCGGAATTACGTTCCATGACGGATTGCTACGGACGTGCGAGACAGTCAGCGGCTTCTTCCGTCAACGGCGTCCGCTCTTCCTCATGATTCTGTCCCAAGGTGAACGCGCCATGGAGCGGGGCGGTGGTCTGCGCGAGCGCTGGCTGGAGCGCCGGAAAAACATGACCGGAGCGGTGGCCGCCATCATTGCCGGGGGAATGGCATCAGGCGACATCCGGCCGGACATATCGGCCGAGATCCTCGCAGAGTATCTGCTCGGCATGCTGCGGACCCGCGCGTGGGAGTTGGCAGACCAGCCTGGCCCCATGCGAAGCCATGCGGCCTTGGTGGATTTGTTTACCACGGGAGCAGCCCGCCGGACCGCTCCCGAGCACACTGGCATTTCGAATCCATGAGTACTCCTGAAGGACATACATCTTCGCAGTCCAAGACCTTCCAAAACCACCCGGCTGCCCGGCCGGATCCGGCGTCGGCGGCCATGCCGCAACGCCACCACAAGAGGATCCTGCTGGGGATCGCGATCCTGGCGGTGATCGCCGTGGGCGTCTTTGGTTATTGGTTTTTCTTCATGCGGGGCATTGTGTTCACGGACGACGCCCGCTTTGCCGGTCACCTTGTCGACCTTGCCCCTGAAATCAATGGGACCATCATCGACGTTCCGGTGCACGAAGGGCTGTTTGTTCATCGGGGTACGGTGGTTTTCCAGCTCGATCCGTCCATCCTGCAGGCGGCGCTGAGCCAGGCCGAGGCGGCGTTGGTCTCCGCCCGGGCTAATCTGGCTTCGAGCGAAGCGAAGTATGAAAAAGCGGTGAACGGCAGCCGCCCCGAGGAGATCAAGGCAGCGGAGGCAACCACCCGGCGCCTCCAGAATGAGGAGGAGCTGACGCGGCTGAATTTCGAACGGACCCAGACGCTCTACAAACAGGGCACCATGTCCCAAGACGACCTTGACCGCGTCCGGACCGCCTACGAATCCGCCCGGCAGAGCCGGGAGAATGCGGTGCAGAACCTGACCCTTGTACAGCAGGGCTCACGCAAGGAAGACATCGATGCGGCCAGGGCGGACATGGAGATGGCGCGGAGCCGGGTTACCGAGGCCAGCGCAGCCGGCGACACCGCCAGAAGCAATCTGGCGCGTGTCATCGTCAAGGCACCCTTTGATGGATGGGTCGTACGTCGCTGGCTCGACCCCGGAGCCATGCCGCTGGCCGCCCAGCCCGTGGTCAGCATGTTCGATCCGGCAACGTTGCGTGTGGATGCCAACATCGAGGAGAAGTATCTGCACGATGTCACCATCGGCGACGAGGCGGATATCTCGGTCGACGCCTATCCCGCTTTGCATCTCAAGGGCCGGGTGACGGAGATTCTGCGCGCCACCAATTCCGAATTCAGCCTGATCCCGGCCGAAGGCGTTTCCGGCACGTTCATCAAAGTGACCCAGCGCGTGCCGTTGCGCATTTCGGTGGCGGCGCCGCCCGACCTCGCGCTGGGGCCCGGCCTGTCCGTCGAGGTGAAAATCCATTCCGATTCATCGATGGCGGCCACACCATCCTCAGAGATCACTCATGGATAGCGACCGCGCGCTGCGGGCCAACCGGTGGGGCGTGCTGGGCATCATCATGATGGGCACGTTCATGGCGATTCTGGACTCCAGCATCGTCAACGTCGCCCTGCCGCACATGATGAGCACCTTCGGGGTCGACCGTGAGCAGATCGAGTGGGTCTCGACGGGCTTCATGCTGACCTCGGCGGTCGTCATGCCGCTGGCCGGCTGGCTCACCAGCCGGATCAGCTACAAGGCCCTTTATTTGGGCAGCCTGCTGATCTTCACGGTGGCCAGCGCCCTCTGCGCCATGGCATGGAGCTATGAATCGCTGATCGCCGCCCGCATCCTTCAGGCTTTGGGCGGCGGCGCCATCCAGCCGATCGGCATGGCCATCGTGGCGGAATTGTTTGAACCGCACGAACGCGGGCGGGCGCTGGGCATCTGGGGCACCGGCATCATGGCCGGACCCGCGCTGGGCCCGACCTTGGGCGGCTATCTGACCGATGCCTTCAGCTGGCGAACGATCTTTTCCGTCAACCTGCCCTTCGGGGTGATCACCCTGCTGGCCGGCATGATCATCATGCGGCCGCTTCGCGCGCACGGGGCCAGACGACCCTTCGATGTGTTCGGCTTTTCTTTCCTCGCCATGGCCCTGATCGCCGGCCTGACCGCCTTGTCCAACGGACAGGGAAAAGGGTGGCAGTCCGACTATATTCATATCTGCGAGGCTTTCACCGTCATCGGCCTGGTGATGTTCGTTGCGGTCGAACTGGCCATCGAACATCCCCTGCTCGATCTGCGGCTTTTTCTCATCCGGAATTATCTTTTGAGCATCCTGCTGGCCGTCTTCCGTGCCGTCGGGCTGTTCGGCAGCGTTTTTCTGTTTCCCATTTTTCTTCAGAACCTGATGGGCTACACCCCCGTTCACGCCGGCTTATGGATGCTTCCCAATGCCGTGGCGGTGGGCCTGACCATGCCGCTGGCCGGGCGGCTGGCGGATCGCTACAGCCCGGCGATCCTGACCCTCATCGGATGCGTCCTGGTTGGAAGTTCGCTCATCCAGTTCGGGCGGTTGGATCCGATGTCCGGCTGGCCTTTGCTTGTCCTGCCGCAATTAACCCGCGGCGCCGGTTTGGCGATGATGATGGCGCCATTGATGGCTGCGGCTCTCAACGCAGTTCCCCGCCACGAGTTGCCAATGGCCAGCAGTTTTCTGAACGTTTCGCAGAACGTCGGAGGCTCGCTGGGTATCGCGCTGCTGAACAACTTCGTGACCAACTCGATTCACACCCATGCCGTGCGCTTGGGCGAGGTCTTCCCGGTGCAATCGCAAGGGTTCGTCGCCCGCCTGGGATTGCGTGCGATGTCACTGGTGTTTCGCCATGAGCAGGGCGTCCAGGCCACGCCCCAGATCAAAATGGTGTTCGCCGCCAGTCATGGCATCGCCCGCAAGGCCCAGGTACTGGGCTTTGAAAATGGATTCGTGCTCGGCGGCTTGATTGTGCTGGCCGCCATCCCCTTGTGCCTTCTGCTCAAACCCTCCGCGCACCACATGAAGGAGGAGGAAAAGGCTGAGGAATCCCTCGAGGCCGAGCTGATGGCCGAGTGAACCCGGACGGCCTTCGGATGCCGTGGCCGTCCAGGCCGGGAAGCCACTCTTAGTCCTGTGAATCGAGGAGATG
>PLMW01000033.1:0-39387 GCA_003142615.1 Opitutia bacterium | reverse complement strand
GACCGACACCGGATGCGTTTTGGCCGACCCGGCGTCCGGTGGAACCAGCTTGAGCTTGTCCAGATCGGGACGAAAAACCGCTCCGGGCCGGCTGGGAAACGTGACGGCGATTTCTTCGGGGACCCGGACGAGCGACTTGGTCCGCAAGTTCACGTACAACCACAAGGAGGAGGCCGACACCACCAGCTCTTCGCCGCAGAAGACCCGGAAGTCCCGGTAACCCTTGAAGGCGCGGATGCCACTGGACCAGGTCACCACCCGCACTGGTTCCTCGTACCGCGGATAACGATGGATCGCCGCCGCCATGCGGTTCAACACCCAGGATTCTCCCCGGCTCACCATGGCATGGGTGCCGGCATCAAACAGGTCCGCGTGCTTGATGGCGGCCTCCTGCAGGAACTTGAAGACGCCGGGGAGCAGGAGCACCTCATCCCGATCGACGTCCCCATAGGATACGGTCGTGTTCAAAATCAATTCCTCGGTCATGGTGGCGTCCCCGTCTTTTCAGTGCCCTCTGGGGTAAAAAGAAACTTCCGTCCGTCTCAGAACGCCGCGTTGCCGGGCGTGCGGGCGAAGGGGACCACGTCGCGGATGTTGGCGACGCCCGTGACGAACATCAGCATGCGCTCGAAGCCGAGTCCGAAGCCGGAGTGGGGCACGGTGCCGTAGCGGCGCAGGTCGAGATACCAGCCGTAATCCTTCGGATCGAGCTGGTGGCGTTCCATGTTTTTCTGGAGCACGTCGAGCCGCTCCTCGCGCTGGCTGCCGCCGATGATCTCGCCGATGCCCGGCACCAGCACGTCCATCGCCGTCACCGTGCGGTCGTCGTCGTTGAGCCGCATGTAGAAGGGTTTGATCTCCTTCGGGTAGTTGTAAACCGTCACCGGACACTTGAAGTGCTGCTCCGTCAGGTAGCGTTCGTGCTCCGACTGGAGATTGGTGCCGTACGCGACCGGGTACTCGAACTGGTGCCCGCTCTTGGTCAGCAGCTCGACCGCCTCGGTGTAACTGACGCGCTGGAACGGCCGGTCGAGCACGAAGTCGAGGCGCGGCAACAGCTCCTTGTCCACGAACTTGGCGAACAGCTCGAGGTCCTCGGCGCAATGCATGCGCACGTCGCGAATCAGGTGCTTCACGAATTCCTCGGCCAGATCCATGTTGCCCTGCAGGTCGCAGAACGCCATCTCCGGCTCGATCATCCAGAATTCGCTGGCGTGGCGCGAGGTGTTCGAGTTCTCGGCGCGGAAGGTCGGCCCGAAGGTGTAGACCTTGGACAGCGCGCAGGCGAACGCCTCCGCCTCGAGCTGGCCGCTGACGGTCAGGTAGGTCGGGCGCGCGAAGAAATCCTTCGCGTAGTCGATCGCGCCGTCCTCGCGCTTGGGCGGGTTCTGCAGGTCGAGCGTGGTCACCCGGAACAGCTCGCCCGCGCCCTCGCAGTCGCTGCCGGTGACGATCGGCGTGTGCACGTAGACGAAGCCGCGATCCTGGAAAAACTGGTGGATGGCATAGGCCAGCCGGCTGCGCACGCGGAAGACGCAGCCGAACAGGTTCGAGCGCGGACGCAGGTGGGCGATCTCACGCAGAAACTCGGGCGTGTGGCCCTTTTTCTGGAGCGGGTAGGTGGCATCGGCCGCGCCGATGACGTCGACCGCCTCGGCTTTCACCTCCCATTTCTGCCCCTGGCCCTGCGAGGCCACGAGCTTCCCGCGGATGGCGACAGAGGCGCCGGTGTTGAGACGCTGGATGTCGGCGTAGTTGGGCAGCGCGGCGTCGGCGATCACCTGCAGGCTCTTCAGGCACGAGCCGTCGTTGAGCTCGAGGAACGAGAAGGTCTTGGCGTCGCGGCGGGTCCGCACCCAGCCCTGGACGAGAATGACGTCGCGCGGCGCGGTGCTCGCCAGCGCCTCTTTGACCGGAGTCGATTTCAGCATGCCGCCGAACATAGCGGTCGCATTCGCCCCGCCAAAACAAAACTGCACCGCGCCATGGCCCGCTTGCAGCAGGGCGGGAGAACTGCACGCTGGTGGCATGCCCCTGCGTCGCATCCTGTTCGGTCTGCTCCTGCTGTTCGTGGCGCCGGTTTGGGGGACGGACTCGACCCTCATTCTCGTGTCTCTCGACGGCTTTCGCTGGGATTACCTCGAAAAATATCGGGCCGAGACGCCGTGCCTCCGCCAGCTGGCCGCGGACGGCGTGCGCGCTGAGCATCTCATCTCATGTTTTCCCTCCAGCACATTTCCCAACCACTACTCCATCGTCACGGGGTTGCGCCCTGAGCATCACGGCATCATCTACAACAGCTTTTACGATCCCGCGCTGGACGCGGTTTTCAATTACAAGCAGCCTGAGTGCACCATCGATGGACGCTGGTGGGGCGGTGAACCAGTATGGGTGACCGCCGGGAAACAAGGGGTGCGCAGCGCTTGTTGGTTCTGGCCCGGCTCCGAGGCCGAGATCGCCGGTGCCCGGCCCACCTACTACCAGGCGTTTGATGGCAGCGTGACCTGCGCGCAGCGGGTCGACGGCTTGCTGGGGTGGCTGAGTCTCCCGGCTGACCAGCGGCCCACGTTTTGCACGCTCTATCTGGACGTGGTCGATCATGCCGGTCATGATTACGGCCCGGATGCGCCCGAGACCGCTGCGGCGGTACGCGACGTCGACGCCGCCATGGAAAGACTCGGCACGGGCCTCGCCGCTCGCGGTCTGCGCGATACGACCAACCTCGTCATCATCTCCGACCATGGCATGACGTCCGTGCCGGATGGCCACGTTTTGTTTCTCGATGATTTCGTGGACCTGACCATCGTGAAAATCGATTATCTCGGCGTACAGGTGGGGCTGCGCCCGGTCGTCGGGCCACCCGGAGCGCTCAAGGCGCGGATCATGCCGGCGGTGCCGGCGCATGCGCACCTCTACCTGCGGGAAGAAATTCCGGAGCGGCTGCATTTTCGCGACAATCCACGCATTCCGCCGCTCGTCATTCTCGCCGACGAGGGCTGGGAAATCGCGACACGCGCCAGCTTCGAAAAGAGAACCAAGCCTGAGCACGGCGACCACGGCTACGATCCGGCGCTCCCAAGCATGGGCGCCACGTTCATAGCCAGCGGTCCGGTGTTCCGCCATGGCGTGGTGCTGCCGCCGTTCGAAAACATCCACATCTACAACCTGCTCTGCGCCGTGCTCGGCCTGAGGCCGGCGCCCAACGACGGCGACGACCGCTTGGTCCACGCCGCGCTGCTCACTCCGCCGCCGCGCTAAGGCCGGGGAAATCGGATGGAATCGTCAGATGGCGGGCATCGTCGCGTGCCGCCTCCAATGGAGGCGGCCGGAAAAGAAAGAGCATTGATCAGGGCGCGCGTGGGGGTTTGTGTGGCGGTCATCCGTTGGTGAACAAACGCCCTTTTCTGCCTCTCTTCGGATTCGTCGCCGCCGCCCTGGGTTTGACGGCGTTGCTGTACGTTTTCGGCGCGCTGTTCCGCGGAGATGTCACCGCTCCGCCTGCTCCCCCGGCCGCCGCAGACGTGGCGGCGGTGCTGGCCGCGCGCAAACGGGCGGACTCCCTTGAGGGACAGCCGCGGGTGCGGATCACGCAGCAGGTCGATTACGGCGAAGGCTCCCGGGCCGCCTGGTGGCCGAAAAAGGAGGCGCCGATCCTCGCCGAGCTGGTGCGCGAGGGAAAACTGCCTCCCGTCGCGGAGCGGGTGGGGCCGGAGCCGGTGGTCATGGCGGGCGTGGACGGCCTCGGCCGCTATGGCGGCACCTGGCAGCGGCTGGCCAGCTCTTACACCGACATCAACACGATCCAGTGGCGCCTTTCCTATCCAAATCTCGTGCGCTGGTCGCCGCTCGGCGAACCGCTCGTGCCGCATCTCGCGAAAGCCTGGCAGGCCTCGCCGGACAACCGGGTCTTCACCTTCTGGCTGCGCCGGGGGATGCGCTGGTCCGACGGGCAGCCCTTCACGGCCGACGACCTGGTCTACTGGTATGAGTACGAGGTGCAGTATTTCAAGGTGCCGCCGCCCCGCATGCTGCGCAGCGGCGCCGGCATGGGCCGCGTGGAGAAGGTGGATGACTATTGCGTACGGTTCTGCTTCCCGCAGCCGAACCCGCTCTTCCCCGAGCGCGTCGCCTCGCAGGGAAACAATTTCGAGGATTTCTCGGATTACCTTACGCCGGCGCATTACCTGCGCCAGTATCACCCGGCGCTGGGCGACCAGCAGCTCATCGCGCGGACCATGCAGGCCCTGAATCTCTCGACCCCGGTCGCCCTGTACCAGCGGATGAAGCACTACCTCAATCCGGAGCATCCGCGTCTGTGGCCGTGGATTTATCACAGCTATTCATCGACGCCGCCGTACGTCTTTGTGCGCAACCCCTATTACTTCGCCGTCGATGTGCGCGGCAACCAGCTGCCCTATCTCGACCGCCTCGTGCTGGACATCCGGCCCATCAATCTGCTCGGACTGGCCGCCTCGAGCGGGGAAGCGTCGATGCAAGACCGGCACATCCGCTACGAGGATCACGTGCTCCTCATGGGGGAGGCGAAACGCAACGGCTACGCGGTGTACGACTGGTTTCCGGCCACGCGCTCGCTCTTCACCATCTACCCGGTCATCAACCGCACCGTCGACCCCGCGCGGCCCGAGACCAAGTGGAAGCATCAGCTCCTCAACGACCGGCACTTCCGCCAGGCGCTCTCCCTCGCCATCAACCGCCGCGACATCATCGACGCCGAATTCAACGGCTTCGGGGTGCCCGCGCAGATCGACCCGGGACCGGACTCCGGTTACTACAGCGAAAAACTCCTCCAGAGTTACACGGAGCATGATCCGGCGCGCGCCAACCGCCTGCTCGACCGGCTCGGCCTCACGCCGCGCGACAACGAAGGCTATCGCACCTTCCCCGACGGCACGAAGATGGTATGGTTTCTCAACCTGACCGACTACACCGGCAACGGGCCGGCCCAGTTCGTGGTCGATGACTGGGCCCGGGTCGGCATCTGTTGCCTGCCGCGCATCCGCGCCCGGGTGCTGTTCCAGGCGGAAAAGGCCGCCCTGGAGCACGACTTCACGGTGTGGATGGGCGAGAGCGAGTTCTTCCCCTTCAGCGAGCCGCGCAATTTTGTGGCGACCAACATCGAGTCGTTCTTCGCGCCGGCCTATGGCATGTGGTACCAGCGCGGCGGCCTGTTCAATGATCCGCTCTCGCATGGCCCCGGCGCCGAGGAACCGCCGGTCGAGCATCCGCTCCAGCGTGAAATGAAGATTCTCCAGCAGATCGACACCGCA
The DNA here is from genome assembly GCA_003142615.1 of Opitutia bacterium. Classification (GTDB taxonomy): domain Bacteria; phylum Verrucomicrobiota; class Verrucomicrobiia; order Opitutales; family Opitutaceae; genus Fen-1467. The sequence goes on along the minus strand of PLMW01000033.1, from coordinate 34,099 downwards.
CCGGATGTCCAGAAGCGGCGCGAACTCTTCAGCCGCATCCAGGAGATCAACGCCCGGGAAGTCTGGCACATCAGCATCTGTACGCCGCCGCCCCAGCTGGTCGTCGTCAAGAACGGTTTCCGCAATGTGCCGGGGAATGCGATCTTCGGTTCGATCTACAACACACCCGGCAATGCGGGCCTCGAAACCTATTTTTGGGACGATCCGGCTGATCCGCCGCCCGTCGTGGCTGCCACCAAGCGAGCCGTGGTTGAAATCATTCCCGATCCGGCCGCCCGGGTGCCTGCGGCGGGTGCCGGCGGGGCGGCTTCCACCCGCTGGCTGACGGTCGGCAACCTCATCCGCGCGCTAATCCTCGCGGTCGCCTTGCTCGGCATCGGGTTGGTGGCCGTGCGGCATCCGTTCGTCGGGCGCCGCCTGTTCCTGATGGTTCCGACGCTGCTGATTGTCTCGATCGTGGTCTTTGTGATCGTGCAGCTGCCGCCGGGTGATTATCTGGAGTCGAGGATGCTCGAATACCAGATGCAGGGCACGGAGGCCTCCATCCCCCAGATCGAGGATCTGCGCCGGAATTTCCATCTCAACGAGTCGATCACCAAGCGCTACCTGCGGTGGACCGGCTTCGTCTGGTTCACCACGTTCGACGCGCGGGACACGGGTCTGCTGCAGGGCAATCTCGGCCTTTCCATGGAGCACAATCGCAGCGTCAATCAGATCGTCGGAGACCGCCTCCTGCTCACAGTGGTCGTCACCGTGGCCGCCATCCTCTTCACTTGGGTGGTGGCCCTGCCCGCCGGCCTCTACTCGGCGGTGCGCCCCTATTCCTGGGGAGACCATGCCCTGACGCTGTTCGTCTTCGTCGGCATGTCGGTGCCATCGTTTCTCTTCGCGCTCGTGATGGTTTATCTGGGTAAAACGTGGTTCGGCGTGAACGTCTCGGGCCTGTTTTCCCAGGAATTTGCGACGGTGCACGACTGGAGTTGGCCCAAGGTGGTCGATCTGCTTAAACACCTGTGGCTACCTGTCGTGGTGCTCGGGGCCGGTGGCGCCGCCGGGATGGTCCGGGTGATGCGGGCCAATCTCCTCGACGAGCTCAAAAAGCCCTACGTTATCACCGCCCGGGCCAAGGGTCTGCGCCCGCTCAAACTCCTGCTGAAATATCCGCTGCGGCTCGCACTTACTCCCTTCATCTCCAGCCTGGGCAGCTTGTTCCCCCAGCTCGTTTCCGGTGGCGCGATCGTGGCGATTGTCTTGAGCCTGCCGATGATCGGACCGGTGATGCTCGACGCACTGCAAACCGAGGATGTCTACCTGGCCGGCTCCATGCTCATGGTCATGAGTCTGCTTGGCGTGGTGGGCACACTCGTCAGCGACCTGCTGCTGCTCTGGCTCGATCCACGCATCCGTCTTACCGGACGACCGCCGTGAATTTCACCGGGCAGAGCGGTTGGCGCACGGTCGGCCGCCTCCCGGCAACGAGGCATGCAAAAGGCGCGGCCAGTGAAAGTCGCGCCTTGGAATGCCGGACTTGGCGGAGGGCGCCTTAGCGCACAATGGTCGGGGAGAGGGGGTTGGACTCGGCCATCTTCTTCTGGCAGTCGGGGCACACGCCGAAAAATTCAACCATGTGGGTCACCTGCTGGTAGCCGCGCTCCCGCAGCATGCGCTCAACGCCGTCAGTCAGAGAAACGTCGATGCGCTCCACCTTGCCGCACGACCGGCACACGATGTGGTAGTGGGGTGAGTCATTCAGATTGATCTCGTAAAGGCTCGTTCCGTTGTGGAAGAAGCAACGACGCACGAGTCCCAGTTCTTCAAACACAGCCAGACAACGGTACACGGTCACCAGGTCGCACGAGTCACTGGTCACATCGTTGTGAATCTGCTCGATGCTCGCCGGGTTGTTTCGCTGGATAAGCGCTTCGAGGATGGCGATGCGCGGCTGGGTGATCCGCAATCCAGCCGATCTGAGGCGTGCGCACGCCTGATCCAATGGGTTGGCTGTCCGGCCGAAATCCTTCACGCCACTCAGCGGATGATTCGACTGTGAGGAGGCAATCATTTGCACTAAGCGTAAAAGTGGAGCCTTTGTTAATGCGAGCAATATGTTGACAAACTCATTTTACATCGCGATTTCGCATCTCTTGGAATCCGCAATTGCCTGTCCAAGTATGCCTGGACTAGCGCGTTATATTTCCATCGTCCGGTTCTTGCGCAGACTTCATGGGAGTGGAGGCCCTGGACGATGAACCATTGACGCTCCGTCCCCTCGGCTCCTGCGGGGTTGCGGGCGGCGGGCGGTTATGCTACCTCTTCGTTCACGCCACGATGCAAGACCTCGATTTTGCAGAAATCATAGAACTCATCTGCAAGGAAGACGCCCGCTACGATAAGAAGGCCTATTTTTTCGTACGCCAGGGCCTCGATCAAACGGTCAATAGCCTCAAGAAAAACGACCCCACTCGCGCGCAGCGTTCGCAGCATGTATCCGGCCGCGAGTTGCTCGAAGGCTTGCGCGCCCACGCCCTCGATCAGTTTGGCCCGCTTGCCAAGACTGTGCTGGAGTCATGGGGAGTGCGTCGTTGCACGGATTTTGGCGATATCGTCTTCAATCTCATCGAATACAATATCTTCAGCAAAACCGATAACGACCGGCGTGAAGATTTCGCCGACATTTATGATTTCGACGAGGCGTTCGTGAAGCCGTTCCAGCCCGCTGGCAAACGCCGTGCCGGTCCTTCGACTGAGACCGTGAGCTCCGTGTGACCACCGCGACGGCAGGTGGGTGCGGGTGGAACCCACTCTTGGCGTGCATTCCTGCCTTCCCCCGGTCTTTCTTTGTTTGATCATCCATGCGTACCTCCTCCGTCGATTTCTCCCTGCTGGAGCGTTTCTGGCGTGATCCCCCCGAGCGCCTGGTTCTCGCCAACGGGCTCACCGTTCTGCTCAAACGCGACGCCTCCGCCGCCATCGCCTCCGTGCAGGCATGGGTGAAAACCGGCAGCATTCACGAGGAGGCGCAGCTCGGCGCCGGCCTCTCGCATTTTCTCGAGCACATGCTTTTCAAAGGCACCGGCCGCCGCGCGGGTCGGGAGATCTCCGCCACCGTCCAGGCGCACGGCGGCTATATCAATGCCTATACCAGCTTTGACCGCACCGTCTATTACATCGACCTGCCCGCCGAGCACACCGCCGTGGCCGTCGATATTCTCGCCGATGCCGTGCTGCACTCCACGCTGCCCGCTGCCGAAGTGACGCGGGAACGCGATGTCATTTTGCACGAGATCGACATGGGGCAGGATGATCCCGACCACCGCCTCGGCGAGACGCTCTTTGCCACCGCCTTCCGCGAGCATCCGTACCGCCATCCCATCATCGGCTATCGCGACGTGGTTGCCGGCGTCACGCGCAAGGACCTGCTCGCCTACTACCGCGCGCGCTACGTGCCCAACAATCTCGTGCTCGTCATGGTCGGCGCATTTGACCCCGCCGACATCCGCAAGGTCATTGAGAAGCAATTCGGTTCCCTTCCGCGCGCCCGGTTGGCGCCCGTGCATCTGCCCGACGAGCCCCGGCAGCTTGCCCGGCGCGAGCAGCACCGCTTTGAGGAAGTGCAGCTCACGCGGGCCGGCCTTGGCTGGCAGATTCCCGGACTGACGCATCCCGATGCGCCCGCGCTCGACCTGCTCGCCACCATCCTGGGATATGGCGACAGCTCCATTCTCTGGCAGGCCATCCGCGAAAAGGCGCGTCTCGTTCACACCATCGATGCCCATGCTTGGAATCCGGGCTCCGGCGGGCTCTTCTGCGTTTCCTTCACCTGCGACGCTGACAAACGCGAGGCGGCCACCGCTGCCATCCAAGGCGAGCTCGCGCGCCATATCGTGCACGGTTTTGCTCCAAAACTCATTGCCAAGGCCCTCCGCCAGATCGTGGTCGGCGAAATCAACACGCGCAAGACCATGGCCGGTCAGGCCTCGCGTCTCGGCCTCGCCGAGGTCGTGGTCGGCGATCTCGACTACAGTCGCACTTACTTCGAACGCCTGCGCGCGCTCACGGCCGCCGAACTCCGCCGCGTGCTCCGGATCCACCTCGTGCCCGAGCGGCTGACCGCCGTGTCGATCAATCCGGTCGGAGCAGCCGCCCCGGCCGCCCTCCGCAACCGTGGCGAAAGGGCTGGCTCCATCCCGGACTTCGAGGAAACCGTCATCCCCAATGGTGCGCGCCTCCTGCTCCAGCGTGATGCCAAACTTCCCAACCTTCACCTGCGGCTCCTTTTTCTGGGCGGCCCGCTCCACGAGGAGCCCGGCCGCCGCGGTGCCACCGAGCTGCTGGCGACCCTGTTGACCAAGGACACGAAGCGGCGCACCGCCGCCGACGTCGCCCGGACCATCGAGGAGGTGGGCGGAACTTTCAACCCGTTCTCAGGCAACAACAGCTTTGGTCTCGCCCTCGAGGTGCTGCCGACCGATCTCGACCGCGCCCTCGATCTGCTGGCCGACGCCGTGCTGGCGCCCGCCTTCAAGCGCGCCACGTTCGAAACGGAACGCGCCGCCCAGCTCGCCGATTTGCAGGAGGATGCGGACGACGTCGTCACCTTTGGCAAGAAGCGTCTGCGTCGGCTGTTCTTTGGCGATCATCCGTTCGCCGTTGATGTGCATGGCGACGAAGCCGGCCTCAAATCCCTCACGCCCGCCGATCTCGCCGCGTTGCACCGCACGCTCGTCGTGTCGGGCAATGCCATACTGGCCGTGGCGGGCGACTTCGCACTCCGCCGGCTCACGCCGAAACTCAAGCGCCTCCTCGCCCGCCTGCCGCGTGGCGTGCTGGCGCCGGTCGCCACCGGCTTCACCACGCCCGCCCGCATCGGTGACTTCGTTGAAACCCAGCCGCGCCAGCAGGCGGTCGTGTTCCAGGCGTTTCCCGGCCCCGGCCTGCTGGCGGCCGACTACTACGTGAGCGAGGTGGCCGACGAACTCTTCAGCGGCATGTCGTCGCGGCTTTTTGAACGAGTGCGCGAGGAGAAGGGGCTGGCCTACTTCGTGCATTCGGCCCGCGTGGTCGGACTGCACACGGCGATGTTCTACTTTTTCGCCGGCACCAGTCCGGAGCGCCCGACCGAGGTGCTGGCGGAGATCGAGGCAGAAATTGCCCGCGTGCAGGCGGGCGGGGTGACGGGAGCCGAGCTGCGTCGCTGCCAGACGCGCCTCAAGGCCGCGCGCCGCATGGGTCTGCAAACCAATTCCGCCCGCGCCATGCAGGCCGGCCTCAACGCCCTGTACGGCCTGCCGGTCAACGACTGGAAGAATTACGACGCCCATATCGATGCCGTCACCGTGGGTGATCTGCGGCGCTTTGCCCGGGCTTGTTTCCAACGCGCCCGGCGCACGCAATTGGTGGTGCGGCCCTAGACCGCATTTTGACGCGGCGGGCGGCCCCGCGACGCAGCCAGCCACCTGGATCGCCGCGGTCCGGCCGGTCTCGCGATGGCATGAGCACCCCGCCGGCCGTTTTCCCGGATGGGGTGTTGGAGGTAAAAAAGCGCTTGCCTGCGAAACTATCGCAGTTACGGTATTTCACGTTTATGAAAATAAACCCCTATGCCTACATTCTATGCGCGGCGGCCTTTCTGGGGCTGCCGCTTGTCTCCGTCTCCGCACCCGCCGCCGACGAGGAGAAAATCCCTCCCTCCGTCCTCAAGAAGTACGACGCCAACAAGGATGGCACCCTGGATGCAACCGAGCAGGCTGCCTGGCAGGCCGACAAGGAAAAACAGCGGGCCGCCCGCGTGGCCCAGCGCGCGGAGGATCTCGCCCGCTACGACACGGATAAGGACGGCAAGCTCGAGAAGGACGAGCGTGCCGCCATGAAGGCCGATGATGAAAAAGCCCGGGCTGAAAAGAAGGCGGCCGAGGCCGAGGCGAAGAAACTGGCCAAATACGACAAGAATCAAAACGGAAAACTCGAAGATGATGAGCTCGCCGTCATGAAGGCCGATGAGGAAAAGCACAAGGCCGCCGCCGAGAAGCGCAAGGCCACCCTCGAAGCCAGGAAGCAGGCCAAGGAAGAGGGACAGGACGCAGACAGTCGCTGACGGCCGCTTCCCGTCTTGAAACAGACTGCAGCCCCGGGCATCCGCCGGGGCTTTTTTGTCGAACCGTTCGAAGCCGGCAGCACCATGGCCGGCCTTCATCGTTGCGAAGCCGAACCGCGCCGTCCGTGGGCGCAATCGCCCGGACTGCCTCCGTCAGCCCGGATCCTTCGGCGCCTCCGCCGCTCCGCCGCTCCACTGCAATTTGGTGCGCATAACGGTGAAATGCGAGTAGTCGACGCGCTGCACCAATGGCAGCTTGAGCGGCGAGATGGAGATCTCCACCGGCGAACCCTGGCAGAAGGTCAGGTTGCGCTGACCGTCCATGGCCACGAGCAAGCGCGAATGCTCCATGCGGTTGTAGACGCGCAACCTCACGTCGTGGCGGAAAATAATCGAGCGGTTGCTCAACGTGTGCGGGCAGACCGGCGTCATGGCGATGACTTCCGCCGCCGGATGGATGAGCGGACCGCCCGCCGAGAGATTGTAAGCGGTGGAGCCGGTGGGGGTGGTGAAGATGAGACCGTCGCAGTAGTAATCGGTCACCAACTCGTCCCCGGCGAACACCTCGAGCCGGACCAGCCGGGAGTTGATCTCGCCCTTGAGCAGCACGTCGTTGAGGGCGAGATCGTGCTGGCCCGGACCGGTCGAGCAGTCGAGCAGGGAGCGCAGGGCGATGCGATAACTGCCCGCCAGCAGGTCGGTAAAATGAGTCCGCGCCTCCTCGGCGGAGAACGTCGTGAGGAAGCCGAGGCTGCCGCGATTGACCCCGATGACCGGCACCTGCGCGCGCGCGGCCGCCTTGACCACCCCCAGGAGGGTACCGTCACCGCCGATGACGCAACACGCGTCAAAACCCTTCAGCCCGTCCTCCGGCAGCGGGAAGTGCTCCGTGTGGGTGAGCTCCACGCCCGCCCGTCGGGCCGCGGTCATGAGCACCTGGGCGAGCTCGGCGGCACCGGCTTTCTGTTCATTGACCACAAAGGCGAGTCGACGGATGGGTTGCATGACGGGACCGTTGGTTGGCGCTGATCCGGATTAATGCCAAATCCGATTATGCTTGGCGAGCCTTAGCGCTGATTGCCGGTTTCCTTCCTTAATCCCAGCAGAAATTCCCGGTTGCCGTCGGCGCCGGTGATGGGGGAGTCCATCGAACCCAGGAGCGTGGCGCCGGGCAGGTTGGCAAGGGCGAAGGCCGTCACATCAACCAGCACCGCCGCTTGCACGGCGGGATCGCGGATGACCCCGCGGCCTTTGTCCGCTTCACCCTTGCCGGCTTCAAATTGCGGTTTGACCAGCGCAATGAGTGCGCCGCCCCGCCGCAGGAAGGGCCACACCGCGGGCAGCACCGACTTGAGCGAGATGAACGAGAGATCCATCACCACGGCATCGTAGTCGGCGCGCGGCAGATTGCCTGGCTGGAGATGGCGGGCGTTGATTTTTTCGAGGTTGGTCACGCGCGGGTCGGCGCGGAGTCTGGCGTGCAGCTGGCCGCGGCCAACATCGACGCAGGTCGCGTCCGCGGCGCCCGCCTGCAGCGCACAGTCGGTGAAACCGCCGGTGGCCGCGCCCACGTCGAGCACATGCGCCCCGCGCAGGTCGACGCCGAATTTTTCGAGAAAGGCGGCCAGCTTCCCGCCGCCGCGGCTGACGAAACGGGGCGGCTGTTCCAGCGTGAGGACGATGTCCGGCGGGCATGCCCGACCTGGTTTATCGAGCCGCTCGGTGCCGTGCAGCACATGGCCGGCCATGATGAGCGCCCGGGCTTGGGCGCGCGACGCGGCGAGGCCGCGCTGCACGAGGAGTTCGTCAAGGCGCAGACGGGCGGAGGGCATGAGATTCAGAGGACAACAACAGAGGATCGAGGACGCGGGGCGGAGGAGGACGGAACCAAGGAAGCCCGCCTGCAGGCAATCTCATCTCCGGCCGTGGGCCGTCATCCGGTGTTACGGGAGGGGCGATTACTTTTTCTCCGTCCACTCCGCGGTGAAGCGGTAGCGGCCGGCGGCGAGCTGGCAGGTGACTCCGTCCTTGGTGTGCACGACCTTGGCGACGCCCGGCACGCGATCGAGCAGCTTGCCGCCTTCAGTGATGCGCGCCTTGAGTGGCACGGGCAGCCGGGCGGTGGCGGTGGCGTTGGCGGGAACGACGATTTCCCAATCAAAACGTCGGGCACCCGACCGCCAGACGCTGGCAACCTCGCCGTGAGGTGAGGCGAGCCGGGCCCGCGCCGAGGAGAGATTTCCCCCGGGGTGCGGCTGCAGCAGGATGTGCCGGTAACCGGGCTGCTCCGGATCGACTTCAATGCCGGCCACGACCGCGTAAAGCCAGGCGCCGATGGCACCGTGGGCGTAATGGTTGAAGGAATTCATGCCGGGATCCTGGAAACCGCGGTCATGCGTCCAGCCGTCCCAGCGTTCCCAGATGGTGGTGGCGCCCTGGGTGACGGCGTAGAGCCACGACGGCCACTGTTTCTGGTGGAGGAGTTTGAAGGCGAGATCGAGACGCCCCGCGGCCGTGAGCACGTGCGGCAGGTAGGGCGAGCCGACGAATCCCGTCGCGAGTTTCCAGCCGCGCCTTTCAATGTCCTTGATGAGGTCGGCTGCAACGCGTGGCCGAAGCTTCGGCGGCAGGAGGTCAAAATGCAGCGCCAGCACGTACGCGGTCTGCGTGCCGCCCGCCACCACGCCCTCCCGCGTGAGAAACTTGCGCTGGAACGCCGCGCACACGGAGTCGGCGAGCGAGGTGTATTTCTTTGCCTCGGCATTCTTGCCTAGCACCTTGGCCATGCCGGCCACGAGGCGCGCGCTGTGGGCGAAGAAGGCGGTGCCGATCAGCTCCTTGGGGGTGCCGCCATCAATCTTGTTGCTGTCGTCGGGCGCGAGCCAGTCGCCGTAACCCTCGAAACCGTGCACCGTCTTGCGGCGGATGAAATCGGGGTTGGTCGTCCGCAGTTCATCAACGAAACGCACGCAGGCGGCGTAATGCCGCTCAAGCAGGCGGCGGTCGCCAAAGCACTGATAGATCGTCCACAGACAGATCGGCAGCGCGTCCGCCCAGGCGGGGCCGCCGTCGGGAGGCAGATCATCGGTGGCCGGCACCACGGCCGGAATGGTGCCGCGCTCGGTCTGAGCGTCGGCCAGGTCCTGCAGCCATTTCCGGAAGAAGGCGGCAACCTCCATGTTGAACGCGGCGGTGCGGACGAACACCTGTGCGTCACCCGTCCAGCCGAGACGTTCGTCGCGCTGGGGACAGTCGAGGGGCACGTCGAGAAAGTTGCCACGCTGGCTCCACTGGATGTTCTTCTGGAGCTGGTTGATGAGGGGGTCGGAGCAGGAAAAGTCGCCCGTGGGTGTGAGGTCGGAGTGCAGGACCACGCCCGTAACCTCCTCGACCTCGACATCCGCGCCCCGGGTCTCGAGCTCAAGGTAGCGGAAACCGTGGAAGGTGAAGCGCGGCTCAAAGGTCTCACTGCCGGCGTCGCCGCGCAGCGTGTAGTGGTCGGTCGCGCGGGCGGCGCGAAGGTTGGCGAGATAGAGATGGCCGTCCTTGTCGAGCATCTCGGCATGCCGCAGCGTGAGGGTGACGCCGGCGGGACCCCGGACGCGGAGACGCACGCGACCGACCATGTTCTGACCAAGGTCGTAGCGGCGCAGACGGCGCTGTTGGCGCTCGGAAGTGTCGTTGATCAGCCTGGCCGTGATCTCATGGAGGGCCCGGATGGGCGGGCTGCGCATGGCGTCGAGCGCGACACCGTTGCCGTTGCCCGGGCGCGCGGGCTGCCAGCCACGGTCGTCAAAACCGGGTTTGTCCCATCCGGGAAATTCAAGCCGGGCGTCATAACTCTCGCCCATGAGCAGATCGCTCTCGAGCAGCGGGCCATAGGCGAATTTCCAGGTGGAATCGGTGCCGATGATATCGGAGCGGCCGTCGAGATAGTCGATGGCGAGCTGGGCGAGAAACTTGGGCCGGTCGCCATACATCTGCCGGCCGCGCCCGGCGATGTGCCCGCAGTACCAGCCGTCGCCGAGAATGGCGCCCAGGGTGTTGTCGCCCACCACGAGCAGCGGGGTGACGTCGAAGGCCTGATAGTGGACCCGCTTGCGGTAGTCGGTCCAGCCGGGCGCCAGCTGGTGGTCGCCGACGCGCTGGCCGTTGAGGTGCGTCTCGTAGACGCCGAACGCCGTGGCGTAAAGCCGGGCGCGGGTCACCCGGGCGCCGACGAAAAAGGTTTTGCGCAGATAGGGCGCGGGGATGGTTGTCCAGCGTCCGCCCGTAAGCGTGCCGGTGATCCACTGCGCCTTCCAGTCGCCACGTTCGAGCAGCCCCATCTCCCAAAATGCGCGCTCGGTGGATTCGGTGGCGTGGCCGCGTTCGTCCCATGCTTTTACGCGCCACCAGGCGCGCTGGCGTGAGCGCAGTGGCTTGCCCGCGTAAACGATGTGGCGGGAGGCATCGGAGGCCACTTTGCCGCTATCCCACAGGTCGGGGGCACCGCCCGGTTCGGACGAGACGAGAAGCTGGTAAGCAGTCTGGTGCGCACCGCGGCGGTGTTCAGCATCGAGCCACCAACTCAGGCGCGGCTGGCGCTCATCAAGGCCGAGGGGATTCTCAAAGTATTCACACCGCAGGTGAACAGGACGGCAGGCTGCTTGAGACATGTGGGTTTTGGGGCGGAAGGAACGCCTGCCATCCAGCCGCCAGGCAGCGGTGGCGGACGGCGGGCGGGGGCGGAAGATGGCAGTGGAAAAGCAAATGGTCGAGGTTTCTGTGGCGCGAGCAGCGAAGACCATGGAAATTTATACCGGAAGAGAGCCAGTAATGCTCCATGTAATTGGACGTGTTAAGCAACAGATGATAAATAACTTATATCATCCGTTTCTATGCCCTTTCTGCCTCCTTTAATGCCAGGAGGGCTGGGGAAGGCATAAGGCATTGCCGCCTTCCCTTTAGACAGCTCAAAGACGCGGAATTTTTGGGGAAGGAAGGGAGGACGCGGTCCGTGCAGCCATCACCACACTGTTATCACGTCAACGTCAGTGGCATGGCGGTGCTGCATGAGAGGAGCCACGGATTCACAGTTTCTGCCGGGCGGGCGACCAGCAGGTCGTACGGCCGCCGACCTGCTCGCGAACAAGCCGGGCTCCCGTGCGCGGGCAGCGTCCGCCGTCCTCCCAGCGATGGTTGAAAAGCCACGAGTCGCGGATGCGAACGTTGAGCGCGGGCGGCATGTCGTTGCCGCGACCGGCGATCGTCTCGAGCGCGAGGCGGCAGACCCGGCGGCTTTCACGCCACAGGGCGCGGATTTCGGCGGGCGTGAGCACACCGGCCAGCCGCCGGGGATGAATCGCGGCCCGCCAGAGAATTTCATCAGCCATCCAGTTGCCGATGCCAGGGAAGCGCTCCTGCATAAGCAGCACCGGTTTGATCGGCGTGCGTCCGCGGCGGCGCAAAAAGTCAGCGACTGCGGCGACCGTGAAGGTTTCGGACAGGATCGGCGGGGCGAGGCGCGTCCACCACCCGGGTGGGCCGCGGCCGACGAAAAAAAGGATGCGCCCGAACATGCGCGGGTCGGTGAACACGAGGCGGCGGTCCCGCTGCACGAGCACCAGGTGGTCGTGTTTTCGCGGCGTGTAACCGGCGGGCTCCTCGCGCAGTTCGCCGCTCATGCCGAGGTGCACACCGAGCCAGCGACCGCCGCCAAAACGGAAGAGCATCTGCTTGGCCGAGGCGGCGGAGGAAAGAAGCGTGGCGCCGGCCAGCCGGCCCACGAGGCGGCGTACGTTGCACTCACGGAACACCTTGGCGCGTGGATGCACCAGCACGGCGCGCACGCGTTGCCCCAGTCCCGGGCTCCACTGCTTGCGGTAAAACTCGACTTCAGCGAGCTCAGGCATGCGGCGATGGAACCCTACGCGAGCGTGGCGACAAAAGCCGCGAAGCTGATGAACACCGGCACGTGATGCCGGGCGACCTCCGGCAGTGTGCCCGGATCAACCTTGCCGGTGCGGACGACGACGGCGTGGATGCCGGCGTTGCGGGCGGCTTGGATGTCGGCCGCGCTGTCGCCCACCATGTAGCATTGCGCCGGATCGAGGCCGTGCTGGGCGACCATCTCGAGAATGTACTTGGGCGCGGGCTTGCGGTAGACGGCCGGCTGGTCCGGCGCCTCGGGCGCAATGCAAATTCCGTCAAAGGCCGGCCGGGGCGGGCCGAGCAGCTCTTCGAGCCGGGCGTTCACCCGGTGCGTGTCCTCCATGGTGTGATAACCGCGGCCGATGCCCGACTGGTTGGTGAAAAGGAAGAGCTTGTAACCCAGCGCCCGCGCCCGACGCAGAGCGTCGGCGGCGCCGGGAATGAGTTCCACACCGGCCGGATCGGCGAGGTAGACCTTGTCGACAATGAGCGTGCCGTCGCGGTCGAGGAAAAGCGCGCGCGAGGCGCGTCCCGGTCCGGCGTTGGGGGTTTGGGATTTTGGATTCGGGCCGCTCACGGGGTGCGCGACACGTAGGCGACGAGTTCTTCCGGGGTGACCGTGGCGGTGCCGAGCTTGCCCACGACCACGCCGGCCGCGGCGTTGGCAAAGTGCGCGGCGGTCTCCAGATCGGCGCCCACGGCCAGGGCGAGCACCAGTCCGGCAATGGAGGTGTCGCCCGCGCCGGAAACGTCGAACACTTCGCGGGCGGCGGTGGGGATTTTCTTCAGCACCCGGCCCTCCGCGCAAAGCAGCATGCCATCTTCACTCAGCGTGATCACGAGGTGGCGCGGCCGGTAGCGTTCATGGATGCGGGCGCAGATCGCCTCCGCCGGGAACGGCTGTTGCGCGTCCCATTCGAGGCCGGCGAGCTGGGCGGCCTCCTTGCGGTTGGGCGTGAGGAGGTCAAGGCCGGCGAAGTGCAGGCTGCGTTTCGGCTTCGGATCGAGCGCGATGAACTTGCCGGCGTCGCGGGCGAGCTTGGTGAGCGCGGCGATGAGGTCGTCCGTCAGCAGGCCCTTGGCGTAGTCGGAGAGAATCACCGCATCGGCTGCCTGCACGTCGGCGTGCAACAAGGTGACGGCCGTTTCGGCATCGACCGCGTAACTCGCGGACGGCGATTCACGATCGAGGCGGCAGAGCTGCTGATGCTGCACGATCACCCGTGTCTTGATGATCGTCTGCCCTTCACTCGGCAGATTGATGCTCTTGATGCCGCGCTTCCGGAGGACTTCGGCGAGCTTATGGCCGGCCTCGTCGTCCTGAATGCAGCCCGCGACCACGGCCTTCGCGCCCAGCGCGGCGAGATTGTGCGCGACATTGGCGCCGGCCCCGGCGGTGTAACTGTCACGGTGGATGTGCACGATGGGCACGGGCGCTTCGGGGGAAATGCGCGTGGCATCGCCCCAGATGTAATGGTCGAGCATCACGTCGCCGACCACGAGGATGCGCAGCCGGGCGATTTTCTTGAGCAGCAGACGGGCCTTGGCGGGTGAGATGGTGGGCATCAGCGGATCTCCCAATCGTAGTGGTAATGTGAAAGGAGCCGGGGATGACCGGAGGTCACCTGCACGACGTCCTCGATGCGGCAGGCGCCGAGTCCGGGATAATAAAGTCCCGGTTCAACGGTGACGACGGCCCCTGGTTTCAGTTCATAGTCGACGGCCCCCGAAATGCGCGGTGGTTCATGCACGGCGAGGCCGAGCCCATGGCCGGTGCCATGAAAGAAGCCGATGGAGCCGCGGGGCGTTTGCCGGGTCTCGTAACCTTGGGCTTGGAAGTAACCGGCCACGCGCTGGTGCACGTCGCGGCCGTTGACGCCGGCATGAATGGCGGCAAGCGCGAGCTGCTGACCGGCGCGGACCGTGGCAACCAGCCGGCGCTGGGCGTCGGACGCGCGGCCGCGCAGGAAGGTGCGCGTCATGTCACCATGGTAGCCGGAGGCGGTGACCCGCGGAAACACGTCAATGATGACAAGGGCATGGGCGCGGATCGGGCCGTGACCGCTCTCGTGGGGATCGCAACCCTGGTTGCCGCCGGCCGCGATGGTGTCGAGCGACACACCGCCGGCGGCGAGGCAGGCGCTCTCAATGGCGAACTTGAGGTCTTCCGAAGTCAGTTTGCGGCCCTCGTGGTAGAGCCAGCGCCCCCGGATGCGCGCGCGGCGCAGCAAGGCCTCGGCGGCGGCAATGCCGCAGGTGGCGCAACGGTTGCCGGCTCGGAGGGCGGCAGTCTCGGCGGGATTCTTGATTTCGCGCTCGGGAAAGATCATGCCGCCCGCGGCGATAAGTTTGAGGCCGTACTTGGCGAGCTTGAAGGCCACGCCGGCGGGAAAATCGTCCGGCACCGTGAAGGCGTGGATCCGGTAGTGCGCGGCCAGCAGCAGAATGGTCTCTGCGGGTCCAATGCGCCGGTCCGGCCAGCGCCGGCGCGCCTTGCGATGCCATGATTCCAGCGGCAGCACCACGTCGAAACTCGAGGTGCGTTTCACCCGCCCGAATTCCAAGGCGCTGACGGCGCACACCTTGCGGCGGCCGGCGCGGAACGAGATGAACGGGTCGGGCACCGGGACGCGGCCGAAGTAGCGCTGGTCCGGATTGATGCTCGAGTCGGCGTAGAGAAGCGGGGGCGGCTGGACCACGGTGAATGCAGGGTTGAATTACGGGCGACATCGCATTACCCACGAAACCTGCGGAAAACGCAAAGATGTTTTGGGCATCATCCAGTCAATGGGGGAAGCGGGGAGGGTGGACGCTGGCGCTGGCCCTGCTGGTCGCGGGTTGCCCGCGCAGCGGACCGGGGGCCGCCGCCCCGCCGAAGCTGGTGAGCGACTGGTTTGCCATCAAGGTCGGCGACCGGACCGTGCAGATGCAGCTCGCGATCTATTCCGCCGAGCTGGAGCATGGCTTGATGGAGCGGCGCGATCTCGGGCGCGACCAGGGCATGCTTTTCGTCTATGGCACCCCGGTCCGGATGAGTTTCTGGATGCGCAACGTGTCACTGCCACTCGACATCGGCTTCTTCAGCCCCGAGGGCGAGTTGAAGGAGATTTATTCGATGCTGCCCTTCGACGAAGCCTCCATTCGTTCGCGGGACGTGCGACTGCAGTTTGCCCTGGAGATGAACCAAGGCTGGTTCCACGACAACGGCGTCAGGCCCGGCGCGAAACTTGATCTGGTGGCGCTCGGTGAGGCGCTCAAGGCCCGCGGCGCCACGCCCGGAGAGTTCGGGCTGCGCTAAGACGGAACATGCCTGGCCGTTTCGGCCGCCGCCCCTCACGGGGAAATCCAGAAGTCTGCGAAAAACGGGCTGGAGATGCGGCCGGCGCGCGGAGGCAGCTCGGTCTCCACCCGCGTTCTGCCACGATTGTTCCCTGAACGTAACTTGCCTGCAATGTCCGTGTCCTATAGGATATTCCCCTTGGGAGGAGTGCTCGGACGAAAAACCAATCAACCAGGATCCTGCAATGATCGCCACGCAAATTCGCCAGAAAGACGCCATCTTCTACTTCGCCTCCTATCCGTCGGAAAAACTCCTGACCAAGGTGCGGTTCATCAGCCGCTATTACGACGAACAGGGCGAAGGGATCAGACCCGAGGAAGTGCCGGCGGATGACGACGTCGCGCAGTTCATCGCCCGCATCGAGCGGAGCGACAAAGCCTTCCAGCGGCAGCTCTCCCGCTCCAAGGTGCGCGCGATCCGGAATTTCTACGAGACGGCCATCTCGCAGCCGCCCATTCCGGGAACCGTGCTGCTGTTCACGCCACAGAAGCTGCACTTCGAAGCGTGGAGCGACGGTAGCGGGATCGGCCGGCTGCAGGAGCCGGAGGAGAAATTCCTGATCATCGATGGACAGCATCGCCTGGCCGCGCTGCAATTCTACGAGCAGACGCACCCCGACGACGCCAAGAGCATCCAGGTGCCCTGTGTGATCTTCGACGGCCGGAGCGAGGATTTCGCCACCGAGATGTTTGTGATCATCAACTCCACCCCCACACGCATCAACAAGAGCCACCTGGTGGATTTGTATGAGCGGGTATCCTGGGCGGAGCCGGACCGCCTGTTTGCCGCGCACATCGCCGAGCTGCTTTACCGTGAGGCGGACAGCCCGTTGCGCTACCGGATCAACCGTCTCGGCGGCCGCAGCCGGCAGGAAAAATGGATCCTGCAGGCCGAGCTCTTCAATGAAATCCACCGCTGGGTCAGACGGGACTGGAAGAAAATCGAGCCGGCGGGCGCCGACTGGCGGGGGGCGACGCGTTACTACGACATGACGCGCGACTTCCTGAAGGCCGCCGCGCAGGTATTTGGCGAAGCATGGGGCAACCCCGATTACATGATCACCAAGGCGGTCACGCTGAAGGCCATGGTCCGGGTCTGCGCCGATCTCGCCGCACTGGACGCGGACCCCGCGGAGAATCGCGTTGAGCGCTGGCGGGAACGACTGGCACCCTGGACGGAGCAGATGCGCGCCTTTCGCAACGAGGGCTTTTATGAACGCTTCCCGGCCAAGGGGCAGGTCGAACGCGTCGCCCGCATCCATCGGGAACTCGCCCGCCAGGCCGGTCTGCAACCGCCAGGCCGCCAGTGAGGACGGGCAGGTGAAATCAGTTTCTCGAGCAAAGCCGCAGTTTTTCCGCCCTTCACGACGGAGGATCATGATTCTCCTCCCTGGCATGGATGGCAATTTGTGGTATCATTGCAGAGCATCAGCGGAGTGAACCATGCATGCATCTTCCCAGAGCCGGCTGTCGGTGGCAGAGTTGTGCGCGAAGTACGGCAATGAAGATGTGCACGCGAACCATGTCACCGCGTTGGCGCTGCAGCTGTTCGACGCGACCCGCGGATTGGTCGGCGCGCCGGCCGGAGACCGCCCGCTGCTCGCGGCGGCCTGCCGGTTGCACGACGTCGGTTACGGCGTCAATCCGCGGCGGCATGCCCAGGTAAGCTGCGAGATCATCCTGCAAGAGGGGCTCAAGGGATTCACCGACACCCAGCGCGAGGATATCACCGCCGCCATCTTCCTGCATCCGGCCAGGCGCAAAAGCGACGAGGCACGCGCCTTCGTGAAGCGACTCCGCGATCCCCGGCGCGCACTCCGCCTGGCCGCCTACCTGCGGATCGCCGACGGACTGGATTATAGCCACCTCCAGGACGCCACCATCGTCGCGGTCCGGAAAGACCAACGAACGATTCGTGCCAGCATCCGCTGCGGCCAATGCCCCCAAAACATCGCGATCGCCAGACGCAAATCCGACGTGTGGCGCGCAGCATTCCCCATAGGCATCCGTCTCATCCGGGCCGCCAGAAAGACTTCCCGGCCGGGGCCGCCGGTGGAGCCCGGGCTGCATGTCTGCGAAGCCGCGCGCCGGCTGCTCTTCCTGCACTTCAGGGCGCTGCTGGCGGACGTGGACGGCGCGCTCGAAGCGAAGGACAGCGCGGCGCTGCATGGCGTTCGCGTCGCCATCCGCCGCCTGCGCGCGACGCTGCGCGTGTTTCGCAAGCCGCTGGCGCAGACCTCCGCCGCGCGGATCGATCGCGACCTGCAGAGGCTGAACCTTGCCTTGAGCGAGGCGCGCGATCTCGATGTTCTGATCGATTATCTGGCGGGCGAGGCCTTGCAGGGGCGGTTGGGCCGCCACCCGCGCTGGGCAAAGTTCGTCAGCCATCAAGGCGAGCTCAGGCGGTTGCAGCAAGCCACGGTCCGGCGGCACCTGCGCGGAGCCTCCTTCATCGCGCTGCAGAACAGAATGGGCCGCTTCCTCCGGCTTGAGCTGCCGCGGGCGCTCCAGACCGTGCCGCCCGGATCCCTGGCGGAATTCGGACGCCGCACACTTGTGAAAAGCCTGCGCCGCGCCTTGAAGCTGGCCGACCTGCGGCACTCGCATTCGCCAACGAAGCTGCACCAGCTGCGCATCGCCCTGCGCCGGGTTCGCCATATCGGCGGCTTCTTCGGCCGCCTGCTCGGCCCGCCGGCCGACGCGGTGGTAAAACGGGTGCACGCGGTGGAACGGGCCCTGGGCCGCATCCGCGATGTGGATCTGGCGCTCTCTCGCATTCAACACGAGGGGCCAACGCCCCCCCGGTTGCTGGTCGGGCAACTCGTAGGGCGTCGCCACGCCGCCGAGATGGAACTGTCCGAAGCCTGGCGGCGGCTCGAGAAGCCAAAATTCCTACGTGCCCTGCGCCGTCAGTTGAAGGAGTGAACGCCGTCCCGGTCTTCCCGTGATGATTCCGCCCATGTCCGGGTGAAGTTGATCAGGGGTCGCCTTTGGCAGCGTTGCATTAATGTTCCCAGCCAGTTGAATCTCGGGTCCGCGCAGCACCATTCGCAGAGAAAGGATTCATGTGAAAATCAATCCCAAGCACTTTCAGGTTCCGGCCGGGAAAAGGGTGAAGCTCAAGAAGTGGCCCACGCGGGTGAAGCCCTTCTGCCAGTCGAAGAAGCAGTACGCCCGACTGCTGGAGGAGCACGTCCGCGAACTGAGCCGGCAGCAGGGGCTCCTTTATGCCCACAACCGGTATGCCCTCCTGGTGATTTTTCAGGGGATAGATGCCGCGGGCAAGGATGGCGCCATCAAACATGTGATGTCCGGCGTCAATCCCCAGGGCTGTCAGGTTTTCAGCTTCAAGGCGCCGAGCGCCGAGGAGCTGGGACATGATTTTCTCTGGCGCACGACGCACCGCCTGCCGGAACGGGGGCGCATCGGCATCTTCAACCGGTCCTATTACGAGGAGGTGCTGGTCGCCCGCGTGCATCCGGAGATTCTCGACGGCCAGCGGCTCCCGGCCGGGCTGCGCGACCACCGGACCATCTGGGAGGGGCGGTATCGCTCCATCGTGGACCTCGAGAAGCATCTCCACCGGAACGGCACCCGGATCGTCAAATTCTTCCTGCACCTCTCGAAAGAGGAACAGCGGCGGCGCTTTCTCGCTCGGATCGATGAACCGGAGAAGAACTGGAAATTCGGCCTGGCCGACATCGCCGAACGGCGGCGGTGGAGGGACTACATGAAAGCCTATGAGGACTGCCTGGCTGCCACCACCTCGGCGGACGCCCCGTGGTATGTCATACCCGCCGATGACAAGGAGGATGCCCGGCTGATCATTTCCCAGGTTCTCCTCAAGGTATTGGGGGGGCTCAAAATGAATTATCCCGAGCCAACCCCCCGGCGCCGGAAGGAACTCAAAGCCATCCGCCGGCTGCTCGCGAAATAGGAAACTCCAGACCGCCTTCGGCTGGCGCATGACCCAAGGGCTGCGGGCGCCCAACTGCAACCGCTTCATCCAGGTCCGCCTGCCTCCGCTGGATCTTTTCGATCGATTGCCTGACCTCACCGGGGCGCGGGCTCCAAGTGAGCGACCGCGTTTTCCATGAAATGGCGGGCGATGGGGCCCGCGTGAAAAGGGTTAAGACGAAGAACTCATGAAATTCCGTTACGACAATCTGCAAAATCTGCTGGGATGACTTGCCCCCCGATAATCTCCTCGACTCGTCCGGGAGGGAGGTTGAGGTAGAGCGTCGCCCCCTCTGTTTCCTCGATCGTGACCCCAGAGAACTCAGACATTGCCCGTTGGTTTGCGGACGAGATGCAAGTGCACAAGGACGCGCTGCGGGCGTGGTTGCGCGGCAAGTTTCCCACGGTGATCGATCCGGAGAACATCATCCAGGAATCGCTTGCACGCGTGTGGCAGGCGCTGGCCGGCGGCGCTGTGCAGTCACCCAAGGCCTTTCTCTTCACCACGGCGCGCAACCTCGCGCTCGACCAGCTCCGGCGCCAGCGCGTCGCCCACGTGGAGCCGATAGCGGAAGTGGCCGACCTCTTCGTCTATGAAGGGGAGCTCACGCCTGCAGACGCTGCCGCGCACAAACAGGAGCTCGAACTTCTGACCCAAGCCATCCAATCCCTGCCCGATCGCTGCCGCCAGGTGCTCACCTTGCGGAAAATCTACGGATTGTCCCAGAAGGAAATCGCCTCCGAACTCGGCATCGCCGAACACACGGTCGAAGCCCAAGTGGCCAACGGCATGCGCCGCTGCGCGGAGTTTCTCACCCGCTTCGACCTGCCCTGAATCCATGCGCCCCGCTTCCCATCAATCCCCTGATGCCATCAGGACCGCCGCCGCTCAATGGCTGGCGCGCCGCGACCGGTGCATGACCGCGGCCGAACAGGACGCGTACTTGCAGTGGTTGCGCGAGGACCCGTCCCATGGCGCCGCGATCGTCCGATTGGAGAGAACTTGGAGCGCGCTCGATCAGCTGAGCGAGTGGCGTCCGGCCCACAGCTCCCACCCCAATCCAGATCTGCTGGCGCCGCGGCGCGGCCGGATGTGGCGCTCGCTCGGCCTGTTGGCCGCCGCAGCCATGATCGCGTTCGCAGCCGTGCTGTGGCGGTCACAAACGGCGAATCAGCCCCCGCACCGCCAGGCGATCATCCATCCCGGTCCGGAGCGTCTTGTGCTGGAGGATGGGTCGGTCGTCGAGCTGAAAGCGGGCGCCAAAGTTGAGGTGAAGTTCGCTCCTCAGGAGCGCCGCGTCCAATTGGTATCTGGCGAGGCTCATTTCGCGGTGGCCAAGGACCCCGTCCGTCCTTTCATCGTCCATGCCGACCGATTCGCCGTACGCGCCATCGGCACCGCCTTCAGCGTGTCGCTTGATCGGGAGGCCGTGTCGGTGCTCGTCACCGAGGGGAAAGTGCAGCTTGACGAGACTCCGACTGCAACGGGGGGCCAGGCTGGCACGCCGCGCGAGCTCTCGCACTTGGTCGCCGGCCAGCAGGCGGTGATCAGCACCGCGGAGTTGTCGCCGAACGCCACGTCCGCCGCCGCGCCGCCGGAGCTGCAGGTGCGCGAAGTCACTCCTGCCGAGATCGAGCGCGCCCTTTCCTGGCAGGGCCTGCGGCTTGAGTTCGTCAACATGCCACTGGGTGATGTTGTCACCGAGTTCAATCGCTACAACCTCCGGAAACTCATGGTCGGCGACGCCAAGACGGCGGCCATCTTGGTCGGCGGCAACTTCCGCGCCGATAACGTCGACGCCTTCGTGCGTCTGCTCGACTCCAGCTTCGGGGTGACTGCTTTCCCGCGCGGCAGCGAGATCGTGCTACGCCGCACGCGCTGAGCCGCGGTGCCGCCGCGCGCCACCGCCGCTCGCGTCATCGGGCGCAGCCTCGCCGGATACATTTAACGGAAACCGCTTGGCCGTCCGTCTAAACTGCGGACCCCGTATACACCATATACACCATGATTACTCCAACACCGATTGCCCGGTCATCGCGCCGGACATTGCGCGGCCTGTTGCTGGCCGTATTCAGTATTCTCACGCTCGGCGTCGCGGCCTACGGCGCCTCCAAGAAGAGTTTTGACCTGCCCGCCGGCGATGCCGCCAAGACGCTCAAAAGCTTCTCCGACCAGTCCGGCGAGCAGATCGTTTATCCCGTGGAACAGGTCCGCGGCCTGCAAACCAACGCCGTCCAAGGCGAGCTGACCTCCCGTGAAGCGCTCGACGCCATGCTGGAAAAGACCGGCTTGGTGGCGGTGCAGGATGAGAAAACCGACGCCTTGGCCGTGAGAAAGGCAGCCGCGCCGGACACCGGTAATGACGCCGCTGCCCGGAAAGACGCTCTCTTCCGGCCCACTCGCGCGACTGCTGTGGACCCGAGCACCGAGTCGGCCAAAGAACCGGAAATCGTCGTTCTGTCGCCGTTCGAGGTGACAGCCGGCCGGGAGAGCGGCTACGCGGCGGCGGACACGCTCGCCGGCAACCGGTTGAACACGGCGCTCCGCGACGTTGGTTCCGCGATCACCGTGGTGACCGCACAGATGCTGCGCGATCTTAACGCGACCGACAACGAAACTCTCTTGCAATACACCACCAACACCGAGGTAGGGAACATCTACGGCAACATGGCCAACGCGGGCAACGGCACGCAGCTCGATGAGACCTCCAAGTTTACCAACCCGAACGCGAACACGCGCGTACGCGGCTTGGCGGCGGCGGACAGCACGATGGACTATATTCTGACCGATATCCCGTGGGACGGCTACAATGTCGATCGCATTGACTTCCAGCGCGGGCCCAACGCCATTCTCTTCGGTTTGGGCAGCCCCGCGGGTATCATCAATGCCGGCACCAAAACTGCCGGCTTCCGCGACCGGGGTGACATCCAGTTCCGCTACAGCCGTTTCGGCAGCGCCCGCACCACGCTGGACGTGAATCGTGTGTTGTTGGCCAACGAGCTGGCGATCCACCTCGACGGCCTCAACGACCACGAGTTGTTCCAGCAAAAGCCGGCCTTTCAACACAGCCAGCGCGTCTACGGCGCCCTCCGCTATGAGCCGCGGTTGCTGAACCAAGGCTGGGCTCACACCACGTTCAAGGCCAACTTCGAGCAGGGCAAGGTCGACAGCAACCGGCCGCGCACGCTCACCCCCGGCGACGTCATCACTCCTTGGTTCTACTCCGGAACCGCCACCGGCTACGATGCCAACGGGGTTCCCTTCACGTACAATAATTTGAACAAGAAGGGATTCGACGCCCGCGGACTCCAGGATACGAACATCGCTTCGATTGGCGCGGCCAACCGGGGTGAGTTCGTCAAGGCCTACAACAACACGAACGGATTGGGGAACGGCACGCTCAATCCATATTGGCAGCCATGGCTCGGCGGCCAGTATGCCGCCGGCTACTTCGGCGGTGTCATGGCGATCTTCGACAGTGGCGCCATCAGCAACGCCCGCCTCTTCAACGCCGAACCCACCACCTCGCGCGGCCTCAACACGGCGGGCGCGATCGACGGCAGCATCGGCGGCATCCCCAACGACCGGATGTCCTCAATCACGATCTACCGCGACGTCTCCAAGAAGGTCAACCTGCCGGGCGCCAAGTTTGGCCTCACCCGCAACCTCACCCTTTCGGACCCATCAATCTTCAATTTCTACGACAACCTCATCGACGGTCCGAACAAGTCCGAGTGGCAGAATTTCCATCACTTCAACCTCAACCTGTCCACGACCGTACTCAACGGCGATGCGGGCGTCGAAGTGGTCTACGACCGGCAGCACTACGACAACGGCCAGCTGGTGTTCATGAGCGACAAGGGGCAGCAGATCTACATCGATGACATCCAGACGGAGGCCGATGGCACGGCCAACCCGAACTTCGGGCGCCCGTTCATCTCCAATTCCAACAACGGCAACTCCATGAGCGCCGACCGCGAGGCCACGCGCCTGACTGGCTACCTGAAGCACGACTTCGACGGAGGGCAGAATCATTCGCTGCTGACCCGGCTTCTGGGCCGCCACGTCCTGACCGGTCTCTACAGCTACGACTCCCGCAAGCAGGAGAACCGCAGTTGGACGCGTTATAGCACCGATCTGGCCTACAAAGACTTCATCACCGCTACCGCGACGAACGTCACGGTCGACGACAACCGCCGGATCGTCTATCCTGCCATCTACCTCGGCCCGTCGTTGGTCAACGCATCCTCGGCCGCGGGTGCGAACATCCCGAATCCGACTACCTTACTGAGGCCGGTGAGCGGAAGCGTCCGCGCCTTTGATTCCACCTGGGTGGCGACCGGCGTGAACCCGGGCGATGTGTGGAACAACCCCAACTTTCCCGTGGGTGACACCGCGCGGATTTCGACCCAGTCGGAGAATCCGGCCAACTACCGGGGCTGGATCAACACACCCGTCACGATCTACGATTCTGAGCAGGGCTTTCGGGATAACAACACGACCGGCGCCTCGCTCAACAAGGTGACCACCGAATCCCAAGCCATCAATTGGCAGGGCTATTTCTGGCGGGGCGCGATTGTCGGCATGTATGGCTATCGCACGGATACGGCGAAGTCCTGGACGCTGACTGCCACCAGGAACTCCCAGAATCAGGTCCTGCTCGACCCGAGCGTCTATTCCCTGCCCCAAACGCACATTCGCGTGAAGGACAGCTCCAACAGTTGGAGCGTGGTGGCGCACCTCTCGGAATTGCTCGGCGACCGCGTACCGATCCAGATCAGCGCGTTCTACAACAAGTCGCAGAATTTCCAGCCGCTCGCCGGCCGCGTCGGCCCGCTGAACAACCCGCTGACTCCGCCGAAAGGAACCACCACCGACTACGGCCTGCTGCTCGGCACGAGGGACGGCAGATATTCGTTCAAGATCAACAAGTATGAGACCAAAGTGACGAACGCCAGCGGCACCAGCGGTTTCAATTCGTTCTATCTCGGCCAGCTCTTCACCGATTACCAGCCCGAGCACAATATCTTCAAATACCACCTCGGCGGCACCACGATGGACACGGCCGGCCAGGGGGATCCGAGCCGCTGGACCTACCAGCCGAACTCCGGGCAGAGCGCCGATCAGGCGGCGGCCGCGGAGGTGGCGGACATCGCCGGCTGGGAACAGATGATCTCCAGCCTGCCGGCGGCCTTCTTCACCGCCTACAAGATCGACATCGACCAGGTGAAGTCCCTCACCTACACCACGCCGAACGGGCTCTCCATCCCCGAGGATAACGTCTCGAAGGGCTATGAGCTCGAGCTCTACGCCCAGCCGGTGCGCAACCTTCGCCTGACGTTGAACGCCTCCAAGCAGGAGGCCGTCCGCAACAACGTCGGCGACGCGGCCTTCAACAGTCTGGTCAACCAGATCAACACGGCCCTGAATAACACGGCGGCCGGCACGCTCCGCGGGAACAGTTCGGCCACCGCCGGCACCGCCTTGCAAGCATGGAACGCCAACTTCTGGGCATCTTGGCTGTCCGTGAAGGGCCAGGAAGGCAACGCCGTGACGGAGCTGCGCAAGTGGCGCGCCAACCTCATTGCCAACTACGACTTCACCAGCGGCTTGCTCAAGGGGGTCAACGTCGGGGCCGGGTACCGCTGGCAGGACAAGGTCGTCATCGGGTACAGGGTGAAGTATTATGTCGGCACCACGGCGAGCGACCCCTTCCTTGCCACCACCGCCCAGTACGATCTGAGCAAGCCGTTTTATGGACCGTCGGAGGGGAACATCGACCTTTGGGTCGGCTACGGCCACCGCCTGAACGCGAAGCTGAATTGGCGGATCCAGGTCAATGTCCGCAATGTGGGTAAAGGCAACAGCCTGATCCCCATTACCGTCCAGCCGGATGGGACGGTGGCGGCGTGGCGCATCGCCCCGACCCAGGTGTGGAGCGTGACCAACACGGTCGAATTCTGACCGCGAGTCTAGGGTCAGTATTTGGAACTGGGTGCCTCCCGGAACAACCGGGAGGCGCTCACGTGTCTATGGCGCCCGCTTGCGCCCGGTGATCGCCGGCTGACGCGATTGGCTCAGGGCGCCTTGCCTGGGTCAGACGGCGCCCATGCTTTTAACCGGACAAGACCCCGTCATGCTCTTTTATTCTTTCCCTCATGAAAGCAAATTGGCGAACCTGCCTGGTCTCACTCAGCCTCCTCCTCTCGGCGGGCATCCTTCCCGCCGGGGAGATGGATCCGTCGTCGCCGCGACAGGAGGTGGTCCTGGCGGCCGGTTGGGAATTCCATCGCGGCCCGGAGGCGCAGGCCCCTGCGCCGGGCTTTGACGACTCCGCCCGGGAAAGCATCCGCCTTCCTCATACCTGGAATGCGCGCGATGGGCAGGACGGTGGCGGCGATTACTACCGCGGCGACGGCTGGTATCGCCGGCATTTTCGCGTCGAGGGGAGCTGGGCGGGGAAGCAGGTCTATCTGCAGTTCGACGGCGCAAATCGCAGTGCGGAGGTTTTCCTTAACGGCCGCCGGCTTGGCGCGCATCGCGGCGGCTTCGCCCGTTTCCGCTTCGATGCCACGGCAGTGCTGGACTTCGCCGGCGAGAACCTGCTCGCGGTGCGCGTGAACAACGATCCAAACGACAACATGGTGCCGGTCAGCGCGGACTTCACGTTTTTCGGCGGACTGTATCGCGCCGTCAGCCTGATCGCGACCGAACGCGTGCATCTCGACCTGCTCGATTACGCCTCGCCGGGGGTCTATGTGCGGCAGGCGAAAGTCTCGGCCGAAGCGGCGGAGTTGGACGCATTGGTCCGACTGGCCAACGACGGCGAAGCGACCAGTCAGATCAGAGTTCGTCTCACCGTGCTCGATGCCGCGGGGAACACGGTACGAGTCGTCGAAAACACCGGATCCCTCCCGGCCCGCTCCCGCGTCCAGACGGCCATTGGGTTCGTGCTGCCACAGCCGCACCTGTGGAATGGCCTGGCCGATCCCTACCTTTACCAGGTGCGCACGGAGGTATTCGCCGGGGAGACGTTGAGCGATGCCATCGTGCTCCCGCTCGGCCTGCGCTACTTCAAGGTGGATCCGGACAGTGGTTTCTTCCTCAACGGCCGTTATCTCGATCTGCACGGCGTCAACCGCCACCAGGACCGCCCGGACAAGGGCTGGGCCATCAGCGAGGCGGACGAGCGCGAGGACTTCGACTTGATCAGCGAGATCGGGGCGACGGCCGACCGCCAGTCGCATTACCAGCAATCGCAATCCTGGAGCGACCTCGGCGACCGCTCCGGCTTGGTGATGTGGGCCGAGCTGCCCTTTGTGAACGACGTGAAAAACGACCCGGAGTTTTTCGCCAACGCCAAGGAGCAACTGCGCGAGCTGATCCGCCAGAACCATCACCACCCGTCGATTTGCTTTTGGAGCATTGGCAACGAGACATTTGTGCGCGACGCCAAGGTCATCCCGGCCGACACCAACGACCGGCTGCTGCATGAGCTGGCGACAGTGGCGCACGAGGAGGACCCTTCCCGGTTGTCGACTTACGCCAGCAATGGGGACGTGAAGGAACTGCGGGCGAGTCACACCGACGTGATCGCTTTCAATCACTACTTCGGCTGGTATCGCGGCGAGGTTGAAGATTTTGCCTCGTGGCTCGACCAGCAGCACTCACTGCGGCCCGACCTTAAGATCGGCATGAGCGAATACGGCGCGGGCGCGAATCCTGCGCAGCACGAGGAGCCGGTGAGGAAGCCCGAGGCGCCGGGCCCGTGGCATCCGGAGGAGTGGCAGTCGCATTTTCACGAGGTTTACTGGCAGGCGCTGGCGCAGCGCCCCTGGGTGTGGGGCAAGTTCGTCTGGAACATGTTCGATTTCGCCAGCGACGGTCGCAATGAGGGCGGCACGCCCGGCCGCAACGACAAAGGTCTGGTGACGTACGACCGGAAGACGAAGAAAGACGCGTTCTATTGGTACAAGGCGAACTGGAGCGACCAACCGGTGCTGCACATCACCAGCCGGCGATTTGCGGCCCGGACGCAGCCGATCACCACCGTGAAAGTCTATTCCAACGCCGAAACCGTGGACTTGCGGGTCAACGGGGTCTCGCGCGGCAGGAAAACGAGCACCAATCACATTTTTTTGTGGCCGGACGTGGAACTCGTAAAAGGTGAGAACCAGATCGCCGCCAGTGCGCAGCGCGACGGGCGCGAACTCGAGGACCACTGCATACGGATCTACAGTCCGCAAACTGATGCCGCTCCGTGAAGGAATCCACCCGCTCATCGACGGCACCGTTTCTCTTTCCGCCGGCTGCTTGCGAAATAGGAATCAGCGGCGCGCAGGCGGTCAGCGAAGCAGGGTTCCGGTTGGTTACTTGTCGAAAAACGGATGCTTCGCCACCGGCGGCTTGGGGATGGCCCCGCTGGGCTGCTTGAGGGTCACATCGTCGAACAGCAGCGAAGGCACGGCGAGGCTGATCAGTTCCGCACTGGGTGTACGGCCGATGCCTGCACTGATGAACGGGGTGTGATACACGAACGGCTCCTTGCCGGCCGCCACGATGTCTTTGAAGGCGGAAATGGTCAGGCCGCTCACCTCGACGTTGCGCAGCAGTTCTTCATGGCCGTCGGGAAAAACCTTGTAGACCAGAATGGCGGGCTCGATGCGGCCGCTTTCGCGATTCGGAGCCGAGGCCTGTTCGCGCAGCGTGCGAAAGGCGGGGTTGGCCACGCGCCGCACCAGCATGCCGAACTCCTTGCCGCGTTGCTGCACGAGCTTCAACAGTTCGGTCTTCAACGTCTCGGCTGTGAGACCCTCGGTTGCGGTCACAAAGAGATTGGAGGGGGCGGGACCCCCGCCATGGCGGCTGCCGGTGCTCCTGAGCAATCCGCGCGCGGGCACGCGTGAGGTGAGCAGCGTTTTGAGCCGGCCTGCCTCCACGAGCTTTACCTCCCGGGTGGGCACGCCTTCGTCATCCACCTTGCCCGTGCCGAAGAGCGGCGCGCCTCCGATCTCCGTGCGGGTGGCGTCGTCGGTCACGTTGAGAAAGTCCGGCAGCACGCGGGCGCCAATCTTGTCCATGAAGGGGTTTTCCAATTGCGCCAGCATGGGCTCGAGCTGGGCGTTTTCGACGACGAGGCGCTTGCTGGCGACGAGGCGCGGAGCAAACACCTGCGCGAACACCTCGGCCGCGGCCGCGTTTTCAAACAGCACCGGTCCGTTGTAAGTGTCCTCGATCAGCGGCGCCGCCCGGAGGGCGGTGAGCTGCCGGCCGAGGGCGCGCGTCTCGTCGAGGAGCTGGGCCTTCGGCGGGAGTGCCTCGGCGGTGCGGGCGAAGTGCAGGACGTTGCTCTCGAGGGTGCGGCCGTCGGGCGCCTGGGCGACGGCGACGACGACCAGCGTCACCATCGTCTCCCGGCGCGCGTAGCTGGTGCCCTCGCTGTTGACATAGCGGGAGAAATGCTCGCCGAGGTCGACCGCGGCGGTCGAATTGATCACCGCCGGAAACTCGCGAAACACGGCCGAAAGTTCGCGGACCAGCTGCTCCGCCGCGGGGGAGTCGACGTTCAGGCGCGGAGTCTCCTCCGTGGTCTGCGTCGGCGGCTCGCTGCCATAGTCGTCGGTTTGGTCGGTGCGCGTCTTGTTTTCCAGCGACGCTTTCTTTTTCGCGAGCTGCTCGACGGCCTGCTTGTAGGCGCTGTCGGTGGCGAGCCAGAGCTGGCGGCGCAACTCGGTGTAGTTGTCGTCGAGCGGCAGCTCGTGCGGAAGGGAAAAACTGCCAAAGATATTGCTGGGCAGAAAATTGGTCTGATCCAGCTGCGGGCTGCCGACGCGCAGCTCGATGGTGGCCATGCGGCGGCGCGGGTGGGCGCGGTCGCGGGTGACGATGCTGCCAAAACTCGCGCTCACGCGGGTGTCGGTCGTCTCGTTGACGCGGTAGGCGGCAAAGTACGGCGGGGCGAGATTCTCGAGCTTCAGTTGCGTGGTGGAACGGGTGAGTTCGTCGCGCATGGCGCGCAACACGGCATCCTCATCAGCCGCCGCGGCTCCGAGGGTGAAGCCCAGGGCCGCCGCAAGCGCGGCCGGGAGGCGGAGGAAAAACCGGGGAACGAGATTCATGGCGGCGGGAGGTTATGGGCTGGAGATTTTTTCAAGCGGGGCGGGGAGCAGGGGCGGGCGGTCCTGGGCCTTTTCCTTCTTCTGCACCTCGACTTGGGAGAGTAACAGGCCCGGCGAGATGCCCGTGACCGGCACCGGGCCCGATTCGGCGCCGCAGATGCCGTTGAAGATGTCCGGCTTGTCGTCCGCCGCGACGACCTTGCTGAAGGCCGAGAGCGGCGTGCCGATGAAGTCAACGCCGCGCACCAATTCTTCACGGCCATCGGGGTAGATGCGATAGACCATGATGGGACGCACGTTGAAGGCGTTGGGGATGAAACGACCGGTGAGCGTGAAGCCGCTTTCAATGTCCTCAAAATAAAGCCCGTAGGGTTTGGCCTGTTCTTTCACGAGTTTGAGCAGCTGCTCCTTCAGCTTCTCCCGCGAGACGGGCTGCGCGGTCTCGACGATGAGGTTCGACTGGCGCGCGACCACGGGAAGCCCGGGGGCCTTGCGGCCATGACCGTTGGAATTCGGAAAACCCTCGATGGGCATGCGCGCCATCAGGAAGCCCTTGAGGACGCCGCCCTCGACCAGCGTCACGCGCCGCGCCTTCACACCCTGATTGTCGTAGAGATAATAGCCGCCCAGCGCCGTCGGTCCGTAGTGGTCAAGCGTGGGATCGCAGTAGACCGTGAACGACGCGGGCAGCACCGGCTGGCCGAGCATCTTCTTGAACGTCTGCCCCTGGTCGACGCCCTTTTGCCGGTGGCCCTCGACGCGATGGCCGAAGACCTCGTGGAAAAACACGCCGGCGGCGCGGCCGGACAGGATGGCAGGGCCGGCGTAGGGATCGATGACCGGCGCGGTCCGCAGCGCGAGCAGATCCTTGATCAGGCGTTCGACCCGCGCCAGCACCTCGGCGTCGCCCGGCAGCCGGTCGGGCGTGAAGGCGAAGAAAGTCTCATACCGCGGCAGCACCATCCCGTCGTCGGCCTTGGTCGTGGCATAGATGAAGAGGCGCGCCGTGGTCTGCGTGGTCTGGAGCCGCGCCCTCTCGCTGTTCACGTACCACCACGTCTGCGCGTCCACATTGAGCGAGGCGCGGGCGCCATAAATGTTGCCGTAGGCCGCGAACGGCGCGGTGTACCGGCGGAGTTTCACCTCCCAGGCGGCGCGATCAATCTTCAGGTCGACCGGCGCCTGGATCCACACCTCCGCCGGCTCGGCTGAAAAATCGGCGGAGGGATCCTCCTCGGCGACATTCACCTTCATGTTGGTCTTCACCTTGGTGAGCTGTTCGACGGCGGCCTTGAATTTGCGGTCGGTCTGATACCAGAGGACCGCGCGGATGGCATCGGGATCGTCCTCGATGGGCAGCAGGGTCGTGCCGCCGGCCGGGTTCGGCATCGTAAAGCCCTGGTTGCCGCGCAACGGATGGGTATTGTCGAGCTTGTGGTCGCCGACGCGCAGATCGATGTCGAGATGGCGCGTGCGCGCCTCGGTGCTGTTGAGCAGGGTGCCGAAGGTTGAACTCACCACGTAGCTGTGGTTTTCGGTGACCTCGTAACTGAGGAAGTAGGGCGGCACCGGCTCGGCCTTGAGCGCGGTGAGCGAGTGATCGAGCTCGGCCTGCAGCGCCGAGAGCACGGGTGTGGCGCCCGCGGGCAATTCGACCGCGCGTGCGGCCGGAAGGCAGAGCGCCGGCAGCAGCCAGGAAGCAAGAAAAAGGCGGCGGGGAAATTTCATGGGGTGACGTGGTTGGTTCGCTGCGGAGCGACACCGGCCGGGTGTGCCTGCCGGATAACTAATAATACGGGTGAAAGGGGAATTCCTTGGTTATGCAATGCGAAAGGGGGAACGCCCTGGCTCGCTGCGTGGGTGTGGATCGCTCGGCCCGACTCCCTGTGGTCCGCCTGCCAGGGTCTCATTGCCGCGACTTGGCTCCGCTGCGTTGCCGCAAGGTGTGCCTCGCTTCGAGGCTATCGCAGCACAAAATATGGCTGATTTGACAGGTCCGCCTCCAGACCCGGATACAGCGACCACCGTCCCGTTCCGTCGCTCGTTTCGAAATAATACTCAAGGGGGTAGGGCGAGTCGGTGTACTCGCCCGGGATGGTTGCATGGCAGCCGTCCGCTTCCATCTGCACCGGCAGGACGCGCCATGGCTCGGCCTGGTGGGCGTGACGATAAAACATCCGGATCGCTTTGGGCCTCGTTTGATCACTGGCGAGCACGAGGCTTGGCGTCACCGGCTGGCCCCGATGGAACGAAACAGGCGGGACATGCGTCACGCTTTGGACGGGACGCTGGGGGCGGCCGAGCGTGTCACGGATGAGGGCGGCGACCCTCTCCGGTGCAATGCCCGTCACCGCCGGCGTCATCGCTTTCTGCTCCATGGCGGCGATGTCGCGATCGATCGCCGCCAGACGGTCACTCCAGTGGCCGCGCTGAAACCAGCCTTCGCCATACGTTACGTCGCTGACATAAACGCCCGCGGTCACTTCGATGACGCGCGTCCACTCCTGCCGGGCCGAGCGATAGGCATTGACCGCCGCATCCAACGCCGCGCGGTCGCCGGTCCGCTCGAACAGGGCATACAACACGCCGGCGCGGAGTTTCTGGCCAAAGAACCAACCCAGACCAATCTGTACCTGCACGTCGATGGCGAACCGGCGGAAGGCTGGCGCATTTTGGTCGGCGGCCGTTGCCGCGGCTTGGGCCAGGCTGTCGGCGGCGGTCTGCGCGAGGTCCTCCAACCATTGCGCAACCTCGACGGGCGAGTACTTCCCGCTGACTTGGCCGGCAAGGAGTTCGTCCGCGAAGTCATCCACGCGGGCAAAAAGCTGTGGATCGAGCGGACTGACCGCGCCGAAGCGTTTGGGGCTGGGCGTGTCGGTGTAAGGCTGGGGCCGCGAGTCATCGACCATCGACATGCTTACGTACATTTCCGGCCAGTAGTTGTTGTTGGCGGCGGAGGGCGTGTGTGCCGTGGTGAACAACGGCAGGATGCGGCTGGCGTGCGCCAGCGCTTTTTCCGCTGCGTCCGCGGCCGGGCCGTATTCCCGCCGAAGGTGTCGCTGCCAGACTTGCGGCTCCGCCTCGGGATTGAAGAGCAGGCGGCCCCAGAGACGGTAGGTGTAAAGGTACTTTTCGAAATCGCCGCCGGCCGCTTTCAGTGAGGCGTCGGCATAGCCGTCACGTCCGCCGGGCAGGCCCGATCCCTTGCGGCCCTTGAAAGACAGCGGCTCGAAAATCTCGCAGCCCTGGCTGCCGCAGAAGCTCGCGGCGCGCCCATACGCGGCCGCGAAGAGGGGATCGCCCCACAACAGCAGCCGCTGCGTTCCCGGCCAGACGCGATGGACGACGCTGTAGCGCCGGTCTTCCCGGAGCAGATCGCCATAGCCGTAGCGGAGGAAGCTCCGCGCGCCCTCACTCTGGGCGAATGGGCCGCTGCCCCGCTCCCGCTGCGGCAGTTCGTTTGGCCGGATCGCGGCTTGATGATAGGGCAGGCCCAGGTGCTCGGCCCAGAACTTGGGCGAGATGGTGACGGGCAGGCCCGTTCCCAACGCTGCGTCGATCGTGGGTTGATCGATGCCCTTGGCGTGCAGGTCGATCTCAACGCGCCGTCCGCTGCGGACGCAGCCGTCGAAGATCGTCCTCCATAGGTCGTAGCTGCCTTCCGGCACGCCGCTTTCTCCGTGGATGCGGAAGGTGACACCCGTGATATTGGGGCACTCCTTCAGCAGTCGCGCCAACGCGTCACGGCAATACGGAGCCTGGGTCTGCGGGGTGAGACCCTCGATGACGTGATTCGCGTTCGGGCTGTTGGTCCACTGGTAGGCGTGGGTCCACAGGCCGAGCTGGAAGCCGAGCCCGCGGGCCGCGGCTTCGTCACTGATAAAACGGAGCATCTCCAGGTTCCGGTCGCGTTCCGCATCCGGCAGGTTCGTCGCATGCACGTCGTGCCCGGGAACCGCGAGCAGGAAGGGATAGGCGAAATAGAAATACGTGTCGCGGAGACCGTCCGGCGAATCATAACCGAGCCCGAGCGCGAGGTTGAAGCGGTTGAAGCGTTGCGTGGCGAGCAGCGAGAGATAGCGGCGCCAGAATTCGCGGTCGTTGAACCAGGGCTTGTCCTCGACGTCGCTGGCGAACAGCCGCATGACGCCGCGGACCGCGTTGGCCGGGCGTTCCATGACGGGGTGGGGCGGATGCAGTGCCGACGACGGATCGTCGGCCAGCGCGATGGCATCGGCCAGATCCGTCAGCGCATAGACCAGCCCGCGGCTGTCGCTGCCGCTGGCGAGCAACACGTCCCGGCCGCCCAGTTTTCCCGGCGCGACGGCCAACGCCTCGGCGTCGGCGGACGGGATGAAGCCGACGTCGCGCGTCATGGCGGAAGCTCTGCCGGTTGCGATAATGCACGCTTCCCCAGAGGTGGCTTCGTCCAGCCGGGTGCATACCCGGACGGCGAACCCCCGTCCCGTCAGCGCTTGCTGGAGTTGCTGCACGGCCCATTGCGATGGCTTCGCCGACGCGATCGGATCACCGGGTTCGCAGATGATCGAGATCCCTCCCCCCGGGCGTCTGGCCGGGGTAGCGCCCGCGCGGGTGCCACCCGCCAGCATGCCCCCCGCCAGGCATCCCGCGGCGGTCACTCCTGTCTGGATCAAGAATTCGCGCCGATTCATCTCA
>PLMW01000020.1 GCA_003142615.1 Opitutia bacterium | reverse complement strand
AGGAAGGGTTTGCGCGGACCGCCTTCGGCGTGTTCCGCCGGCTCAATCTCGGAGGTGTCAGCCATGAACGGGGGTGATCAGTATGGCGATACAGGATTGCGGGGCATTTGCAAACGACTCATGGCCCGGAAGCCGGGATCAGCCGGGTCCGCTCCCGGCGGGTGGCGGCGAATGCCGCCGGCGCCCCCCGGCCAGACTTTTCCGCGCGGCCCCTCACGCGCGCAGCGTGCCCGCGGCTTTTTCGGCCAGATAACTCGCGTAGGTTTTTTCGATGCCTTCGCGCAGGCTGGTCTTCGCCTTCCAGCCGAGGGTGGTGAGTTTCGAGACGTCCAGCAGCTTGCGCGGCGTGCCGTCGGGCTTGGAGGCGTCCCAGACGATGCGGCCCTGGAAGCCGACGACGGCGGCGACCATCTTGTAAAGCTCCTTGATGGTCACGTCGGTGCCGGTGCCGATGTTGATCCAGTCGGGCGGGTCCGCCAGCCGGAGCAGAAACGCGCAGGCGTCGGCGGCGTCGTCGACGTGCAGAAACTCGCGCCGCGGCGCGCCGGTGCCCCACGCCGCAACCTCCAGCCGGCCGGCCTCCCGGGCTTCATGGAACTTGCGGATGAGCGCCGGCAGCACGTGGGAGTCCTCCAAATGGTAATTGTCGCCCGGCCCGTACAGGTTGGTGGGCATGACGGAATGGAAGGTCACGCCATACTGGCGGCGGTAGTACTGGCACAGCTTGAGGCCCGCGATCTTGGCGATGGCATAGGGCTCGTTGGTCGGTTCGAGCGCGCTGCTGAGCAGACAATCCTCCGGGATCGGCTGGGGCGCCAGCCGGGGGTAAACGCATGAACTGCCGAGAAAGAGCACCCGCTTCACGCCCTGCCGGTAGGCGGCATGGAGGGTGTTCGCCGCGATGGCGAGATTGTCATAGAGGAATTCCGCCGGGTAGGTGCTGTTGGCATGGATGCCGCCGACCCGGGCCGCGGCGATGATGACGGCGTCCGGTTTTTCCGCGGCGAGGAGCGCCTCGACCGCGGCCTGGCGGGTGAGGTCGACCTCGTTGAACGGACGCAGCAGGAGCGACACGCCCGCCTCGCGCTGGAACCGCCGCACGAGCGCGGACCCGACCATGCCCTGGTGGCCTGCGATATAGAGTTTCATGGGGAAGTAGCGAGTAGTGGGTAGCGGGTAGCGAGTAGAAGGCGATCCGAATGCCCGATGGCGCGAGCGTAACAGAGAGTAACGAGGAGTGAGTCGCGGGTAGAAAGGCGGCGATTTCCCATGCTCCCTACTCACTACCCGCTACTCGCTACTCGCTACTCTGCTTACGGTTTCGGCAGGTTCGCGATCTGGGCCTCGCGTTTCGCCAGTTCGAGGTCCGCCTCGACCATGATTTTCACGAGTTCCTTGAAGCGCACCTTCGGCTCCCACCCGAACTGCCGCCGGGCTTTCGCCGGGTCGCCGACGAGCAGATCGACTTCCGCGGGGCGCTCGTAGCGCACGTCGTGCTTCAGGTATTGCTGCCAGTCGAGCCCGAGCAGGCTGAACGCCTCCTCGCAGAACTCGCGCACGCTGTGGGTCTCGCCCGTGGCCACGACATAATCGTCGGGCTGGTCCTGCTGGAGCAT
Source organism: Opitutia bacterium (assembly GCA_003142615.1). Lineage (GTDB taxonomy): Bacteria > Verrucomicrobiota > Verrucomicrobiia > Opitutales > Opitutaceae > Fen-1467. The sequence continues at coordinate 33,846 of PLMW01000020.1, read as the reverse complement.
GAGCCACATCATCTCGACGTACTCCCGGGCGTAGCCCCAGTCGCGCCGGGCGTCGAGGTTGCCGAGGTAAAGATGGCGCTGCAGCCCGAGTTTGATCCGGGTGGCGGCACGGGTGATCTTGCGGGTGACGAACGTCTCGCCCCGGCGCGGCGACTCGTGGTTGAAAAGGATGCCGTTGCTCGCGTGCAGGCGGTAGCTCTCGCGATAGTTCAGCGTCAGCCAGTAGGCGTAGACCTTCGCACAGCCGTAGGGCGAGCGCGGCCAGAACGGGGTGTGCTCGGTCTGCGGCACCTCCTGCGCCTTGCCGAACATCTCGGAGGACGAGGCCTGGTAGAAGCGGACTTTCTTCACGAGCCCGGCTTCCCGGATCGCCTCGAGGATGCGCAACGTGCCGAGCCCGTCGACATTGCCGGTGTACTCCGGGATGTCGAACGACACGCGGACGTGCGACTGCGCGCCGAGGTTGTAGATCTCGTCGGGCTTGAGCTCGTAGAGCAGTTTCACCATCTGCACCGGGTCGGCGAGGTCGCCGTAGTGCAGAAAGAGGTGCACGCCGTTGACGTGCGGATCCTTGTAAAGGTGGTCGATGCGGCTGGTGTTGAAGGTCGAGGCCCGGCGGATGATGCCGTGGACCTCGTACCCCTTGGCCAGCAGGATTTCGACCAGATAAGAGCCGTCCTGGCCGGTGATGCCGGTGATGAGGGCGCGTTTCATGCGGTTAAGGTGCGAACGCTAGGCCGGATGGCGAGACGCTGGCAAGCATCGTGATGAGCCGGCCGGCGTTATCGTCCGGCCGACCCACGCTTGCCTGCGCCCGGGGTTCACCTACCTTTTTTGTCATGCGCATCGTGCTTATCGCCGCCCAGTCGCTCGATGGCTTCATCACCAAACATGCCGAACCGGGCACGGCCTTCACCTCGCCGGAGGACAAGGCTTATTTCCGCGCGGTGCTGGCCGGCTTCGACGTGGGCCTCTTCGGCGGCGAAACCTACCGCGTGTCGCGCGACGTCATCCGCGCCCAGCCGCCGGGCCACCAGCTCCGCCTGGTGATGACCCGGTCGCCCGAACGCTATGCCGCCGATGCGATCCCGGGGGCGCTGGAGTTCACGGATGCGGCGCCGGCTGCGCTGGCGGCCGACCTGCGGGCCCGCGGATTCCAGCGGTGCGCCCTGTTGGGCGGCTCGCACGTGCACAGCCTGTTCTTCGAGGCCGGCCTGGTGGATGAAGTCTGGCTGACGGTCGAGCCGGTGCTCTTCGGCGGCGGCACGCCGCTGCTCGCCCGCCGCGCCGATCTGCGGCTGGAGCTGCAAACCAGCGAGAAGCTCGGCGCGCACGCCCTGCTCCTGAAATACCGCGTGCCGTGATGAATCTCCGCGAGATCCACTGGTCGCTTTATTTCCTGTTCTGGGTGGCGGTGATCGCGGGAACGGGGGCGCTGCTCGGCGCCGTGCTCTTTCCTCTCACCGGATGGTTTTTCCACACCGGCTTCACGCCCTGGCAGCTCGTGCAGAACGGCGGGCGGATCGGCGGATTTTATTTTTTATTGTGGGCGCCCGGCACGGCGGTGGTGCTGTGCGTGATGCGCGCCTACCGGCGGCGGCATCCGGCATCACAGTGACACCATGTCCCCTGCCAGAAACGACCCGAAACACGTGACCGGTGCGGACAGGATCCCGCCGGCGGGTGAGACCTTGCCGCGGCTGACCATCGCCCTGCAGGTGGCCGACATTCTCCGCAGCCTGGGTTATCCGCGGGAGGCAACCCCGCCCGCCCGGGTGGTCCGGTCGACTGAAAAAATTCTGGCCGAGGCCCGGCCCTGGCTTCAGCCCCGCGGAACCTATTCGCTCTATGCCGTGACCAGGCAGACGGCGCACTCACTGGAGATCGGCGGCGCCACGATTGCGGGTAACATCGGCGAATTTCTTCACGGAGCCGATCGCATCGCCGTGTTCATGGTCACGGCGGGGAGCGAGATCACCCGGCGGGCCGAGGCTTGCAGCCGTGCGGGGGACGCCTTTGCCGGCCTGGCGCTGGATGCCATCGGTTCGTGGGCCGCCGAGGCCGCCGCCGAGGCGCTGATGGAGCAGTTGAACTCGCAGCTCCGCCCCGGCGAGTCGTTCACCATGCGTTATAGCCCCGGATACTGCGGCATGAATCTAAGGCAGCAGCGGACGCTCTTCAAACTGGCCCCGGCCAAGTCCGTCGGCATCTCCCTGCTGCCCTCGCTGCTCATGCAGCCGCTTAAGTCCATCTCGGGGATTGTCGGCCTGGGCCCCCGGGAGATCGTGGGCATTCATCTTTCGCCCTGCGAGCGCTGCCCGCAGGTCGGCTGCCATATGCGACGGTGATGATTCGTGCTTGGCCAACCGGGGGCTATCGCGTTTCATAAAGCCACCCCTTTCCGTCTCCAACCCGCAAAACTGCATGGCCGACTTCTCCCAACTTCGCGAAGCAGTGCTCACCGGCAACGCCCCGGCTGCCGTCGCCGCCGCCCGGCAAGCCCTCGATGCCGGCGTTGATCCCGTCGAACTGGTGAACCAGGCCATCAGCCCCGCCATGGAGGAGGTCGGACGCCTCTACGAAGCGGGGGAATACTTCGTCCCCGAACTCCTGCTCGCGGCCCGCGCCACCAAGGAGGTCTTCCAGTTGATCCGGCCGCTCCTCGCCCAGAAGGACATCCCGCCGGCGGCCCGCGTGGTGCTGGGGACCGTGCAGGGGGATCTCCACGACATTGGGAAAAATCTGGTTGGTGCCATGCTCGAGGGCGGCGGTTTTGAAGTCATTGATCTGGGCGTCAACGTCCCCCCGGAGAAATTTATCCTGGCCGTGGAGGAAAAGCAGGCCCAGATCGTCGGTCTCTCGGCGCTGCTCACCACGACCATGCCAGCGATGAAGAAGACGCTGGACGTGTTCCGGACGGCGGGGATCCGCGGCCGCATCAAAGTGATGATCGGCGGGGCACCCATCACGCAATCGTATGCGGACTCCATCGGCGCCGATGCCTACGGAGAAAACGCCGCCGCCGCGGTCGCTATCGCCCGGAAGCTCGCCGGACGGTGAAGCAACATGGGGAGTGCCTTCATGCCCACGCTTTCCCTGAACCTGCCGCCTGGGCCCGTGATTACTGACGGTGCCTGGGGAACGCAGCTTCAAGCCCAGGGCCTTGGCGCCGGCGAATGTCCCGACGCTTGGAATCTCACCCATGCCGGCCAGGTTGAGACCGTCGCCCGGGCCTATGTCGAGGCGGGCAGCCAGGTCATTCTGACCAATACCTTCGGAGCCAATCGCCTGCGCCTCGCTGCGCACGGACTTGGCGACCGGACGCTGGAAATCAACCGCGCTGGTGCACGCATCTCGCGCCGTGCCGCCGGCGATCGTGTCAAGGTCTTCGCCTCCATCGGCCCGACCGGCAGGCTGCTGGCCATGGGTGAAACCAACGAAGCGGAACTTAGCGCCGTTTTTGAGGAGCAGGCGCGCGCGCTGGCTGCAGAGGGTGTCGACGCCTTGTTGCTCGAGACCTTCGCCGACCTTGATGAGATCCGCGCGGCCATCGCCGCGGCCAAGGCGACCGGCCTGCCGGTCGTGGCCAGCCTGGTGTTTGACTCCGGTCCGGCGCGGGATCGCACGATGATGGGAGCAACCCCCGAACAGGCGGCTGCAGCCGTGATCGCCGCCGGCGCCGATGTCGTGGGCGCCAACTGTGGAAACGGCATTGATGGATTCATTCCCATCTGCCGCCGGCTTCGCGCCGCCACCGACCGCCCCCTTTGGCTCAAAGCCAATGCCGGTCTGCCCGAGATCGTCGATGGACGGGCCGTTTACCGCACGTCGCCCGAATACTTCGCCGCACGCACACTCGATCTGATCAAGGCGGGCGCCACCTTCGTGGGCGGCTGTTGCGGCACGAGCCCCGCGTTTATCATCGCGATCAGGCAGGTTTTGCAGACGGCAAAGCCAAGGTGACCGTCACGATGGCAGCTGGTCAGATCTGATAATCCGGCCGGCCGGAGTCCTCGTGCAGGCCGCACTCACGCTTGAGGCCGCCAAAACGGGTCTCTTCCTCGGTCATGTCGCCGAGCTGTTTCGCCGTGCTGTGCCAGTCGCCCACCGAGGCGTAGCCCTGTTCCCAGAACGGATGATACGGCAGGTCGTGCTCAGTCAGATAACGGTGCACGCGCCGATTGTCCCAGTCGATGATCGGGTGCACCTTGGTGATCCGGTTCTGCCTCTCCACGACCCTGAGATTTCCACGGGAACTCGCCTGGGACCGGCGCAGCCCGGCCAGCCATGCCGTCGCACCCAGCTCCCGCACGGCGCGCTCCATCGGCTCGATTTTGTTGATGAAGTTATAGCGTTTCAAACCCTCGATCCCCTGCTCCCACTGCTTCCCGTAAAGCGCCTCCTGCCGGGCCGCGGTCAGCGTTGGGTTGTAGATCTTCAAGTTGAGCTTGAGCCGACGGGTCAGTTCGTCGGCGAACCGGTAGGTCTCCGGAAACAGATAGCCGGTGTCGATGAAGATGACCGGAATGTCCGGCACGACGCGTGTATCCAGGTGCAACATGACCGCCGCCTGAATGCCGAAGCTTGTGGTCATCACCAGTCCCGCGCCGAAGTTTTCCACTGCCCAGCGCACCCGCTCTTCGGCGGTCGCTTTTTCGAGATCCAGCTTCGTGGGCTTGGGCGTGGGTAAGGTCGGCGCAGGCATCAATTGAGCCGCAAACCAATACTTAGGACATGTCCTAAGTAAAGTTTAATGCTCAATCATTCGCTGTGTCAGCAATCAACTGAATTACAACGTCTTCAGCAAACGCTCCAGCTCGGCACGCCTGGCTTGGAGATCAACCAGTTGCTTCCTTGCTCCTGCAATGACCTGCGGTGGCGCCTTGCCGGTGAAGTCTGGATTGGCAAGGCGCGCCTCGGTGCCGGCGATATGCTTGGCGAGCGTCTCCAATTCTTTAGTCAGGCGCTGCTTTTCGGCCGCGGCATCCTCCACTTGCTTCAGGAGATTCCAGCTTCCGGTGTAGACCGAGACAGCCACCGGAGCCGTCGGCACGGTATGTTCGCTCCTGGTGATAGACGAAGCTCCGACCATGCGTTGTATCTTGGAAAGATTTCGATCAACCAAGTCCCACTGCTCATCCGTCGCGACAATGGCAAATCTGACGTTTTTGTTCGCGGCCTCCCCCTGCTCGGCTTTGAAAGCCCTGATTTGTGATACGTCCTTTTTCAGGCGTTCCACACTCTCGGCCGCGATGCGGTCAAGCTTCACGCCCGCCCTCTCCATGGCTTCGGCCAGCTGGGAGGGATTTTCAACCTGGGCGCTCTCAATAAAAGCCCCGGAAGCTCCGTAGCCGAGCAAACTCCACAGTTCCTCGGTGATGAAGGGAATGAAGGGATGCAGGAGCAGCAGCGTCTGGCGCAGCACGAGATCCTGGATGGCCAGACAGTTCGCCTTGGTCTCGGCGGCCTGCAGCTTGGTCTTCGACACCTCGACGTACCAGTCGCAGAAGTCGTTCCAGAAAAATCCGTAGAGCGCCTGCACGCTAGCGCTGAATTCGAATTCACCCAGGCAGCGGTCGACCTCGCGCGTGACCGCGAGCAGGCGGTCGAGAATGGCATGGTCGTCGGCATCGAACTTGGCCGGGGCCAGCCGCGCAAGGATCGCCTGGAGCGAAGCGTTGTCGCCGGCCTCGCCGCTCATCTGGCGGAAGCGGCAGGCGTTCCAGAGCTTGTTGCAGAAATTCTTGCCGGCCTCGATGCGCTCCTCGGCAAACCGGATATCCTGCCCCTGTGGCGCGATGGAAACGATGCCGAAACGCAGGCCATCGGCTCCGTATTTTCCAATCAGATCGAGCGGATCGGGCGAATTGCCGAGCGACTTCGACATCTTGCGGCCCAGATGGTCGCGGATGATGCCGGTAAAATAAACATTCCGGAACGGGATGCGCCGCTCAAGCGGCTCGCCGGGCCGGATGAACTCCAGTCCCGCCATGATCATGCGCGCCACCCAGAAGAAGATGATGTCGGGGGCGGTCACGAGCGTCGCGGTCGGATAGAAGAAATCGAAGCCGGCCTGGTCCATCGCCGCCTGGTCCGGCCAGCCCATCGTCGCGAACGGCCAGAGCCAGGACGAGGCCCACGTGTCGAGCACGTCCTCCTCCTGCTCCCAGTTCTGCGGATCGGCGGGGCCCTCCAGCGACACGTGCACCTTGGCCGGATCGCGGAGATCGGCCTCGGTGAGCTTCTCGCGGTCGAGGCCACGGCGATACCACACGGGGATGCGGTGGCCCCACCAGAGCTGGCGGCTGATGCACCAGTCCTGGATGTTCCCGAGCCAATGCAGGTAAACCTTGGACCAGCGTTCCGGATAAAATTTGATGTGCCCGTCGCGCACCGCCGTCCTGGCCTCCTCGACGCGCGGATAACGCAGCCACCACTGCATCGTGAGGCGCGGCTCGATGGGCACGTCGGCGCGCTCCGAGTAACCGACGTTGTTCTCGTAGGGCTCCTCCTTCACGAGGGCGCCGGCGGCCTTGAGCAGTTCGGCCGCCTTCTTGCGTCCGGCGAACCGGTCCAGGCCCGCCAGGTCCGGGCCGGCGAGTTCGTTGAGCGTGCCGTCGGGATTGAGCACGTCGCGAACGGCCAGCTGGTGGCGCTGGCCGATTTCAAAGTCGGCCTTGTCATGCGCGGGCGTGATCTTGAGGGCNNGCCACGGCGGTGTCGCCGGGGATGGTCTCCGGCCGCGTGGTGACCACTTCGATGAACTGCCCCGGGCGCTCGGCGATCTCGTAGCGCACCCGGTAAAGCAGCCCCTTGACCGGCTTCATGATCACCTCCTCGTCGGAGAGGGCGGTGAGCGACACCGGGCACCAGTTCACCATGCGTTTTCCGCGGTAGATGTGACCGCGCCTGAACAACTCCACGAACACGTGCAGGACGCGCCGTGAATACCCGGGATCCATCGTGAACGCCGTGCGGCTCCAGTCGCACGACGCACCGAGGCGGCGGAGCTGCTCCAGAATGATGTCGCCCTTCCCCTGCCGCCATTCCCAGACCCTGGCCACGAATTTCTCGCGGCCGAGATCGCGGCGGTGGAGCTTCTGCTTGCGCAGTTCGCGCTCCACCACGGTCTGCGTGGCGATGCCGGCATGGTCGGTGCCCGGCACCCACAGCGCGGCCTTGCCTTCGAGGCGGGCGCGGCGGATGAGGATGTCCTGCAGGGTGTTGTTGAGGACGTGGCCCATCGTCAGCATGCCCGTCACGTTGGGCGGCGGAATCACCATGCTGTAGGCCTCCCGGCCCGGGACGACACGCCCCGCGAAGGCATCAGCGGCCTGCCAGGCGGCATACCACTTTTTTTCCACGTCGCGCGGCTCGTAGCTCTTGGTGATCTCGGGCATGGGAGAAACCGGGTAAGCCGGCGAGCTAAGAAGCGGCTCAGAAGCGGAGCAAGCGATTAGTGGAGGGAGGGCGTTGCCAGCCGCCGCCTGCCGCCCCGGGTCCGGCCTCCTCCAGGGCGGAAATGTCATTTCCGGCTTTGCGCGGCCCGCGCTTTGCTGCTGACTAGGCGTCTTGATGGCTGGCCGCATTCACCAACACGCCCGCGAGCGCCTTAATTTCCAGGGGGAGGTTCCCGTCGCCCAGCGCCTGACGGCCTGCAAGACGTTCCTGCGGCTGGAGAGCGGTATGATCCGCATGCACCATGACGCCGGCGAGGCCGGTCTCCGGACCGCCCAGGCCCGCGCCGCGATGATCGACGTGATGCTGGCCCGCCTTTTCGACTACGCCCTCGATTCGTACCGCCGCGCCCATGGCGAACTGCCCTCCCCCGTCTGCCTGATCGCGCTCGGCGGCTACGGCCGGCATGAGCTCAGCCCGCAGAGCGACATCGACGTGATGTTCCTCTTCCCTTCGAAGACGAAGCCGGCGGTCGTAAAGCCGTTGCAGGAACACCTGGTCAACGAGGTCCTCTACCTCCTCTGGGACTGCGACCTGAAGGTCGGCCATTCCACGCGGACCATCGACGAGGTCTTCGTGCAGGCGCGCAAGGACATCCAGACGAAAACCTCCCTGCTCGAATCGCACCTCGTCGCCGGCCAAGCCTCGCTCTACGAGACTTTTGCCAAGGCCTACCGCAACTTCGCCACCACGGAGGATCCCAAAGGCTACATCGCCGACCGCCTCACCGACCAAGCCACGCGTCGCACGAAATACGGCGACACGGCCTTCCTACAGGAACCCGACATCAAGAACGGCGTCGGCGGCCTGCGCGACTATCAGAACGCCCTCTGGATGGCCCGCGTGAAGCTGGGCATCGAGCGCATGGAGGAGTTGCACACGCTCAATTACCTCCGTCGCAAGGAGCTTGCCGACTTCCAGCGCGCCTACAATTTCCTCCTGCGCGTCCGCAACGAGCTTCACTTCATCAGCAAGCGCCCCACCGACCTCCTCGACCTCGAGATGCAGCCGCGCATTGCCCAGCACCTTGGCTACCGCCAGCACGATCTCCTCCAGCGCATCGAGGACTTCATGGAGGATTATTACCGCCAGGCGCAGGCCATCTACCGCATCTCCAAGATCGTCGAGAACCGCCTGGCGCTGGCCATCCGGGAAAGCGGCAGCTCCCTGCTGTCGTTTCGCGAGGTGCTGCGGCTGCGCCGCTTCGAGCGCGTCAAGCAGATCGACGGCTTCGTGCTGCGCGGCCGCGAACTGGCCGCCGGCACCGCCACGGTCTTCTCGGAGGACCCCGTGCGCCTCATCCGCGTCTTCCGCCACTGCCAGCAGCTCGGCGCCGCGCCTGATTTCAACCTCACCGCGCTCATCCGCGAGTCGCTGCCGCTGCTCACCCGGCGCGTGCTGGAGTCCGCCGACGCCAACCTCAGCTTCCGCACCATCCTGGGGGAGGCCGGTTCGGTCTTTCCGACGCTGCAGCTCATGCACGAGCTCGGCGTGCTGGGGCGGTTCATCCCGGCGTTCGACCGGCTCACCTGTCTCGTGCAGCACGAGTTTTATCACCGTTACACGGCCGACATCCACACCCTCAACGCCATCCGCGAGCTCGACCGCGTCTTCACCGAGGCCGAGCCGATCACCCTCAAGTACCGCAAGGCGCTGCACGAGACGTCCGAGCCCACCCTGCTCTATCTCATCCTGCTCCTGCACGACATCGGCAAGGCCGTGGGCATCAAGAATCACAGCGAAAGCGGCGAGCGCCTCGCCGGCCCGCTCCTCGAACGCCTCCAGGTCGACCCCAAAAGCCGCGAACTCGTCACCTTTATCATCAAAAACCATCTCATTATGGCACGATTCTGGCAGAGGCATAATGTGGATGACCCGCAATCCGCCACCGCCTTTGCGGATTTGGTTGGCGATGCCGAAAAGCTTCGCTATCTCTACGTGCANNAACTCCCTTTTCCTCGCCACCCTGGACCGACTCCTGCTAGGTGACGCCGTCGAAAAACGAAACCTCGAACGAAAGCAAATGATCTACAAGGAGCTGATCACAAAACAGATTCCGGGCATCGGCCAGGATGAGATCTCCGCCCACTTCAACCTGCTCCCGGAGCGTTATTTTCTCCACACGGAGGCCGGTGAAATTGCCCTGCACATCCAGATGGTCAACCGCCTCCTCAAGTCCATCAGCGAGGCGGACTCCGTCAGTTCGCTCCGGCCCATCGTCGACTGGAAGGACGATCTCAACCGCAGCCTCACGGTGGTGAACGTCGTCACCTGGGACCGCGCCGGCCTCTTCTACAAGCTGGCTGGCGGCTTCAGCGTGGCCGGTCTGAATATTCTCGGCGCCAAGGTCATCTCGCGCACCGACCACATCGCCATCGACACGTTCTACGTCGTCGAGCCCGGCCGCGGCGTTGTGCAAAGCCAGAATGCCATGGAGACCTTTGCGCGCACGGTCGAGGCCGCGCTCATCCAGAACAAGGATCTCTACCCCGAGATCGTCGCCCAGGCCCAAAAAATCGCCGCCAGCCGCTACACGACGGAGAACAACACCCTGCACACCTCCTTCCCGCCCACGGTCGAGGTCTATCACGAGCTCGCGATGCAGCGCACCATCATCGACATCCAGGCGCATGACCAGATCGGCCTGCTCTACCGCCTCGCCAAGGCCATCTACGACCACGGCTTCGACATCACGTTCGCCCGCATCAACACGGAGCGCGGCGTCGCCCTCGACACCTTCTATATCGAAAGCGCCAATCACGAGCCCACCGAGGACACCGCCCGCCTCCATGCCCTGCGCGATTCCCTGGCCCGGGTGATCAAACTGGCGCCACCCCCGGCAGTCTGATACCGGATTGAGGATACCGGAAAGCCCGACCCAGCCTGGCGGCAGTCTCCGTCTATCCGGCAACAAAGAATCCGGTGTGGAAATCCCCGCGCTGATCCTCAAACTGCCCCGGCGTGGAAAAACAACCATCAATCGGGGCCACCTCTCCGGTTTCCGGTCTGCCCGCCGAAGCCGTCGCGAAGGCGGGTCTCCCCAATCCGGAATCGGCTGATGCCTGCGTCCTGCCGGTCCTTTATCGGATCGCCGCACTCATCGGCGGGACCGGAGACCCGCATGCCGCACTCCAGACCATCCTGGGCGAGCTGGTTGCCTTTTTCCACGCCACCAGCGGCTCGATCGGGTTGCTCAATCCGGACACGGGCAAACTCGAAATGGAAATCCGCCACGGCTCGTCGCCCGGCATTGAGGACGTCGCCCTCCGCCTCGGCCAGGGCATCACGGGCTGGGTGGCCTTCCACGGCCGGCCGCAGCTCGTGCCGGATGTCGCCGCTGATCCGCGTTACATCGCCCTGCGCCCGGAGGTCCGCTGCGAAATGGCGGCGCCCATGGAGGCACAGGGCCAGGTCATCGGCGTCATCAACCTCGACAGCGATGTGCTCGGCGGGTTCACCGGGGCCGACCTGGCGCTCCTCGTCCGCCTGACCGCCGAGGCGACGACCGTCGTGCAGCGCCTCTGGCAGTTCCGCCAGTTGCAGGGCAAGGCCCGCCAGCTTGAGACGCTCATCACCATCGGCCAGTTGCTCGTCTCCAAACTCGAGGAGCAGGAACTCTTTGACACCGTGACCCGCGAGGCGCGGCAGATCATGAGCATGCGCCTGTGCGCCCTCTACCTGCATGATTCCGCGCGGGGCACGGCGCGCCTCGTGTCGGTTTCCGGCCCGGGGACCCCGCCGGCGGGCGGCGCGGGCGTCCCCCCCCTGCCCAAGGACGACCTGCCGCTCGAGCACTGCCTCGTCGCCACCGTCCTCCATACGCGGCGGCAGATCGAATTCCACAATGTCCAGAGCCCGGAGTACGCCGACGTCATCGACGTGCCGCGCCATGAAAACCTTCATTCGCTGCTGGCGGCGCCGCTGCTCTTTGAAAACGAGGCCATCGGCGTGCTTGGCGTGTTCACCGAAAAGCCGCACCGTTTCAACAACGACGAGAAGCGCCTCCTCGGCGCCCTGGCCAGCCTTGGCGCCGTGGCGATCCAGAACTCGCGCCTCTACACCCGCGTGTTCCAGAGCGAGGAGTCGCTGCGCAAGAGCGAGCGGCTCACCACCCTCGGCCTCCTCGCCGCTGAGATCGCCCACGAAATCCGCAATCCCCTCACGGTCATCAAACTGCTCTACGGCTATCTCAACCTCGATTTCCCGGAGGACGACCCGCGCCGGAAGGACACGCAGGTCATCGGCGAAAAGCTCGACCAGCTGGAGGCCATCGTCACCCGCGTGCTCAGTTTCGCCAAGGCGCCCGCCAGCCTGCATTCCCGCTGGTCCGTGGCCGAGATTATCGAGGACACGATCGTTCTCATCCGGCTCAAGCTTGCGCAGGGCAAGATTCACCTGCACTTCCCGCCGCCCGCCCAGCCGTTCATCATCGACGGCCACAAGGGGCAGCTCCAGCAGGTCATGCTCAACCTGCTGCTCAACTCCATGCAGGTCATGCCGGACGGCGGCGACATCACCATCCGCTGCGCCGCCGCGGATCGCGGCGGCGTGCCGGTCGTGATCATCGACATCGCCGACGCCGGCCGCGGCATCCCCGAGGCGATTCGCGGCCGGATCTTCGACTCCTTCCTCACCGGCCGGCCCGACGGCACTGGACTCGGCCTGGCCATCGTGGAGCGCATCCTGCGCAGCCATCATGGCGACATCGCCGTGCTCAACACCAGCCCGCAGGGCACCACCATGCGCGTCACGCTGCCGCTGGCCCGGCCGTAGCGCTCGCGGCCTGGATACCGGCATCCTAGATCGCACGGCCGGCTCCGCGGTTGACCGATCCCGCCAGCAATCGCGCTGCGCAGCGACACCCCGCTTCGGTAGGAAACTTTACAGGACGCGTTAACGAATCTCCTACCTTCCTCCGCGCGTTGGAATCTGTTTTCACTGTCCGAGGCGAACCCCTACAACGCACGTCCGTGTCGGCGAACGATTTCGCTGTACCCATCCCACCCCTCCCATGCCCCGCCGCAACGACATCAAAAAAGTCATGATCATCGGCTCCGGTCCCATTGTGATCGGGCAGGCCTGCGAGTTCGACTATTCCGGCACCCAGGCGTGCAAGGCCCTGCGCGCGCTCGGCTACCAGATCGTCTTGGTGAACTCCAATCCCGCCACGATCATGACCGATCCCGGCATGGCCGACGTGACGTACATTGAGCCGCTCACGCTGGCGTCGGTGACCGAGATCATCGAGAAGGAGCGTCCCGACGCCCTGCTGCCGAATCTCGGCGGCCAGACCGGCCTGAACCTCTCCTCGCAGCTCGCCAAATCCGGGGTGCTGGCCAAGTACGGCGTGCGCATCATCGGCGTCGAGGCCGACGCGATCGAGAAGGGCGAGGATCGCATCGTCTTCAAGGAGACGATGAAAAAACTCGGCATCGACATGCCGCGCAGCGCGCCGGCATTCGACGTCGAGGAGGCGGAGAAGGTGGCCGCCGAGCTCGGCTACCCGGTGGTCATTCGTCCGGCCTACTGCTTGGGCGGCACGGGCGGTGGGCATGTGTACAACGTCGAGGAGCTCCGCGTCGTCGCTAGTCGCGGGCTCGCGGCCAGCATCGTCGGCCAGATCCTGATCGAGGAGTCCGTTCTCGGCTGGGAGGAGCTCGAGCTCGAGGTCGTGCGCGATGCGAAGAACCAGATGATCACCGTCTGCTTCATTGAGAACGTCGATGCGATGGGCGTCCATACCGGCGACTCCTATTGCGTCGCGCCCATGCTGACGATCGACCCGAAGCTGCAGGCGCGACTGCAGGAATACTCCTACCGCATCGTCGAATCCATCGGCGTGATCGGCGGCACCAACATCCAGTTTGCGCATGATCCCAAGACCGGCCACGTCGTCGTGATCGAGATCAACCCGCGCACGTCGCGGTCGTCCGCCCTCGCCTCCAAGGCCACCGGCTTCCCCATCGCCCTCGTCTCCGCCAAGCTCGCCGGCGGCCTCACCCTGGACGAGATCCCCTACTGGCGCGACGGCACGCTCGAGAAATACACGCCATCCGGCGACTACGTCGTGGTGAAGTTCTCGCGCTTCGCCTTCGAGAAATTCAAGGGGGCCGAGGACAAGCTCGGCACGCAGATGCGCGCGGTCGGCGAGGTCATGAGCATCGGCAAGACCTACAAAGAGGCCTTCCAGAAGGCCATCCGCTCGCTGGAGAACGGCCGCTACGGCTTGGGTTTCGCCAAGGACTTTCACCAGCGGTCGCTACCCGAGCTGATGACGCTGCTCAACGAAGCGTCCAGCGAACGGCAGTGGATCATGTATGAGGCGCTGCGCAAGGGCGCCGACGTCGAGGAGCTCTACCGCAAGACTTTCATCAAGCCGTGGTTCATTCAGCAGATGAAGGAGTTGGTCGGGCTCGAGGAGGAGATCCTGCGGTGCAAGGGCCGCGAACTGCCCGACGCGCTCCTCGCCCGAGCCAAGCAGGACGGTTTTGCGGACAAGTACCTCGCCCAACTGCTGGGCGTGCCGGAAGCTTCAATCCGCGCTCGCCGGCAACGGCTTGGCGTCGTCGAGCGGTGGGACGCCGTGCCGGTCAGCGGCGTCGAACACGCCGCCTATTATTACTCCACCTACAACGCGCCCGATCGCGTCCCGGTCAGCAGCCGCAAGAAAGTCATGGTGCTGGGCGGCGGGCCGAACCGCATCGGCCAAGGCATCGAGTTCGACTACTGCTGTGTCCACGCCGCCTTTGCCCTGCGGGAGGCCGGGTATGAGACCATCATGGTCAACTGCAACCCGGAGACCGTCTCCACCGACTACGACACCTCGGACAAGCTCTACTTCGAGCCGCTCACGGTCGAGGATGTGCTCAGCATCTACGGGAAGGAGAAGCCCGAGGGCGTCGTCGTGCAGTTCGGCGGCCAGACGCCGCTCAACATCGCCAAGGAGCTCGAGGCCGCCGGCGTGAAGATCCTCGGCACCACACCCGACACGATCGACATTGCGGAAGATCGCGACCGCTTCCGGCACATGATGGAGCGCATGGGCATTCCCATGCCCGAGTCCGGCATGGCCAGCAGCTTTACCGAGGCCCAGGAAATCGCGGCTCGGATCGGCTATCCCCTCATGGTGCGGCCGTCGTTTGTCCTCGGCGGGCGCGGCATGGAGGTCGTGCACGACGAGGACATGCTCCGGGAATATGTGACCAAGGCCGTGGACGTGACGCCCGAGCGGCCGATCCTGATCGATCGCTTTCTGGACAATGCCATCGAAGCCGAGGCCGACGCCCTGGCCGATGGCACCGATGCCTTTGTGCCCGCCGTGATGGAGCACATCGAGCTGGCCGGGATCCATTCCGGCGATTCCGCCTGCGCCATCCCGCCGGTAACCCTGCCGGCGAAGCACGTGAAAACCATCGAGGACTACACGCTGCGCATCGGCCGCGAATTGAAAGTCCGCGGCGTGATGAACATTCAGTACGCAATCTGCCAGGACAAGGTGTACGTGCTCGAGGCCAACCCCCGCGCCTCGCGCACCGTCCCTCTCGTCTCGAAGGTCTGCAACGTGCCCATGGCCCGCATTGCCACCCGGCTGATGCTCGGGGCCAAACTCGCCGATCTCGGGCTGCAGCGGAAGCGGATTCCGCACGTGGGCGTGAAAGAGGTGGTGCTGCCCTTCAACATGTTTCCGGAGGTGGACCCGGTGTTGGGGCCGGAGATGCGTTCGACCGGCGAAGTCCTCGGCATGGCGCCGTCGTTCGGGCTCGCCTATTTCAAGGCGCAGGAGGCCGCCCAGTCGCCGCTGCCGCTGCAGGGCACGGTGTTCATCTCCGTCACCGACCGGGACAAGCCCGCGATCCTTGAAGTCGCGCGCCGCTTTCAGGAACTCGGCTTCACCCTCAAGGCGACCGTCGGCACCTGCCAGTTTCTCCAGCAGCACGGCCTCAAGGCCGGCCTCAGCTACAAGCTCCACGAGCCGCAGCGGCCGAACATCCTCGACGAGATCAAGAACAAGGAGATCCAGCTCATCATCAACACGCCCATTGGCAAGGCGAGCGCCTACGACGACGGCTACATCCGCAAGGCGGCGATCAAGTACAAGGTGCCGTACATGACGACGACCGCCGCCGCCCGCGCGTCGGTGCAGGGCATCCTCGAATACCGCAAGGGCCACGCCGCCGTGAAGTCGCTCCAGAGCTACCACGCCGACATCCACTGAATCGGCCGGAGCCGAATTGCGGATTTTGGATACCGGATGGCCGGAGAGCCTCCGGCAGGTGATGATCGCCCGCGAGCGGGCTTCCTACCACCTGGCGTCTTGGCGCCTTTGCGTGAGATCTTCCGGTCTTTCGCTCACGCCAAGACGCAAAGAACGCGAAGCCGCCGCCGCTCTCTGCTTTCACTGCGAGCTCCTGTGGAACCGCCCGCCTCCGATCTTGATTGTCCGGTATCCTGTGTCCGCTTTCCGGTATCGGCTCACTCGTCGAGCTCGACGTTCCAGTAGGCGAGATCGAGGAAATCCTTCCACATTTCGCGGTGCTGCGCGCCGAGCACGAGCGAGATGACCGGCCGCCACTTGGGCCGCACCGGCTTGCGGATGAGGCGGAGGCCGGCCTCGTGCGGCAGGCGGTTCGCCTTGCGCGTGTTGCACCGCACGCACGAGCACACGATGTTCTCCCACGTCGTGCGGCCGCCGTAGTGCCGCGGGATGACGTGGTCAAGATTCAGCTCCTCGCGCGAAAAACGCCCGCCGCAGTACTGGCAGTGGTTGCGGTCGCGCTCGAAGACGTTGTTGCGCGTGAGCTTCAGCTCCTTGCAGGGCAGCTTGTCGAAAAAGGCCAACAGGATGACGCGCGGCAGCCGGATCGTGTGGCGCACGGTGTGCACCGCCTCCACCGCGGAAAGCGGCGGGTTGTAGCGGGAGAAGTCGATCCAGTCCATCATGGAGAACACCCGGAAGTCGTCCTCGTAGTGATGCACGACGCTGGCGTGCCCGCGCGCGAGCAGCGCGAAGGCGCGGCGGGCGCCGATCACATTCACCGCCTGCCAGAGGCGGTTGAGGACCAGTACCGGTTGGTCGAGCGCAAGCTCCATAACGGAGTCCGGAGGTAGCGGGAGCGCCCCTCCCTGTCAAGTTGTAGGGGCGGGGATGAAATACCGGATTGCGGATACCGGAAACCGGAAGGCCCGACCCATCCGTGGCCGCCACCTTTGACTGTCCGGTCTCCGCAATCCGATTTCCGAAATCTTTCCTGGATTCCTGGCTTCCGAATGAAATTTCCCGACCGTGTGCCGGGTCAGGCGATGACTCCCGGCGTGGCCCGGAAGTCCGTGGCCAGTTTATCAAAGGCCGCGCCCGCCGAGAAGGTCCGGTCCCAGAAAAGTTTCCCATCGCGCTGCACGACTTTCAGGATCTCGGGCGTGCGGATGCGGGTCGACTCAGGGAGGCCGAACGCCGGATCGACGTAATTCATGAACAGGCCGATGGCGTTGCCGTGCGAGCCCAGCCCGATCGTCTCGCCCGGATGCCGCGCGATGATCGCCGCGGCCGCGGCGGTGATGCGCTCACGGCAGGTCCACGAGGATTCGCCCTCTTCAAGGGCATAGGAGAAATCTTCCCAAGAACGGCGCCACACATCGCGGAAATCGCTGATCCAGCCGGCGGCGATCCGGCGCTCGCGCAGACCCGCGTCGGGCACCACGTCGAGGCCGGCCGCGTCCGCAAACGGCGCGAGCGTGTCGCGGCAGCGCCGGTAGGGACTGCAATAGAGCCGCCGGATCCCGAGCGGTTGCAGCGCCGCCACCAGTCCGCGCGCCTGGTCCCCGCCCAGGGCGGAAAGCGGCCAGTCAGGCTCCGCCTGATCGGGATGCGGCAGACTCTGCGCATGACGGATGAGATAGAGCGTCGTCAAGCAGCCGGTTTTCCTAACGGACCGCCTCCCGTCGCGCCAGCAGAATACCGCGCGGATTATGACTTGGATTGACTTGGGACGCCGCCCGCGTTGCTTAGGATGACTGGTGCGCGTGTGACGCGTCAGTTGCTTGGTTCTCTGGCAAAAAACGACCCCCCTTAGACAGGAGCACGGCATGCCCGACACGATTTCCTTCAAGCTCAATGACCAGCCGGTGCACTTGAACGTGGACCGGGACCGCACGCTCCTCTGGGTGCTGCGGACCGACCTGGGGCTGACCGGCACCAAGTTCGGTTGCGGCGAAGGCTTCTGCGGGGGCTGCACCGTGCTCGTCAACCAGCGGGCGATGCGCTCCTGCTCGCTGACGGTCAAGGACGTCCAGGACAAGGAGGTGACCACCATCGAGGGTCTGGGAAAGGACGGCCAGCTGCATCCGCTGCAGCAGGCGTTCATGGAGCACGACGCCCTGCAATGCGGCTTCTGCACGCCCGGCATGATCCTCGCGGCTTTCGGCCTGCTGCGCGCCAATCCGCAGCCATCCCGCGAGCAGATCATCCGCGGCATGGAGGACAACTTCTGCCGGTGTGGCGCCCACACCCGCATCATTGACGCCATCCAAACCGCAGCGGCAGCCATGAAGGGAGGGCGGTGACATGAACCCGAACCTTGATCCGGCCCTGGATTTCCAAGCCGGTCCCGAATCCGCGGTCTCCGCCTTGGCGAGCCGCCGCGACTTTCTCAAGCGCGTCGGCGGCGGCGTCATCGTGTTCGTGACCCTTGGCGATTGGGCGTTCGCGCAGGAGGCCGCCCAGGAAGCCGCCCGGCCGGTGAGCGTCCGGCCCGGCCTGCCGACCGATTTCAACGCCTTCCTCCGCATCGGCGAGGACGGCCGCGTGACCTGCTTCACTGGCAAGATCGAGATGGGCCAGGGGCCGATCACTTCCCTGCCCCAGATGGTGGCTGAGGAACTCGAGGTGCCGCTGGATTCCGTGGACATCATCATGGGCGACACCGACCTGTGTCCCTTCGACATGGGCACGTGGGGATCGATGACGACGCGTTTCTTCGGCCCGGCGCTGCGCGCCGCGGCCGCCGAGGCCAAGGCCGTGCTCCTCGAACTGGGGTCCGAGTCGCTCAAGGTTCCCGTTACCCAGCTCACGGCGCAGGACGGCGTGATCTTCGACCGGCAGGACAACGGGCGCCGGATCACTTACGGCCAGTTGACCAAGGGACAGAAGATCGAGCGCCACCTGACCGTCAAACCGTCCCTCAAGGACGTCTCGCAATTCAAGATCTCCGGGAAGCCGATGCTGCGGCGGGACGCCCGGGAAAAGGTCACCGGCAAGGCCCAATTCGCAGGGGACATCCGCCTGCCCGGCATGCTCTACGCGAAAATCCTGCGGCCGCCCGCCCACGGCGCGAAGTTGCAGAGCGTCGACACCGCCGCCGCCAGGGCCGTCGCGGGCATCCAGGTGGTGCAGGAAGGCGATCTGGTCGCCGTGCTCCACGAGCAGCCGGATGCGGCGGAGAAGGCCCTGGAGAAAATCAAAGCCGGGTTCGATGTTCCGCCGGCGACCGTGGACGACCGGACGATTTTTGAGCATCTGCTCCGCGTCGCGCCGGCCCCCAAGGTCGTGACTCAGGGGGGCGACCTGGCGCAGGGGCAGGCGCAGGCGGCCCGGAGTTTCGAGACGACCTACTTGAACAGCTACGTCGCCCATGCCGCGATCGAAACCCACGCGGCCCTCGCCCGGATCGAGGGCGGCAAGGCAACCGTATGGGTGTCCACCCAGAATCCATTCGGCGCGCGCGAAGAGATCGCCCGGGCGATCGGCTTCGCCATCGAAAACGTGCGGGTGATCACCCCGTTCGTCGGCGGAGGCTTCGGCGGCAAAACCTTCAATCTTCAGGCCGTCGAGGCCGCGCGGCTGGCCAAAGCCACCGGCCGGCCGGTGCAGGTGATGTGGAGCCGCGAGGAGGAGTTTTTTCACGACACGTTCCGACCCGCCGCCGTCGTCAAAATCCGTTCGGGAATCGATGCCGCGGGAAAAATGGCCTTCTGGGATTATAGCGTCTTCTGCGCCGGCGACCGGGGCGCGCCGCATTTCTACACGATCCCGCATCATCGGACCGCCGCGTCCGGGACCTTCCAGGGCCCGCCCGGATTGCATCCGTTCGGCGTCGGCGCCTGGCGCGCGCCGGGTAACAACACCAACTCCTTCGCGCGCGAATCGCAGATCGAACTCATGGCCGCCGCCGCGGGCATCGATCCAGTAGAATACCGCCTGCAGCATCTCACCGACCCCCGGATGATCCGGGTCCTCAAGGCCGCCGCCGAACGCTTCGGCTGGACTCCCGCCGTGTCACCCAGCCGGCGCGGCTACGGCGTGGCGTGCGGCATCGACGCTGGCAGCTACGTGGCCACCATCGCCGAGGCCGCGGTCAACACGGAGCAGGGCACCGTCCAGGTCAAACGCGTGGTCTGCGCCCAGGAGATGGGCGTGGTCATCAACCCCGCGGGCGCGAAGATCCAGATGGAAGGCTGCATCACGATGGGCCTTGGCTACGCCCTCGCCGAGGAGGTCCATTTCAAGGGCGGCGCGATCCTGGACACGAATTTCGACACCTATTCGCTGCCGCGCTTCTCCTGGGTGCCGAAGATCGAATCCGTGCTCGTGGAGGCGAATGACATTCCGCCCCAGGGCGGCGGCGAGCCGGCCATCGTCGTGATGGGCGCGGTGGTCGCCAACGCCATCGCCGATGCCACCGGCGCCCGGCTGCTGCAGCTGCCGATGACCCCGGACCGCATCAAGGCCGCGCTGAAGAAGGTGTAGGCAAGAACGACCTGCCGGCCGGCAGCAGCCCTAAAAATCATTGTCTCACGCCACGGACGCAAAGAGCGCGAAGTAGGACTACCGAACGAGTTGTTCCCTCTGCGACCTTTGCGGCCTTCGTGTGAGGAACTACCGGCAGTCCGCGGCCGACCTTCACCGCACCTGCAGCGTGTCGCCTTCGAAGGTCAGGCCGAGCGGCGGCACGACGACGGCCTTGCGGCCGTCCTGCTTGCGCACGCGGCCGGCGAGCCACGCGTCGTAACCGGCCGCCTTGGCTGCGGCGACCGTGGCGTCGGCGAGATCCGGCGCGACATAGGCCGCGAAGCCCACGCCCATGTTGAAGGTCGCATAGGCTTCCGGCAGCTCGATCGGCCCCGCCTCGCGGAGAAAGCGGAACAGCGCCGGCTCCGGCCGCACGGTCGTGATTTCATAGACGAACGGCTCCTCCAGGCGCATCAGCTTGCGCCAGCCGTGGCCGGTCACGTGCGCCAGATACTTCAGCTTGAGACCGCGCTTCTGGCATTCGCGCACGAAGGCCACGTAGATGACCGACGGCGCCAGCAGCGCCTCGCCATAGCTGCGGCCGTCGCCGACCGGCGTTCGGTAGCCTTGTGGAAGTTTTCCGGCGATCCGGCGGCAAAGCGTGAGCCCGTTGGTGTGCACGCCCGAGGAGGCGAGGAAAACGATGGCGTCGCCGTCGCGCACATCCCCCAGGATCCGCAGATTTTTCGGCGCGATGCGTCCCACCGCCGAGCCCGCCAGCACGATGGCCGCCGGCTTCACGATTTCGCGCAGGGTCGGCGTCTCTCCGCCGCCCCACACCGCGCCGGCCTGGCGGCAGCCCTCCGCGAAGCCGGCGATGAGATCCGTGGCGCGCGGCGCGTCGGCGAACCAGCCGGCATCTCCGACGGCGGCGTGCATGGCGACGGATACCGGCAGGGCGCCGCAGGTGACGAGGTCGTTCACGATGGTGGCCACCGTGTCGATGCCGATCTCGCGATAGCAGCACCGGCCCGTCGCCTGTTGCACCGCGTCGGCCGCGAGATTCTTGGTGCCGAGGCCCTCCTCGACATGGGCGAGATAGTGGTCGGCGGCCTCGATCAGGTACGCGCTTTCACCGCGCGCCGCCGCCGCTTCGCGATAGCCATGGGCCGTCAGTTCACCGGCGGTCGTCCGCGCCGCCTGCTGGCAGGCGCGCTTGAACGCGTCGAGCTGCTCGTAGCGCACGCCGGAGTCTTCGTAGCTCAGCGACATTTTANNAAATCAGTAGCTCCGGCCCTCGTGTTTTTCAAAGTAGTTCACGTAGGCCTGGTGCACCACGCGGTAGCCGCCGGGCGTCGGGTACCGGCCGGTGAAATACCAGTCGCCCGTGTGGTGGGGCACGGCCGCGTGGAGGTTTTCGATGGTCTGGTAGATGATCTGCACCGGACCCTGCCACTCGATGCCGCGCGGATAGACCAGCTCGACGATCTTGGCGGAGATCTCCGCCGGCGTGAACGGCTCGTAGATCTTGCGCACGTGGTTCACCGTCCCCGGGCCCGCGCGCGTCAACTCCCCTCGGCAGAGTCCGTAGATCTCCTCCAGCAGCCCGCCCTGGCCGCGCTCCTTGAGCAGCGCCACCGCCGCCTCGAAGGCGATGAACTTGGCCAGCTCCGACATGTCGATGCCGTAGCAGTCGGGATAGCGGATCTGCGGCGCGGTGGAGACGATGATGATCTTCTTCGGGTTGAGCCGCGCGAGGATGCGGATGATGGAGCGCCGGAGCGTGGTGCCGCGCACGATCGAATCGTCGATCACCACGAGGTTGTCGGTGGGCTTCACCGAGCCGTAGAAGACGTCGTAGACGTGCGAGGCCAGCTCGTTGCGCCACTTCTCCTGCCCGATGAAGGTGCGGATCTTCACGTCCTTGCTCACGACCTTCTCGGCGCGCGGCCAGTTGCGCAGGATGAGGTCGTCGAGCAGCGTCTCGTCGAGCGCACCCCGCTGCGCGGCGGCGAGGATGGCGGCCTTCACCTCGTCGCGCCGGCGGAGGCGCAGCGCCTCCATGAGCCCGTAATAGGCCACCTCCGCCGTGTTGGGGATGAAGCTGATGACCGTGTTCTGGAGATCCTGGTTGATCGCCGTGAGCACCTGGTCGGCCAGGCGGGCGCCGAGCGCCTTGCGCTCGCGGTAGATGTCGAGGTCGTTGCCGCGGGAAAAATAGATGCGCTCGAAGGAGCAGGACGCGCGCGGCAGCGGCGCGGCGAAGGCCGTCGAGGTCAGCGTGCCGCGCCGCTTGATGACCACGACGTGGCCGGGCGGAACCTCCCGGGCTGCCGCGGCGTCGACGTCGAACACGGTCATGAGCGGCGCGCGCTCGGAGGCGAACGCGACGACCTCGTCGTTCTGGAAATAGTAGCATGGGCGGATGCCCGCGGGATCGCGCACCACGAAGGCGTCGCCGTTCCCGATGAGGCCGGCCAGCGTATAACCGCCGTCCAGCTTCTCCGCGGCGCGGGTGATGACGCGGGCGATGTCGAGGTCCTCGCTGATGCGCCGCGAAACCTCCTCGCCGGGCAGGCCGCGGGTGCGGAGCTGGCGGTAGAGTTCCTCGTGTTCCTCGTCGAGGAAGAAGCCGATTTTCTCCAGCACCGCCTGCGTGTCGGTGGCGAAGATCGGATGCTGACCCATGGCGATGAGGCTGTCGTTCAGCTCCGCCGTGTTGGTCATGTTGAAGTTTCCCCCCAGCATCAGGTTCCGCGTCGGCCACGGGCTGCGCCGGAAAAACGGATGGCACGCGCTGAGGCTGTAGCCGCCCGAGGTGCCGTAGCGCAGGTGGCCGAGGTAGAGTTCCGCGCCGAAATCGAAATGCCGTTTGACCGTGTCGGTGAACTCCGGATGGATCGTGCCGTCGGCGACCTGCGCCTCGTACTGCTGCAGCAGCGCCTTGAAGATCCGGTCGAGCGGGTTGGACTTGATGTTGCGCTCGCGAAACATGAACGGCTCGCCCGCCGGCACGTCGAGCTTCACACACGCCACGCCCGCGCCGTCCTGCCCGCGGTTGTGCTGCTTTTCCATCAGCAAAAACAGCTTGAAGAAGCCCCACAGCGGCGTGCCGTACTTCTCCTGGTACCAGGAGAGCGGCTTGAGCAGCCGGACCAGCGCGACGCCGCATTCGTGTCTCACGGGGTCGCTCATGGGAACAATGCCGACGGGTGATCGGCGACTGCCGGCTGCGCGACAACCGTGGCAGCGGGCGTTGGTTTGAACTCAATCGTCATTGGGCAATTGGCATCCGGCAATCACTCCTTCCTCACGGGTGATGGAAACCACCTATTCCGATGAGACCCCGGGAATGGTCAACGGCTTTCTCCACGCCTGCCGCCGAAAGCGCCGGGGGAACGACTTGAGAGTACCTTGACCACGCCGGGGATGTTTGAAAGCGTCCCGTGCACTCGACCATGCTGATCCTCCGCGGCTCCCCCGCCCTCTCTCAGTTCCGCCTCCAGAAGCTCCTTGAGGACCTCACCGCCGCCGTTCTGCCGCCTGGCAGCATGCCTGTCCGCGCCCTCCGCGCCGAGTTCGTCCACCTCGTTGACTTGGCCAACCCTGAGCCTGCCAGCCCTGGGCCAGCCAGCCCTGAGCCAGTCGAACGGGTCGAACGGGTTGAGCTGACCGGAGAACTGACTCCCGCCGAACGCGGCGTCCTCGAAAAACTCCTCACCTACGGCCCGCGCCACGCCGCCGTTCCGCCGGACGGCGGAATCACCGGACTCGTCCAGGTCGTGGCCCCCCGTCCCGGCACCATTTCCCCCTGGTCGTCCAAGGCCACCGACATCGCCCACATCTGCGGTCTGGCCGGCGTCAAGCGCATCGAGCGCGTCATCGCCTATACGATAGACCTCGGCACCAACTACTCGCTACCCGCTACTCACTACTCGCTACTTCAGCACAAGCTGCATGACCGCATGACCCAGGTCGTTTTCGACGACCTCGCCGCCTGCGCCGCCCTCTTCCGCCATGAGACCCCGCGGCCGTTGACCAGCGTGCCCGTGCTCGCCCGGGGCCGCGCCGCCCTCGTCGAAGCCGACCGCACGCTCGGCCTCGCCCTCGCCGACGACGAGATCGACTACCTGGTCAAGGCCTTCACCGCCCTCGGCCGCGACCCCCACGACATCGAACTGATGATGTTCGCGCAGGCCAACTCCGAGCACTGCCGCCACAAGATCTTCAACGCCACCTGGGACATCGATGGGCGAAAACGCGACCACTCGTTGTTCCAGATGATCAAGAACACCTACCAGCTCCACCACGAGGGCATCCTCTCCGCCTACCGGGACAATGCCGCCGTCCTCGAAGGCACGCGCGGCGGCCGCTTCTACGCCGACCCGCGCACCGGCGAATACGCCGCCCACGAGGAGGACATCCACCTCCTCTGCAAGGTCGAGACGCACAATCACCCCACCGCCATCTCTCCTTTCCCCGGCGCCTCCACCGGCTCTGGCGGCGAGATCCGCGATGAGGGCGCCACCGGCCGCGGCGCCAAGCCCAAGGCCGGCCTCACCGGCTTCACCGTCTCCAACCTCCGCCTCCCCGGCGCCGTCCAGCCGTGGGAGCAGGATCACGGCAAGCCCGGCCGCATCGTCTCCGCCCTCGACATCATGATCGAGGGCCCGCTCGGTGGCGCCGCCTTCAACAACGAGTTCGGTCGCCCCGCCATCAACGGCTACTTCCGCACGTTTGAAGCGGAAGTGCCCGCCGCCGGAGTGATAAGTGACAAGTGGCAAGTGACAAGCAAAGCAGACCCAGCCACCTCAGGAACTCATCACTCGTCACTCGTCACTCGTCACTCCATCGCCACGGAGTTGCGCGGTTACCACAAGCCCATCATGCTCGCCGGCGGCCTCGGCAACATCCGGGCCGAACACATCCGGAAGGGCGAAATCCGCTCCGGCGACAAACTCATCGTCCTCGGTGGACCCGCCATGCTCATCGGTCTCGGTGGCGGCGCGGCCAGTTCCCTGGCCAGCGGCTCGGGCGACGAAGACCTCGATTTCGCCAGCGTGCAGCGCGACAACGCCGAGATGCAGCGCCGCTGCCAGGAGGTCATCGACCGCTGCTGGGCCCTCGGCGACGAGAACCCCATCGCCTTCATCCACGACGTCGGCGCCGGCGGCCTCTCCAACGCCCTGCCCGAGCTCGTCAACGACGGCGGACGCGGCGGCCGCTTCAACCTGCGGAAAATCCCCAACGACGAGCCCGGCATGAGCCCGCTCGAGATCTGGTGCAACGAGTCCCAGGAGCGTTACGTCCTCGCCGTCCCCGCCGCCCGCATCGACACCTTCCAAAAACTCTGCGGACGCGAGCGCTGCCCCTACGCCATTGTCGGCGAGGCCACCGCGGAAAAGCGCCTCGTCCTCGAGGACCCGCATTTCAAGAACACGCCCATCGACCTGCCGCTCGAGGTGCTGCTCGGCAAACCGCCCCGCATGCACCGCTCGGAGCAATCCCTCCGGCGACCCCTCCTTCCCCTTTCACTTTCCCTTTCACTCGGCGAAGCCGTCCGCCGCGTTCTCGCCCATCCGACCGTGGCCGACAAGACCTTCCTCATCTCCATCGGCGACCGCACGGTGGGCGGACTCATCTGCCGCGACCAGATGGTCGGCCCATGGCAGGTGCCCGTGGCCGACTGCGCCGTCACCGCCGCCGCCTTCGATGTTTACACCGGCGAGGCCATGGCGATCGGCGAGCGCACGCCCGTCGCCGTCAACAACGCCGCGGCCTCGGCCCGCCTTGCGGTCGGTGAAGCCCTCACCAATCTCGCCGCCGCCCAGATCGGCGACCTCGGCCGGGTCAACCTCTCCGCCAACTGGATGGCCGCGCCCGCCGTGCCCGGCGACGCCGCCGACCTCTACGCCGCCGTGCAGGCCGTGGGCATGGAGCTCTGCCCCGCGCTCGGCATCACCATCCCCGTCGGCAAGGACTCCATGAGCATGAGCACCGTCTGGCAGGACGGCGGTTCGGGAGAAAAAAAGCAGAAGCGCATCACCGCGCCCATTTCGCTCATCGTCTCGGCCTTCGCCCCCGTGGCCGACATCCGGCTCTCGCTGACGCCGCAATTGGCCCAATTGGACGAATCCGTCCTCCTCCTGATTGATCTCGGCCGCGGGAAAAACCGCCTCGGCGGCTCGATCCTCGCGCAGGTGGTTTCGCAAATGGGCGAGGCCACGCCCGACGTGGACAGCGCCGCCGACCTTAAGAACTTCTGGAACGCCATCCAACAGCTCGGCCGCGGGAAAAAACTCCTCGCCTACCACGACCGCTCCGATGGCGGCCTGCTCGCCACCACCGTGGAAATGGCTTTTGCGGGGCATGTCGGCGTGAACCTGGAGCTCCCAACATCCAACGTTCAACATCCAACATCCAACGACCCATTTGCTGCGTTGTTCGCGGAGGAACTCGGCGCCGTCATCCAGGTCCGCACGGCAGACCTGAAGCAGGTGCAAGACGTATTCGCCAAATGCGCTCTGGCGGATTGCACCCGGCAGATCGGCCGCATCAACCGCGACCACCGCTTCGTCGCCCGGCAGGACGGCCGCATCCTCCTGGACGAGGAACTCTCAGCGCTTCGCGCCATCTGGTCCGACGTCACCCGGCGCATCTCCGCCCTGCGCGACAATCCCGCCTGCGCCGAGTCGGAGTACCAGCTCAAGCTCGACCCCACCGACCCCGGCATCACACCGAAGATCACCTTCAATCTCGGTAATTTTGCCACAGAGGGCATGGAGAAAGACACAGAGAACACAGAGTCAGAATCATCCAGTCTCCAAACCTCAGTGGTCTCAGTGTCACCCTTTGTGATCTCTGTGACTAAGGATCGTTCTTCTCGTCCGCCGATCGCAATTTTACGCGAGCAGGGCGTGAACGGCGAGGTCGAGATGGCCGCCGCCTTCACCCGCGCCGGCTTCAAGGCCATCGACGTCCATATGACCGACATCATCAGTGGACGCATCAGGCTGTCGGATTTCCGCAGCCTCGTCGCCTGCGGCGGCTTCAGCTACGGCGACGTGCTCGGCGGCGGCGAAGGCTGGGCCAAGAGCATCCTGTTCAACGAACGCGCCCGTGCCGAGTTCGCCGCGTTCTTCGCGCGCGAGGACACCTTTGCCCTCGGCGTGTGCAACGGCTGCCAGATGATGAGCGCCCTCCACTCGATCATCCCCGGGTCCGGTCACTGGCCGCGCTTCGTGCAAAATCGCAGCGAGCGTTTCGAAGCCCGGCTCGTGTCGGTGAAAATCGACCAGAGCCCCAGCGTGCTCTTCGCCGGCATGGAAGGCTCGGTCATCCCCCTCGTCACCGCGCACGGCGAGGGTTACGCCGAGTTTGCGGACGCCGAGGCCGCCAAGCGCTGCAGCGAGTCAGGCCTCGTTTGCGCGCGGTTCATCGACAACAAGCAAGCGCTCGCGCTTGCGCAGTCTCGCCGTAGTCCAGCGGACGAAGGCGGATCGATCTACACCGAGCAATATCCCCTCAACCCGAACGGCTCGCCCTTCGGCATGACCGCCTTCACGACCACCTCCGGCCGCGTGACGATTCTCATGCCCCACCCCGAACGGGTATTTCGCACGGTTCAGATGAGCTGGCACCCCGCCGACTGGCCGGAAGACAGTCCTTGGATGAAGTTATTCTACAACGCGCGGGCTTGGATCGGTTGAGCCAGCTGGGAGTCAAGGCACGACGTCTGCTTCTGCCCTCCACCTAATCGCAGCCAAAAATGACACCTGATCTTTCAGACGACCAGCGCCTGTTTCAAAAAAGACCTTTTGAGCTGACGGTTGGCCGTCTTGTAATGAATTTTGGCGCCCTTGAAGCCTCTGTTTTGTTCGGAATCAGCGAGCTAGTTCCCTACAGCCCCTCGGTTACTCCAAACGACAAAGTGCCCAATACCTTCGGGCGCAGTCTGAAACTCTTTGATCGCTTGGTGCGGGTAACGATAAGAGACCAAGCTTTCCTCGCGGAGCACAAACGACTCATGGATGAAATCATCTGGTTGAAGGATAAACGAAACGATTTTGTTCACGGCCCTTGGTTGGACATGCCCGGAACTAACATTGATAAGGTGAAGGGTAAGCTTCTTAAAACCAACGTGCCGTTGCGCACGCTCACGAACGAGCTTCGCACTGCGCGAGGAGTAACACCCCCAGAAATTGCTCAGATTAGCGCTGCCGTCGGAGCAATGGTTAAGCGGTTTGAGTCTCATCGTGGTAAAATCCGGTCGATCCTGAAAACGAAATAGTCCTCCGGAATAGCTCCGTGACCAGCCATTGGTTGCGCCTCTTCAGAAACGTACGAGCTTGGGTCGGGCGAGCCAGTCGAGCGTCAAGACCTGACGTCCTTCGCACCCGTCGGCAGGATGATCCAACGCTCCGCTCTATGCGCGCCAATCATGGGGTGGCCACCGCCACCGTCGGCCAGCCGGCTTCGTCCCACTGCAGCTTCTCGATCCGCAGCCTGGCCTTTCGGAGTTTCCCAGGACGTTCTCGCGGTTGACAGGTTTTGGCCGCTGGCAACTGTCGTCGGATGATGTTTCTGCGCGCGGCTGTCCTCTTCGTCGTTCTCCCGGTTGCCGTCGTTTCCCGGGCGGCGGGTGGCGGGGACGCCGCGGTCCAGCCGGTCACCCCCGATGCCTCGCCCGAGGTGCAGGCGGTGTTGCAGATGCTGCACGACATCTCGGGCAAATACACGCTGACCGCCCAGCACAACTACCCGAACACCCGGAGCCGGAACTCCGCGTTCGCGGCCCGGCACATTGGAAAGACCCCCGCGATCTTCGCCAGCGACTGGGGCTTCGCCAAGGCCGGTGACACCGACTCCTACCTGGCCCGGCCGGACATCGTGCAAGAGGCGATTCGGCAGTATCAGCGCGGCTCGCTCGTGGCCATGTGCTGGCACGCCGTGCCGCCCACGGCGGATGAACCGGTGACGTTCCGACCGCTGCCAGGCAGCGATCCGAACAAGCTGGCCAGTGTCCAGGGCCGACTCACGGACGAACAATTCAAGGACGTACTGACCCCGGGCACGCCACTCTACGAACATTGGTGCGCCCAGGTGGACGCGATCGCGGTCTTCCTCAAGCAGCTCCAGGACGCCCATGTGCCCGTCCTGTGGCGGCCGTACCATGAAATGAACGGCGACTGGTTCTGGTGGGGCGGGCGCACCGGGGAGTACGGCACCATCGCCCTCTACCGGCAGATGTTCGACCGGCTGGTGAACCATCATCATCTCAACAACCTGATCTGGGTGTGGAGCATGGACCGCGTCCATAATCCGCAGATGGAGCACGCGAAATACTTCCCCGGCATCAGCTATGTCGATGTCCTCGCCCTCGATGTCTACGGAAATGATTTTGCCCAGTCGTACTACGACAGCCTGGTGGCGCTGTCCGAGGGGAAACCTTTGGCACTCGACGAAGTGGGCAGTCCGCCGACGCCGGAGATCCTGCAGAAACAGCCGCTTTGGGCCTATTACGGGATCTGGACCGGAATGGTCCGGAACACCCCGCGGAAGGAATATGAGGCGCTCATGCACAATCCGCGCATCCTCAACCTTGAGGATCCGGCCTATTGGAACGTGATGGCGGCGGTCCGGAAGGCCTCCGGCCTGCTGCCCCTGCATTTTGAGCCCGCACCCGCTGACTTCTCGGGATCCTGGGTGCTGAATGAAGAGAAAAGCACGTTGGGGAGGATGGGCGCGGGTTTTGCGCCGGCGCGGCTGGACGTTGTCCAGCACGACAATGATCTGACGATCCGGACAACCCGCATCCTCGAATATGCGGACGATCAGGTGACGGAGGAAAAACTGACCCTGGACGGCGCGGAGTCCAAGTCGGTCTTCATGAACTCGCCGCGCGTCACCACGGCGCGCATGTCCGCGGACGGCCGGCAGCTCGAAATGCATTCAACCGTGTCCCTCGTCTGGGGCCCGCCCGGCTCCAAGCTGACCGTGATGGACATCTGGAAACTGAGCGATCACGGGGACGAGCTTTCGATTCAACGCTCCTCCACCTCCTTCATGGGCCAGCAGAACTCGACCTTGGTATTCGCCCGGCGGTAGGGCCCGGCGTTCCGATGCGGCCCGTCAAGAGTCAAGCCATGCCCCGCCTGCCTCCGTGAAGATCAACCCGCAGTTCAGAAGCGGCGGCTCTGGGCGACCGTGAGCTGCTGCCGGAGGGAGCTTTCATCGCGCCGGGAGGTGCGCTTGAGTTTCTTGTTCTGCGTATCGGCAGCGGACAATTGCTTGGTGAGTTCGGCGTTCGAGAGGGTCAACTTCGCCACGGCCTCGTTCGCGGTGAGAAGCTGCTGCTCCAATTCGAGGATGCGTGCGAGAAATTCTTGTTCAGTCATGGACCCTTGATACTCGCGGTAGCGCGCAATAGCGACAACCATCGCGGGGTTCAGTGCGTGCTCAGTATCCCGGCGAACGTCGCACTGGGGCGCTTCATGCAGAATGCTTTCCCTCCATCAGCACAGTTACTCGCTCTCCATAACAAAATGCGTCGCGCGTCCTGGCCGGCGCGGCGGGGTGCGCCGCATTGGCGGACGGAAGTTGGTCGCGGTCACGGGAAATTCAGGCATCGGCGGGGAAGGTGGCGCAGGGCACATCAGGGCGCCATTTAGGCATGGGCAAGCCCGGCCCGGTGAGTCTAGATTCGTCCCCGCCTGTGCGAATTGATTTCCGGCGATGAATTTCCGGTCAGTGAACCTTCGGAGCCTCGGTGCGGGGGCGGTGATTTTCGCCGTGACGCTGCTGGCGTACCTGCCGGCCGTTCGCGGCGGATTTCTCTGGGACGACGACGGACACGTGACGCGGGAGGATCTGCGATCCCTCGGCGGGCTGGAACGCATCTGGTGCGAGATGGGCGCGACCCAGCAGTATTATCCGCTGCTGCATACCGCGTTCTGGGTGGAGCACCGGCTGTGGGGCGACGCGGTGGTGGGTTACCATCTGGCGAACATCCTGCTGCACGCGGCCGCGGCCTGCCTGCTGGTGGCGGTGGTGCGGCGGCTGGCACTGCCGGGGGCGTACTTGGCGGGTCTCATTTTCGCCCTGCATCCGGTGTGCGTGGAGTCGGTGGCGTGGATTTCGGAGCAAAAGAACACGCTTTCGACCGTCTTCTACCTGGGCTCGGCGCTCGTCTATCTGCGTTTTGATCAGGACCGCCGGCCCTCGCGGTATTTTCTGGCGATGAGCCTGTTTGTGCTGGCGCTGCTGACCAAGACGGTGACGGCGACGCTGCCCGCGGCACTGCTGGTCGTATTCTGGTGGCAGCGGGGCCGGCTCGGCTGGCGTCGCGACGTGCAGCCGCTGCTGCCGTGGTTCGGACTCGGCGCGACCGCGGGGCTGTTGACGTCATGGGTGGAGCGAACCTTCATCGGCGCGCAGGGCGCGGATTTTACGCTCAACCTGCTCGAACGCGGCCTGCTGGCAGGCCGGGTGATTTGGTTTTATCTGGGAAAGCTGGTGTGGCCCGCGGACTTGATGTTTATTTACCCTCGTTGGACCGTCGACGGGGCGGTGTGGTGGCAGTATCTGTTTCCGCTGGGCTCGCTCGCGCTGGTGGCGGGACTGGCCCTGCTGGCCCGGAGGCCCCGCGGACCTCTGACCCGCGCCGCAACGGCGGGGCTGGCCCGCGCCGCCGCGGCGGGGTTGGCCGGGTTCCTGATCTTCGCCGGAACGCTGTTTCCGGTGATGGGGTTCATCAATGTCTACCCGTTCATTTTTTCCTACGTGGCGGACCACTTTCAGTATCAGGCTTGCCTGGGCATCATCGTGCCAGTGGCGGCGGGGCTGACACTGGCGGCCGGCCCTCTGCTGACCAGCAGAGCGCCCGCCCTCCGGCAACTGGCCCCCGTGGGGGCCGCGGCGCTGGTCGCGGTCTTGGGCGCGCTGACCTGGATCCACAGCGGTACGTTTCGCGATGGCCAGACGCTCTACCGGGACACCCTGGCGCGAAATCCCGCCTGCTCGATGGCGCACAACAATCTGGGCCTGATTTTGTCGCAAATCGCCGGGCGAATGCCGGAGGCGATCGGCCATTATGAAGCGGCGCTGCGAATCAATCCCCGTTATGCGGAGGCGCACCTCAACCTGGGATCCGCCTTGGCCAAGATTCCGGGCCGCCTCTTCGAGGCAATCGCCGAGGATGAAGCGGCGTTGCGCATTTTCCCCGGTCTGGCGGACGCGCACAACAATCTGGGCGTCGCCCTGTCCCAGGTTTCCGGGCGCATGCCGGAAGCGGTCGACCAGTTTGAGGCGGCGGTGCGACTCCGTCCGGGTTCCGCGGAGATGCACGACAATCTGGGCGTAGCCTTGATCAGCATCCCGAAGCGGCTGCCAGAGGCGACTGACCATCTTGAGACGGCGATGCGGATCAATCCCGGTTCGGCCGTGATGCACAGCCATCTGGGAGTAGCCCTGACGAAAACCCCCGGACGCCTGCCGGAGGCAATGGTGCAGTTTGAGGAGGCGGTGCGACTCAGTCCCGGTTCGGCCGCAATGCACAACCAGCTGGGAATAGCGCTGGCGAAGATCCCCGAACGCTTGCCGGAGGCGATTGCGCAATTTGAGGCGGCGGTGCGGATCGATCCCGGCTCGGCGGAAGCGCACGAAAATCTCGGGAAGACCCTCCTGCAGGTTCCCGGGAAATTGCCGGAGGCGATTGCCCACCTTGAGGCGGCCGTGCGCCTTGATCCCGACTCTGCGGACCGGCACGGCGGATTGGGAAGCGCCTTGCTGAAAGTCCCGGGGCGATTACCGGAGGCGATCGCCGAGTTTGAGGCGGTGGTCAGGATCAACCCGGAGTTGTTCGAGGCTCACTTTGTCCTGGGAATGCTGTTGTCCGGCCTGCCGGACCGCCGACCAGAGGCCCTGGCCCATTTTGAGACGGCGCTGAGGATCAAGCCTGATTTTGAACCCGCCCGGGAATGGATCGACCGGCTGCGCGCCGCCCCGCGTTGAATGTCACGGATCCAGGCAGATCCATCCGTACTATCCCTCAAGACCACATCCTTCGGTTGCGGCGGAGCCGCGCCAGGGTACTCGAGGCATCCGTGGTGATGCGGGACGGTAAACAGGAGTTCGCAGAGAGCGCAGTGGACACCATTGCTCTGCTCCCCTCCGCGGGCTCCTGCAAAATCACTCCGCCCCGGCGGTCGTCCCTCCACCCAGCAAGATCGAAATCGTCGTGATGATTCAGGCGGTGCCCGACGCGCGTTCTTCGCGGTTGCGGGCCGCCGCGGTTTTTGCTGTTGGTTCTTCGTGGCCGCGCCAACCACCTCTGAGAGCACCAGGTCCGGGTCATCCGGCTCCGGGAGCATCGTGCCGTGGGTGTTGCTCTTCGCCGTGACGCTGCTCGCCTACCTGCCGGCGATGCGCGGCGGATTCCTCTGGGACGACGATTTTCACGTGACCCAGCCGGAGCTGCAGTCCGTTGAAGGGCTGCGACGCATCTGGTTCGAGATGGGCGCGACCCAGCAGTATTATCCGCTGCTGCATTCCGCGTTCTGGGTGGAGCACCGGCTGTGGGGCGACTCCGTGGTGGGCTACCATCTGGCGAACATCCTGCTGCACGCGGCCGCGGCCTGCCTGCTGGTGGCGGTGGTGCGGCGGCT
>PLMW01000058.1 GCA_003142615.1 Opitutia bacterium | reverse complement strand
GGCGGTCCGCGCAAACCCTTCCTTGAACACCTCGAGGATTTGCGCATGGCCCTGATCAAATGCGCCGTGGTGATCTTTGTGGCGCTGATCGCCTGCCTGTTTCTGGATGACAAGCTTGCAGCGATCCTCGAATATCCCATCCGGCGGATGCATCTCCTCGACCAGCCGCGGCCGACGGTGACCTTTCAACTCGGCTCCCTCCGGTTCGGCCCCTACGAGGTCTCCCGCGACCAGTTTGCCGGCCTGCCACCCGGCGATTCGCCGCACGTCGTGTTCAAGGTCGGCATGACGAAGGTCGGCGGGGAACAGGTGGTGACGCTGAAACTGGATCCCTTGGCCGACCCGGGCGCGACCCGCATAAAACTGCGCAACCTCAATCCGGCGGAGGGTTTCATGGTGGCATTTCACATTGCGCTCTACGGCAGCCTGGTCGTCTCCGCGCCGTTCTGGCTGTATTTTCTCGGGCAGTTCATCCTGCCGGCGCTGCGCGTCCGCGAACGCCGGTTCCTCTTCATCTGGCTGGGGTGGGGGGTGTTCCTGTTTCTGCTGGGCGTCCTGCTGACGTATTTCGTGCTGCTGCCGCTCGCGCTGCGGGCGTCGATCGAGTATTCCACCCTGCTCGGCTTCGACGCCTACGAGTGGCGGGCGGACGAATACATCAGCTTCACCTGCAAGTTTCTCCTCGGCATGGGGCTGGGTTTCCAGTTTCCGCTGGTGGTGCTCACGCTGGTGAAACTCGGCATCCTGCACTACCACCAGCTCGCGCATTTCCGCCGCCATGTCATCGTCGGCGCGTTCATCCTCGGCGCCATTCTCACCACGCCGGAGGTCATCACGCAGGTGGCCATGGCCGTGCCGCTCTGCCTGCTTTACGAGGTTTGCATCTGGCTCGCCTGGTTCTGGGAACGGAAGCAGCGTCGGTTGGAAACCGCCGCGGCGGGCTGACCGGCCGGATTTTCCCCTTGCGCCCGGCGCGCCGCTTTGCGGCCATTTCCGTATACGCTCCGCATCCCCTTTCCACCTTCACCCTCACTCTCACTCTCACTTTCACTCCCCCTCCTCCCATGATCGCTCCCGAAACCTTTTCCCGCCTCGAAGACCTCAAGAAGCGCGCCGGCCACTTGTGGAGGTTTCTTTGACGTCGAACAAAAGCAGCGCGAGATCGAGGCCATGGAGGCGCAGATGGGCGCCCCGACGTTCTGGGCCAACCCAGAGCGGGCCCAGCAGCACATCGCGAAGCTGAACGGCCTGAGGAAGGCCATCACCGGGCTCGTGGCCTTTCAGCGGAAGCTCGCGGATGCCGCGGTCATGGTGGAGCTGGTCGAGGCCGCCGCCGGCCCGGAGAAGGAAAACTACGGCCGCGAGCTCGATCAAACGGTCGCCGCGCTCGCCGTGGATCTCGACCGGATCGAGCTGCAGAGTTTTTTAAGCGGCCAGTTCGACCGCAACAACGCCATCCTCAGCATCCAGGCCGGCGCGGGCGGCACCGAATCGTGCGACTGGGCCGACATGCTCTTCCGCATGTACAACCGCTGGGCCGAGCGGCGCGGCTTCGCGATCGAGGTGCAGGATGTGCTGGCCGGCGACCAGGCGGGCATCACGAAGGCGACCTTGGTGCTCAAGGGCGAAAACGCCTATGGCTACGCCAAGGCCGAGCGCGGCGTGCACCGGCTCGTGCGCATCAGCCCGTTCGATGCCAACAAGCGCCGGCACACGTCGTTCGCCGCGGTCGACGTCATCGCCGAGATCACCGAGGACATCGCCATCGAGATTCCCGAGGGCGAGATCCGCGTGGACGTCTATCGCTCCTCCGGCAAGGGCGGCCAGGGCGTGAACACCACCGACTCCGCGGTCCGCCTCACCCACCTGCCGACCGGCATCGTGGTCGTCTGCCAGAACGAGCGCTCGCAGATCAAGAACCGCGCCAGCGCCATGAGCGTCCTCAAGGCGCGCCTCTACGAGAAACGCCTCGACGAACAGCGCAGCGAGATGGAGCGGTTTTACGGTGAAAAGGGCGAGATCGGCTGGGGCAGCCAGATCCGCAGCTACGTGCTGCAGCCCTACCAGATGGTGAAGGATCTGCGCACCGGCCTGAGCACCAGCGACACCCAGGGCGTGCTGGACGGCGACATCGACCGGTTCATCTACGCCTGGCTCCGCGCCGGCCAGCCGCGGCACCGCAACAAGGACATCCAGATGGAGGAATAACTGTCGTCCCAACCTTCAACGTTGAACGTCCCCCTCGCCATGAAGCAACGTGCGCCCGGCCCAGTTGGACGTTGAAAGTTGAACGTTGAGCGTTGAGTGTTCGCCGCGCGATCATGATACCAAGCCTGCCTTACGAGACGATTCGCGCGGCGCTTGCCGCCCAGCCGCTTTTCGAAGCGAAAACCTGGCAGCTTTCGCCCGAGGCCTGGCCGCTGACGCGCGAGCAGGTGGCGCAGCTCGGGCAGATCGGGGCGGCCTGCCTCGAGTTTCACCAGACGCTGGAGACGCTCTATCTGCGGTCGGTCGCCGGCAAAAACCTGCTGCGCAACAAGCCGCTGGTCGCGCCGTGGGTCGCGGAGTATCTCGACCGCGGCAAACCGGCCGGCCTCGTGCAACACGCGCGGGACAGCCGCATGCGCGGCGTCTTTTCCCCCGTGCTGCGGCCCGACCTGCTGCTGACGGATCATGGCTTTGCGCTCACCGAACTCGATTCCGTGCCGGGCGGCATCGGGCTCACGGCGTTCCTCAACCGGCTGTACGACGATGACGGCATCGTGGGTCACGGCGACCAGATGATTGAGGGCTTCTACCAGTCGCTGGCCGCGCTGCTGCCGCGGAACCGCACGCCGCTCATCGCCCTCCTGGTGAGCGACGAGGCTTCGACCTACCGCCCGGAAATGCAGTGGCTGGCGCGGGAGCTGCAGAAGCAAGGGCGCCGTGTCTTCTGTCTGCGGCCCGAGGACGTGTTTCCGCTGGGCGGCGCGCTCTTCTTCGACATCGAGGGCACGCCCGAGAAGATCGATATCATCTACCGTTTTTTCGAGCTCTTCGACCTCGGGAACATCCGCACCGCGCCGTATTTCCTCGAGGCGTGGGGCAACGGCGAGGTGGTCATCGCGCCGCCCATGCGTCATTTCCAGGAGGAGAAACTCGCGCTCGCGCTCTTCCATCATCACCTGCTGCAGGATTATTGGGCCGAGAACCTCAGCGGCCGCAGCCTGAAGCTGCTGCGCCAGCTCGTCCCGACGTCATGGGTGATGGATCCGACGCCGCTGCCGCCCGGCGCGGTGCTCGACGGCCCGCGGGTGGGCGGCCGGGCGCTGGCCGATTGGAGCCAGCTGGCTCAGGCCTCGCAGAAGGAGCGCGATCTCATCATCAAGATCAGCGGATTCCATGAGACGGCCTGGGGCGCGCGCAGCGTGGTGCTGGGCAGCGATTGCTCGCGCGAGGAGTGGCAGGCGGGCATCGAGCAGGCCCTCCGGCTCGCCCCGACCAACC
Organism: Opitutia bacterium; assembly: GCA_003142615.1. Classification (GTDB taxonomy): domain Bacteria; phylum Verrucomicrobiota; class Verrucomicrobiia; order Opitutales; family Opitutaceae; genus Fen-1467. The sequence continues at coordinate 37,130 of PLMW01000058.1, read as the reverse complement.
TGCACGTGCTGCAGGAATACCAGAAACCCCGGCGGGTCAAACACCCGGTTTACCGGCCCACCACGCCGGACGACCCGACCTCCGTGGCCTTGACAAAGGAGGAGGGGCGCCTGCGGCTGTGTCCGTATTTCTTCATCTTCGGTGGAGAGGCCCGGCTCGCCGGTGCGCTCGCCACCTTCTGCCCGCCCGACAAAAAGATCATCCACGGCATGCAGGACGCCGTCCTGCTGCCCTGCCGGATGACTGACTGATAGAAGACGGGAACGACCGCTTGTCTGCTAGTCCTCCAGCGCGCGAATGGTCCAGAAGTCGTCCGACAGATTCCGGTTGTCGAGATAGGCGTAGGGGATGGTGAAATAGCCTTTCATGCCCCAATCCGTGCCCCAGGAGTTGCGGATGAGGAATCGCTTCGTGGCATCGTCGTAGCCGGCGGCCATCACGGCGTGACCGCCCAGGCTTTTTTCGGAGGACTTGGGCAGGTTGAGCCGGCCCGTCTTCGCGACCGCGGCCGACTCGAAGCTTTCGTAAACGGTGAAGCCGAAGACGAACGGATAACCCTCGGCTAGGCACATCCTCATCTCCTGCAGCGTGACGATGCGATGATAGGACGTGATCTGATGCTGCAGTCCTTTCTTGTAACAGGCGGCCGGCGGCTTCACGGAGAATTTGGTGATGACATACGGCCACCCGCTCTCCTCGCAGACGCCCTGCTTGGCCAGCGTTTTGACCCCATCGCGAATCATCGCGCCCGAATCCTGGCCGACGTTGCCCTCGAGCGCGCGCTCGTTGTAATAGATGAACAGGCGGCTTAGGTCGGTGGCCGGCTTGCCGGCATTCTTCTCGAGGAATTCCAGATTTCCGACGAGGGCATTGGCGGTGCAGCTGCCCAACTGGCCCTGGTTCTCCACGCCGGAACAAACCGGGCGCAGATCCACCGAGGACGGCAGTTTTTTCGGCGGGGCGGCGATCGCGGTGTAATACATATCGCGCTGGTCGGGCCGGTCCGGCAACCAGCCGTACCAGGAGATGATTTTGTTGGGCTTATTCATAGTGTGGTTTGTTTACGTTTGTCTGTCGGTTGGACTGAGGGCGGGCCATGCAGAGGGAAGGCGGTGGCAACAGGAAGGCATGGACCGGTATGCGCGGTGGGGAATGGTTCATGGTTCTGATGGGATCTCAAAAGGGGCATGCGCCCGATGCTGAGCGTACCTTGATTGATGGAATTGGCAAAAGGGGGCACTGCATTGCCAGCAGACGGACCAATCGGCATCCGCTCGGCTGCATCGGTTTCCGGCGGACGTCGTGGTCCCCGGCCATGGCGACCGGCTCGACCCGGAGTTGATCCAGCACACGCTGGACGTGCTGGCTGCACGGTAGGCCGTCCGGATCCTAGGTGCAGGAGTAGACGAACGCGGGCGGCAGGTTGCGCCAGACCACCGGACTGATGCCGACGCGGCGGAAGTGTTGCTGCAGCGTCCGGTGGAAGGCGCGGGACGACGGATACCAGCCCGCATGCACGTAGCCGAAGCCGCAGAAACGGCCGCCCGGCTTGAGCACCGCCAGAATCTCGCGCAGGATGCGCTGCTGAGCCCGTCGGCTCATGTTGCCCCAGGGCAGGCCGCTGATGACGCAATCCACCGTTTTCCGGCCATGCCGGGCGAGCAGGGCGCGGAGGTTTTCCGCCGACTCCCGGTAGATCTTCAGGCCGGGGTGGCGTTCGCGCAGCCGCGCCACATGGCGGGCGTCCAGTTCCAGCGTGATGAACGTCGTATGCGGCCCGATGCTCTCGAGGATATGACGGGTGATGGCCCCGGTGCCGGCGCCCAGTTCCACCACGATGTCCGCCTTCTGCAGATGGCAATGGCGCACAATCGTCCGGGCCAGCCGGGCCGAGCTGGGGGCGACGGCGCCGACCTTCCATGGCCGACGGAGAAAGCCGGCAAAGAAATACCAGTAATCGGCTGCCGCAAGCGGGGGTGCTGACTGGCCCGCTCGGGCCGGCAGACCTGGACGCGCTGCGACGTGAGTGGAGGCGGACATCAGAATTGAGTGACTGTTCAATAGAAGGGCAGGTTGCGATTTGGTTTCTGACTTTTATCAATCGATCCGGCCTTTGGCTGCATACAGCGCCGACCGCGGTGTCGGCGGGAGGAGAGGTGCGTGCCAGCATCTTGCCGGCCCTGCATTTCAACGGTGATTCCTAAGGTTGTCGATAGCACCGTTTCCCTGTAGGCATAAGCCATTCCATGAAAGTCGGCGGCACACACTACCGGACCATCTGGCCTCACCCGGAACGGGAAGGCGTGGTGCAAATCATCGATCAACGGCAGTTGCCGCACCGTTTCGTCGTCGAGGACATCGGCTCGGCGGAAGGCATGGCCACCGCCATCCGCGACATGCATGTCCGCGGTGCCCCGCTCATCGGGGCGGCGGCGGCCTGGGGTTTGGCGCTGGCCGCGAGCGCGGCGGCCTCCGAGGCGGCGGGGGACTGGTGCGAACGGTTGCTGCGCGCCGGCGGCAGGCTGAAGGCCACGCGCCCCACGGCCGTGAACCTGGCATGGGCGGTCGACCACCTGCTGGCGGTCGCGCAGACCTGCGGCTCGGCTGACGAGGCCTGGGCGCGGCTCCGCGCGGAGGCCCGGCGGATCTGCGACGAGGATGTCGAGGCCTGCGCCGCCATTGGCCGCCACGGTTTGCAGCTGATCCGGGAGATCTCCGTGCGCAAGGGCGGGGTTCCCGTGAACGTACTCACCCACTGCAACGCCGGCTGGCTGGCCTGTGTGGATCACGGCACCGCCACCGCGCCCATCTATGCGGCGCACGATGCGGGCATCGCGGTGCACGTCTGGGTGGATGAAACCCGGCCGCGCAACCAGGGCGCCAGGCTGACCGCCTGGGAGCTGGGCATGCACGGCGTTCCCCACACCCTGGTGCCCGACAACGCCGGCGGCCACCTCATGCAGCACGGCATGGTGGATCTCTGCCTCGTGGGGGCGGACCGCGTGACCCGGCGCGGCGATGCCGCCAACAAGATCGGCACCTATCTCAAGGCCCTGGCGGCCGCCGACAACCACGTGCCTTTTTATGCCGTGCTGCCCGCCAGTTCCATCGACTGGTCGCTGGCTGACGGCGTGCGTGAGATTCCCATCGAGTCGCGGGCGGAGGACGAGGTGCGCTTCATCGAGGGCTTGGACGCGGACGGCCAGGTGCGGTCGGTGCGCATATGCCCCGAGGGCACCCGCGCCGCCAACTATGGATTCGACGTCACACCCGGCCGCCGGCTGGCCGGTCTGGTGACCGAGCGCGGCATCTGTCCCGCCTCCGAGGAGGGTCTGCTTTCGCTCTTTCCCGAACGCCGGGCGGGCGTCGTCGTTTGACCGGGCTCCTACTTGTTGAATCGGAAGTTCACCAAATCGTAGTCCTGAACGACGTACTGTTTGGTTTCGAGGCGCAGCTTGTTCGCGTGCTTGGCCTGGGTTTCGCCGCCCGCGGCGATGAAGTCCGCGAAACTGATGATTTCGGCGCGGATGAATCCCTTCTGGATGTCGGTATGGATGGCTCCCGCGGCCTCCGGCGCCGTCAGGCCCTGCTTGATGAGCCACGCGCGGTTTTCCGGACCGCCCACCGTGAGATAGCTGATGTAGCCGCTCTCGTGCAGCACGCGGACCAGGAATTCGTCGAACTTCTCCAGGTCGGCGGCCGTCGCCACGACGACCGGCTTGGAGGTCAGAAAGGCGTGCGCGGCCACCGCCTGCAGCTCCGCCGGCGTCAGGCTGGCGGCGGAGACGAACCGTTCGTTCTCCAGCGCCGCCTTGATCTTGGTGAGCACGGATTTCTCCGGTTCCGGCGGGTCGCGTTCGAGCCGCGTCTCCACGAACTCCAGGTCGCGCAAAATCACATCGAGCCGGGTGGACGACGACACGACGATGGCATCAGCCGTCACGGCCTCCTCCTCGCCGGCGACGTCCACCTGGACGTAGGTTTTTTTCTTCGCCTCCACCAGCTGGTGGGTCTGGTCGAGGCGCGCGTCCTTGACGTTGTGTTTTCCCAGCGGGATGCCGGTGAGACCGAAGAGGCTGACTTTCATGCGAAGCGACGGAGTGTTGAGGAGTCCCGGTCGGTAGGGAAGACGATTTCGCGGCGGAATGCTGGCGTGACTCCCCGGGATTGCCATGTGACACCCTCCCGTGCAGGCTGGGCGGGTCCCTGCCTCGCGAACCCCCAACGCAACTGGAACTCTGATGACCAACCAGCAATGGAACGACCTGCTTGCCGTCCTGCGGGGTGAAGTGCTCACTCCGGCCCCAGTGGGCTTCATCATCGACTGTCCCTGGCTGCCCGGGTGGCACGGCATCGAGATCGCCGACTACCTGTCGAGCGAGACGCTCTGGTTCGAGGCGAACCGCCGGGCGATCGAGACGTTTCCCGACGCCTGGTTCCTGCCCGGATTCTGGTCGGAATTCGGCATGTGCACCGAGCCGTCGGCCTTCGGCAGCCGCTGCATCTTTCCGCGCAACGAGTTTCCCTTCGCCGAGAAGATCCTGACCGACGTCGGGCAGATCGCGGACCTGCGGGTGCCGGACCCGCACACCGACGGCCTGCTGCCCTTCATGCTCAACCGGCTGAAGTGGGCGCGGCCGCGCCTCGAGGACCTCGGGCACCAGATCCGCTTCTCGGTGTCGCGCGGACCGCTCAACGTCGCCACCTTCCTGATGGGCACCACCGAGTTTCTCATGGCGCTCAAGACCGATCCGGGTCCGACGCACCGGCTGCTGCGCGTCATCACCGATTATCTCAAGCAGTGGCACGCGCTGCAGCGCGAAACCTTTCCCACCATCGACGGCCTGCTGGTGCTCGATGACATCGTCGGCTTCATGGGCGAGATGGATTTCGTGGCGTTCGGCCTGCCCTACCTGCGCGAACTCTTCGCCACCGATGTGGCGGTGAAATTCTTCCACAACGACGCCGCGTGCGCCAAGTCGATCAAGTATTACCCCGAGATCGGCATCAACCTCTACAACCCCGGCATCCAGACGCCGCTCGCCGAGATGCGGCGGCTCTGTGGCAACCGGCTCACGATTCTCGGCACCATCCCGCCGCGCGACGTGCTGGCCGCGGGCACGCCGGACGACGTGCGCGCTGCGGTGCGGCGGCTGCTGGCGGAGACGCCCGACCGTTCGCGGCTGATCCTCTCCTGCGCCGGCGGCCTGCCGCCGGGCGTGAGCACGGAAAACCTCCGTGCCTTCCTCGAAGCGGCGCGCGGCTGACCGCGGCGTGCAAAGCCATTGCCTCGTGCTTGCGTGAGCGACACGGCCTTGAGCCTCGCCAGCTGCACCCGCCCAGCTAGGAATCATGCGCGCATGTTTGCCAAAAGTTCCCCTGGGCTAAGCGACGGGCGCACCCGCTAGTTCATCGTCAAGACGCACTGACGATGTGGTATTTGTAACGTAATACGTTACAAAGTACCTATCGTCTCTGCTTGGTAGGTATGTGAATCTTGTAACGTATTACGTTACAAACTGGCCATTACTTCATGCGGTCAGTTCGCGGCCTTGCTGGCGGCGGGAGGCCCAACACAGCAACAGCAGGGTGCGTTCGGCGTCGAGGCAGGCGGTGTTGGCCGTGAGACAATCTTGGATTCGCTGGCGGGGCAGGCCGAGGATACGAGCAAGTTTCACCTTCTCGCCGCGCTTGCGCAGGTGCGGGCGCGCCTGTTTGACCAACGCGTTCCACATAGGTGTGGCGGGTCCCGGACGGAGGGTCTGGCCGACCCGCCGGCGAGGTTTTTCCACAAGCATTAACCGGGCGGCAGTGCGGGCGGAAGCCGCCGCGGCTTCGAAGAGAGCGAGCGACAGTTCCGCCGGGAGCTGCATTTGCGGAGGAATTCTCAGGGGATGCATAGGGGATGCTTGTAACGTATTACGTTACAGGCTGCGCCTAGCAATCGCAGAGATCCAAGGAGGAAGGGGGAGGTTTGTAACGTAATACGTTACAAGACACCGGTTGGGTGAAGAGAGCTCAATGGGGCTCTCTTCTTCACGGCACCAGTACGATCTTCCCGTAGGCGGTTGACTCGATGATTTCGTGATGCGCGCGCGGCGCTTCAGCAAGCGGCAGCTCCCTGCCCACCACCGGGCGCAGGGTTCCCGCCCGCAATCCGGCGCCGATGGCGGCGTGGGACTGCGCGTACTCCTCGGGGGTGCCCGCCATCACGCCAAGGATTGAGCCTTCGGCGCGCATCAGCAGCCGCGGATTGATCTGCACCTCGCCGCGGCAGCCGATCACCACGATGCAGCCCCCTTTGGCCAGCACGGTGAGATCCTTGCCGAGGTTCACGTTGGCCAGCATCTCCAGAATCACGTCCACGCCGCGCCCGCCCGTGAGCGGCATGAGTTGATCGAGATAATCCGGCGCCTTGTGATCCAGCACGTGGGCCGCTCCTTGCTCGCGCACGAGATGCCGGCCGCGCTCGGTGCCGCCGGTGCCAATGACGGTGAGGCCGGCCGCCACGGCAAACTGCACCGCGGCGATACCCACGGCACCCGATGCCCCATGGACCAGCACCGTCTGCCCGGCATGGGCCCTGGCTCGCTGATAAAGCGCCCGGTACGCCGTCGCATACGGCACGTGCAGCCCGGCGCCCCGGGCAAACGACAAGTCGGCCGGCAGCGGATATAACTGCCCGACATTGCAGAGGGCCAGTTGTGCGTAGGCGCCGCTGATCGTGCCGGCGGTGTAGACCCGGTCGCCGGCCTTGAAGCCTGTCACCTGATCGCCGACGGCGGCCACGACCCCGGCGGCATCACCGCCGGGTGTGTAGGGCAGGGGCGGCTTGAGGGCGTAGACGCCCGAGCGGATATAAGTCTCGACCGGATTCACGCCCACGGCATGCACCCGCACGATTACCTGGCCGGGACCGGGCGTGGGATCGGCGACGTCCTCCAGTTTCATCACTTCGGGCGGACCAAACTCGTGTACACGGATGGCTTTCATGGGACCGGATCGTTGGCTGGGTGAAGGAACGTTTCCCCGGCTCAGGCGCGCTCGTGCCAGAGCTGGGCGAGGTGGAGGAGCGTTTCGACGGATTTGGTCATGTCCTGCAGGCTGACCCATTCGCGCTGGCTGTGCACCTCGCGCATGCCGCAAAAGATATTCGGGCAGGGCAGCCCGCGGGCGGTCAGATTCGAGCCGTCGGTCCCCCCGCGGATCGCCGTGGAAAGGGGGGTGACCCCCGCCCGGCGCACGGCCTCGCGGGCGAACTCCACCGGACGCATGTCCTTTTCCAGCCAGTAACGCATGTTACGGTATTGCTCGGGGAAGGTGAGCGTGAAGACGGCGCGGGGTTCGACGATGCGCAACCCGGCCACGACCTGCTCGACGATGGCCCGCTTGGCCGCGAGCCCGGCGAGTTCGAAGTCACGCAGAATCATCCGCACCGTGCAGCGGTCGGCGTTGCCGTCCACTTCGACCGGATGGATGAAACCGTCGCGCCCGGCGGTGCGCTCCGGGGAGATTTCGGCAGGCAGCGCCGAAAGAAAGCCGCCGGCGAGGCGCAGCGCGTTGACCATGACGCCCTTCGCCAGGCCGGGATGGATGGAGACCCCGCGGATTTCCAGCACGGCAGCGTCGGCGGAAAACGTTTCGTGATCGATCTCGCCGAGATCCTCGCCGTCGAGCGTGTAGCCGATGTCGGCGGCGAGTTCCTTCAGGTCGAGCCTGGTCATGCCGCGGGCGATCTCCTCGTCCGGATTGAAGCAGACGCGGATGACGCCGTGCGGGATTTCCGGATGGTGCAGGAGGTGGCGCCCGGCGCTCATGACGATGGCGACGCCCGCCTTGTCATCGGCGCCGAGCAGGGTGGTGCCGCTCGCGGTGACGAGGTCGTGCCCGATCTTTTCACGGAGATGCGGGATCGTCTCGACGGTGAGCTGCTGCGTGGGATCGTCCGGCAGCACGATCGGCTGGCCGTGGTACTGGCGGTGGACGATCGGCTTGGCGCCTCCGGGCAGTTCGGTGGCCGTGTCGACATGGGCAAACCAGGCGAGGCGGGGCACGCCGGCCTTGGGGGAAGTGGCCGGAATCGTGGCCAGCACGTATCCATCGGTGGTAAGCCGGACGTCGGCGGTGCCGATTTCCTTCAACTCTTTTTCCAGCAGGCGAAGCAGATCCCACTGCCCCGGGGTGCTCGGGCAGGTGGACGAGTGCGGGTCGCTGCGGGTGTCGAGGCGGACGTAGCGGCAGAGGCGTCCGAGCAGGTCTTCGGCGTCGATGGAGTGATTCATGCGTTCCCACCATCACATGATCGTCGGCGCGGCGCAAAACAGAAAACTGATTTCGCGCCTACGTCGGCGGCCGCGCTGACCGCCGGGCGGTTTTTGCCGGGCGCGCCAGATGGGCAGCATGGCATCGCCCAAAGTCACAATGTTTCTTTCAATTCTTCGCAAACAGGGACAGCTTTGCGTGCAGTATGAACGTTCTGCTGCTCTATCCGGAGTTCCCGGACACTTTCTGGAGTTTCAAGCATGCGCTGAAATTCATCCTCAAACGGGCCTCCCTGCCGCCGCTGGGACTGCTCACCGTGGCCGCGATGCTGCCGCGCCCGTGGGAGAAGCGCCTGGTGGACCTGAATGTGCGCAAGCTCAAGGACCGGGACCTGCAATGGGCGGATCTCGTGTTCATCAGTGCGATGATCGTGCAGCGGGAATCGGCGAAGGCGCTGATCGCGCGCTGCCGCGCGGCGGGCAAGACGATCGTGGCGGGCGGACCGCTGTTCACCACCGAGCATGAGCGGTTTTCCGGCGTCGACCACTTCGTGCTGAACGAGGCGGAGGTGACCCTGCCGGAATTCCTGAGCGACCTCGAGCAGGGCAAGGCGCGCCCCGTGTACACCTCGGCGGAGCTTCCCGACATCCGCCAGACACCGGCGCCATTGTGGGAGCTGGTCGACCTGCGCCGCTATGCCTCGATGTGCGTCCAGTACTCGCGCGGTTGTCCGTTTGACTGCGAGTTTTGCAGCGTCACGGCGATGTTCGGGCATCGGCCGCGCGTGAAGACGCCTGCCCAGATCATCACCGAGCTCGACGGCCTCTGGCGGCGGGGCTGGCGCGGCGCGGTGTTCTTCGTCGACGACAATCTCATCGGCAACAAACGCTCGCTGCGCGAGGAATTGCTTCCGGCGCTGATCCGCTGGCGCCAGGGCGGGCGCGGCTTCGCGTTCTTCACCGAGGCGTCCATCAACCTCGCCGACGACGAGGAGCTGATGCGGATGATGGCCGAGGCATGCTTCGACATGGTCTTCATCGGCATCGAGACGCCCGACGACGCCGGCCTCGCCGAGTGCAACAAGCGGCAGAACTTGGGGCGGGACCTGGTCGCCGACGTCAAACGCATCCAGCGCGCGGGCCTGCAGGTGCAGGGCGGATTCATCGTCGGGTTCGACAGCGACACGGCGACGATTTTCCGCCGGCAGATCGAGTTCATCCAGAAGAGCGGCATCGTGACGGCGATGGTCGGGTTGTTGCAGGCCGTGCCCGGCACGAAGCTGCATGAGCGACTGCAACAGCAGGGCCGGCTGCTGGGCCAGAGCACGGGGGACAACGTGGACGGCACGACGAACTTTACCCCATGCATGAAGATGGAGGCGTTGCGCGAGGGATATCGGAGCATTCTGAAGCACATCTATGCGCCGGGGCCGTACTATCAGCGCGTCCGCACCTTTCTGCGCGAGTACAAGCGCCCCAAGTTCTCTGTTTCGCTCGATTGGCGGCGGATGATGGCGTTCGCGCTTTCCAGCGTACGGCTGGGCGTCCTCGGCCGCGAACGTTTCCAGTACTGGCGGCTGTTGATCTGGACGTTCTTCCACCGGCCGGCGCTGATGCCAATGGCGGTCACGCTTTCCATCTACGGCCATCACTTCCGCAAGTGTTGCGAGGCGATCGGGGTGTAGCCGCAGGCCGGGAGCGGTGGAGTTACATTCCGAAGCCAGGAAACCATGAAGGGGAATCCCTCGTGGCTTCATGGCTTCTGAATTTCTCCCGGTGGCCTTCAGGCCACGGCCTGCAGAGGCGCGGCCCGGCCCTGCGCCTGGACATGCGCGAAGAAGGCGTCGCGGCGCTCCCGGGCCACGTCGAGCAAAGGCGTGCCGAGCGAACGGCGCACGCGCTCCTTGGTGAAGGGCGTGGGATGCACCGTGTAGTGGAGGAACCACGTGCCGTGGTTGTTCCAGAGATGATGATTCGGGTTCTCCGCGCGGACGCGGACCCGGAGGAGGGGAGTGGCGGTGGATGGCATGATGCGTAAACGTCGGTTGGAGGTTTGCGCATCAGGGAAAACAAAAACCGCCCTGGCATCAGGGCGGCTGTCGTCTACGGGAGCGTTTTTGTTCGCCGCGGCGGACCGCGACGCACATCCGGGCCGTTGCCCGAAGCCACCGTGGCCGCTCCCGGCCCGGTTGGCAGAACCCCCGCAGGCGGGATTCGTTCCTGATGCGGGGCGGAACGTGGCACATCGCCCGGCCCCGCGCCAGTCGAAAATGTGTCATAAACGCGGCCACGCCGACGTGCCGAACCGAAGGCCCGACCGACCGGATGAAATGGCGCCAGAGGTGTCGGGCTTGAGGCCCGGTGCACCGGGGGCCGTTACGCGAGTTTCTTGTGGTTGGCCCGGGCGGCGCGGCGGAGGGCGTCGGCCATGTCGGACGGCGTGACCGCGACCTCGATGCCGCATTCCTGGAAGATGGCGATCTTGGCGGCGGCGGTGTCCTCCTTGCCGCCGATCACGGCGCCGGCGTGGCCCATGCGGCGGCCGGCGGGGGCGGTGGCGCCCGCAATGAAGCCGGCGACGGGTTTCTTGCAGTTGGCCTTGATCCAGCGNNACGGCCTCGTAGGTGAGCGTGCCGGAGCGCGAGACGATGCCGACGTGGCCCTTCCGGTGAATATAGCCGGGCGAGATGCCGATGCGGCAGCCGCCGGTGGAGTCGGGTCCGGTGCCGGGCGTGACCACGCCGGGGCAGTTGGGCCCGACGAGGCGGGTCCGCCCGCCGCTCATGGTGCGCTTCACGCGCACCATGTCGCGGATCGGGATGCCCTCGGTGATGGCGACGACGAGGTCGAGGTCCGCGTTCGCACATTCAAGGATGGCGTCGGCGGCAAAGGCCGGGGGCACGAAGATGGCCGACACGGTGGCGCCGGTGGCCGCAGCGGCCTCGGCGACCGAGTTGAAGATGGGCACCTTGTACTGCTTGTATTCGAAGAACTGGCCGCCCTTGCCCGGGGTGACGCCGGCGACGACCTGTGTGCCGTAGTCGAGCGAGAGCTGCGCGTGGCGGGCGCCAAACGCGCCGGTGATGCCTTGGATGAGAATCTTGGTTTCGGGAGTGACGAGAATGGACATGGGAAGGTGAAAGTGAGGGTGAGAGTGAAAGTAAGAGTGGATTCCACAGGAGGGCGCTGAGGAAGCAGAGGGGAAAGAAATTTTACTCTGCGCTCTCTGCGGTCTCCTGTGAAAAGTCAGGCCGCGACGAGTTTGACGATCTTCTTCGCGGCGTCGGCCATGCTGCCGCCGCTCACGAGCTTCACGGTGCTCGCGGCGAGGGTCTGCTTGCCGGCGGCGACATTGTTGCCTTCGAGGCGGACGACCAGCGGCAGCTGGAGGCCGACCTCCTTCACCGCCTCGACGATGCCGGCGGCGATGACGTTGCAGTCCATGATGCCGCCGAAGATNNCCGCCGACGTCGAGGAAGTTGGCCGGGTTGCCGCCGAAATGCTTGATGATGTCCATCGTGCTCATGGCGAGGCCGGCGCCGTTGACGAGGCAGGCGATGTTGCCGTCGAGCGCGATGTAGTTGAGGTTGTGCTTGGAGGCCTCGGTCTCCTTCGGGTCCTCCTCATTGAGGTCGCGGAGGGCGGTGATCTCGGGGTGGCGGTAGAGCGCGTTGTCGTCGAACGCGAGCTTGGCGTCGAGCGCCTGCACCTGGTCGTCGGGGGTCGTGATCAGCGGGTTGATCTCGACCATGGAGGCGTCGGTCTCCCAGAACACGGTGTAGAGGTTCCGGATGAGCTTTGCCGCGTTTTTCTGCTCGGCGGGGTTGAAGCGGAGGCCGAAGAGCAGCTGGCGCAGCTGGTAGTCGGCGAGGCCGTAAGCGGGATCGACGAAGACCTTGACGATCTTCTCCGGCGTCTCCCGGGCGACCTTCTCGATCTCGACGCCGCCCTCGGTGGAGGCGACGATGACCGGGCGCGCGGTGGCGCGGTCGAGGAGGATGGCGAGGTAGTATTCCTTTTTGATGCTGCTCACCTGCGTGAAATAGATCGTCTGCACCTTGCGGCCGGCCGGGCCGGTCTGTGCGGTGACGAGCGTGTTGCCGAACATCCGCTTCGCAAAGTCGAGCGCCTCCGCCTTGGACGGGGCGATCTTCACGCCGCCCTTGAAGCCGTCGGTGAAGGTGCCCTTGCCGCGGCCGCCGGCGTGCAGCTGCGCCTTCACGACGACGGGGCCTTCCGGAAACTGGGCAAGGGCCGGTTCAAATTCGGCAAGGGAGCGGGCGGCCACGCCTTTCGGCACGGCGACGCCGTATTTCTCCAGCAATGCCTTCGCTTGGTATTCGTGGATGTTCATGAAGAGGCTGATTTAGCCACAAACCGGGAGCCCAAGGCAAAAAGATTCCCGGCGCTCGTAGTTGGACAGTAAACCCGGGCTCCGGACCAGTCCACGGTAGTGGGTCAGTTTGCTCGGACTGGACCGTCACTGTAGGTCNNCTACATAAACTGACCCACCACCCCATCCACGCCAGCGTTGCCAATAAGTGCCCAGCCCGCACGATGGCCGCATGCAATCGCACGAGCTGCTCAAGGACATTCTCCAGAAAATCAGCGCCAAGCAGGTCTCCGCCGAGATGGGACTTTCCCTCTCCCTCATCTACAAGTGGGCCGAACCGGCCGCCGAGGGCAGCGGCGCCGCCAACCCGCTGGACCGCGTCGAGCAACTCCTCAAACTCACGGGCGACCGCCGCCTCGCGCATTGGGTGTGCGAGCGCGCCGGCGGTTTCTTCATCAACAACCCGCGGGCGAAATCCCACGCGATCCAGCTCATCCCCGCCACCAACTCCATCGTGCAGGAGTTCGCCGACCTGCTGGCCGTGATCGCCGCCGCCGCGACCGACAACACCATCACCAAACAGGAGGCGGGGAACATCCGCGGCCGCTGGGAGGAACTCAAGTCGGTGACCGAGGAATTCGTGCGGTGCTGTGAGGCAGGCAACTTCGGGCCCGTCCACCAGCACCTCGCCCGCCGCGCGGCGGGCGCGTGATTCCCATCGTTGCAGGTCGGGCTTTATGCCCGACAACATGAGCATGGTCTCGGGATAAACCCCGGCCTATAGCCGCAACCTCCGCCAGGCGCCTCCACCATGAACTACCGCCACGCGTTCCACGCCGGGAATTACGGCGACGTCTTCAAGCACACCCTGCTTGTGCAGCTGCTGCGCGCGCTGCAGCGGAAGGAGAAAGGCTTTCTCTACCTCGACACGCACGCCGGTCGCGGTGCCTACGATCTGTCCGCGCCGCCGGCCCCGGCCGGCCAGAGCCGGCCGCCCGAGTGGCCGCAGGGCATCGGCCGGTTGTGGGACGCGGCGGACCTGCCGCCGCCGCTGGCCGACTACGTGGCGCTGGTGCGAGCCTTCAACGAGCGGGCGGGCGCCGGCCGCGGCCGGCTGCGCTATTATCCCGGCTCGCCGTGGTTCGCGGCGCTCGCGCGGCGGCCGCAGGACCGGCTGGCCTTCTGGGAACGGCAACCCGACGAAGCCGGCGCGCTGCGGACGGAGTTTGCCCGCCGGCGGCGAGTGACGGTGGAATGCGGCGACGGTTACGGCGCGCTGCGGGCGGCGCTGCCTCCGCCGGAGCGGCGGGCACTCGTGCTTATCGATCCGCCATTCGAGGACCAGGGCGAGTTTGACGCCGTCCTCGGCGCACTGCGGGAGGGTCTGCAGCGTTTTCCGAGCGGCGTCTACGTTGTGTGGTATCCGGTGACGGAGCGGGCGCGGGCCGAGGCATTCCACGCGGCGCTACGGGCGCTGGCACCGCCGCCCACGCTCGGGGTGGAACTGGCCGTGACCGCCGATCCGCAGGTGCGCATGAAAGGCTGCGGCCTGCTCGTCATCAATCCGCCGTGGCGTTTCGCCGACGAGCTGCAGCCGCTGCTGCCGGTGCTGGCCGGAAAACTCGGGATCGATGCCGGCGCGGCGGCGCGCTGCGCCTGGCTGGTGCCGGAGACGTAAGCCGGAAGGCTTCGCGCTCCTAGTAGGCTAGTTCAAGCCGGCCCCGACGCGTCGGCTGGAGCGGACGCATGGCGGTGAACGGAACCGTGTCGAACAACCGGGGATCAACCGGAAGCTCCGGCGGACGAAACACCGGCCGGCCCCACTGCACGTCGTGAACAGGCACGACGCGGGAGTCCGGGCCGCCGGCGTCGGAGGGAAGACGGGAAGAAGAAGTTCGCGTAAGAAAGTTCATGAGAAAAGAGTTTTGCAGTCTTATCGGTTTGTCGGCTTGGATATTAAATGGCAGGGCGGTGGTCATGGCGCCTTTGTGACTAAGAACACGGAAGAGAGGTCAGGTTCCTCATTTTTTTTGCGGGACGCACACGGCGGAATCCGCCGGGCGGCCAAGACAAAGAGACAGAACGGCTTGCCAGTGGGGAAACAGGCAAGCCGCGTTCCTGGCCCAGCACGATAACCCGCGCGGGGGTCGGCGTAAACGGGGTGTTCACCCCAGTCGGACTGTCCTCGAACTTCCCGGCTACGCCACCGTGCAGGTTGCGGCCACCGCCGTCTTTTTGGGGATGGTGATGGTCAGCACGCCGTCGTGCAGGGCGGCTTGCAGAGCGTCGTAGTCGAGGCTGAAGCCGAGGCGCAGCCGGAGCTGGTAGTCGCGCTGGGCGCTTTCGAGGTGCGCGGCGCGCCAGTTGGCGCGTACGAGATGGCCCTTGGGCGCGGTGACGATCAGGTCGGGCCCGCGCACCTCGATGTCGATGCCGGCGGGATCGACGCCCGGGACGTAGACGGCGAGTTTGAGTGCATCCATCTGCTCCTGGCAGTCGTAGTGCGGCCGGCGGAACGCGTCTTTGCGCGCGAAAGCCGGGGAAGGCTGCGTGGACTTGAGGGAACGGATGATCTTATGCATGTGGATGTGCTCCTTTCGTCGGTTTTCACCGCCGGGTCTCCTGGGGAAAAACGAACTACCGGGAATCGGTGTCGTTCAGGCCAGGCAGCCGGCGTCGGTGAATTTGCTCCAGCGGGCGACGACCGGACGCATATGGCCGCGGCAAGACTGCTGGACCGCCTTCGTGTGCGAAGCGCGGGCCGTGCGGCGAATAGACTGGAGTGTCCGGGTCATCGGGAATGAAGCGGTGACAACATGCACAAAGCAGGACGCGCGCCAAGAATTATTTTAAGGTGTCACCAAATTGTTGCAGTCCGCGGGCGACTGGCGGCTGCGCGGAAGCGCGACGGGGAAGGATTCAAGAAGGACGATGGAGGATGAAAGCGGGGATGAGGGGTGGTGGGTCAGTTTGCCTTGTCATCGCGAGGCCCGCAGGGCGGGCCGTGGCGATCCAGCTCGATTGCTTCGCATCCCGCGTGAGCGGGACGCCTCGCAATGACAAACCGATCCACTACCGGACGAGGCGCGGGATTGCTTCGCGCACGCTTCCCGATCACTCTCGTTTTTCACTTTCACCCGTCACTCCCATGCCTTCCCTCACCGACGCCACCACGACCCTCGCCGATCTCAAGCACCGCGTGCTCGCCTTTGTGCGCGAGCGCGACTGGGAGCAGTTTCACTCGCCAAAAAACCTCAGCATGGCGCTGGCCGCCGAGGCCGCGGAGCTGATGGAGCATTTCCTCTGGACCGAGCATGCCGCCTCGCACCCCCGGGCGCAGGAGGCGGCGCGCCGCCGCGAGATCGCGGACGAGCTCGCCGACGTCGTGATCTACGCGCTGGAATTTGCGAACATCACCGGCATCGACCTCGCCGCGGCCATCGAGGCCAAGCTCGCCGCCAACGCGAAAAAATACCCCGTCGAGAAGGCCCGCGGCCGGGCGGACAAGTACACGGAGCTGTAGGGCGGCGCCTTTAGCGATGGTTTCAATATCGTGGCCAAACTCGTGAGAGTTTGGACAGGATCTGCCGGAGGCGGAATGCAAATCACGAACCGGGGATCCGCATCACCCGCGACCGCACATGCAGGCGCCGCCGCAGCCGCATCCGCTCCCTTTCGTGGCCCCGGGGGCCGGCGTGCTCTTGCCCCCCAGACCCATGAGGCCGTAGCCGCCGGAGATGACCCGATGCACGGGCTCGCCCGTGTCGGGATGCCGCGTGAGCGGCGCGTCCTTCATGCTTTGGATGACCTCGAAGCGCATCGGCGGCTCGTCCGCACGCCGCGGAATGGTCTCGTAGACGTAAGTGGCCATCAGAATGCCGAGTGAAAGTGAAAAGGGAAAGTGGTCAAGCAGTCGCTCGGGAAAATTTCCCCGCTCCCCCTCACGTTCACTTCCTCAGAGCGTGTCGCCCTTCCAACCCCAGTCGCTGGGCGGGATGTCGGCGAAATTCATGAAGATGCGCTCGGGCGGCACGCCGAGATGCCGGTTGACCAGTTCGCAAAGAACCTTGCAAAGCTGCCGGTTTTTATTCGACGGGAGACCGATCGCTCGCAGCTCGAGAAACGCCGCCGGGTCGTCGCTGCCGGCGAACATCATTGGCGTGTTGTCCTCGAGGGCGACCATCACGTACGCCTCGGGCTTTTCGAGCTCATGGGCGACCAGCGCTGAAGCCTCCTTGAGCAGGCCGCGCCCGGTCTGCTTGAGGTGGGGAAGATTGGTCTGGATTTTCAAGTATGGCATGATGCACCTCCGGTTGGGGTTGAAATATTCCCGATGTCTGCCTCTGACAGCAGCAAGCATGGGCGGTTCAGCGCTGGCTGTCGAACGCAAAGCCGGTGACCGGATGCCTGGCGACGGAGCGCTGCGGGCTTGCGGCAGGACGGCGGGTGGATTCACTCGGGCAAATTTCCCCCCATGGCCCTCAGCAAAAGTAAAGTCGTCCACCATTACTACCTCCTGCCGTGCTGCCTGCTGCTGCTGAACCTCGGCAACAGCATCATCAGCTACAAGGCGGGGATCATCGCTGATCCGTGGCTGCGCACGGCGGTGGTCATGCTCCTGGTGCTGTTTGGCAGCACCCTGACGGCGTTTGTCGTCACGCCGGCCCTCGCGTCCGCCGTGCGCTGGATGCACCAGTCAAGCCGCCGGAATGCGGGCCAACTCGGCGAGGTGTTCTTCTTCCTGGCGCTGGGCGCCGTGGTGTTCTGGCTTTACTACCGGCTGAGTCTCCACGGCACCGTGGCCATCGTGCCGCCGCTGTGGCGGAACTGACGCACGACGGTCTTTTACAGAAGGTCGCAGAGAAAGACTTTCCGCTTCCTCTCGTGAAGAATCAGCCCGCTCTGGGCCGGAACGCCTTCATCACCGCTTCATTGGTCTCGAGGCGCGGGCCGCCGATGAGGTCGAGGCAGTAGGGAATCGCGGGAAACACCGCTTCGAGGTTCTCGCGGATGGCCTTGGGCCGCCCGGGCAGGTTGACGATGAGCGTTTTCCCCCGGATGCCGGCGGTCTGGCGCGAGAGGATGGCCGTCGGCACGTGTTGCAACGACGCGGCGCGCATCAGCTCGCCGAATCCCGGCAGCAGCTTCGTGCAGACGGCGGCCGTGGCCTCGGGCGTCACGTCACGCAGCGCCGGACCCGTGCCGCCGGTCGTCACCACGAGACCGCAGCCCGCCTCGTCGGCCATGCGGCGCAGTTCGGCCTCGATGGCCGGCTGCTCGTCGGGCACGACCTTGTAGTCCACTGCAAACGGCGTCACGAGCCACTCCCGCAGCAGCGCGACGACCGCCTTGCCGGGCGTGTCCTCGTAGACACCGGCGGCGGCGCGGTCGGAGACGTTGATGACGCCGATCTTGATCACGGGATGAATTCAGAAGCCATGAAGCCCGGAAGGGAAATCATAATTCATGGCTTCCCGGCTTCTGAATTGAATCTCTGTTGGAGCATTGCGGGGGTGAAGCCTTGTTGGCGCAAGATGCGCAGACTGAGCGCATCGTGGCGCTTGGCGAGACGCACCCCCTGCGCATCGGTCAGCAACGGACAGTGATGGAACACCGGCGGCGTCAGTCCGAGCGCGCGGTAGAGCAGGAGCTGGCGGAACGTCGAAAGCAGCAGGTCGGCGCCGCGCACGACCTCGGTGATGTGCATCGCGTCGTCGTCGACCACGCAGGCAAGCTGGTAGGAAGGCGTGTCATCCTTGCGCCAGACCAGAAAATCGCCGAAGTGCACGCCGGCCGTGGCGGACTGCGCCCCGTAGTGGCCGTCCGTGAACGTCAGCGTTGCGCCGTCGGGCACTCGAAAGCGCCAGTTGGCCCGGTCATCGCCGGGGCTGCGGCAGACCGGCGCCCCGGGCTTGCTGTTTTCGGGGCGACAGGTCCCCGGATAGATCGGTTCGTCGGGCGCCCAGGCCTCGCCGGGCGGGGCCTCGTGCGGTGCGCCGGCCGCCTCCTGCACGTCGCGGCGCGAACAGGTGCAGGGATAAATGGCGCCGCCGGCGCGCAGCCGCTCGAAGGCGGCAAAATAGTGGTCGCGCCGCTGACTCTGGTTGTATGGCGCATACGGACCGCCGACATCGGGTCCCTCCTCCCAGTCAAAACCGAACCACTGCAGATCCTCCAGCATCGCCGCTGCGAAGTCGGCCCGCGTCCGCGCCGCGTCGAGATCCTCGTTGCGCAGCACGAGCATACCGCCGGCGGCGCGGGCGCGTTGCCGCGCCGTCCAGAACGTCCGTGCATGGCCAAGGTGCAGGTAACCGGTGGGGGAGGGCGCGAGCCGCCCACGATAACTGGGGGGGGAGGAAACCACGGATGGCACGGATACACACGGATTGGGTATGAGTGGACAAACTATTTCTACTTTAATCCGCGCCCATCTGTGTCATCCGTGGTTAGGACCATGCCAAGATTGATCTGTGTCTATTGTTCCTCCAGCGACCGCCTCGACGACAAGTACTACGGGGAGGCGGCGCGCTTTGGCCGGCAGCTCGTCGCGCATGGGTGGGGCCTCGTCTACGGCGGCGGCAACCGCGGCGTCATGGGCGTGCTGGGCCGCGCGGTCAAGGAGGCGGACGGTTACGTCGTCGGCATCATCCCCGAGTTCATGAAGTCCCGCGAGCTGGCCTTCGCCGGGGCCGACGAGCTCATCACCGTCGGCACCATGCGCGAACGCAAACAGCTCATGGAGGAGCGCGCCGACGGCTTCGTCACGCTGCCCGGTGGCATCGGCACGCTGGAGGAATTCGTCGAGGTCATGACGCACCGCTACCTCAACCTCGTGCACAAGCCGATGATCCTCGTGAACCAGGATGGCTTCTACGACGACCTGCTGCGCTTCTTCGAGCGCATGACCCGCGAGGGCTTCAAGTCACCGAACCTTCACGACCTTTTCACCGTGGCCGGCACCTGCGACGAGGTCTGGCGGCATCTGCAGAATCCGAAGCCCTTCACCGCCGACGCACTCTGGCGCGAGCGCGAGGCCTCGCGCTGAAGGGATTTCTCCTCGATGGGACCAAGGCATGACAATATCGCCAGACCATCTCTCTTCCCTCGAGAGGGAATATGTCAACTATTAGTTGACATTCAAAATGGAAATCGGGGCGAAGAACCTTCAATCGAGATGATCAGCAACGGCAGAGCAACCCCGGCTTTCCTGGCCGCTCGCTGAGGCCATGCACCGTGCCGCCGTCCTCCGCCTGCTGCGCGCCCATCAGCCGCGCGCCGCCGATCCGCACGAGGCGGCCATGGCCGCCGAGGTCATTCGTTTCGTGGAGGCCCATCCCGACTGCCTGCTGCGCACCTGCGCGCCGGGCCACCTCACCGGCTCGGCGTGGATCGTGGACGCGCCGCGGCGCCGCGTGCTGCTCACGCACCACCGCAAGCTCGACAAGTGGCTGCAGCCCGGCGGCCACGCCGACGGCGATCCCGACCTGCTGGCGGTGGCGTTGCGCGAGGCGCGCGAGGAGACGGGCCTCACGCGCTTGCACGCCGTGTCACCCGAAGTGTTCGACGTCGACCGCCACCGGATTCCACCGCGCGGCGACACGCCCGAGCACTGGCATCTCGACCTGCGCTTTCTCGTCGAAGCCGGCCCGGAGGAGGAACTGATCATCAGCGACGAGTCGCACGACCTCGCCTGGGTGGACCTCGACCGCGTCGCCGCCCTCAACCCCGAGGAATCCATACTCCGCATGGTGCGGAAGACTGCGCCCGGCACCTGAGCCGTCTGCGTACGTTCGCCGTCCGACCAACCTGGTTTCCACCGAGCTCGGCCAGCCTTACCAGGAAAATCCGATCGCGACGGGGACGTAGAATATCGAGATGACGCCGAATCTGAGCTTCCCAAAATCCCTTTGGTAAATCGGTCCACAGCCCCATTTCGGTTTTTGGACCTCGGCTTGGGCTTGGTGTTTGCGGATGTCTCTTTCGAGGTCCCTCATGTTGATCCTGGAGGAGAGCACGGTGAGTTTGGGCATCGCGATCACGTCTCCCTTGGTCGAACCTTCCATGGGTGCGTTTGCCTCAGGGTGTTCCGGCGGGGCGGGGGTATATTTGAATTCCGATTGGAGAACCTGGGCCATCTCGTGATTCATTTTCGGCGGGTCACCCTCGCCAGCGCGCGCCGGACCGGCGACCATGGCGGCCGCCGCGAGGACGAAATGAATTCGATGCCTCATTGGAATGACCTCATCCATCCACGCGCTGGCCGATCCAAAGCCTGGCGATTCATCACCGGTACAGCCAGACGATGTCTTCCTGGCGGACCCAGCCGGTCTGGCCGTTGGGGAAGGACAGGCGCACCCAGCCGAGGAAGGTCTTGTCCACCACGGCGAGCGAGCCGGCGGGCAGCGAGGAGGTCTTCTGCTGCGTGTCAGCCTCGGTGGGAATCGAGCGCAGCAGCACCTGGTGCCACGCGATCGCGGCGCGCGCATCAGCGGTGTCGCCGTAGAAATGGAGCGAGGTCACCGCCGCGAGCATCAACACCAAGGCGACCCCCACGACCGCGAGAGCCACCCGCCGCATCCAGCCGTTGGTTGAGCCGCGGTAGGCGCGCAGCAGGAGCATCAGCAGCCCGGCGGCCAGCACCACGCCCGCCGCCACCAGCAGCCACTGCCATTCGGCGGGCGAGGCCAGCCGTGCCACCAGGTGCGGACCGGAGGCCTGTGCGAACTCGCCCAGTCCGGGCGGCGTGTAGCCGGCGCGCTCGTAACCGAGCGCGAGATGCCAGCGTACCGACTCGTCGCGCGGATTGAGCAGGAACGCCGAGGTCCACTGGGCCGCAGCCTCGGGCCAGTGACCCTGCTGGGCCAGCGCGAGAGCGAGATCATGGCGGGCCACCCAGTCGGTGGGCGTGCGGGTGAGCGCAATGCGCCAGGCCTGCTCGGCGGTGGCGAACTCGCCCGCGTTGTAGGCGGCGAGCGGACTGGAGAAATAGTTCAGGGTGCGAGGCCCTGAGTTCAGGGTGCCGGGTGCCGTGTTCAGGGTGCCATCCGCGGCCATCGCGGAAGCCGGATGCCAGATACCGGATAGCAGCGTGAACAAGAGGATAATGGTGAGAATGGTTCCGCTTCCCGGCCTACCCGCCGANNGCTGCCATCCCGGCACGCGGGAGGCCTCGAGCGCGGCCTCGGCCCGCACCACCCAGTCGTCCGGCAGGGTGTTGGCGGGACCGTAGAGAACGCGATCGGCCTCGGTCCAAAGGGCGGTCCACGCCTTGAGATTCTGGGTTTTGAGCTTTGGATTGTGACTTGGGAGTTCAGGAATCTGCGATTGTTCGGTGAGGATCGCCGGNNCTGGAGGCGGGCGGCCGTGGTGGCGGCGCTGCGCAGGTGGGCCAGCGTTTGCACGAGGCGCGCGCGGGCCGCGCGTCGAAAACGCAACGGGTCGGTCCGCCGGGAACAGAGCGCGGCCAAGACAAGCCACACGGGCAGGAGCCAGAGAACGGAGGCCAGCAGACCGAGATCCAGGGCGCGGCTGGAGAGCGGCACCAGACCCGCGCCGGCGCCGGACAGCGGATCGCGTGGAATCGCCGCGGGCGCGGCGGGCGCAGCCGGCAGTTGCGGCTTGTAGGTGGTTGGCGACGCCGGTGGTGCGGCGCTGGTCGACACCGGCGGCGTGAACAGCGGCCGGTTCCCCGGTTCGGCAGCCCCGGGCGGAGTGATGGTCACCGTCACGGCCTCGGTCTGCACGGTCTGGTAGGAACCGCGGCGCGGGTCGAAATAGGAATAACTCACAGGGCCGAGCGTGTAGGTGCCGGGCTGGGTGGGGATGAGCACCGCGTCCTCGGTGAGCGTGGCGTCGAAGAGCCGGCCCTCAGCCGGGGTGCGCTTGGCCTGCGGCTGCAGGACCTTGAAATCCTTCGAGACCTCGCGCGCCGGGAGTCCGTGGATGTCGGGCCAGTTGCCGGTGCCGCCGAGTTCGAGCGTCCACGTGATCGGTTCGCCGACGGCCACGGAGGTGGGCACGACCTTCGCGATGAAGGTGAACTGGCCGACGGCGCCGCCGAAATCCGCGGGCGCCCCGTCGGGCAGGGGCTTGATGGTGAGCGCCGGCTCGTTGCTGGCGACGGTGTGCTGCACCATGTCGGGCGCGGAGAAGGGATATGAGAACAGGCTGCCGGTCGTGTTGACGACGAGCACGACCTCCTGCGAGGCGGCCGGGATCCGGTAGTTGCCCGGCGTGGCGATGTAGCCGCGGGTCTTGTAGATGAGGCCGACGCGCGGCTCGCCGCCGGCGGTCGCCTCGAACTGCTCGGGCTGGCCCCAGTCCTCGACGGTGAGTGGCGCCGGCTTCCACACGATCGGGCCCGGCGGACGGGGACGGAAGCGCTGCGCGATGTCGAGCTTGTACGTGACGGGGAAAACCTCGCCCGCCCAGAACGCGCCTCCGGCGGGGGTGAGCTTCGTGATGACGGCTGTCTCGAGCGGAACCGCGCTCTGGCCGACGGTGGCGTTGCCGATGGCGAAGGTCGCGACGGCAACGCGCTTGGTGCCCTTGTCGGTCTCGACGTCGAACGCCGGGATGCTCACCTCGGGCCGCTTGGTGGGGCGCACGGCGTAGGCGAGGCTGGCCCGCCGGGTGACGTTCATGTTCTCCATCGAGAACGTCGAACTGCTGCCGGTGTACTGCATCTCCAGACCGCCGACGGACGGAAGCTTCGGGTCGCCCTCGGGCTGGCAGTTTTCAAACACCAGCTGGAGCGGGCTGACCTGGTTATAGGCGAGCGAGCCGGCGCCGGGCTCCCAATAGACGCGCTGGGCGAGTGCGGCGCCGGGCACCAGCGCCAGCAGGAGCGAAAACGTGAGGAGGGGACGGAACATGAGCGGCTTCACCAGTCGCGGCCTTTCTTGGGGGAGGGTTTGTAGTTCCGGCTGTCGAGCATCTGGAAAAGCTGGGCGGGCGAATCTTGGTTGCGGAGCTGGTCGAGCTTCTGGATGGGCAGCGCCAGTGACGGATCGGACTTGATCTCCTTCGGTTGCTGCGGCTGTCCGCCGATCTTCTGGGTCCCGCCGGTGTTGGCCTGTTCGGGCGGCTTCGGCGGCGGCGGGTTCTGGGTCTTGGATTCAGGATTTTGCGTCTGCTGCTGTTCGGGCGGTTG
This sequence comes from Opitutia bacterium, assembly GCA_003142615.1. GTDB lineage: Bacteria > Verrucomicrobiota > Verrucomicrobiia > Opitutales > Opitutaceae > Fen-1467. Next base: position 13,384 of record PLMW01000058.1, on the reverse strand, counting down.
CTGTTCCTGCGAGCTACTGGAGTTTTGCTGCTGCTGTTGTTGCTCCTTCTGCTGCTGGTTCTGCTTGGGTTGTTGCTGCGGTTGCTGCTGGGGCGGCGGCTCGGGGGGCTTCTTGAGCAACTCCTCGAGGTCATTGCGGAGCCGGCTCCAGTCGGCGGCCTTCACCTCGAGCTTTTCCCCGAAGTCGACCCCTGCGAGGGCGTCGTTCACCGGACCGGGCGTCACCGCCTGCTGGGCGCCCTGCAGCCGTTGTCCCCACGTGATGGTTTCCCGCGCCAGCGTGGCGTAATCGCCGGCGGCGAGCTCCGGCTGCGTGGAGAGACGTTCGACAAGGTTGCTCAGCGGCGCGGCGTAGGCCGAGGTGTCCTCGGCGGCGAAACCGGAAACCGGAAACCGGAAACCGGCGAGCAGAATGAAGATGGCAGCAGCAATCGCGGCGGAAGTCTTTCCGGTATCCGGTATCCGCTTTCCGGCATCAGTTGCCAGCGGCAGGCTGCGGGCGCGCGGCCGCACGGGGAATTCGTGCCAGAGGCTGAGCAGCAGGCAGAGCAGTGCGGGCGCCAGCGCCCACTGGAATCGCTCCAGCTGCCGCACCTGGATGCGCTCCTTGAACTCGCCGCGGTGGCCGGCCTCGACCGTCTGCTTGAGCAGCGCGCCGAGGTCGACCCACGCGCTGGCGTCGGTGTAAACGCCGTTGGTGGCCGTGGCGAGTTCCTGCAGCGTGGCGCTGTTGAGCCTCGAAAGCACGACGGCGCCGCGCTCGTCCTTCACGTAACCGCCCGACTCGTCGGGGATGAACGCCCCCTCGGTGGTGCCGACCCCCAGGCCGATCACGCGGATGTTTTTCTTGCGCAGGTCGTCGACGAGGTCGCGCCAGGCGTCGGTCTGGCTCTCGCCGTCGCTCAGGACGATGAGGTAGCGGTCGGCCGTGCCGCCGGCGCTGAAGGCGTCGATCACCGCGCGCAGCATCGCCTCGTAATCCGTTCCGCCCACCGGCATGAACGCCGGGTTGAGCGAGGGCAGGAACTCGTTGAGCACCTCGTAGTCCGCGCTCATGGGCACCTGAAGGAAGGCCGTGCCGGCAAACACCACCAGGCCGACGCGCTCGCCGCGCAGCCCGTCGAGGAGGCCCTGGATCAGCAGCCGCGCGCGCTCGAGCCGCGAGGGCCGCACGTCGGGCGCGAGCATGCTGCGCGAAAGGTCGAGGGCGATGACGATCTCGCGCGACTGGTCGAACACCGGCTCCTCCACGCGGCCCCATTGCGGCCGGGCGAGGGCCACGACGCCGAACGCGAGGCCGAGCCAGAGCAACAGCCGTCCGCGCGTGGTGTGGTGGCCGTCGCCGACCGCCGCGTGCCGGGCTCCCGCCCAGGCCCGCAGGATCTTCGGCCAGTGGCGGGCCGACTCCCCGGTGCCGCGGCGGAGCGCATCCAACACCGCCAGGATGACCACGGGTGCGAGGAGCCAGAGGAGCTGGGGCCAGTAAAAGATCATGGGAGCGAGGGCCCGGTGATGAATGGCGAGTGGGCGGACGCGGGACGGCGCCACAGGGTCGTCCAAGCCAGGATGAGTGCGGCGAGCAGCAGGCCGGCAAGGCCCGGCACGGCGAACCACGGGAAGAGCTCGGTCGTGATGAGATAGGATTTGGCCTCGAACTCGATCTTCTGGGCGCGGTCGATCGACTTGAAGGCCGACTCGATGGTGTCGGCGTCGCGCGCGCGGAAGAAGCGGCCGCCCGTCTGGTTGGAGATGGTGGTCAGCGCGTTCTCGTCGAGGTCGGCGAGGATCTGCGTGTAGGTGATGGTCTTGCCGCTCTCGTCGCGCACGGGCAGGAAGGTGTAACCGTCCTTGCCCGCGCCGATGGTGTAGACCGGGACGCCGCGGGCGCGGGCGATGTCGGCGGCCTGCGTCGGCGTCAGCACGCCCGAGTTGTTGGAGCCGTCCGTAAGCAGGACGACAAACGCGCCCTTGCGGCGGTTGCCCTCCTCGCGGCCCGTCTGCTCGAGGCGCGTCAGCGCGACGCCGAGCCCGTCGCCGACGGCGGTGTGGTCGGCGTCGATCACGCCGATCTCGAGGCGGTCGAGCTGGCGGGCAAGCCAGGCATGATCAAAGGTGAGGGGCGCGAGCGTGTACGCCTGGGTGGCGAACACCACGATGCCGATGCGGTCGTTGGACCGGTTCTCAATGAACGCCCGGATGACCGGCTTGATGACCTGCAGGCGGTTGGGGCCCTCGCCCGGCCGGTGGTTGTCCTCGGCCAGCATGCTGCCCGAGAGGTCGATCGCGAGCATCAGGTCGTAGCCCTGCTGGTGCACCTCGCGCTTGTCGTCGACGCGCTGCGGCCGCGTCAGCGCCAGCACGAGCAGCACGAGCCCAACAACACCGATGCCGGTCGGCAGCCGCGACACGGCCACAAGCGACGGCCGGTACCATGCGGCGGCAAACGGCACCACGAGCGCCGGCACGCCGCGCCGGCCGCGCAGCCAGGCCAGAATGGGGATCACGGCCAGCGCCAGCAACCACCAGGGATCGTGCAGCGTGTAGTTGCCGTAGCTCATTTCAGAAATCCCAAGTTCCAAGTTCCAAATCCCAAGGAAGCTCCAACGGCGCAGTAGCTAACGCATCCTCGTTCTTTCGTTTGATGGTCATGGGTGTTTGCGGCTTCCTTGGAAATTGGAACTTGGGATTTGAAATTCATCCTCGCGAGCGGGTTCTCATCCGGGCATGGAAAAACCGCACCAGCGCCTCCAGCCGCGGCTCCCGGGTGCTGACGATGAGGCGGCTGAGGGGATCGGGGAACAGTTGGCGAAAGGCGTCCTCCCGGCGTTTCACCCATTCGGCGTGACCCGCGCGCTGGGCCGCCGTGCCGTCGAGCGTGACCAGGCGGCGGGCCAGCGGATCGTAGGCGACCAGCGTGTCGCCGGCCGGAAGGGCGCGCTCCCAAGGATCATCGACCCGGAAGCCCATGGTCTGGTAGCGGCGCTGCAGCACGCTCCAGCCCTCGGGCGCCTCGCGGGGAGGGAAGTCGGAGAGCCAGATGAGAATGCTGTGCTTCGGCGCGGCGCGGGCGAGGAGCTGCCAGGGAATTTCGGATTGCGGATACCGGATACCCGCCTTCGCCGAGGCTTCGGCGGGCAGGCCGGCTAGTTGATCGCTCGCAACCTTTCCGGTCTCTGGTTTCTGATCTCCGGTATCCAACCCCGGCGGCGGCGTGCCGAGCAGAGTGGAGGCGGCGTGCAGGATCGGGCCGCGGCCACGCACGGGCTCCCTCACATGATGGCCGTCCGGCGCGGCGTAGACATAGCCCACCCGGTCGCGGTTGACGGCGCCCAGCAGCATCACCAGCCCGGCCAGTTCGAGCAGCGCCTCGCGCTTGGACTGGTTGGACGAACCGAATTGCAGGCTGGGGGCATCCTCGAACACGAGCAGCAGCGTGACCTCGCGCTCTTCAACGAACTTCTTGCGGTAGGGTTCGCCGAGGCGGGCGGTGACGTTCCAGTCGATGTCGCGCACATCGTCGCCGAACTCGTATTTCACGACCTGGTCGAACTCCATGCCGCGTCCGCGGAAGGCCGAGCGGTATTCGCCGCTGAGCACGTTGGCGACGGCGTGCCGCACGCGCCACTCCAGCCGGCGCAGCAGGGCCAGCTGGGATTGCGGACTGGCGTTGGTGGTTTCTGGAGTGGTCGCTTTCACGCGGACGAATCCCGTCGGCCCGGCGATCCGGAGGCGGTCATGATGGCCGTGCCCGGCGTGACCAGGGCCTGCTTCATGCCGCCGGCACCGGCGTGCGTTCGATGATCTGGCCGATGATCTGCCCGGTGGTGATCTCCTCGGCCTCGGCCTCGTAAGTAAGGCCGAGGCGATGACGCAGGATGTCGGGCGCGAGTTCCTGCAGGAGGGCGGGGGAGATGAAGTCCTCGCCGCGCAACCACGCCAGGGCGCGGCCGGCCTGGAAGAGGGCGAGCGAGGCGCGCGGCGAGGCGCCGAAGTTGAGCTGGCGCCGGGCGGCGGGATTGTCGGTGCGTTCGGCCAGCTGACGGGTGGCGCGGACCAGCGAAAGGATGTAACGGTGCACTTCGGGGGACACGTGCACGCGGTCGACCTCGTGCCGCAGCGCGAGGAGTTCCGGGCCGCTGGAGACGGCGGCGAGCACGGGCTGGCTGGTCATCTGGCCCCAGCGCAGCATCACTGTGTGCTCCTCCTCGGCGGAAGGATAATCGAGAATGAGCTTGAAGAGAAAGCGATCGGTCTGGGCCTCGGGCAGCGGGTAGGTGCCCTCCTGCTCGATGGGGTTCTGCGTGGCCATCACGAAGAACGGCGATGGCAGCGGCTGCGAATGGCCGCCGATGGTCACCTGCCGCTCCTGCATCGCCTCGAGCAGGGCGCTCTGCACCTTGGCGGGCGCGCGGTTGATTTCGTCGGCCAGCAGCAGGTTGGCGAAGATCGGGCCGCGGTGGGGCGCAAACGTGCCCTCCTTGGGCTGGAAGATCATGGTGCCGACGACGTCGCTCGGCAGCAGGTCGGGCGTGAACTGGATGCGCTCGAACTGCACGCCCAGCGCCTGGCCGAGTGATTTGACGAGGAGCGTCTTGGCGAGGCCGGGCATGCCTTCGAGCAGCACGTGGCCGTTGGCAAGCAGGGCGACCAGCAGTCGCTCGACGATGACATCCTGGCCGATGACGGCCTTGGCGATTTCGACGCGGATTTTCTGGGACCAGACGGGACCGTTGGGCATGGGCGGAGCGGGTTGGCGAAGGGGTGAAGAGGACTGCGCGAAGACGTGGACGCGGGAAACGATTAAATTGCTGGAGTCGCGGAGTTTGGTTTGACTGCGGCGGGCCGTTAAAGTTTCACCGGAGAGAAGCAAACCCATGACCGGATTTCCACTGCAAATCGAGGCTGATGTGCGCCGGCGGCTGGCCAGCCTGGGCATAAGCCCCGGCGACATCGCGGAGCGTTTCGTGCGCGGCACCGGGCCGGGCGGGCAGAAAATCAACAAAACCTCCTCCACCGTGTGGTTACGACACCAGCCGACGGGCGTGGAGGTGCGCTGCCAGGCCGAGCGTTCGCAGGCGTCGAACCGGGCGCGGGCCTGGGCTGAATTGTGCGCCAAGCTCGAGGCGCGGCGCGCGTCGGCTTCGGCGGCGGCGCAGGCGGAGCGCGAGGCGGAACGGCGGCGCAAACGGCAGAAGAGCCGCGGCCAGAAGGTGCGGATGATCGAAAACAAGAAACATCGCGCGCGGATCAAGCAGGCGCGGCGGGGCGGCGGTTACGAGGAATAAGCGGTAAGAGCGGCGCTGCGCCGCGATTGGTTGCCCCTGTTTACCTGCTTCGTCGCTGCTTCGCCCGCGAGCGGCTCCCTACAACAATTCCACCGCATCGCCGACGGCCAGGCGGCCGGTTTTGGTCTCATGGATGAGGTTGCGGCCGAACATGACGTCGCCACCGGCGTCGCGGCGGTAGGTCGCCAGGGTGCGGAGCGGCTCCGGGCCGCGCCCGGCGGTGAGCTGGTCGGTGGTGGTGACGACGCAGCGACCACAGCGGGTGGCGCCGTGGAAGACCACGCCGCCGATGCGAAACCGGCCCCAGGTGTCCTCGGCATAAGGCGCGGCACCGGCCACCACGAGATTGGGGCGGAAACGGTTCATCGGGAGCGGCGCCCCGAGCCGCGCGTTGAGGTCGGCCAGCGACTCCTCCGCGATGACGAGAAAGGGAAAGCCGTCGGCGAAGGACACTTCGTGTCTGGTCGAAAGTCGAATGTCCAAGGTCGAAGGCAATTTGCGGGCGGGGAGGGGACGCGAGTAAGCGGCACCGGCATGCACGAGGCGGCAGGGCAGGCCGAGAAAAGCGCTCAGCCATGCGGCCGGCTCGTCGCCGCAATCGTCGGCGGTGACGGGGTCCCTCCAGATGGTCACGGTACATGTAGGTCGGGGTTTATCCCCGACTGTCGGGCGTAAAGGCCGACCCACAGCGACGGATACCGAGCCGGCGCCTGAAGCGCTGAGGGTGAGCATACCTTCGCTCAGCGCGGTTTCGATGAGCGCCATGCGGGGATGAACGCGCTGGGTGAGGAAGCGGCCCTCGGCATCGACCACGAGGAAACGACGGTCGCCGACAATTCCATGCGCGTCCACCGCCGCCGAGGCCACGGCGAGCCCCCGGCAGGACTTCACGGGGTAGAGGTAAAGGGCGGTCAGGCGGAGCATGGCGCAGGCAGGCTAGGCAGCGGGCTCGAGGCGGCAAGCGGAGACGCCGAAGAACGCAACAGACGGCCCGGCGGTCCGCCTCCACCCGTCATGGCAGCCTGCTCTGCGAAGCCCGCTCCGGCCAAAATATCAGTTGACGGGGAAGGCACCGAAATCATAGTCCGACACTCTCTTTCGCGGGCGTAGCTCAGTTGGTAGAGCACCACCTTGCCAAGGTGGACGTCGAGAGTTCGAACCTCTTCGCCCGCTCCATTTCCGCAAAACGCCCGGTCGCGACTCCGGGCGTTTTTTCGTATCCTACCACGACAGCTTCAATCACTTGCGAAGTGGATGACGTTTGACTCGTTGCGACCGCCTCCGACTGCTCATGACCCGAACTGGCAGATTTTTGTGTGCCTCTTTGTGTGTCTTTTGGTGCGTCACCTGCATTCAGGGAGAACGAAGGAAGAAGAGCCACGCCCTGCGCAAGCGGAAGCAGCTCCGGATGCGTGTAGACGCTCATCGTTGTCTTCAGATCGCGATGCCTCATCAGTTCTTTCGTGGCCTGAGGAGTTACTCCGCAGGCCGCCAGATAGGTGCAGTAGGTATGTCGCAAGGCGTGCATATCGACCCTCCGGCCTTCGCGGTCCAACTTCGGAATGCCCGCCTCGGCCAGATCGAGATGCATGACGCAGGCTCGCGGCACGCTCGGGAAAACTGGCATCTCTGGCGTCCAGTTTGCAGGCCGATAGGCTCGTAGAGCTTTCGCTAGTTCAGCCCTAAGCGGCAGGCAGGTCGTCCGAGGAGTCTTCGAGATGGACGCCCGCACCAGCAGGTTTGGCGACGGACTGTCGAGATCGACGTCGGACCAGCGAAGCCCCTTTAGTTCCCGACTGCGCAAGCCGGTGTATACCGCAAAAAGGTAGATGATCGCGCGTTCAGGAGGTGCTTTTTCCAGCAACCGCCGAAACTCGCCCGGCTCTAGCGCACGCCGGTAGGAGACATCCCGAATGACCGCCGCCTTTTCGACTGTCTGCAGGCGATTAACGGGAAGGAGACGCTGCCGGACGAGCCAGTTTAGCAAAGCGTTCAGAGCGCCGAGGCGGTCGTTGAGCGTCTTGGGATGCAGACGCGGGCGCTGGTTCGCCCGCCATCTGATGAAGCTATCCGCACTCACGTCCCGCAGTGTCCGCCAGCCGAGGGCTTCGCAGGTTCGCGGGATAACCTGCGAGTACTTGGTCACCGTCAGCTTCGACCGTCCTTTGGCCCGCAAATCGGCAAGAAAAGCCTCCAAATGACCAGAGAAGGGGGAGGTGAGGGCCTGGACCTCCGCCCGCGGTACAGCCAGCCCTTCCGCTTCGCGCTGTCGCTGGCGCACCTCGTCATGCAGACGCTTCAAGGCGACCTGACGGTCTGTCGTCTTGAGTCGCACCGTGTCGGGCTCGCCGGTTTCGCCGTCGAGGCGAATCTTGCCACTATACAGGCGGGCTTCGACCAGTTGCCCTCTTCGTCGGCGTCGAGGTCTGAAGACGAAGCAGATCATGGCTCCATCCTTTGGTTCTGATCGCGCTTTGCTTCAAGGCGCTTGAGATAATCGTCAACGTCCTCAGTGCGATAACGACACGCGCGGCCAATTTTCAGAGGTGGGGGAAGGTTTCCACGGCCTACTTCACGCTCCACCGTCCGCCTACAGACCGACATACGCCGAGCGGCTTGGGCCACCGTAATTAGCGGGTGCTCCTCTGAAGATGCCGTATTCATGATTTCCTCCTACGCCGTTTGGGTTTCTCTGGTTCGATTAGGTGTCGAAGCAATGCGGCCAATGCGAACGCTACGCCCGTTCTGATCAGGACGTTCTTAATATTATCTCGTATCCCTCGTTGGCGCGCTGCCGTCTCGAACTCTTTCAGAAGCACCTCTTGAAAGGGCGCGGGTGTGCTTTCGTCGCGCTCCCAGTTGCTGACAGTACCCCAAGAGGCATGCAGGAGATTGCCGAACTGGATTTGATTGAGGTTGAGTTGGTTCCGGATGGATCTGATTTCACGCCCTTTCATGGATATCTTTTAATGCATATGCTGTTAGATATATGTCAAGATGTTTATTTCGAGCCTGGTTGTCTGCAAAAACCGAGCGGGGAGACGTAGTGCCGATAAGAATGACACCGCATCATGTCGCGCGTGGAAAACTCGATCGTCCTGCACGGATGGGTCTGAGCCGCTGGAATCAGCGCCATTGGCCCCGTGCCATTTGGCCAAACGCAGCCTCCTGAGGCCATCTTGTGCCCTGCGTCGCCCCTTTTTCCCCTTTATGGGAGCTGTGAATTCGACATTTCGCGCTAGCGCAGTCCGGCCAACTCGTCCGATTTCAGCTCATTTTGCCTGCGTGGTGAAAAACTGGTGGTGCCACTGGTGATAGAGTGGTGTTCAGGTGGCGTTAGAGTGGCTCTCGGGTGGCGTTAGAGTGGGGACCTAGGTGGCGTGAAAGTGGCTGTGCTTGTGGCAAAAAACTGGCTTCGTGCGGTGGTTCTGCTCGTGGTATGCTCGGACTGTCTCAGGAGTACATCCTTGGGACCGTGCCACAGGGGATGCATTGAATCGATACGTAAGGCCTCTTTGAGTTGCAAAGATGTCACCGGTCACTTCAAAACCGGCCAGTGGTGGCGGCGTGGATCCAGATTTCCTCTTGATTGTGATGCCATCGCGCCGGTTGGTTGAGCCATTGCATAGAAAGTGAGGCATGATTGTGAGATTCAGGTATGTCGCCGGACGTCAACGGCGAGCCGCATCGGGCGGCGCAATAGGTGCGGCAGCAGCCATAGCAACCTCATAGTCGCGAGCGCGTTGAGTGTCGCGTGGCATGAATATGAAGTAGCCCACCAAGAGAGCCGCGCCGGCGATGACAAAGATGATCGATATGCCGGCGAAAACCGCATTTAGCCCCCAACCGCCTTTCAGGATCCCGGCCAGCAAAACCCCCGCGCCTCCAGCAGCAGTGGAGAGGCAGTTCATGAACCCAATGGCCGTGGAACGGAACTGAGGCGGGATCACATCGCAAAGGATAGGGTTTTCATTGGCTTGGCCAAGGCCGCGTAGGAGGGAGAACACGGACACGGCCACTGTTACGAGAATGAAGCCGGGCCGATTAAGAAAGGGCAGCAGGAACGGTGCGGCACAAAAGTAACACAAAGCCTGAAAAAGCATACGCTGGCGCGCATTGCGTACGGCCACGCGGTCGGAGATCCAGCCTCCGGTCGCAATGCCAAGCATGGTGGGAATCTGCAGCATAAACATGCCGGCGAAGCCGGCCATACCCAAACTCATTTTAAAAGTCTCGCTGAAGTAAAGGGGGAGCCAGTTGATAAAGGTCCAGATGCCAATCCCGGCCAGCATGGTCTTGGCCAAAAGAAGATGATATGAAGGAACCTTCGCGATATAACGGAGGGCAACGACCACCGACGGAGGAGTGGCCGGCTTGATCAACTCTTTGGAGTTATCTCTCAACACAAACTTAGCACAAAAAGTAAGAATTACCCCTACTAAGCCCAAGACCCAAAATCCCGAGCGCCAACCGAAGTGTTCGGCGAGATAGCCCGCAAAGGCACCGCCAATGACCATGCCGAAGTAGAGGCCGACGGAATGGATACCCATGGCCAATCCGCGGGTGCGTGGGCCGTGATGATCTGCCAGCAGGGCGATCGCGGAGGGCAGATACAGACCCTGGGCGAGCCCGAGACAAAGAAGAAACACCAGCAGCATGCTATATCCCCATGAGGCGCCTGTGAGCACGGTGAAGATACTGCAGAGAGCCAGACTCCATGCTACAATCCGACTGCGCGAGTAGCGGTCAGCTAAGAAACCGGCGACTGGCGAACATAGTGCATAGCTCCAGAGGAAGGCGGCACCGAGTATGCCGAGCGCAATATCCGAGATGCCCAAGTCCTGACGCAAGGCTGCGAACACCGACGAGATAGTGGCACGAGCAGCATAATTAAGAATAGCAGCGGCGGCGAGAAACGTGGTGATGCGCCACCGTAGTGGGATGCGAGACCAAGCGAGGATAGCGGTCATGGCAAAGCGGTCTCAGCCTAATTGACGCAGGCGCTTTTGGACATCGGCGCGGAACCGGTCGATGGCGCCCAAAGTGAAGGCTTCCACGGAGAGGCTTGGATCCGCAACGAGTGGAGTAAGATCAAGAGCCCAGTTCAAGGCGGTGGATGCGTCAGTGGCGTGCGACGCGTGAAAGGTAGCGTTGGCGACACGGCGGGCGACAGCGGCGAGGTCGTAGCGTTTGCCGCCGCTGATTTGGGAATCGTACACGCCGAGCAACGCGGCAGCGAGGTTTGGGCGCGGGCTCGTGTCGAGGATCTGTTTCTCATTATCGGATAACCAGTCGAGGTCGCGCCAGACTTCGCATCCGAGCACCTTTTGGGGGCGGGAATCTGCCGGGAGTGCGCGCAAAGCCTCTAGGGTGCGCAGCAAGACGGCGACGTGTGTATCATGCTTGTCCGCCGGATTATGCAGATAGACTACCTGGGGCCGGCAGAGCGAGAAAATGGTGGTCAGATCGGCATACACATCGGCATTGCCGGGATCCTTCACTGCCGCGCTGGGATGGGCGAGCTGGAGGCAGATACTGTAGTTCCCGATGATGGCGGCCTTCCGTTGCTCCTCGCGACGGACTGCCTGCATCTCGGCGTCGGTGAGTTGGGCATAGGGGCCGGTGCGGGGACTGCTGGCGCCGTTGGTCATCACCACGCCGCTGAACCATCTGTCTGTGTGGCCGAAACACTCGGCAATGCCATGGTAGGCCATGATCTCGATGTCGTCCTGGTGGGCGGCCACGCAGAGGTGCGTGGTGCGCGCGAGCGCTGTCTCGGGCGCGAGTAGGTTGACGGGCACGTAAATGTCGGCGTCCACTTGGGAGAAGTGCATAGGAATCAATTTTTCTTCAATAGGGCAGGCTGGCCGCCACCACCGCCTGGCCGTGGCGTTTGTTTTTCTCATCTAAGGTCCCCAGGCAGATTTTTTCTGCGAGCACGGGGAATTCCGCGCGCAGCACGGCGCGGGCCTGTGCAAGTATCAACGCGCCCCCTTCGCCAGAAACCACCCGGCCGAGAACGAGCACATGCTGCACGTCGTAGAAATCGGCATAATGCGCCACGGCATAACCAAAACATATCCCGATGGATTCATAAATAGCCCGGGCGCGCAGATCCCCGGCCTGCATCGCCGCCTGGACCGAAACCAGTTGATCAGGGAAGGGCATCTCCTTCGGGAAATTGAATCCCGCGCGCGCGGCGAGGCGCCCGACTGCCTGTTGGGAAAAATACTGGACGCCGCAACCGTTGTCGCCGGACCACTCGTCGCGCGGCGCGTCGGGCCGGTAGTCAATCGGCGCAAAGGCCAGTTCGTTGAGCCACGGAGTGATGTTGCCTGCGGGCGTGACGTAGCCGCCGCCCTGGCTCGTGCCCATTGAAACCCCGAGCACAGCATTCGCCCCTAGCGACATTGAGCCGGCCAGAGCTGTGACCTCACCGTCGTTGGCCACCTCAAAGGGCACTCCGCCCCAGCGCGCCTGCAGGGTGAAGAACATCCGCCGGATGTGCTTTTCGAACAAGTCTGACGGCACCCCGCGAAAGAGCGAGGCCACGCGAACCTCGTTGTTCACATAGATGCCGGCCGCACTGCCCCCGATGGCATCGACGCGGGGCAGGTGAGCGGCGGCGCGGACGAGGGTGTCCTGGACTCCCTCGATGTGGTAGGCAGGGTCTTCTTGAAAATAGGGATTCCACGCGATCTCCTCAGAGAAAACGACCTGACCGTCGATCACCGCCGCGGCCTTGCGATCGCTACCGCCGAGATCGAATCCGATGCGGCAACCGGCAAAATGGCGCCCCAACGCCCGATCCCATTCGCGCCCTTGCGGAAGCGTCCCGAAGGCGCACGCCTCCACAGCAAAGGTGCGGCCAGAGACTCTTTCACCCATGAACTGGTGGTCGAACGCCCGCGCGCCCGACGAATTGTAGATGCGCGCGAGCGCAGAGGCGATTTCATCCGCGCCCGCGATGAGCACACGGCAGCCACCTTTTTGCCAGAGGAGAAACTTCAGCAGGCGCTCGGCATAGCGCAAGGTGGTAGCCGCGGCGGGATGCGCAGCGGAGAGCACATGGTCATGGTGGACGGACGTTGACCCATCGGCACGCATGAGCGCGATAGCTATCGGTCGGGTGCCGGGATCGCGGGCGACGAGGCCACGGTAGGCCCGGGTCCAGAGTGCGGCGGGCAGGAAACCTGGATCGAGCGGCGGTCGGATCTTGGGTTGGACGTCGAGGAGGGTGGACATTCTTGGAAAACGCTGGAGACGCGCAGGTCTTATTCGACCCAGAGTTGAAAACCTTCGATGGCCTCGTATTCGGCCAGCCCGAGGGCGTCATAGTCGCGAGCGGTGGTCCGGTTGCTGGCCTCGGCTTGCTGCCAGGCCTCGTGCAGGGATGCGTCGCTGAGCGGCGTTTGGCTACGCTGACTTTTGTGCTGGTAGATCGCCTGGGTTTTCAAGGCGAGTTCGGTCGGGCTCAGCGGCACGGCCATGTCGATCTCAGCTGGATTCCACGTCCGGGTGGGGTGCCGATAGAGCCAGACTCGGCAACCGGCAAACCAAGAGGATCCGCGGATTTGCCGGAGCGCCTGGCGTATCAGCTCCCAGCAGATCGCCGTCAGTGAAGTGGGATCATCAAGAGTGCCCGTGGCGAAGATCTGCTGCGGCTGGATTTCCTCAAGAAGACGGACAATCGCCCCCAAATCTTCAACAGTAGGTTGGAATTGGCGGTAGCGGCCGCGTTCGTAGAACGGCAGGTCCAGAAACTTGATTTGCTCCGGCGGTACCTGGCTGAACTGGAGAGCAGCACGCGCTTCGCTGCGACGGATAAGCCCCTTGAGACGCCGGATGGCGGATGTATCCTGGCCAAAGGCACCCTTCTGCTGAAGCTGGTGGCATACATCGCGCGCAAATTGAACCTCGCCTGTCTCGGATGAACTCGCTGTGGTGGCCAGCTCGAGCACGAGATCCGTGGCCATCAGGGCTTCCTCGTCGGGTACTGCCAGGTTGCCGGAGGTTTGGTAGACCACCGTGAGAGTATGCCCTTGGTCGATCAAGCGCCGCAGGGTACCGCCCATGCCCATAATATCATCAGAGGGTTC
>PLMW01000048.1:5580-6136 GCA_003142615.1 Opitutia bacterium | reverse complement strand
GGCGATGCACCCACGCCGTAGAAGTTCGAGCGCGGCGTGACTGGGGTCGTGTGCGTGACGTTGGTGCCGGAGTTGTAGCCGAGCGCGAGGCCGACCACGAGGTCCGCCGCCGGCGCGACTGGGAAGGCCCAGCCGATGAACTTCAGCACGAGGTTGACCGTGGAGCCGACCGGATTCGACAGGATGAGTCCGGTCGAAGCGGTATTCAGACCAACATTGGTGACACGGGGCGTCTGGTTGGCGGCGGAGAACGAGGCCCGCCGGTAGCAGGGCTCGTAGTAATCACCTTGGAGGTGGGAGACAATGCCGTCTCCGAGTTGGCCGGCACGGGACGGGACTTGGGTGCCCGGCGCAATGGAGGTCGTGCTGGCAATTGGACCGACTTGAGCTTGAGTTAACATGGGAGTTAGTTCCTGAGATATGTCGGATCGTTGCGGTGGGCGTCCGGCTCATCCGACACGGAAGCCTGACTGCCTGACTGAAGTTGTCGTGGGAGATCGAAGTGATACTGGTTGGCGATTTTCAACTCAATCCAGATTTGCGTGAGGAGTTCGCC
>PLMW01000048.1:646-5548 GCA_003142615.1 Opitutia bacterium | reverse complement strand
ACCGGATAAGCTGTCGGCGCGGCAGCCACCGCCACGTTGCCACCCACCGGCATCATGCCTGCCACGCCTGCACTCGGCACGTTCGTACCAGCAACCTGCGCGGCGTTCACGCTCGCGGGCGAGGCCGGGGCGATCATCGGGCTCGCCGGCTGGCTGCGCAGGAACGCCGTCGCCTGCACCGATCCGGAGGTATAGGCCGTTTCCACCGCCCGGAATAGCTTGCCCACGCACGGAATGGAGAAAAGCCCGTTGGCGGTTGTCGTCGCCACCGCCGCCGATCCGGTCGCGGAGTTCCAGCCGGCCACGCTCACCCAGTTCGAGCCGTCGTTGCTGGCTTGGAAGGTCACGGTTCCCGCCCACGTGCCGAAGATTTGCAGGGCGATGCTCTGGTAACCCGAGGTGTCGATGGTGAACAGAACCTTGTTGGCGATCCCGGCGGCACCCGTAGTTGGATAGATGGCGTCAGAGAGGAACAGGGCCCCGTACTGGTCCATGCTCAGGTTCTTGACCGCCACGGCCAGCCGGATGCCGCTCAATTCGTCGAGGGCCATGGCCATGCGATCCGCCGCCCGCGCGCCCTCCGAGGCCCGGCCCACAATGGAGGCGGCGATGGCGCCTATCAACTGGACCGCATTGACCCGGATGTACCGCGTGTTGGTCTTGAGGGTGTACTGGCCGTTCTCGCCGATGGCGTCCTGCATCGACAGTTCATCCAGCGAAGTCACCAGCATCTCGTTCCAAGAGGTGGCGGAGGCGTCATTGGAACCCTCGATGAACAGCACTCCCGACCAGATCCCGCTCAACTGGACGATGATGGCGGAGAATCCGCTGGTATCGATGGGTGGTCCCGCCCCCGCGGCTGATATGTTGCCAGAATAGAGCACCGCCCCATCCACGTAATCAGGCACGTCCACGTAGATTTGCAGCGCGTCTCCCGCGCCCATTGCGGTTGTGTCGAAGTCCAGCGTCAGCACGCTCCCGGCCAGCGCGCCTCCCTTGGTCGGGTCGGCGAAGTTGTAGATCACGACGTTGGTCGTGGTGTTGGTGATGAGTAGAATCTGCTCCAGCGCCAGTGTCACGCCGGAGAAGGTGAGGGTCTTCGCCGTGGGGTTGAAGACGTAGGTGCCGAGGTCGTGGCTGAGAAGTTTTTTCATCTTAGGAAAGGGCTATCTGATATGCGATGACAGTGGAGTAGTCGGCGGGTGTGCCCGCCGGGCCCTGGATGCCTTGTGGACCCTGCGCGCCAGTGTCGCCCGTGGTACCTGCGTCCCCCTTGTCGCCCGGATCCCCTTTTGCTCCGTCGAAATAATCCACGCCCTTGATCGGTGTGTGTCCGGCATCTCCGGTATTGCCCTTAACCCCTTGGATGCCCTGCGGGCCGGTCGCGCCAGTGTCTCCTTTGGTTCCNNCCCGTGTCGCCTTTGATTCCCTGAATACCTTGCGGGCCGGTTGCTCCCTGTGGACCTGTGGCACCCGTTGCGCCGGTCACTCCCGTATCACCCTTGATCCCCTGCGGACCAGTCGGCCCCGTCTCGCCCTGCGGCCCCGTATCGCCAGTGTCGCCCTTCGCCCCTTTCGGGCCGGTCGGCAGCGCGACCGTCAGTTGCGGCGCGACAACCTTGACCGTGATGGGCGGCGCCGTGACGAGCTGGACGAGAATTTCACTCACGAGATGACGTTGAAGTTGAATTCCAGAATGGTCGTCGGTCCGTAGTCATCCGAGGTCAAGCGCAGCCGCCCCATGAAGAAACCGACGCCCAGCGCGGTCGTCTGCGCTTCCGTCAGGTGCAGCTCGGCAGCAATCAGGCTGGAGTCGTCGGGATCGAGCGCGCTCGTGATCGTCGGAACCGGCGTGATCGGCGCGTAGGTCGGGGGCACCACCATCTTGAAAAGCTCCACATCGAGCGTAAAGCCGGTGAAGTCCACGCCCGCCTGCGAGATCGTCACCGCCTGCATCCACGCATCGCCGACGTAGATGTTCGGGAGCTTTTGAGAGGTCATTTCGCGGCCTTTTTATTCGGCTTCTGCGTCGCCTGCTTCTTCTTGAGGTCGAGTTCCTGCTCGGCGTTGTCCTGCTGCATGAGCGCCGCCGGGTCGACGTCGCGGTCCCCTCGCCCGACCTCCGTCTCCATGTCCATCACGCCCTCCTTGTCGAGTTCCTGCATCGCCTCTTGGCCTGTCTCCAAGCCGCGGTCGAACCGCTCCAAGGCCCGCGTCTGTTTCGCGCTCTTGACCGTCTCTGAGTCGGTCTCGGGCATCTCCGCGAGCTTGGGCCAGTCGACCTCGTACTCGGGGATGAAGCCGAACATCTGCTGGCAGCGCAGGTCGACCGCCTCGCAGAGAATGGGCTCGGAATCGGCGCGCGTGCCCTGCACCAGATGATTGTAGTTCTTCAGCGCATCCTCACCGCTGCTGAAGCCGGTCGACTGCACGCCGAACAGCACGCTCATCGGGATGCCGGTGTCCGCGCAAAGGTTCAACCGGAGCTGCTCCCACAAGGACGCGAGGCCCGCGAACATCTCCCCCAGCTTCTTCTGCTCGTACTCGTCCTCCTTGTCCATCACGATGGCGTTCTGGAAATTCTTCATCCGGTTGCCTTCGAGGATGCGCTGGCGCGCCATCTCGGTTCCCGCGCCGGAGAGCAGGGCCGTATTGAAACCCAGAATCTTGTAGACATCGACCTTCGATTCGTCGAGCAGCTCGAAGACGAGATTCTCAAACTTGATATACGCCTGCAGCGAGCGCACGCAGCATTCGAGGGCGGACATTCCCCAGCCCTGCAGGCGGATTCGGATGTAGGCCGGCGCCTCGGTGCCGAGCATCTTCACCACGCGCGAGCGGTGCAGCGGAAGGCCGTAATAATTGAACGGCGTCGGGTTCCGCTCGTCCCAGATGTTCGTCTGCGAAAGGATCAGCTCCCAGCGGTCGGCGTCGATGAACTCCAGCGGCGAGTCCTTCGAGATCGCCTCGACGTTGAGCGGCTGCCGGAAATCCTGCGCAGTGTTGACGATCAGGCCGGCCCCGCCGTAGAGCCGCGCCCAGGCGATCGTCTTCTGCACCGCGCCCAGGTCCGAGTTGCCGAAATCGTTTGCGCTCTGCCACGACATGCCCTGCGTCGCGCGCCCCAGCGCCTTGCTGCGGTCGCGCCGGCGGTTCCGCTTCAGCTCGTTCATCAGCTTGTTCAGGTCCACCTTGTCCAGCTCGGTGGTCTTGATCGTGAACCCGTCCTTGAACGCATCCTTCACCGGCCGGCAGATCAGCTTCTGCACGATCCCGTAGGTCATGAACGCATACGAGAGCGTGACGCGGTTGAGCGAGATCGGCGTGTAGGCGTTCGAGTAGGCGAGCGTGAACGGCAGCGAGAGCGTCTGCTGCGTCGCGTAGCTCACGGCGTCGCCGCCCGTCAGCCCCTGCAAGAGATCGTAGAGCGAGTTGTAGCGGCTGCGCGCTTCGGGCTTCTGATCTGGCTTGACGACTTCGAGGTCGCGCACCGCCCGTTCGTTCAGGCGGCTGCGCAGCGAGAGGCTGAGTTCTGCGCCCGGTGTGTCCATCCGGGAAACTCTTTGGAGCCAAGGGCGCGGATTGTCAACCGTATCTCTTCTGCGGCGCACCCAGCACGTCGAGAATCGACACCGGGCCGCCGAGCAATTGCTGCAGCGCGTCGGCCGTCGTGTCCACTCTGTCGTCATGCGCGTGCGTCATCAGCGCGTTGAACTCCGAATGCTCGGACTCCCAGCCGGCGAGCCACGGCAGCGACGGGCTAGGCTTAGGGATGTAGACGAGATGCGTTTCGATGAACGGCAGCACGTTTTGCACCCGGCGCACCTTGTCGATGTCGCGCTCGATCCCGACCGCGGGAATACCCTTCTGCCGAAGGTTCTGCAGCAGCGGCGTGCCGGCCGCCTTCTCCTCGATGATGAGCCGGGGCACCGGCCAGCCCTCGACGTGCCGCCACTTCTCGTAGAACTCGGCGATCATCACCAGCAACTCCGGGCTCTCCCATTTGCCGTGAATCAGGTCGATCAAGTATGCGCGTTTCTTCAGCAGGCCCCAGAGCGCCGCGGCGGAAAAGTCATTCGCCTCCTTGACCTTCAGCGCGGTGTCGACCGGGATCACCAGCCGCTCAAACTTCATGCTAGGCGCCTCCATCACGTCCCAGCGCAGGAACTCATCGACCGGGATCAGGTTGCCGCCGAGCGCGATCGGCTCCTGGTCGAACTGGCTGGCCTTCACGAACCGGCCGATGCGCGTCTTCTCCAGGTCCGTCAACGTGCCGGTTGACCAAGTTTCGGGAAAGGCGGAGATGCCCGCGACCATGCAGGGGAATTTCAGGGTGAAGGTTTTGTTCGGGTAGGTCTTCTGCACGTAGCCCGGCAGGTCGTCCGGGCCAAGCCGCTGTGCATTGATGAAGATCGGCGACCAGCGGTCAGAGTTGCGGCAGCCCTTCCATGTCGTCTCGAAATTCTGGATCACCTTCGCGCTTTCCACCTTTGACAGCGCCTCGTCGGGCTTCGCCGGATCGTCCAGCGCCTCGAAGCCGCCCGCCGGCTCTTTGAGCCCGGCGCCGAAACCCGTGATGGTCGCGGTTGTGCCAGCCCCATAGAGCACGCCGCCTGAGAGCGTCGTAATCAGGTCGGCGCGCGCCCCGTGCAGCTTGTCGCCGTAGAGGTGGCGATACCAGTCCTTGCGTAGCGTGTGCTGGATGTAGGCCATCGTGCGCATGACCAGTTTCTCCGAGTAGCAGCCGTAGAGCATCTGCGCCTCGTCGAACTCACCAAACATCCAGCAGGCCAGCGCCTCGAGGATCTTCGTCTTGCCGATCCGCCGCGGCATGTTGACCACGAAATACTCGTAGCCCTCCATCTGCCCCAGGACCGCCGCCTCGTACATATCGCAGATTTC
>PLMW01000048.1:0-622 GCA_003142615.1 Opitutia bacterium | reverse complement strand
TGCGCCGCCAGCGCCGCGATCTTCTCCGCCTTGGTCGGGCCGCGCGCCGTCACCGTGAAGGTTTCGCCGGTGGCGTTCTTAACTGTCAGCTCTTCACGCGAAACCGGCTCATCACCGGCCAGCTTGGAGTAGACCTCGACCGCGCGCACCCGGTCCCCCTGCTTCGTCACCTTTGACTTGGCGATGCCGGCCAGGATCGCCAGCCGCTGGTTGAAGCTGAGCAGCGTCTCCCGGTCGGAGCGGCCCTGCAGCTCAAGGAGCTTCTGCTGAACGAGGGGGTTCGACGCAATTCGGCTGGCCCGGATGCCCACTTCCCAAGCGCCGAGCGTGGGTTTCGGCTTGAAGGCCCGGCGGTAGGCGTCGGCCTGGCTGAAGCCCGCCGAGACGCACTCGATGAACTTCAAGTGCTTGGGGCTCAGTTTCCGGTGGAGGGTTACTACACCGTTGCTACATTCCGGGGTCATGGGGCGGTTTCTAAGCCTTTGGTGCGTCGGGAGTCAAGGATTTACCACTATCTAAAAGCCTCTCCTCTAATCCCGCGACCTTTTGGGCCATCTGAAAGACGAGTTGAAGCTGTGCGTCGAGTTCTTCGCTATACGCCTTTACCTCAAGGCCGCGAAGG
>PLMW01000013.1 GCA_003142615.1 Opitutia bacterium | reverse complement strand
CATGACCACATCCGTGACGACCAGGTCGAAGGCCTGCTCTCGGAACCGCTCAAGGCCTTCCTGTCCATCGCCGGCGGTCACGACCTCATATCCCGCCAGCCTCAGCAGCTCGCCCAGCGTGAGGCGGACGGGTTCCTCGTCGTCGATCAGCAGTATCCGTGTCATGTTGAGTTCCGGCTCCTTACCCCGCTGCCGCAGGCGAATGCTATCCACTGTGGCGACCATAGTTGGAACCGATGCTCGGCGGCGAACTGCATCAGGATCGGTAGTCGGGGCAGCACGTCGGGTCGGCCGCCGTGCAGCACCGCCAGATAGCGTTCACGCGGGGTCATGGGAAAAGGGGGCCGGCAGTTCTAGGAAAGGTCCGACGGTTTCCGCTGCGCTAACCCAAATCGGCCGGGCGGAGGTCGGCGGCGGTGGCGCCGCGGATGGAGGCCAGTTTGATCGCCAGGGCGAAAATCCCGGTGAAGAGCAGATCCCCCAGCAGCGTGTTGCGGAAAAACCAGAGGGTGGACGGATACTCGGGGTGGCCCACGGTCAGGGCCTGGCACCAGCCGGCCAGGGTTTTCGCATAGAAGGGGTCGGCGGCCCAGGCCACACTGTTGGTGCCCACGTAGAAGATCAGGGCGCTGCCGAGCGCGCCTCCGAGGAGGGTGAGCCCGTTGCGGCGGCGCGCGACGAGTCGGCCGACGCCCACCGCCGCGGCAAAGCAGAGCAGGCGGAGCAGGATTTCGCCAAACGACCACGTGAAGCCGAACCGCGTCGCATGGTAGTAGTTAAGCCACAGGTCGGACAATGTGAGCGCTAGGAAGGGGACCAGCCACCACCGCCAGTCGCGCAAATACGCCGCCCCGCAAAACGCGAGCGCCGTGATCGGGGCCACGTTGGCGAGCGACGGTTCAAACGCACTCAGGATGCGCCAGAAGGCGGCGAGAAGGATGAGGCCGAGGGCAAGGGTTGTGTTTTTCATGGAAAGGACGAACTGGGATTACGACAGAACGAGGGCGGCGGCTGATCAGGGCGACCCGGCGGCGCGTCAAGGCCACGAGGAATCCCGCGGGGGGCAGGATTCGACACGACGCGGTCTGCGAGTTCCAGCAAAACCATTTGGAAGGGCGACAAGCCGCGCTCGCGTTGGGCCGTCACCCAGGCCCGGTCCAGGCAGACGACCAGTTCGCGCGGCCAGCCGAGAATGCGGTCAAACTCCGCCACCAAGCCCGCAGCCGCCAGGGCCGGCACTTCGACAAAAAACCAGTCGGGGCGGACCGCCGCCACCAGCGCGCGCAGCACTCCGCGCAGGTCGGTCAGGGCCGGACAGCAAATGCAGGGTAGGAGGAGCCGCCGCACGGTCACCCCTGGGGTATCCTGGGCAAATCCCTCCATGCGCGTGCGCCCCTCCTCCGCGAGCAGAACCGTGCAGCGCGTGCCGGGCTGTCTCTCCGCCAGATCGTGGATTTGCAGCTGCAGCCAGCGCGTCTTGCCGGCCCCGCGGGGTCCGGTCACGAACACGCAGTGCGGCGGGGTGTTCGGAGCGGAGATCTCGCGCCAGGAGGGTGAAGGCTCGGCCTGCATCGGTCCGCCCTTTCAGGCCACNNCGGCAACTCGTCGAGCTGGGCCGTCATCGAGTCGAGGAAGCCGAGCTCGCGCCGGGCGATCTTGAGCAAGCCCGCAGCGTGGCCGGCGCGCAGGAGATCGATGGCGCAGCGCGCCGCGGCGACGCCCGCCTGGTAATGATCCGGCGCGTTTACGATCGCGTGGGCGATAGCTATAACGCTTTCTGGTGTCAGCACCCAGGCCTGCGGATCGAGCCCCGCGTCGGACTCGACCAGCCAGCGCCGCAGGGTGAGCGCGGCGGCCTTCCCCTCGGCTAGGGCCCGGTTCATCAAACGGCAGTCATAGATCAACTGCTCCATGTAGCAGGTCGGGGCCATGCCGGCGAGAAGGCGGACGTTCTGCACCGACTCGTTGGACCACGTGTCGGCGTAGGCCGCGGCGATGTTGCCGAGCGGGCTGAAATGCGCGCAGGCGGAGGTCTTGCCCTCCATGGCCACAGGATAGCCGGTGATGGCCTTGAGGTAAGGATTTTCGTAGGCGCAATCCTTACCCGGGCCGACGGCACCATGTTCGTACGCCACGAGGGTGCGCACCGCCGTGACGGCGCGCACGACGGCGGCGAAGACCCGGGGGATCATCTTCTGCTCGGCCAGCACCATCGCGGTGTTGCCGAAGCCGCAGGCGGTGTCGCCCGCGCAGATGACGCCGTGGCGGCGCGCGATGACAGCGAGCTGCTTCCACAGGAATTCCATGTCGCGCACGCCGAGCACGCACAGCGCGAAGATCACCTGCCCGAGGTCGCAGTTCATCAGNNTCCAGCATCCGCTCCCAGTGCTCGCCCGAGCGCATGACCGGCGGGCGGGCAAACTCCCGGTTGTCGTTGGGCGTCATGCGCAGCACCGTCGGCAGACCGTACTGGCGGTGGGCTTCCTCCATGCCGGCGAGGAGAACCTGCAC
>PLMW01000024.1 GCA_003142615.1 Opitutia bacterium | reverse complement strand
GTCAGAAATACAAAGCAAAAAAATCTTACTGTAAGTTATCTGGTCACAACTGAGCCGTTTCAGCAATCAGACTATAGCTCGTAGGCTGCGGGTAAAACGGGTTGAGTCCGCAGATTCTCCTCAGCGTGGGTTGCCCCCGCCTGCAAAGTTACCGACGCACCTATGCAATCCTCAACCGCGCCGCGGAGATATGTTCCGGGAGCGCTTGGGAAGCCCGTTATCGCACAAAGAATGGATTGTGCTTCTTCTCCTGCGCCAGGGTCGTGAGAGGACCGTGACCCGGGGCGATGACTGTATCGCGCGGCAATGTGAAAATCTTTTCCACGTTGTTGCGGTATTGATCCTCGTAGGAGACCAAGCCGCCGCCCATGGAGCTGGCAAACATCGAGTCGCCGCAGATGGCGAGCGGCCAGGCCAGGCCGGTCACGAAATAGGTCGTTTGACCCGGTGAGTGACCCCAGGTGAGGAGGGTCTTGATGGCCACGCCGTCAAGATGAAATGTCTGGTTCTCGCGGAATGTTTTTCCTCCCGGGAACGGTTCACGTTCGGAAGAATAGATCTCGGCGCCGGTTTGCGCGAGCAGGCGCGCCGCGTCGGCGATGTGGTCATCGTGGGTATGCGTGAGGAAAAGATAGCGCACGGTGAGCTTCTCCGCGCCGATCGCACCGAGCATTGGTTCGCAGGTTGCGCCGGTGTCAAACGCCGCGGCCAGGCGCGTCCGCGGGTCCCAGACGAGATAGCTGTTCACCGTCATGTCCTCAAACGGTGTGTTGAACATGGCGAAACCGCGTGGCGGAATCGCCTGCTCCGGATACCACGCTTTGCGCCCGAGGGCCACCAGCTGGTCGGCGCCCAACTGCAGCACGGGCGCGACAGCGCGCGCGGCCGTCTCGTCGAATGTGCCGCCCTTGAGCGCGTGCAGCAGGGCGCTGCTGATCCCGGCACGCCGCGCCAGCCCGCCATCATCCAGACGCAGTCCGCGCTGCGCTTTGTTGATGACGTCGTCGAAGTTGTCTTCAAGCGGGATGCGGGGCATGGGATCAAGGGAAACGCGCGTTCCGAAAAGTTCAATGGCAAGATCGCGATTCGCGCCCCGGCTCTGTTTGGCGCAAGCCGCCGTGCCATCTGTCATGGATGGGTGCGGGCGGGGAATACACGCTCGAGCCGTGACGGATTGATGAAAACGGCGGGATCGTCCACCTTTGCCGTTGCCTTTGCCGGCAAAACCCCGCTTGGTGAATGTCCCTTTTTACCTATGAGCACCCCAAATTATCTCGACTCCCTGTTCTCCCTGAAAGGTCGCGTGGCGGTTGTCATCGGCGGCACCGGCGAACTGTGCGGCGCGATGGCCGAAGGTCTGGCCGGCGCGGGCGCGGAGGTTGTCCTTGTCGGGCGCAACGAGGAAAAGGCGAAGGCGCGGCTCGCCAAGATCGCCGCACGCGACGGCAAGGGCTGGTTCCATGCCGCCGAGGCGACGGACCGGACGCAGCTTCAGGGGTTGCTGGATGCCGCGCTCAAGCGTTCGGGCCGCGTGGACATCGTCGTCAACGGCGCCGGGATCAACTCACCCACGCCGTTCCTCGACATCACCGAGGAGGAATTTGACCGCATCGTGCGGGTGAATCTAAAGGGGGTGTTCCTCGGCTGCCAGGTGTTTGGAAAATATCTCACCGAGCGGGGGCAGGGCGGCTCGATCATCAATCTCGGTTCCATGTCCGGCATCCTGCCGCTCTCCCGCGTGTTCACCTACTCGGCGACCAAGGCCGCCGTGCACAATCTCACCAAGAACCTGGCGCGGGAGTGGGCGCCGAAAAACGTGCGCGTCAACGTGCTCGTGCCCGGTTTCTTCCCCGCGGAGCAGAACCGCAAGGTGCTCACGCCCGACCGGGTGACCAGCATCATGGGCCATACGCCGATGAAGCGTTTCGGGGAGGCCCGCGAACTCATCGGCGCGACCCTCCTGCTGGCCGGCGACGCCGGCTCCTTCATCACCGGGGCGGAAATCATCGTCGACGGCGGCTACCACGCGATGACGATTTAGGGGAGGGAAGAACTGCGGCCCGGTGACGGCACCAGCTGCCGGGGTGCCTCCGCGCCGGGAAATCATCGGCCGGGCGCCGCTTCTTTTCGCCGGCTGAGGCAGGCGGCAGCCGGTCAGGTGATCCGCCGTCATCCGACCGGACAGCGATTGCCTCCGCGGATGACCGGCAGCGCGTTTTCCATCCCTGGTTGCATCGTTGCGGGTGGAGAGATGAATAAACGCAGGCCTCCCGGCGGAATCTATAGATCATGAGCAGGCATGTTTACCCAGGAATAAGTTGGGGCCGCGACGACGGACCAAATAAAATCATCGGGAAGACAGTCACCGGAATCCCGGAATAGCATCGACACGTTGACGCGGTGGCTGATTCCAGGTCATGGCAAAACGAGGTGACAGGCGGCGGTATTATCAAAATGATATCTGCCCGAAAACCTTGGGAACGTACCGGCCTTGCACGCTGGTCCCTGAATAAACTATATAAATCAGCGGGCTAAAAATAGAATTTCAATGATCCGGGCGATGGGAAATATGGTGGTGGGTCAGTTTATGTAGGTCGGGCTTCATGCCCGACGCCAATGCGCATCGACATCACTCTGTCGGGGATAAACCCCGACCTACAGTGACGGTCAAGTCCTGGCAAACTGACCCACTACCGGAAATATAGGCTTGTCTATACATTGTCCCGGACACTTCATAATCATCATATGGTTACCGAAAAAATCAAACAGCTGGCTGATTATCAGGGGAAAGTAGCCGAGTTGCAGAAGCAAATCGAGAGGGAGCGGACCAAGGCATTGGCGCACCTTCATGAGAAATACGGTTTTGAAAGCGTCAAAGAGCTGATCAAAGCCATTCGCGCGGCGGCGGGTTCTGCCGGCAAACGCCGGGGACGCAAGCCCGGACGTCACCGGAAGCACGCGCGGATCACGCCGCAGATGAAGGACAAGATCAAGGGCGCCATCCAGACTGGCAGGACCGGCGCGCAGATCGCCCGGGAATTCGGTATTTCGCTGCCCAGCGTCTATAACATCAAGAAAGCCTTTGGCTTGGTGAAAGCCCGCAAGCAGAAGTAAGGCGCGGCCACGTGAGGTGATTTTCGGGCCTCCGTATGGGCGGAGGCCTTTTTATTTGTCGGCTTGTGGTGAGGGAGCCCGCCGGTGATGCTGCTAGCGCTCATGCCGCACGACTACATCCAGGCCAACACCGACGGACGGCTGCATGCCGCGCACGAGCCGTCCATCGCCCCGCTTAATCGCGGCTTCCTTTATGGTGACGCGATCTACGAGGTCTGGCGCACTTATCATGGCGTCATCTTTGCGTGGGAGGAGCACTGGGAGCGGCTGGAAAATTCCGCGCAGGCCCTGACCCTGATGCTGCCGTTGTCGCGGGAACGGCTCCTGGAGGAAATCCGCCGCACTGTGGCGGAGTTCATGGTCCACCACGGGGGTCAGGGCGAGGTCTACGTGCGCGTGCAGGTCACGCGCGGCGGTGGCCCGATCGGCCTGGATCCGGCGCTGGCGGATCACGCGGACTACGTGCTGCTGGTCCAGACCAACAAGGACTTTCCGGTCGCGAAGGTACAGGCCGGCCTGCGGCTCTCACTGGCGCGTGAGTTGCGCCGCAACGACCGGCGCACCATCGATCCGGCCTGGAAGACCGGCAACTACCTCAACAACCTGCTCTGCCTGCGTGAGGCGAAAAGCCGCGGCGCCGACGAGGTGGTGATGACCAACCTGGCGGACGAAATCACCGAGGCCGCCGTGTCGAACGTTCACTTCGTCCGGGATGGCGTGGTGCTGACTCCGGGTCTGGCCAGCGGTTTGCTCGCGGGGGTCACCCGGCGCGTACTGATCGAGGAGGTGGCCCCGGCGGCGGGCATCCAGCTGCGGGAAGTCACGTTGCGGCCCTCCGATCTGCCCGACATGCAGGAATGCTTTCTGACCTCGACCACCAAGGACGTCACGCCGGTGGCCGCGATCGATGCGCATCACTTCCAGGTCGGACCGGATTCCGTGGCGATGCGGCTGAAAGCCGCGTTCGCCGATCATGCCCGCGCCTATGCCGCGGCGCATCCGGAACTGAAGGTGCTGTAGCAGACGCAGCACCCAAGCCTCAGTATCGCGGCATCGCCGGATCAATGCGTTCGGCCCACGCCGCGATGCCGCCCTGCACATTGCTCACCGCCGGAAGCCCCTGCGTGCGCAGATACTCGGTCACGCGGCGGCTGCGGCCGCCGTGATGGCAGAGGACGAGGATGCGGCGGTCGCGGGGCAGTTCGTGGAGACGCCCGGCCACTTCCCGCATCGGCATGGGGGCGCTGGCTTCAATCCGGCAGATCTTCACCTCGTGAGGCTCCCGGACGTCGAGCAACATGACACGGTCGGCCTGCGTCTCCAGCAGGCTGCGGGCATCCTCGACCGAGATTTCAAGCGGGGTTTCCTCCGGGCCTGGTCCGGCGCTGGTCGCGGGAGTCGCGGCGCACGCGAAATCGTAGCCGGCGGCGTCAATTGTCTGGATGCGCGGCTCGCCGCCACACAGCGGACAGCGGGGATCACGCTTGAGATTCAGGGTGCGGAACTGCTGGGTGAGCGCGTCGAAAACGAGCAGGCGTCCGCGCAAGGATTGGCCGATGCCGAGCAGGCATTTGATCGCCTCCATGGCCTGCAAGCTGCCGATCACGCCGCAGAGCGCGCCGAAAACGCCGGCTTCGCCGCAGTCGGGGACACTCCCGGGCGGCGGTGGCTCGGGGAAAAGGCAGCGATAGCACGGGCCACCTTGCGCCGGGTCGAACACCGACACCTGTCCCTCGAACTTGTAAATGCTGCCGTAAACGAGCAGCCGCCGGGCGAAAAACGCCGCGTCGTTGTTCAGATAGCGCGTGGGAAAATTGTCTGAGCCGTCGACGATGAGGTCATATTCGGAGAACAGGGCGACCGCGTTGGCCGGTGTGACGCCCCCGCCGTGAAGCCGCAGCCGTACGTGCGGATTCAGGAGGGCGAGTTGCCGCGCCGCCGATTCGACCTTGGGCTGGCCGACGGCCGGCGTGCCGTGGATGATCTGCCGCTGGAGGTTGTGCTCCTCGACCCGGTCGCGGTCCGCCAGGCCGAGCGTGCCCACGCCCGCGGCGGCCAGGTAGAGCGCCGCCGGGCTGCCCAGGCCGCCCGCGCCGACGACGAGCACGCGCGCGGCCGCGAGCTTGCGCTGTCCCTCGACCCCGACCTCGTCGAGCTGCACCTGCCGCCGGTAGCGGCTGAGTTCTGCGGGCGAGAGACTGGGCAGGGCGTCGGGCATGTGGAAACGCAGTTAAGTGCGTCGAAACCCCGGTTTTCGCAACTGCATTTGCGCCTCGACGGCCGGCCCGGTGGCGGTTTCTTCTCTCCCATGGTCCGTCGATACGTCGTGATTCTGGCGGGAGGCAAAGGCGAGCGTTTCTGGCCGCAGAGCCGCTTGCGCCGTCCGAAGCAATTGCTGCCCATCATCGGCGACCGGCCGATGTTGCGGCAGACGCTGGAGCGGGTCCTGCCGGTGGTGCCGGCCGAACGCGTGCTGGTGCTCACCAATGTCGAGCAGGCGGCGGTGGTGCGGCGGGTTTGCCGGGTCCTGCCGCGCGCGAACATCATCGCCGAGCCGGTGGGCCGCGACTCCGGCCCGGCGGTGGGACTCGCGGCGCAACTGGTCGCGGCGCGTGATCCCCGGGCGGTTTTTGCCTCGGTGCACTCCGACGCGGTCATCCACCATGTGCGGGCCTTCCAAGGCGATTTGCGCGCGGCCTTCGTGGCGGCCGAGGCGGCCCCGGTCATCGTATTGATCGGCGTGCCCCCCACCGAGCCCTCCACCGCCTTCGGTTACATCCAGCGGGCGGAACCGTGGCGCACGGTGCACGGCCGGGTCATCTACCGGGCCCGGCGGTTTGTGGAGAAGCCCTCGCTGGAGGAGGCGCAGGGCTACCTCGCCTCCGGCGAATATTATTGGAATCCAGGCATCTTTGTGTGGCGGGCCGGCGTTGTCCTGGAAGCTTTTGCCCGGCATGCCCCCAAGGTTTTCGCGGGCCTGGCGAAGATCGGCAAAGCCCTGGCGGCCCGACGGCCGCTGGCAGGCACCCTGCGCAAAATTTATCCCTCGCTGCCGAAAATCGCGGTCGACTACGCCATCCTCGAAAAGGCGGATAACGTGGTCGTGTTTCCGGCCACCTTTGACTGGGACGACATCGGCTCCTGGGCGGCGCTCACCCGGCACTTGAGCAAGGACGCGGCCGGTAATGTCGTCCGCGGGAACGTCGTCATCGAGCAGGGCAGCCATAACATCGTCATCAACGAGGGCCGCCATTTCACCGCCGTCCTGGGCGCCGACAACTTGATCATCGTGCAGACGCGCGATGCCACGCTGGTCTGCCCGCGCGACAAGGCGCAGCACCTGAAAACCCTGCTCCAGCGGCTGGCGGCGGATCCGCGCGGCCGCAAGCTCCTCTGAGGCATGCGTTGTCTCGGCATCGATTACGGGGAGAAGCGCGTCGGCCTCGGCTATGGCGACGAACTCGGCGTGGCGACGCCGCTGCCGGCCCTGACCGATCACTCGCCACGGAAACGGCTGGAAAAACTCGCCGTGGTGATCCACCAGCGGCGCATCACCGACCTCGTGCTCGGCCATCCGCTCAACATGGACGACACTGCCGGCTTCAAGGCCAAGGAGGCCGAGGCCTTTGCCGCGCAGCTCAAGGCGACCTTCAGCCTGCCGGTGCATCTCGTGGACGAGCGGCTGACGTCCTTTGAGGCGGAGCAATCCATCCCCAAGCGGAAGCGGCGGTCGGTGCGGGCGTCCGGTCTGGTCGATTCACGCGCCGCCTGCCTCATCCTGCAGGATTTCCTCAACCAGCGCTTTCCGCCAAAGTCGGCGGAAGAATGATCGCGTTTTAAAAAATAGCTTTCGTATTTTCCGTGGCTTCTTCAAAAATCCAGCGCTGGAAGTGTGTCTGTGCCTACGACGGCCGGGGTTTCAGCGGCTGGCAAAGCCAGCCCGATGGCACCGCCGTGCAGGATGTCATCGAACGCCGCCTCAAGTGGCTGCTCGGCCGAGCCGTGCGCATCCACGGCAGCGGCCGCACCGATGCGGGCGTGCACGCGCTGGGGCAGGTGTTTCACTTCGACGCCGGCTGGGCGCATGGTCCCGCGAAACTGCTGGCGGCGTTGCGCGGCGGACTGCCGCCGACGATCCAGGTGAAGTCGGCGCGCCCGGTGCCGCGGAGTTTCCACGCGCGTTTCTCGGCCGTCGGAAAAATCTATTTCTACCAGCTGCATCAAGGCGGCCCGGCCGATCCGTTCCTTCACCCGTTTTGCTGGTCGCTGCACCAGCCGCTCGACGTTGGGGCGATGCGCACGGCGGCGCGCCGCCTGACGGGGCGCCACGACTTCCGGGCGTTCGCAGCCCTGAATGGCGTCGGGAGGGAGGACACCATACGGCACCTGCGCCGGCTCGACGTGACCAGACGCGGCGCACGGCTGCGCATCACCGTGGAGGCCGACGGGTTTCTCTACAAGATGGTGCGCAGTCTCGTCGGCGCGCTCGTGGCCGTGGGGCGGGGAAAACTCACGCCGGTCCAGGTCGGGGCGATCCTGCACACGACCCGACGCACCCATGCCGTCCAGACCGCGCCCGCGCAGGGGCTTTTCCTGGCGCGGGTGCTTTACTGAGCATGAGCACCCTCCTCGCGCTCGGCCGGCTGGGGCGCACCGCGGGCGACCTCGTGTTTCCGCCGGTGTGCGTGCACTGCGGGGGGCTGGTGGAAGGCGGCGGCCTGCGGCACCTCTGTGCGCGGTGCGGGCCGCTGATGACCTTCGTGCAGCCGCCGCATTGCCACGTGTGTGGCCATCCCTTCTACGGGGAAATGCACGGCAGGCGGGCGTGTCCGCACTGCACGGAACTTGAGCCCGCGTTCCGGGAGGGCCGCACCTGCGTGCTGCTGCAGGGTCCCGGACGGACGCTCGTGCACGCGCTCAAATACCATCGCGCCCTGTATGTGCTGAAAGACATCGCCGCCCTCATCCGCGCCACCCCGGGGATCGCCGGCTATCTGCGCGGCGCGGCTCTCGTGCCGGTGCCGTTGCATCCGCGCAAGGAGCGCGAGCGCGGCTACAACCAGAGCCGGCTGCTCGCGGAGTGCTTCGCCGCCGCCGGCGGCGCGGACACGCGCGTGACGGAGCCGTTGCGCCGCGTCATCGACACGCCGACCCAGACCGCCTTCGACCGGCGCGCCCGCCAGGCCAATCTGAAAAATGCCTTTGCCTTGCGGTCCGGCGCTGCCATAAACCCCGCCGAACGTTACGTCCTCATTGATGATGTCTTCACGACGGGTTCCACCCTCAACGCCTGCGCTGCCGTGCTGCGGCGGGCCGGCTGCCTGAATCTCGACGTCGTCACCTTCGGTCACGGCTGATTTCCATCATGGTGCATTTCAACAAGCCGCAGTATCCCACCGTTGTCGCCAAAAAGAAGGACATCCCCAAGGGTGTCTGGGTGAAGTGCCCGCTCTCGGGCGAGATCGTCTTCAACAAGGATCTCGAGGCCAACCAGATGGTGGTGCCGAAGAGCGGCTACCATTTCCGTCTCGGCGCGCGCGCGCGCCTCAAGAACCTGCTCGACCCGGACACCTTCCAGGAACTCGCCGCGGAGGTGCGGGCGGCCGATCCCCTGGGCTTCACGGATTCGCAGCCCTATTCCGAGCGCCTCCGGAAATACGAAAAGGAGAGCGGCATGAACGAGGCGGTGGTGTGCGGCACCGGCCGCATCCACGGCATCCCAGTGGCGGTGGCCGTGATGGATTTCCGCTTCTGCGGCGGCGCCATGGGCGGCGCCACCGGCGAGAGGCTCACGCGCACCATCGAACGCGCCCTGCAGGAGAAGATTCCGTGCCTCATTTTCAGCGCCTCGGGCGGCGCGCGCATGCAGGAGGGCATTTTCTCGTTGATGCAGATGGCGAAGACCAGCGCGGCGCTGGGCCGGCTCGCGGCGGCGAAAATCCCCTTCATCTCCGTCCTCACCGACCCGACCACGGGCGGGGTCACGGCGAGCTTCGCCACGCTCGGCGACGTCATCCTTGCCGAGCCGGGCGCGATGATCGGCTTCGCCGGGGCGCGCGTCATCAAGGAGACCACCAAGCAGTCGCTGCCGGCGGGCTTTCAAAGCGCCGAGTTTCTCCTCAAGCACGGCCTCATCGACCAGATTGTCAGCCGGCTCGAGATGCGCGACCGGTTGCGCGACATCCTCCAGGCGCTGTATGTGAAGAAGAAGCCGGTCGAGGAAAAAATCAGGTAGAGCGGGAAGGAGCGTTCAACGCTCAACATTCAACGCTCAACGTTCGACCGCCAACGTCCGATATCCAGTACCTAACGTTGAGCACGCAACGTCCAGAGGGCCGGAAAGAAGGGTTTGATCTTGAGGAACGTCTTCTTAACTACGCGGCGGCGATCGTCCGGCTGACCGCGGCGATGCCTGCGACACGCGCCGGAGCCCATGTCGCCGATCAACTCTTGCGCGCCGGAACATCGGCCTTGCCCAATCATGGCGAAGCGCAGGCGGCGGAATCACCCGCCGATTTTATCCATAAACTGAGCATCGGCCTCAAGGAACTCCGTGAAAGCCGCCGCTGGTTGCTCCTCATTCAGCGCGTGCCGTTGATCAGGGAACCCGATCAGGTCGGCCCTTTACTGGCTGAAACCGAGGAATTGATACGTATATTCTACCGCAGCATCCAGACCGCGCGGAATCGTCGGTCCCCATCAAAACTTCCATGAAGGTTGAACGTTCCCTGGTGGAGGTTGCGGGTTCTTGCGCCGGCTATGCACCGGTGCAGGACTACCTTTTCGGCCTCAAGGCAAAGGGCATGAAATTCGGCATCGACCGGATGCAGGTCATGGTCGAGGCGCTCGGACATCCGGAAAGAAGCTACCCGGTCATCCATGTCGCCGGCACGAACGGCAAGGGCTCGGTGTCGGCGTTGCTCGACGCCATCCTGCACACGGCCGGCTGGCGCACCGGGCTCTACACGTCGCCCCACCTCGTGAAGCTCGGCGAGCGCGTGCAGGTGGACCGCCGGCTGCTGGGCGAGGCGGAGATCGTCGCCTACACCAACGAACTGCGGCCCGTGGCGGAGCGACCGGCGCTCTTCAGCGCCGACGATCATCCGAGCTTTTTCGAGTTCATGACGGCCATGGCCTTCCTCCAGTTTGCGCGGCGGCAGGTGGACATTGGCATCATCGAGGTGGGTCTGGGCGGACGGCTCGACGCCACCAACGTCGTGCTACCGGAGGTGGCGGTGATCACTTCGATCGGGCTCGACCACTGTGAAATGCTGGGCGACCAGCTCGAGCAGATCGCGGCCGAGAAGGCGGGCATCATCAAGCCGGGGCGGCCCGTCGTGCTCGGCCGCATGCCCCCCGTGGCCGAGGAGATCATCCGGAAGATCGCGGCGGACCGGCACGCGCCCGTTCATTCGGTGCGCGAGGAGTTTGGTGACGGCATCGATCGTTATCCGCACACCAATCTCGAGGGCGACTACCAGCGCTGGAACGCCGCCACCGCCACGCTTGTCGCCCGGCTGCTGCCTCCGCGCTGGAAACTGGACGGCGAGGTCATCAGCCGCGGCCTCCTGCACGCCAACTGGCCGGGCCGCTGGCAGCGGATGACCGCCGGAGGACGCCCGCTCATCCTCGACGCCGCGCACAATCCCGAGGGGGCGCAGGTGCTCGACGCCAATCTGACGAAGCTCCTGGCCGAGACCGGCCGGAAACCGGTAATCATGACCGGCGCGCTCGGCGAGTATCGCGCCCGGGCGCTGCTCGAGGTGATTGCGCGGCACGCCCGGGAGATCCACCTCGCCATTCCGCACCAGGCGCGTGCCTGCGGCTACGAGGAGCTGGAACACTGCGTCCCCGCGACCTTCGGCGGCCGGGTGGCGCGCACGACCGTCGCCGACGTGTTTCCCGGCCCGGATCGCTGCGCTATCGGCGGCGCGGAGGATACGGTGGTGGTCACCGGTTCAATCTACTTGATCGGCGAAGTCTTCGAGCGGCTCGAGCCCGGCCGCGGCGCCGGCGAGGGCCGCCTGCAGGATTTTTAGCCTGCATCAATCACACTCACTCGTGTGAATGATGCACCCTGACGGGCCGACTTGGTCGGGGCTAACCCCGACGGAGTCGGTCGTTCCCGAGTGCAAGGAGGGAGCGGCGGATGCACGGACGATGAAATAGTGTGATGCATCCGGGTTAGGTTCTGCGGGAGGCTGGATGACTGATACCTGCGAACAAAAGCCTGTGGCTGCCAGATGGCTCAGAATCCCGCCAGCTCGATGAGTTCCGCCGTCGCCGGCACGTCCTTGATGATCTGCGAGGGCAGCGGGCCGACGCCGAGGTAGCGCAGGTTGGGCAGCGCGGCCGGCCAGGCGCGGCCGTCATAGGCCACCTCGAGCAGGGCCTTCATCATGGCGCCGGCGTAGCGCTGGGCGTAGCGCGGCAGATCGGCGAAGCGGCGCACGCCGGCGATGTCCTCGGGCCATCCCGGGCAGCTTTGATAAACCGGCCGGAGCGTCTTGCGCACCGCCTCGTTGCGCGGCACGTGGCGGCAAACGCGTCCGTCGGGAGCCTGGTAGGCGGTGCAGACGAGCAGGTCGCCGCGCCAGTCGCCGGCGTGGGTGAGCGCGTCCAGCTTGTTGATCATCAGGTCGTGAAACCCGCCGTAGCGCAGCGCGTCACCCTTTTCGACCGCGTCGTACCAGCCGACCATGCGCTGGCGGCCGGTGGAGGTGCCGTACTCGAGCTGCTTCAGGCGGCCGCACAGGGGATGGGCGTCGTCCATCTGCGTGAGGAACGTGTGGGTGCCGACCTTGGTGTCGTAGGCCTTGGCCACGCCGATGGTGTGGATGGGTTGGAGGGGAATGCCCGCCGACTGGAAGAACTCCGGCGAGAAGGTGTGCGAGGCCGTGACGTTGGGCGAGAAGCCCTGGCGCTTGTCGAGCCAGTAGGACTGGCCGAATTCGCCGATGATGGTCCGCCCGGCGCCCAGTTCGCGCAGAACCAGCTCGCGCACCTCGCCGATGTGCCGGGCCAGCGCGGTGCCGGCGCGCCAGTAGGTCTCGGCCAGCCGGTCGAGATCGAGGGTGAACGGCGCGCGGCCAAGGAAGCGGGTGAAATCAAATTCCTCCGCGGGGAAAATGCCCTGCTCGATGCTCTCGCGGTTGGCCCGTTGCTCGGCCTCCGTGAGTTTTTTGAAGAACCCGGTCCATGTCTCCTCGCTCACGCGGCAGACGTGGCGGATCGTGTGGAGGGCGCGGTCGGCGCGCTGGGCGAGCTTGCGGGCGAAATAGTTGGGACCGGCCTGGAAGTCGGAAAAGCAAATCTGCCACTGGGCGATCTCGTCGCCGTAGGCCGGCGTGATGCCGCGGCCGGTGGAGCCGCGCGGCTCCTCGTGGAGCACGTTGGTGCGGTAATCCTCCCACGCGAGGTCGAGCAGGCGGTGGGTGAGGTCGGAGACCAGCGTGCGCTCGTCGATGAGCAGGCGCGAGAGCACGGCATAGCCCTTGTGCTCGAGCGGCCGGGTCTCCCACCAGATCTTGCGCGGGTCGGCCACGACGCCGCTGCCGATGCAGAGGTGCGGAATGAAGGGCACGGCCACGCCGGACGGCAGCAGGTTGAACTTCAGGCCGGCGGCGGTGTGGCCCGAGTTGGCGCCGCCGTTGACCTTGATGACGACCGCGACGGGCGCGCGGGATGGACGCAGCTCCTCGGCGACCTCGGGGATGAGCCGGCCTTTGCCTTCGTCACCGAAACTGATGCCCACATCGGCGATGAGCTGGCTGCTGAACGGTGAGAGGGACATGGTTCAAGCGGCAGCCAGAGATGCGAGCCCCCTGTTGCCATGAAGGAGAAAGGGGAGGGGGGACGGCGGGGCAAGGAGATTTTGTGGGAAAACCGGAAAGCGGAGACCATTCAGATCGGGACGGAGGTGACTTCACCACAAAGGACACGAAGAGCACGCAGGGCACCGCCGCACGCTGGCCCTGAACACAGAACTCAGAACCCTGAACCCATGCCTGAGATCCCACGCCGCGCCTACGGGTGGTTCTTGGTCGACACCTCGATGACGTCGTGCGGCGCGGCCTCCTTCTGGCCGGCGGTGGTGACGTGCACGTAGCGCGCCTTGGCGCGGAGTTCGGACAGGTTGCGCGCGCCGAGGTAGCCCATGCCGGCCTGCAGGCCGCCGATGAGGTCGGCGAGCACGCTGTCGACCGAGCCGGACACCTCTTTGAGCGCCTCGATGCCCTCGGAGGAGATCTTACGCGTGGTATCCTCCTTGTCGTGGCCGTAGCGCGCGGCCGAGCCGGCCTTCATGGCGGCCATGGTGCCCATGCCCCGGTATTGTTTGTAGAGCTTGCCGTTGATCTCGAGGATTTCGCCCGGCGCCTCGCGGCACCCGGCGAACAGGCCGCCGCAGATGACGGCGTCGGCGAGCGTGAGCGCCTTGACGATATCGCCCGACTTGGCGATGCCGCCGTCGGCGAGGATGCGCACGCCCCGGGCCGCGGCGCCCTTGCGTCCCACATAGAGGGCGGTGAGCTGCGGGATGCCCACGCCCGCCACCATGCGCGTCGTGCAGATGGAGCCCGGCCCCTGGCCGATCTTGATGGCATCGGCGCCGCAATCGGCGAGATACTCAACGCCGGCGGCGCCGGTGACGTTACCAGCGATGATGGTAAGGGTGGGAAATGCTCCGCGAAGCACCTTCACAATTTCGCCCACGCCGGCGCTGTGGCCATGGGCGGTGGAGACGGCGACGGCGTCGATGGCTTCGTCCACCAACTCGCCGACATGTCCGATGATCTTGTCGCGGTCGAGTTCCCCCGACGGTTTGCGCACGGGGGCCACCGCGGCGCCGGCCACCAGGCGGAAATGCGTGTCGCGGCTGGGCTTCCGGCGCGACTTGGCCTCGCCGATGATGCGCTCGACGTCGGTGCTGGTCACGAGCCCGCGCAGACGGTCCTGGTCGTCAACGACCAGCATCTTGTTGATGCCGATGTGCTCGCTGAAAAACGTGTCGGCATACTTGATGGGATCGCCGCCGAGGTCGCGCTCCTGGGCGACAATGAGCCGGGCGCGCGGGGTCATCGCCTCGGTGACCTTTTTGGCGCGGTAGCGTTCCTTGACGATGCTGCCGGGCAGCAGGCCGACGAGCCGGCCCCGCGCGTCGACGACGGGGAAAGTCAGGAAGCTGAAGTGCCGCTGCTCGATCATCCCGAGCACGTCGCCGATGGCGAGATCGGGGGAGACGGTGATGGGATCCTGGATAAGGCCGTGGACATGACGCTTCACGCGCGCGACCTCCTTCACCTGATCCGGCGCCGGCATGTTGTAGTGGATGAGGCCGAGGCCGCCATTGAGCGCCATGGCGATGGCCATGCGCGACTCGGTGACGGTGTCCATGTCCGACGAGATGATCGGAATCTGCAGACGCAGCGTCTCCGAAAGCTGCGTGGCGAGATCGGCGTCCTTGGGAAGGATTTCCGAGTAGAGCGTCGCCAGCGAGACGTCGTCGTAGGTCAGCGCCGTGGGCAGCAGGCGGGCGAAAAACTCGTCCGCCGTGGGATAGAACTTGTCATCCCCCGGGTGGGCAATCGTGACAGGCTTGGTCATGGTTGCCATGAATGACATAATGCCGTGGCGAAAAACCGCAACGCCTTTTTTCGGCGACGGCGACACGTACGCGCGATTGCGTGCCACGGGTCAGGCGCTACACCATGGGGCTGTGACCCACCGCCTGGCCTATCGCCCCTACCGTCTTCCGCTCCTCCGCACCGTGCGCACCGCCCATGGCCCGTGGATGGAGCGGGAGGGAATTGTGCTGCGACTGGAGGACGAGCAGGGACGTGTCGGTTTCGGCGAGGTGGCGCCGATTCCCTGGTTCGGCACGGAGACGCTGGCGGAGGCCGGGAACGTGCTGGCGAAGCTGGGCGAGACGGTG
This sequence comes from Opitutia bacterium, assembly GCA_003142615.1. Lineage (GTDB taxonomy): Bacteria > Verrucomicrobiota > Verrucomicrobiia > Opitutales > Opitutaceae > Fen-1467. The sequence goes on along the minus strand of PLMW01000024.1, from coordinate 25,328 downwards.
GAGGCGACGTCCCTCGAGGGCATCGACGAGCGTCATGGCTGTCTGCGGTTCGCCCTCGCTTCGGCTATGACCGAGGCAGGGCGGATCATCCCTGATCCGCCGGATCCGGCACAGGCGCGGCGCATCAAGGATAACGCGCCCGACCTTTCGTCCGCTGCGGTTCGGCGCATGCCGGTGGCGGCGCTGCTGCCGGCCGGCAAGGCGGCGCTGGCGGCGGCGGACAAGGCGCTGGCAGAAGGGTTTGTCACGTTCAAATGGAAGGTCGGTGTGCTCGACGCCGCCGACGAATGGGTGCTGCTGGACGACCTGCTGGCGCGGCTGCCGGGTCACGTGAAGCTGCGACTCGATGCCAATGGCGCATGGACGACGCGGCAGGCGGTGAAGTGGCTCGAGCGCTGTGCGGAGCGGCCGATCGAGTTTGTGGAGCAGCCGGTGGCCTCGGAAAACGTGGATGCGCTGACAGGCCTGGCCAGTGACTACCCGACCACACTGGCGCTTGATGAATCGGTGACCGGACTTCCGAGTCTGCGGACATGGCTGGGGCGCGGATGGCCGGGTGCCTTGGTGGTGAAGCCGGCGCTGGCCGGTCCGCCTGCGAGCGTGCTGGAATTGCTCGTGAAGCATCAAGCCGATGTGGTTTTTTCCTCGGCGTTCGAGACGGCCGTTGGCCGGCAGGCGGCGCTGCGGTTGGCGTTTCAATTCAAGGGCCGTCACCCGCGCGCACTCGGTTTTGGAGTCACGCCGCTGTTCAAGGATGGACGGTTTGACGGTCTGCCCGCCGTTCCCTTCGTGTCGGTTGAAGATGTCAACAGGATGAATCCCGAGACCGTATGGAACGCACTGAACTAGTCCGCCGGCTCGGAGTCACACTCCGGGTGGTCGCCCCGCGTGATGTCATCGTGGAGGAGCGTGAGCCCGAACGGTTCATGGCCGCTTTCGGCGAGGCCATGACGGCCGGGGCCACGGTATTCGTGGCAGATCCATCATGGGGCGCGGCGGAACGGGCCCAGTTTGACGAACTGACCAACCCTAAACTCAAAACCCAAAACTCAGAACCGAGGCAGAGCCTCGGCTGGCTCTGTCTGCCAACCGGTGGATCGAGCGGGAGGCTGAGGCTGGCCCGGCACGATCAGGACACACTGTCCGCCGCGGTGGGTGGCTGCTGCGGACATTTCCAGGTCAGGCAAATCAACGCGGTCGGCGTGCTGCCGTTGCATCACGTGAGCGGCCTGATGGCGTGGATGCGCTGCGCGCTCACCGGCGGCCGATACCTGCCGTGGGCCTGGACGGAGATGGAAAGCGGGCGCTGGCCGGAGACTGGGAAGGGCGACTGGTTCCTGTCCCTCGTGCCGACCCAGCTTCAGCGGCTGCTGGACCGGCCGGAGGCGGCGGACCGTCTGCGGCGGTTTCGGGCGGTTTTTCTTGGCGGCGGGCCGGCCTGGCCGGATCTGCTCGACCGCGCGGCAGAGGCGCGGCTTCCCCTGGCGCCGGGTTACGGGATGACGGAAACGGCGGCCATGGTCACGGCCTTGCGCCCGGAGGAATTTCTGGCCGGCCACCGCGGTTGCGGTTCCGCCCTGCCGCATGCCAGGGTGGAACTGGGTGCGGATGGCGTCATCCAGATCACGGCGGAATCCCTGTCTCGCGGTTATTATCCGCACGGGCGCAAGGCCGGCCCGTGGCTGACGGAGGATCTCGGCTTTCTTGACGAATCCGGCAGCCTGCACGTGCTTGGGCGGCGGGATGCCGTCATCATCACCGGCGGGAAAAAGGTCGAACCCGGCGAGGTTGAGGCGGCGTTGCGCGCCACCGGACAGTTTGCCGACGTGGCGGTGATCGGCGTGCCGGACGCGGAATGGGGGGAGGCGGTCGTGGCATGCTATCCGGCCGGTCCGAAGGAGCCGGATGTCGCCGCAGTCCGCGAGTGCATCACGGGCCGGCTGGCGCCGCACAAGCGGCCCAAGCGCTACGTCCGCATCGCCGTCTGGCCGCGAAACGACCAGGGAAAAGTGAACCGGCGGGAATTGACGGCCCTAGCCTTGGAGGCGGGCGGCAGGATCAGGCGGAATGATGCCTGATCCAGGCGGCGAGGGCGACCGGCAGGACGTGGCGTTCGCTGGACCGGGAGGAGATGCAGACGTGCTCGGTGCGCACCCGCGCCGCGAGTTTTTCCGGGCGGCCGAGACGGTGCAGATCGTAGTCGATGGCGTAGCCGTCGCTGCCGAGGAGCGTGGGTGTGAGGGTCACGCTGATTTTGTCCCCGCAGGTAAGCGGACGCAGATATTCGGCCTGGCTTTTGGTAATCGGCACCACCACGCCGTGCTTGCCGAAAAACGATTTCAACTCGATTCTGTCGGTCGCCAGCGACTCCTCGTAGGCTTCGTGACAGATGGCGAAGTAATTGGGAAAAAACACCACGCCGGCGGCATCTGTGTCTGCGAAGCGGATGGTGCGACGATAGACAAAAGGCATGCAACCACGAATACACAGAATCCGCGGAAAGGGAAGCCATCCGAAAGCGGATCTTGAGTTTCCGGATATATCCCATGTTTTTCCGTGGGGAAAACGGGCATGACCAAGAACGAGATAGCCGGAGTCCTTGAGGGGATCGGCGTGCTGCTGGAATTGAAGGGCGAAAATCCCTTCAAGGTGCGCGCCTATCTTGCGGGGGCGCGGGCGCTGGAGACGCTGGAGGAGGAAGTGGGCACGGTCATCGCCGAAGACCGGCTGCAGGCCATCCCGGGCATTGGCGAGGCGCTGGCGAAAAAGATCACCGAACTGCACGCGACGGGCCGGCTGGGGTTTCACGAGAAACTGAAGGCCTCGATCGCCCCCGGCCTGGTGGAGATGCTGGAAATCCCCGGTCTGGGCGCGAAGAAGATCAAGGCGCTGCATGCGAAGCTCGGGATCAGTGCGGTCGCGGAACTGGCGCGGGCCTGCGCGGAGGGGCGGGTGGCGGCGCTCGACGGATTCGGCGAAAAAAGCCAGGAGAAGATCCTGGCGGGCATCCGCAACCGGGCGGCCTATGCGCGGCGGCACCGGTGGTGGGAAGCCTTCGCCGTGGCCGAGCCGATTCTGCAGGGGTTGCGCGCCCTGCCGCAGGTGCGGTGCGCCGAGCATGCGGGCAGCCTGCGGCGCGGGTTGGAAACCGTGGGGGACCTCGATTTTCTCGTGGCCGCGGAAGCGTGGGCGCCGATCGTCGAATGGTTCATCACGCGGCCGGAGGTGCGGGAGGTGACGGCGAAGGGGGAGACGAAGGCGAGCGTGCGCTACGCCGGCGGCCTGCAGGCCGACCTGCGCATCGTGCCGCCCGCCCAGTTTGCCTTCGCGTTGCATCATTTCACCGGCTCGAAGGACCACAACGTGCAGATGCGCCAGCGGGCGCTGGCCCGCGGACTGAGTCTGAGCGAGTGGGGGCTCGTGCCGGCCGAGGGCGAAGGGACGGCGAAGGAGAAGGCGGCGGCGCAACGCAAATCCCGGAGCGCGAAGCTGGAGCACATCCGGTCGGAGACCGACCTTTTTGCCGCGCTCGGTTTGCACTACATCCCGCCGGAGTTGCGCGAGGGACTGGGCGAGATCGAGGCGGCGGAGAAAGGCGAACTTCCGCGGCTGGTCGAAGCCGCCGACATCCGTGGGGTATTTCACAACCACACGACGGCATCCGACGGCCGCAACACGCTCGCCGAGATGGTGGCGGCGGCCCAGGGGCACGGCTGGGAGTATCTCGGCATCGCCGATCATTCGAAAGCGAGCTTCCAGGCAAACGGTCTCGACGAGGCAAGATTGCGCAGGCAGATCGCCGAAATCGCCGCGCTCAACCAGTCGGGCCGTTTCACGACGCAGGTCCTGACCGGGGTGGAGTGCGACATTCTGCCTGATGGCCGGCTGGATCTCGACGAGGCGGTCCTGCGCGAACTCGACTATGTCGTCGTCTCGGTGCACTCGGCCTTCACGCAGAGCGAGGCGGAAATGACGGCGCGCATCATCCGCGCCATCGAACACCCGTGCGCCACCATGCTGGGACATCCGACCGGCCGGCTGCTGCTCAAGCGCGAAGGCTACCCGGTCAACGTGGCGAAGGTGATCGATGCCGCCGTGGCGAACCGCGTGGCCATCGAGCTCAACGCCCATCCGCAGCGACTTGACCTGGACTGGCGGCACTGGCGCCGGGCGGCGGAGCGGGGCCTGTGCTGTGTCATCAATCCCGACGCCCACGACACCGCCGGGCTGGAGCACGTTCGTGCGGGCATCAATGCCGCGCGCAAAGGCTGGCTCACGGCGGAGCACGTTTTAAACACCCGCGGCCTGGCCGGGGTGCGGGACTACCTGCGCAAGCGGTGAGGCGGGGCTTGGATCTTTTTCCGTTTTGAGGGGAGAAAAGCACCCCAGGAACGGCCTCAACGAGGGCTGATTTTTGTCAGCGGCAGCGTGAATGGGGACTTTTGTTGGCGAATGTCGAGCCTCCAGACCTACCAAAAATTGAGTGTGCGCCATGGTTGTAAGAAACGGGTGATACTACCCACGATGGGGTGCCTCCAAGTCCGCCAGCAGGGCTGGGAGGGTGTTTAACCAGCTTCAACTGATCAGCTAACCCACATGGCCACTAAAAACCGGTGCCGCTTCGTACAGTCCACTGCCAAGCCGGCGTTGAAACTCATGCCCGCGCCCCGTTCTTCCCAAGACGTGGTCAAGCTGCTCCAGTTTGCAGCCCACCAGGGCCTGGCCAACGCACTGATCGTCGCCCATCTCACGGAGATGGGCGCGCTGTTTCCCAAGGAGCTGCTTGGGGCCTTCAAGGCATACCGGGAAAGGCAGGCTTGCGACAATTGAGGCACATCCAAGGGGCGCCAGCGTATTTTCAGCAGGGACATGCTGATCTTTTTTTGGCAAAAGAAATTTGACATAATAAAATTATTCACTTTGGAATAACGCGGAGCCGGTCACATGGGTGGCCCTCCTGCATTCCCCTATGCATCACAAGTCCGACAGCCATCACCGGAAGCACCAGCCCGGCCGCCAGGGAAGCAAACCCGGAACCACGCGTGCAAATCGGGCGGAGAAGAAAACCACCCGGGGCTCGCGGCGACGCAGGCCCGCCGGGGATGAAACCGGGGATCTTCTTGCGCATGTCTGCGAGGTCATGGGGTTGTTCCCGCGTGAAGGCGACCAGGCGCTCGCCGAATGGATTGCCAGGATGAAGGCTGAAAGGCAGACCGGCGCGGCGGCCAAGAAAAGCCGCCGCGCCGGATCCTCCCGGCGCGCGCGAACGAAGCGCCGGCCGAAACGGTAAAATCGCAAAGCCGCCGGCGGACCGGCCGCCGCCCGCGGGCGAATGCATCAGGGTCATGGGGACTGCCTTGGCGTTTCTCCGGACGGTTTTGCTTGGAATCAGTCCCTCGGACGACGAAACACAAAGCATGCCGGAGTCCAAGAGGGCTGAGGAATGGTTCGACGTGGTCGACGAAAAAGATGCCGTCGTATCCCGTGCCACCCGGCGGGAGGTGCATGCGCACGGTCTGAGGCATCGGGCGGTGCATGTGCTCGTGTTCAACCGGGCCGGAGAGCTGTTTTTGCAGAAACGCTCATCGAGCAAGGACACGGCCCCGGGAGCATGGGATTCCTCGGTCTCCGGTCATGTTGATGCCGGCGAAGATTATGACGCGTGCGCCGTGCGGGAGCTGCGCGAGGAGATCGGCCTCCACGTGGCGCTGGCGCCCCGTCGCCGGCTTCGTCTCCCGGCGTGCCCCGAGACCGGCCATGAATTCGTCTGGGTTTACCGGCAGGAAGCAGAAGGGCCGTTCAGCTTGCATCCCGAGGAAATCGAGCGGGGAGCGTGGTTCGCCCCGGCCGAAATTACCCGCCTCGTGCGCCAGCGCCCCGCCGAATTCGCCAGTTCATTCCGCCTGATCTGGCAAAAACTGAGGGAAAGAGGCGAGGCTCCCAAGTGATCTCCTCCCGCCGATGCGCGGGCATTGGCGGCCGGCCGGAGGGCGGCCCGGCGGGACCTAGCCCGGTCGCAGACGCTTGATCGCCTCGAATTGCTTGGTTGAAAGCAGACGCCGCGGAAGGCGCCGCCTGGCTTCGGCGAGCAGGTGATCCCAATCCTCGTCCGTGGGAGGGCCGTAGGGCTCCCATGGCTGATGGTGCCCCTGTTTGCGGCTCCAGGTCGGGTCCCCGCCGAAGATGATCACCCGGACCTGAAAGGGGCGGTTTTCGGCATCACGGGCCCACCAGCCAAATTCCATGCTCATGGCGTGGGAACCAGTTCGGGCATGGTTGCTGCGGAGCCCTCGGCACCGTCGCGCGTGGGAGCCAGGGCAAAGGAGGCCACCACCCGCCCCAGTTCGAAGGAGCCCCGGCGGTGACGCACGCGCCGCACCACCACCTGCTCCGGCGAAACATCGACGGCATAGCAGCCAAACGGAGGGCAAAATGAGCCGGTGTTGATCACCACCATGTGCCGCGGAAACCACACTCCGGGCAGATGCGTATGGCCCACCACGATAAAACGCGCCCCGGGTCGGTGGCGGCGGGCAAAAGCCGCGGCGCGTGCGGGCAGTTCGCGCCACGCCCGCATCATGGCCAGGGTGCGCGTGGGCGGCCAGAACTTGCGCGCAGTGTGCACGGTGCGGCTCCAGGATGTGCGCGGATGTGAATCGCCGGGCAGCCGCACCTGCGCACAGGCGCGCTTGCAGGCGGCCAGCCGCGCCTCCAGCCGGTCGCGCTCGGCGAAGGGCAGGCCGGCGAGCTGCTGGCGGTACAGTTCGCGGATCTGTGGAAGTTCCGCACTCCACGGCACGAGATCCTCAAATAGGATCTCGCCATGGGTCACGAACACGAGCCCTCCGATCAGATCAAGATGATGGATGTCGGAGATGCCGGCATCATGGTTGCCGGTCAGCAGTGCGGCGCCCGGTGCCTCGTCGCGGACAAACTCCAGAAAGTGCCGGCGCCTTTCTTCCACCGGTTGCGCGGCCGGACTGAACCGCGTCTCAAGGCTGTCACCGTTGAACACGATCCGGTCGGCGCCCGCAAACAGCGGTCGCAGCGCCGCGAGCGAACGCACGCGGCTGGCGGGATCGCCATAGTGCAGATCGGACAGGATGCGGGTGATTCTGATCGCCACGGGAGCGATCAACACAGCCAAAGTCGCACAGGGCGGCAATGTTTTAGATGCGGCGCCTCGCCTGGGAGATGCCAGGGTGGCGCTTCCCGTCAGGCGAAGGTTCGCCGCCCGGGCCATGGCCGGCGGCCTGGCGATATTACCTTGCGGGCCTCTGGCGGCGACCGTCAACTTCCGGCATGGCTTTCTTTGGAGCTCTCGCCACGGTGCGCGCCCGGTGCGCGCGCTTCCCGGAATTCAATTCCGCGTTCGCCTATGCCGAGCAGGCGTTGACGCCCGGTTCGGCGGTGCATGCGCGCATCACCGCCCTGGCCGGCGGGTCCACGCACCGTCACGAGCTTCCCGGCGGCGCCTACGCCATGGAGATGGCTTATCAGACAAAGCCCCGGCCGGAGGGGTTTTTCGAGACACACCGCAAGTACATCGATGTGCAGGTGATCGTGGCGGGCGACGAATTGATGGAAGTGGCCGCCGCGGCCCAGCTCGGCATCACGCAGGCCCACGATGAGGCGAAGGATCTGACCAAACACGCCGACACCGGTGCCGCGTCCGTGCTCCGGGTGCGGACGGGCGATGTGGCCGTGTTCTGGCCGGAAGATGCGCACATGCCGGCACTCGCGGTGAAAGGACCCGCGCTCGTGCGCAAGACCGTCGTCAAGGTGCCCGTGGTCGCCTGACGGCGGAAAACCCGGTGCGGAAGTGACCCAGGCAAAGGAGGCCTGGCTGGGGCGATCGATCCAGCGGGGCCCGGCATCGGTCCGCTAAAACTTCAGCAGGTGCTGTGCGAGGAAGGCCGTCTGCAGCGCGGCAAGTTCCTTGAGCCCGTTCTGGGCGAAGGTGAGCAGGCTCTGCAACTGGTCGTGCGTAAAGGTCGCCTCCTCGCCCGCGCCCTGCACCTCGACGAACTGGCCGCGGCCGGTCATGACGACATTGAAGTCGACCTCGGCGTCCCGGTCCTCGAGGTAGGCGAGGTCGAGCATTTCCTGCCCCTGCAGCAGGCCCACGCTCACGGCGGCCACCGAATCGGTGAGCGGATTCTCCGTGATTCTCTTATTGTCGAGCAACTTTTGGATGGCGAGGCGCGCGGCGAGGTAGGCGCCGGTGATGGAGGCGGTGCGCGTGCCGCCGTCGGCCTGGAGCACGTCGCAATCAATCCAGAGGGTGTTGTCGCCGAGTTTCTTCAGGTCGATGACGGCGCGGAGGGAGCGGCCGATCAGGCGCTGGATCTCGACCGTGCGGCCGTCCAGCTTCCCGCGGGTGATGTCGCGCGGCTTCCGCTCGAGCGTGCTGTAGGGGAGCATCGAGTATTCGGCGGTGAGCCAGCCGCCGGTCACGCCCTGCTGTTTCATCCAGGTGGGCACCTTGGACTCGATGGTGGCGGCGCAGATAACCTGCGTATTGCCGAAGCGCGCCAGCACGGAACCGGCGGCATAGGGGGCGGGGCCGGCCTCAAAGATCACGGGGCGCAACTGGTCGGCGCGGCGGCCGTCGGCACGGGGAAGGGGCATGGTGATGTCGATTGGCGGGGAACGGACGGCCGCCCGGCCGCGCGATCAGGAAGTGGCGCTGCGGCTCGGTTCCTCGCGCGGAAACGTGGAGGCGGAGAGCCTGAGCGATTTCGTTTTGCCGGTTTCCGGCTGTTCGGCCATGTGGGCGATCAGGCGCTCGTTGAAATCCTTCGCCGGATCGTGGCCCATGCGCTTGAGCGCCTGCACCATTGCGGCCACCTCGACCAGGCGCGCGATGTCGCGGCCGGGCCGGACAAACAGCTCGATGTGCGGCAGCTTGATGCCGAGGATTTCATAGTAGTTCTCTTCGAGCCCCGTGCGTTCCTCGGCGGCGTCGGGCGTCCACTCGCGCAGGCTGACGACCATGTCGATGCGCTTCTCCAGGCGGACGCTCTTGATGCCGAACATCTCGGCGATGTTGATGATGCCGATGCCGCGGCACTCCATGTAACCGCGGGTGAGCGGACGGCTGCTGGCCATGAGTTCGCGCTCGTCGAGCAGCTTGATCACGGTGATGTCGTCGGCCACGAGGCTGTGGCCACGCTCGACGAGGGCCAGGGCGCACTCGGATTTGCCCACCCCGCTGTCGCCGCGGATGATCACTCCCACGCCCTTGAGGTCGACGGTGGTGCCCTGTTCGATCGTGGCGGGGGCAAACTCGTTGTCGACGCAAAGCGTGGCCGTGTTCACGAAATTCATCGTGATCATCGGCGTGCGGAAGACGGGCAGGTGGCGCTCCTGCGCGACTTCCAGCATCGGCTTCGGGAAGGTGTAGTTTCGCGTCAGAATCAGGCACGGAATATGGCGGTCGGCCATGCCGTTCAGGACCTCGCGCTGGGCCTTCTCGCCGAGCGTGCGCAGGAAGGTCATCTCGGCGGCGCCGAGCACCTGGATGCGTTTGTTCGCGAAATACTTGAAGAAGCCGGTGAGGGCCAGGGCGGGGCGGTTGATCGCGGGCTCGCGGATGAGACGGTGCAGACCATCGCGGCCGGTGATGAGCTCCAGCTTGAGCCTGGCACCGTAGGTCTCGAAGAAGTGGGCGACGGAAATGCCGTGGATGGCTTTGGGCATGGGGTGGAGGGGCCGGAAGGCGGGTGATGACGGATGGCCGGATGACTAATGACGGGATGGCAAAAGAAGCGCCAGCCTAGAGGTTGAAGTCCTTGCCAAGATAGAACTCCCGGGCCATGGCATCGTTGATGAGGTAATCCCGCGGGCCCTCGGCAATGACGCGGCCCTCATGGATGATGTAGCCGCGGTCCACAATGTTGAGGGTTTCGCGGACGTTGTGGTCGGTGATGAGCACGCCGATGCCGCGCTCCTTGAGCTGCCGCACGATCTTCTGCACGTCCGCCAGGGCGATTGGATCGATGCCGCTGAATGGCTCGTCCATGAGCAGGAAGCGCGGCGTGGTGACCAGCGCGCGGGCAATCTCGAGCCGGCGGCGCTCACCGCCGGAGAGCGTGTAGGCCTTCTGCTTCGCGAGGTGGGCGAGGCCGAGCTCGTCGAGGTGGCGGGCGACGTGCGCCGGACGATCGTGGTGGGCGATGGGCAGCGTCTCGACGATGGCGAGGATGTTTTCCTCCACGGTCAGCTTGCGGAAAACGGAGGCCTCCTGCGGCAGGTAGCCGACCCCGAGGCGCGCCCGCCGGTGCATGCGCAGGCGGGTGGCGTCGGCGCCGTTGATGAACACGCGGCCGCGCGTCACCGGCACCAGGCCGACGATCATGTAAAAGGTCGTGGTCTTGCCCGCGCCGTTGCGGCCGAGCAGACCGACGATTTCGCCGGCATCGACGCGCAGGTTGACCCCGTTGACGACGGCGCGCTGGCCGAAGACCTTCACCAGACCGTCCGTGCGGATGGACGCGCCGTTCTCCGGCTCAGGAGCGGCCGCCGCCACGGCGGGGGCCGCCGGCGGGACCGTATGCACTGCACTGGGAGCGGATTCCATCCTCAGGGCTGCTTGGCGGCCGGCTCAGCCGGCGGCGCGGGTGGCGGCTGGTTTTTGTCGAAACCAAGATCCTTGAGCGGCGGCAGCGTGATGCGGACGTTGCTGCCGCGGACGCGGCGATCGCCGCGATAAAGGATCAGCGGCTCGCCCGTGGCCGTCGAATTGTTGCCGTGATCGACGACCATGGGCCGGCCGGAAAGCGTGATCCGATCCTCGCCCGGGAGCACCTCGGCGCGTTCGCAGGTGGCCTCGCGGTCGCCCTGCACGATGCGCACCCGGCCGGTGGCGATGAGCGATTTGAAGCGGTCCTGCTTGCCCAGGGTATCCAGCTTGTCGCCGCTGCGCAGGGAGACGACGTCTAGCCGGTCGCAAGTGATCCGGATGGCGTTGCCAGTCACCGTCACATTCCCGGTGAAGACCGAGAGGGTCTGGGTGTCGGTGCTCTGGCTGTCGAGGACCTGGGATTCGATGACCGTGTCGGAGGCGGACGCTTCGTCGGCGCGCAGCGGCAGCGACGGCGCGCAGAGCAGAAGGCACGGCAGAACGGTGCGGAGACGGGAGGTCATCGGAGAATACTCTGCAGCTGGGCGTGGAAAACTACCCGCACGTCTTTCCGGATGGAAACCTTTTTCTGGCGGTGATCGTAGACCCAGTCCTGGCCGGTCGCCTCGAAATCGTCGTTGATGAGCCGGAGGCGGCCCGGGCCGCGCACCTGGCCCGCGTTGAGAAGCGCGGTGGCCGAGGGGCTCAGGAAGACCGACTCCACGCGGTTCGAGGCGTCGCCCGTAAAGACCGTGAGGTTGAGGTTGATGATGTCGAGCTGATCCTGGTTGATGTAAAGCCCCTCGGAACCGCACAGGAGCCACGAGCGATTGCCCTCCTTGGTGAAGGTGGGCACGCGGAAGTTGATCACCGGCGCATCGGTGGTGAGGGTGGTGGGGCGTTCGTCGGCTCCGCGCAGAAGGCCGGCGGCGGACGCGAGGCCGAGCGCAAGGAACATGAAACGCAGGGAAGGCACGGCGGGGGGCTAGACCGGGCGGTTGAGAATATGTTCACACACTTCGCGCACCGCGCCGCGGCCGGCGGAACGCGAGGTGACATAACCGGCCGCCGCGAGGGCTGAGGGCATGGCGCCGGGCACGGTGGCGCCGACACCGGCCCAGGCGAGCGCGGGCGCGTCGATATCATCGTCACCCATGAAGCATACCTCCCCGGCCCCGACACCGAGCCGCCCGGCCATTTCCTGGAGCACGGCCAGCTTGTCGGTGCAGCCTTGGATGAGGTGGGGAATCTTCAGTTCGGTGGCGCGGACGACGGAGGCAGGCGAGGCCCGGCCGGAAATCCAGGCGAGAATGATGCCGGCGTCGCGGCAGCGCACGAGGCCCAGGCCGTCGAGGATGGAGAAGGTCTTTGCCTCGGTGCCGTCGGAGTGGATCGACACCGTGCCGTCGGTGAGGATGCCGTCGATGTCCATCGCGAAGAGCCGGATGCGCGCCCAGGCCGTGCGGGGGATGCCGGATCGCGGAGGCCGGCGACCGGAAAGTGATTTACGCGGGCGGGGACGTTTCGATTTCACGTGGGGCCAAGCAAACAGTGGTCTTTCCGAAATCGCCAATCCGAAATCCGCCATCGATTCATCCCAGCCAGCTGGCGACGGCGGCGATCACCTTCTCCTTGGTCGGGCGGAAGGCCGTTTCCAGCTCAGGGGCGAAGGGCACGGGCAGGTCGAGCGCGCCGAGGCGCAGCGGCGGCGCCTCGAGCGAGAAGAACAACTCCTCGGTGAGGCGGGCGACCAGCTCGGCGCCGAAGCCGTGCGTGCGCCGGCCCTCGTGCAGCACGATGAGCCGGTGAGTGCGCGCGAGCGACTCCTTGATGGCGTCCAGCCTGAGCGGGGAGAGGCCGCGCAAGTCCCAGAGTTCGAAGTTGCGCTCATACTCGGCGGCGAAGTAGTCGCAGATCTCGCCGGCCAGATGCACCATCTCGCCATAGGTGACGAGGGTCGCAAAATCGCCGGTCCGGACGCACTTGGGATTCCACACGTCACGGAATTGCGGGTCCCACGTGACCGGCTGCTTGCCTCGGCGGTAAAGACCCTTGTGTTCGAACAGCAGGACGGGATTGCCGTCCTCGAAGGCGGCGAGCAGCGCGTTGAAGGCGTCCTGCGGGTTGCTGGGATAGAGCGCCTTGAGGCCGGGCATGGAGAGGTAGAACGACTCGAGTTCCTCCGAATGGAACGAGCCGAAGGTGAGCCCGCCGCCGCACGGCAGGCGGAGCACGAGCGGCACGGCGGCGCCCGACCGGAAATGATACGTCGCGGCGTTAAGCACGATCTGCGTCGTGGCCTCGGTGGAGAAGTCGGCGAACTGGAACTCCTCGATGGGGTGGTGGCCGTTGACCGCGAGGCCGATGGCGTAGCCCGTGCTGCCGCTTTCGGCGAGGGGCAGGTTCATCACGCGCGGCCGGCCGAAGTCCTTGAGCAGGTCCTCGGTGACCTTGAATGCGCCGCCGTAGGTGGCGATGTCCTGGCCGAGGACGAGGGACTCGGGGCGCTCGGTGAGGATTTTGCGCAGCGCGCGGTTGAGCGCCTGCGCCATGGTCACGATTTCGGTTTTGGGTTTTGGGTTTTGGGTGTCGCCGATACAGGTTCGGAGTCGATGGAGGGCACCCAGGGAATCGGCGGCGCGGGCGGCGCGAACAGGTCGTTTGCCATCCCGGCCGGGTCGGGGCGCGGCTGGGCCATCGCCACCTTGAGGCACTCCTCGACAAACGCGGCGATCTCCGCGTCGAGCGCATCGAGTTTCGCGCCGTGGCTGCCGGCGGCGAGGCGGGCACGCAGTTTCGGGAGCGGATCGGCCGCAAACATGGCGTCGGCCTCGCCCGGTTTCAGGTAGTCGCAGGTATCGTAGGCGGCGTGGCCGCGCAGGCGCAGTGTGTTCGCCTCGATCAGCAGCGGGCGGCCGGTGCGGTGGACCTTGTCAATGGCGGCGGCGAATGTCTGGAGCGTGGCGGCGACGTCCGCGGTGCAGTCGAGGGCGAGGCCCTCGATGCCGTAGCCGGCGGCGCGGCGCCAGAGTTCGAGCCCGGCGGCGTATTGCTCGCTGACCGGCGTCGAGTAGGCGTAGTGGTTGTTCTCGATAACGAAGAGAATTGGCAGGTTGAGCAGCGTGGCGAGGTTGAGCGATTCGTGTACGTCGCCCGTGCTGCTGGAACCGTCGCCGATGAAGGCAAAGCCCATGGCCGGCCGGCCGAAGCGGCGCTGCGAGTCGGTGGCGCCGACCACGTTCGACACCATGATGCCGAGGTGGCTGATCATCGGCAGCGAGCGGTGCTTCGGGTCGCCATGGTGGACGTTGCCCTCGCGCGCCTTGGTGGGGCTGGCGGCGTTGGCGAAGTACTGGTTGAGATGGTCGACGAGGTGGCCGCTCCAGATGAGATGCCCGCCGAGGCCGCGGTGCGTGAGGGAGATGACGTCGACGTCCTTGTCGGCCAGCAGCGCGAGCGGAACGATGAGCCCCTCGTTGCCCTGGCCGCCGGTGACGGTGCCGCGGATGAGGCCCTGCCGGAAGAGGTCGAGAATGCGGTTGTCGGCCGTGCGGGCGGTCAGCATCCACGCGTAGGTGCGGAGCAGGGCGCCGGGGAGGTCGGCGGCGAGATCCGCGGGCCGCAGGTCGCGGCCCGCCAGGATCGCGGGAGGCTTTGGGTAAACCATGCTGGGCCCCGACGGTGGCGACCGGCGGTGCCGCGTGCAAGCCCGTTAGAAGTCCGGCTGACCTCGGGGTCGCTCAAACTCCCCGGGAGGAAAAGTCCCCCTGAAACTCACTTTCCTACTTGCCCATTCACCTCAGATATCTGGTCCGGCTTCTTCCTCATGACTTAGCGTCGAGCATCTTGGTGCCGACAATGCTCCAAGCCTTGGCAATCCTGCCATTCTGCACGTCGTAAATCATCAGCAGCTCAAGCGCGCCCGGGCCTTCCGGAAAGGTGCGCGTCACTTTCTCGTGATCGACCACGATATTGCCCATCACGATGCGCTTGATAAGCGCCGCATGGAGATTGGGCTCCTGGAATCGCACTCTGAAACGCTCGCGCAATTGGACTGAACCGCTGGCCAGCAGCTTCGATGGGTGCTCGAATGTCTGGGCGTCGTCCGCGTAAGTGGCCAGCAGTGCATCGACATCGCGAGCATTGTAGGCGTCGAGCTGTCTTTGCACGACCGCTGTGGGGTCATGGGGTAGGGGTGCGGTCTTCATTTTCCTTTGCCGAACGTTTAGAGATGAGCCCCGGCTACCGCCGGGCGTTCTGCTGGCCAGCATTCTGCTGTCCAGCAGAATGCGCAGCAGGAGGAGTGACGGTTGCCGGCGCCGGCTTTGGCGGTGGGTTCGGCTGCTTCGATCCCCAAGACTGCGCGACAATCTCCGCGGTGCTTTCATCCTGAATAGCTGCCTCGATCACGCGGCCCTGATAGACCGGGCGAAGCACATACTTTCTTCTCGCCTTCGCTTCGAAGGTCAGGATGCGAGTCGCTGACTGGTGCCAATCCGAGCTTGCTTCCACGGTGATGCTGCACTGACCCGGACCGACAATGGCTTTGCTCTTCGAGAAGCCACCGACGCTCGCACCGGTGACATTGATGATGTCGAAGCTAAGCAAATCAGGCCAATTCAGCCTAACGCTTGGACTCAGCAGCGTCGCGGTGAAGGAAAGCCCTTCTATCCTGGCTTGCTGGTCTTTGGGGATGCGGGCCGTCGAAGGATCGACCGACCGACAGCCGGCGATGCAGACCAAAGCGACGGCAAGGAGAAGACTCGAAATCTTTTTCATATCTTTCCCGAACGTTAACGATGAGTCACCGCAGGGAGCGGCGTTCTGCTGGCCAGCAGAATGCGGCCAGCACGCGGCGTGACGCATGGGCGCGTTGGCTCTGGCGACTGTTGGGGCTCTTTTTTCATGCGAGCGTGTTCTTGATGAACTTGAATCGCTCACGGACATCTTTAATGGAAATCTTATTTGTGGAGTAATCCCCCCAAAGTCGGGCGATCAGTGGCTTCTGGTCCTTCAGCTTCAGGACGCCGGTGCCCTTCTTCATACCGGCGGCAAGAAAGTCATAAACCTCAGTGAGCAGAGCGATCTGCTTGTTCCAGTATGCGGCGTCATCCTCCATGTCGCGCACCACAAGCTGCGAGTGGCACAGGTCTGAAAGATCGGTGAAATACCGTTTCAGGCTTCGAATATCCCACTCCGCAATCTGAGGAACGGTCGGATAGAACTCAGACAGCACGTTGCCGAAGCGGCACCGTAAGCTATAAAGCGGCTCAACCTCGCCGAGAATACGAAAGAGACCATCTTTCTTACGGCAGGCTTCCGTGGTGGCGGCATCGGCACCTTCTTTCGCCATCGTGATGATGATGAAAAGAAGCTGCTCTATGGCCATCCGCATCTCGAGCGCAGAATAGATCACAAAAGATCCGCTCTTCTTTTCACGCGCAACAGAGAGCAGCGTTGCCGCTTGCACGACGTTCCAACCGGGCGCGAATTGCCTCTTAGTCCAGATGTCGGCGTGCTGCTTCATCTTTCTTCGCCCAACGTCACAGATGAGCCACGCGCGCCGCGGGCATTCTGCTGGCCATCAGAATGCGGCCAGCACGCGGCGTGACGGATGTGCGCGTTGGTTCTAGCGATGGGTTAGCCTCTTCTTCGTTAATGCCAATGAATGTTGATGTTTTGGGTGTTACTGTGTACTTCACGAAAGTAGATCGTGCCGGGACCATACTTAACCAACTTACCTCCGTCGAAGAGCAAAACGTAGTCTGCTTGATCCCAAGACCGTCCGCTCATCAGCCGCTTCGAATACTTGTATGCCTCTTGTGTCCCAGCGGCTTCGAAGCCGTCGGGACGCCCGAGAATTTTCTCAACTTCTTCTTTGGACATCCCCGGGCGGAGCGAGGTCATCTTCTCGCCGGTGACGCAGCCTGCGAATAGCAGGACACCTATAGTGATCGTAAGGAGGACTAGCTTTTTCATACGGAAATCTTCGTTGGCGAACAGTGTTATCGGCATCAACTGAGTTGAGCTTTGCCGCGTGGGTGTTGCGGGGCCAAGCGGCTCGATTAGGACACGCCGGCCGCTCTTGTTCAACAGGGGAATTTCCTGAGTTGAGGTTTGGGCGGGGTGGCGCTCCGCTCGGTAGCGGCTGATATCGGTTCCGACAAAAGCTCAACCCGCAGCGTGGATGAGCTGGGCGTCCACAGCCCACTCGAGATGCTCGGGGCGGGCCCACTCGATGGACGCGGTTCGACGTAGCTGACGGCAGTCGGGCCGGCGAGCCGAGAGCCGCTACAGATTCAGCGATTCGCCCGGCTTGAGGACCTGGACGGTGTGATCGGTTCGCGCGGCCGCTTCGACGAACAGCTCGGCATCGACCGCGATGACCGGCCAGGTATTGTAATGCATGGGCACCGCCACCTTCGGTCTCAGGAGGTCGAGCGCCGCCGCGGCATCCTCGATGCCCATGGTGAAATTGTCGCCGATGGGCACCATGGCGAGATCGAGGCTGAGCCGGCCGATGAGCTGCATGTCGAGGAACAGCGCCGTGTCGCCCGCGTGGTAGATCGTCTTGCCGTCGGCCTGGATGATGAGTCCGCAGGGATTGCCGAGGTAGACGGGATTGAGGCCGGCGTTCACGCTGGAGGAGTGGTGGGCGATGGTGAATTTCACCCGGCCGAAGGGAAACTGGTGCGCGCCGCCGGGGTTCATGCCGTGGGTCTTGGCGCCCTGCGCGCCGAAGTATTCGGCAATCTCGTAGTTGGCGATGATGGGCGCGTCGCAGCGTTTGGATATGCCCAGCGCATCGCCCGTGTGATCCTCGTGGCCGTGTGAGCAAAGGATGTAGTCGACCTTGACGTCGGCGGCCTTGACGGGGGCGAGGGGGTTGCCGGTCAGGAACGGGTCGATGATGAGGCGGGCTTTGGAGGTCTCGACGAGAAAGCAGGAGTGGGCGAGGTAGGTGATTTTCATGGGATGAGGAGGATGAAAGGCCGGGCCGGTCACTGCGGATCAATCCGCCACCGGTTTCGAGATTCTGTCGAGGCGGGTCATGACCGCTGGCGTGAGCCGGTCGACGACCTCCAGCGCCCCGAGGTTTTCCCTGAGCTGAGCGACCTTTGAGGCTCCGAGGATGACGGTGCTGACGTGCGGATTTTTCAGGCACCACGCGATACCGAGGCGGGGCAGCGTCGTGTCCAGCTCGATGGCGACCTTCGCCAGTTTCTGCACAGCGGCGAGCCGCCTCGCCGCGCCCGGACCGGTGACGATGCCACGCAGCCATTCGAGACCCGGCGTGGCGAGGCGCGAACCCTTCGGGATGCCGCGGCTGTACTTGCCGGTGAGGAGACCGGAGGCCAGCGGCGACCAGATGGTCGTGCCGAGGCCGAACTTCCGATAGAGCGGCGCGTATTCCTTTTCGAAGCGCGCGCGGTGGAAGAGATTGTACTGCGGCTGCTCCATCAGGGGCGCATGCAGGCCGAGGCGGGCGCAGATCGCGTGGGCCCGGGTGATCTGGGCGGCGCTCCATTCGCTCGTGCCCCAGTAGAGCACCTTGCCTTGGACGATGAGGTCGTGCATGGCGCGGGCGGTCTCCTCGATGGGCGTGGCGGGATCAGGGCGGTGGCAGAAGTACAGATCGAGATAATCGACCTGGAGGCGGCGGAGCGCGGCATGGCAGGCCTCGACGATGTGCTTGCGGGACAGCCCCTCCTCATTGGGGCGGTCGCCCTTGGCTCCGAAAAAGACCTTGCTCGACACGAGGTAGCTGCTGCGGCGCCAGCCGGATTTTTTAAGGATGCCGCCCATCACGATCTCGGCCTGGCCGTCGGCGTACGCCTCGGCGTTGTCGAAAAAATTCACCCCCGCGTCGTAGGCCGCGTGCATGAGCTTGCGGGCGATGGGATCGCCGATCTGCTTGCCGAACGTCACCCAGGAGCCGAGGGACAGCGTGCTCACTTGCAGGCCGGACTTTCCAAGGCGGCGGTATGTCATGTTCATGATGGACGGGAGTATAAAAGCCATCCGTCGATTGTCGAACGGTGATTGATCAAAACCTCGCGGTTATGCTTTCAGCTGACGACCAGACCTTGATGGGCGCTCAGCTATCCAGGACCGGCGCCGAAGGCGCCCACCATCGTGATCGGGCAAAAGGAGCAGCGGCGGCGCGGCGGGATCGGTGGCGGGAACGAAGAGATGACGGTAGGAGGTGGGACTCATGATGAGGCTCAATCGAGCCGCGGCAGGTGCGCCTCGATCGCCGCCCGATTCGGCTCGTACCAGGGCGGCAACTGCAGATGGCGGCCGAGTTCCGCCAGCGGTTCGTCGACGGTGAAGCCCGGCCCGTCGGTGGCGATCTCGAACAGCACGCCGTTGGGCTCGCGATAGTAGATCGAACGGAAATAACAGCGATCCATGACCGGACTGACGTTGAACCCGCGCGCGATGAGGGCGGTGTGAACCTGCTGCTGGCTGGCGTCATCGGGCGTGCGAAACGCCACGTGATGCACCGTGCCCAGCCCGCTGCGTCCGCGCGGCAGGGGCGGCGCGGTCAGCAGATCAACGTAGGTGCCGGGTCCGCCGTCACCGATGGTGTAGCGCGCCCGCTTCTCTTTGCGGGCGAGAAGGCGGTAGCCCATGTCCTGCGTGAGTACGGCGGCGGTCCGTTCCTCCACGCCGACCGTCAGGGTCACACTGTGAAAACCGCGGAGGCCTTTTTCCGGCGGCACCTCCGGATGCGGCGCGGGAATGCGCGGATCGGACTCGTTCGTTGCCACGAGCTCGAGCGGGAGTCCGTCCGGATCGGTGAACGCCAATACTTTTTCGCCGTGCCGGGTGAGGGGGGCGTCGGCGGCCACACCCTGCGCCCGCAGCCGTTCGCGCCAGAATCCCAGCGCGCCGGCCGGCACGGACCAGGCGATGGCACTCGTCAGTCCACTGCCGGCCCGTCCGCGTGGCAGGTCATCCCACAGAAAGAAGGTCAGCAGCGTGCCGGGAGACGCGGCTTGATCTCCGTAATAGAGATGATAGGCGCTGGGATCGTCGAAATTGACGGTCTTCTTCACGAGACGCAGTCCGAGCACCCGCGTGTAGAAGTCGACGTTGCGCTTCGCGTCCGACGCAATGGCGGTGATATGGTGGAGACCCGGGAGGTGCATGCGGTAAAGGGAATGCCGAAAGGCCAAAACGTCCAGACGCCGGAGAAAGTCGAAGGTCGAAGGACGAGAGCCGTTCAAACGCTCACCAGCCGTCGCTCTTCGAGCTATGGCCGGTCGGCGAGTCTGGCTATGAGGTCCGGAAATCCGGGCAGTTGCTACTCCCCATCGATCTTGCGGATGCGCCGGAGGTGGCGGCCGCCTTCGAAGGGGGTTGCGAGCCACAGCTTCACGATCGTCAGCGCCAGGTCGCGGGAGATGGTGCGCTCGCCGAGGGAGAGGACGTTGGCGTCGTTGTGCGAACGGCTCCAGATGGCGGCCTGTTCGTTCCAGCACACGCCGCAGCGGATGCCGCGCACGCGGTTGGCGACGATGGCCTCGCCATTGCCCGAGCCGCCCAGCACGATGCCGCGTTCGAACTCGCCGCGGGCCACGGCCTCGGCCACGGGGCGTATAAAATCCGGGTAATCGCAGGGCGCGTCGGAGCTGGTGCCGAAATCGCGCACGGTATGCCCTTCGGCGAGCAGCAGGGCCTTGATGGCCTCCTTGTAGCGATAGCCGGCGTGGTCGGAACCGATGGCAATGGTGAATTTTTTCATGCGGCGGGCGAAAACGGAGAGACGTGATGAGAATCAGGCCGGGAAACCACGGCGGGTTGCAGATGTCGATAGTTGAGTCATGCTATGCATCGGCAACCTCATTTTACCGCCATGAACCTCCGCGCCCTGCTTTCCCTCCTGCTCCTCGCCCTGGCCGGGTGTGCCACCACCCCGGCCGAGCGCATTGCAAAAAATCAAGCCGCCTATGCCGCTTGGCCGCCGGAAGTGCAGGCCCGGGTGAAGGCGGGCGAAGTCGCACCCGGTTTCACGCCCGCGCAGGTGCACATGGCCCTGGGCGAGCCCGACCGCACCTTCACGCGAACGACGGAGAAGGGCACGGATGAGGTCTGGGCTTATCGCGACCGCAAGCCGCGGTTCACGGTCGGCCTCGGCGTGATGGGCGGCGGCGGCGGCACGCAGGTGAGCGGCGCCACGGTGATGAGCAGCGGCGGGCCCTACCGCGACGAAGTGCTGCGCGTGATATTCGAGGAGGGCCGCGTCAGCGCGGTGGAGAAGACAAAATAGCCGGCACCGGGTTTCAGCCGGGACTCCCGGAAAGCCCGGCCTACGCGTCGACGACGCGCCAGAACGCCGCGTGGTTGCCGAAATCGTTGAACACGGCGTCAGGGTTCTCGACCTGCAACTGGTCCACCGAATGCCGGCCGGTCGCCACGGCGATGGCGCGGGCGCCAAACGCGCGGGCGCAGACCACGTCGTGGGGCGTGTCGCCGATGACCCAGGTGTTCGCAGGCGCAAAGTCCACCCCGTGATGGGCGCGGGCCCGGCGCAGCGCGTAGGGCCCGAGCAGGTTGCGATCCTCGCAGTCGTCCGCGAAGGCCCCGAAGGGGAAATAGCGCCAGAGGTCTTTGCTGGCCAGCTTGGTCTCCGCGCCACGGCGGAGGTTGCCGGTGAGCAAGCCCAAGGCGACCCCGCTGGCGAAGGAGGTCTCGAGCAAGGCGGTCACCCCCGGCAGGGCGCGCACCCCGCGGTCGGCCACGGCAGCCGGCAGCGCGGCGATGTAGCCATCGGCAAACCGCGTGAAATTCTCCTCCGTGGCGGGCAGGCCGAACTTGGCGAAAATCTGCCGCATGATCCAGCGGTCGGTGCGCCCGGCAAAGTCTATGTCATTGATCGAGCCATTGATGGCGAAGACGCGTTGCAGCGCCACCTGCAGCGCCCGCATGCCCGCGCCGCCGGCGGTGAGCAGCGTGCCGTCGATGTCCCAAAGGAGGAGCGTCTTCATTCAGGTGAAACAAAAAGGGTCCGGCGGGCGTCTGATATTTGCGAGCAGAACCATTCCGAGTATCCTGTTTCCCCATGAAAACGTCCAAGTTTCTTTTGCTGGCCGCCACGGCGCTGGTGGCACTTTGCGTCGCTGGATGTTCGACCCCCGAGGCTCGGATCAGGAAAAATCCCGAGGCTTTCGCCCGCCTGACCCCCGCCCAGCAGGATCTGATCAGGAAGGGCCAGATCGCCATCGGCTTCGACCAGGAGATGGTGCAGCTGGCGCTGGGCGAGCCGGATCATATCATCACCCGCACTGATGCCACGGGGGCGAGCGAGATCTGGAGCTACACGACCTACGAGTCGCCCGACGGCATGCTGCTCTATCGCGGCTGGTATCACCGCTATTATTACTGGGGCGATCCGATGTTTCCCTATTACCTGGATTATCCCCACCGGCAGGAGCGCGATCATTACCGCGTGACGTTCAAGGACGGCAGGGCCGTCTCCATCGAGGAACACAAGCAGTGAACGCCGGCCGGCCGCGCCGGGAGGGCGCCGCCGGGCTCGTTCAGCGCCGGAGCATCGTCAGCAGCGTGCCGCCGAGAATGAGCCCGGCGCCGATGAGCTCATGCGGCTGGAAGCGTTCGCCGAAGAGCAGCACGCCGCCGCCGGCGATGCCCAGCGGCACGAGCATCTGGAGCAGCGAGCCCCGCGCCACGGTCAGCTCGCGGTAGGCCCGCGTCATCGTGAGCTGCCCCGCGCCCGCGCAGAGCGCGCTTCCCACCAGCAGCGCCCAGGCGGCGGGAGGCGGCATGGTGAACCGTACCACGGTGGGCACCAGGCAGAAGAGCAGTCCATAGAAGCATTGCGCGCCGAAGATGGTCGCGGTGTGCTCGGTGCGATGCAGCTGGCGGATGGTCACGATCACGACGGCCGACGCCAGCGCGCCCAGCATGCCGAGCAGGTCGTAGAAGCCGACGGCGTGGGTGGCGCTCATGACATTGGTGAGCAGGGCGAGTCCGAAAAGGCTGACGGCCGAGCCGATGAGGAGGGCGNNCGCACGATGAGCTGCGGATTACGGTAGAGATTGTTGTACTGAAAAACCCTGCCGGGCGTGAACAGCGTCACAATGAGCGCCAGGCCGACCACAAAGCGCACCGACGAAAGCAGCCAGGAGTCCACGGCGTAGCGCGCGCCCAGCTGGCGGATGACGAGCGCGTTGGCGACGAAGCAGCCCGTCGAGGCGAGCATGAGCATCAGGCCGTGGCGGACGTTGGGCGCGGATGGCGGGGAGGGGGTGTTCATCGAGGCGGGTGGTGCGCCGCCGGCGCGGAAAATGGAAAACCGCGCCGGGGACGGGCGCGGGGGCGGAGAAGCGTGTCGTTGGCGATAGGGTCAGGGGGTGACGACGTTCCCGGCAAGGCCGCGCGCGGGCTGGCGGCCGCGCCGCCAGGCGTAGCGGACTTTGCGGATGGAATAGAGCGGTGACATGGACACGGTGTGTTAGGCGGAACAGCCGGAGATGAGAAGGAAAATTTGCGCCGGCCTCCGGGAAGAGACCCCCGTGCGGCAATGAAGTGGGCGGAGGGCGCGCGGGTCAGGGGGGCGCGAAGTTGAACGGCAGCGAGACGCGCGTTTTGACCGGTATGCCTTTGATCTTGCCCGGACTGAACCGCCACCGAGCGGCGGCTTCGAGGCAGCGCCGGCCGAACTGCGCGTTGGACGCTTGCTCGACCTTGAGATCCTTTGGTGTGCCATCGCGATCAATCATGAGGGAAATGATCGCCGTGCCCTCCGTTTTTTCCTGATAGTGGGTGATAATCGGCTCGACGGTCTTGATGGGCACCGGCCGCTCATCGAGGTCGGAGGTCCCGGCGATACGGTCCACGGAAATGAGTGTCGCGTCGAGGCGCAGCGTCTTTTCGGGTTCAACCCGTCCAGTGACGTCGACGGGAATGTAAGCCTGCGCTTCGAGGGTATAGCTGGCCTCGCCGGGCTGCACATCCTCGAGCGTCAGTGGCGTCACGCCCAGCTTAAGGCCGTGGCGCGTCACGCTGGCTCCCGCCGGCGTGCTGGTGATCGTGACTGAACCGCCGGAGAACTTCGAGGAGATCTGAGCGGCGCGGTTGTGCTCAATCACGACATTCTCCGTGTGATTCGGCCAGCCTTCGCGCGAGAAGATCACGGTATATTCACCCGTGGGCAAATCCGCGAGCGTGGCCGGAGTCTTCCCCTGCCGCAGATCAGAGGCAGCGGCGAAAAAACGCGATGCGGCCGGGCGCACCTCATAGTTTTCGCCAGCCGGCTCGGTCGCCAGGGTGAGGCTGCCGGTCTGGCGGACGAGGCGAATCGGCCCGGGGGCAGTTGCCTCGTTGTCCTTGATCTCCACGTCGAGGTTCGCCGGATCGTATCCCGTGAGGGAAATCTTGACGGTGTAGTGTCCCAACCGCAGATCGCTGACCGTGGCCGGCGACACGCGCGGAGCGAGGTTGCCAATGTCAATGGTGGCTCCCGCCGGCTCGGTCGCAATCACCAGCGAGCCGCGTCCATTCAGCAGGCGATTGGTCTCGATTTCCCGACGGCGGGCTTCCTCCGCAGCCTGTTGGCGGGCGGCTTCCACGGCGGCGTTCTTCTGGGTAACTTCCTCTTCTGCGCGCCGACGGGCTTCGGCTTCCACCTTGGCCAGGTGTTGCTCGGCTTGGCGGCGAGCGGCGGCCTCGGCGGCGGCGTGTTGCTCCGCGACTGCTTGGGCGTGAAGCGCTGCCGTCTTCTCCTCGGCAAACTGCCGGTAGAAAAAGATGGTTGCTCCCAGCACCATCACGGCGGAGCCGATCACGGCAATGCCGGCCGGGGTTTTGAGGAACCGACGTCTTCTCGCGGGCGATTCGTCGACGGTCGCCGCCCTGGCCGGCCGGGGCGAAACGGGAATGGGAGACGCCAGATCTGCGGCTGGCGTGCTCGGATCCGCGGCTCGGGGCTGCCGCCGCGGAGCGGGCGATGGGACGGGAGCCGGCTCGGGTGCGGGGGATGACTCCGGGGGCAGATCTCTTTTCCCTGGCACGGTCACCAATTTGGGCGCGGCGGCTGCTGGCAGCTCCGCCGCCGCGGTCACTACGGCCGCAGGAATCTCGGCCGGCGCCGCCGCTGGCGGTGACGGAGGGGTGGCGATGGGTTTGGCAGTTTCCGCCGTCGTGGCAGCGGTTTTCGGAAACTGGGGTGCAACCGGGGGAGCGGGGACTGGCGCCGGCTTGTCCGTCGCAGAAGGCGTCGGCGCAACCGTGGAATTTCCTGCCTGTGCCGGTTTGTCCACCGTCGTGGTGGCCTCAGGTGCGCGAGCTTTGGTGGGGGTGGGCGTCGTCGTCGGAGCGCTGGCAACGGTCTCCACTTTCGTGGGGGTGATGGTGGGAGCCGGAGGTGCAGCGGTGGCGGGGCGCGCCGGAACCGGTATGGGTGTCACGGACGTGACGCTCGGAGTCGAGGATTTGTCGCCCGCAGCCGGCTTATACGGCGCCGTGGTGGTTGCAGTGGAAAGTGAATTGACGGGCGCAGCTACCGCTGGTGGCGGCGCGCTGGCAGCGGCGGCGACGGTTTTCGCTGTCGGCACAGCCGCCGGCGGGGCCGGAGGCGTGACGGTTGCCGCGGGGGCCGGAGGCGGTACGGGTGTCGCAGATGCGGCACTGGGAGGCGCGGGTTTGTCTTCCGTGCCCGGCTTGTCGGGCGCCGCGG
>PLMW01000038.1:30885-114863 GCA_003142615.1 Opitutia bacterium | reverse complement strand
GGTGCAGCCGGTGGTTTGACCGTGTCGAGGGCGGTGGGAATCGGAGCTGGCACTGGCTTCGGGGGAGGGGCGGCGGCTGCCGCGGGGGTTGGAGCCGGTACGGGTGCCGCAGATGCAGCACTGGGAGGCGCGGGTTTGTCTTCCGTGCCCGGCTTGTCGGGCGCCGCGGTAATCGCGGCCGGAGGAGGCGGGGCTGGAGCAGCTGCAGTTGGCGGCGGAGGACTGACCGCGACGATGACGACCTTTTCGGCCGGGAGAACGGTGGGTGCAGCCGGTGGTTTGACCGTTTTGAGGGCGGCGGGAATCGGAGCCGGCTCTGGTTTCGGGGGAGGCGCGGCGGCTGCCGCGGGCTTGTCGTTTGCGGCCGGGATCGTTCTGTTGCAGTTCCAGACCGGGTGCCAGGCGATGTCGGCGTCGGGTTTGTCGACCTGAAAGGCGCTCATGACGCCAAGCAGGCCGAGCCAAACTGGCGAGAGAGTAGCCTGCAGGGTGTTGCCGAGGAAACTCATTCCGGCGCAGCTGCACCAACCAACGACGTCCGGTTGCCAGGCGGTGAGATTGAGCGATCTGGCCATATGGTCATTAAACCAAGCCTGTTTGGATGGCAGACCGGTGCAGAGCAGCATGGCTGAAGCCCTGGCTTCGGCAGGAACGAGATCCACTATCTCGGGCAGCAGGAAGGGCGAGATCCGCGCGGTGATTTTGGAGCCACTCTCGGAGAAATCAAAAAACTCATTAAAGAACACCTTGGCGGCTATTTCTTTGGATTTGAGTCCCATCTCCGTTTGGACGCTGTCGGCCACCTTATCGAAGCCAAACGCCAGCCTTTTCGCAGCCATCAGTCCCTTGCTGCTGATGAGGAAAAGATCGGAAGTGGTTTCACCAATCTCCCAGACAAGCAAGGGGGACGACGCCTTGTTGGCCTGTTGTTCGGCATGGATGGCGCCCAGCATCGCCAGCGTGGCCGCTTCAACGCGGAACGGCGCGAGTTTCCATCCGTGCACCGTGGCTTGCATTGCAGCGAGACTGTCCCGCGGTGAGCCTTCAAAAATCCAGCGGCCTTCGACCTTGCCGCTGCCATTGAGCGGCATGCCACTGCTGGTCTCGAGGGCGATGATCTCGCTCGCGCCAGTGCCGGCCTGAGGGGAGTGGCTGACGAATGCCCGCAAGGCAGTGGGCGTGTAGTATTGCCGGGTCTCGCTGTCTCCGGCCAGATGGAAGAAGCGAAGGCGCGGCCGCAGTGCGCAGATGGCGCGTGCCGTCCCCTTTTTGGTGTCCGGGAAGACAGTGTTGAGCAACTGGCTGACCGCAGTCTTGCTGTCGAGCGGCGCTTCCTGCAGGTCCTCGATCACCGGTGGACCTCCGAGTGATGAGGTTCTCGCCGCCAGCAGGAAGTACTCGTTGAGTTCGAGGAAATAGCCCTTTTCTTGCGGCGGGGTGGACATGGCGGATGGACCGAAATTCAGGGTCAAGTGTCCGATCCAAAGGCACATCGGCTACAAGCATAAACCAGATATTAAGACTTGGTCAGAAATACTTTATTAAATATTAGCAGAATAATGCAGTATGTTTGCAGGATGATGTAAATTTGAGTTCATCGCCTCTCGGCGAATGTTCGTTGCGCGGATAGCAGGGAGGGGGTGTTCATCGAGGCGGGTGGTGCGCCGCCGGCGCGGAAAATGAAAAACCGCGCCGGTCCGGTGGTGGAACGGCGGGCGGGGTTGCGCATCGGCGCGGAGCTCGCACCGCGTTTGAAAAAAATCTCGCAGGAAATTAGGACACGTGTACAAATCGGAGCCTATGAACCCCATCAACGCTTTCCTGCTGCAGCATAATCTTCGCATCGCGCAGAATCCCTGCGTGTCGCCGGACTTCTGTCTCGATTGGAAGGTTCTGGCCGGGCAGCTGAAAGCGGGCGGCGCCGGGACGAAAAAATGGGTCAAAAGCGGCTTTGAGACAAAGGCGGGCGCCTGGCAGTTGATCGAGGACATCACGACAGGCGACTGCGCGTGGCTGCTGGAACCGCGCGCCGGGGTGAAGGGCGCCGCCGTGCTGGCCGACGGCGTGGCGCTTGCCGGCAAGACGTGCGCGTTCCCCGCCACGTTCGAAAACCTGCTCCGTCTGAAAAACCTCATCCAGGAGCACACTCCCGCCTCGACGATCTTTCCGACGGCCGGCGCGAAGCTTGGCCAGAGCACCCTCGGCATCGGGGCGCGCTTCACCACGCTGCACTGGCCGGCCGTCGATTGGGCGATGAGCGCGCTCGAACTCGGCGTCACCGCCAACCAGAATTCCATCCCGCGCGAACTGGTCTACGACGTGAACGCCATGCTGGAGAAGCGGCTCGACACCGTGCCGTTCCCGTTCATCGGCACCAACGTCCCCGAGGGCCACCAGGGCCAGAGTGTCGAGGGCATGAGCCACGGCTGCGTGCTGTCGAAGCTCAAGACCGGCTTCCACCACCGCGGCATCGCCTGGAGCTTCAACGCCGACCATCAGCCCATCGGAGGCAAGTTCGACAGCCGTGAGGACCAGCTGGTGGCGGGNNAAGGTCAAAGCCCGCGTCGCCGCCTGCGGCCTCCCGCTCAACGAGGAGCAGTTCAACGCGCTCCTGTGCTACGTGTGGCCCGCGCTCCGGAAGATGAAGGGGCGCGACACCAAGTACCGCACCGCACGCGAGCAGGCGTTCACCACCGCCGCCGGCCGCGCCTACCTGCGCGAGCTGTCCATCGACGAGCTGCCCGGCCTCACCACGCCGGAGACAACCGCCATCATGCTGGCGTTCTGCGAAGCCATGGACATGCCGATCAATTTCATCGCGCCCGCCTTCGGTTTCCAGAAAAACATGCCGTACCCCGACAACGCCGCGCTCCGCGCGCTCATTGAGAAGCAATGGACCGTGTGCAAACAGTTCGGCGCCAGCATCGGCTTCCACTCCGGGTCGGGCAAGTCGGCCGAGAACTACCAGGTGATGGGGCAGGTGACCGGCGGCCGCCTCGAGATCAAGACCAGCGGGCGCTACACGTACGAGATGGGCGTGGCGCTCTTTCATTCGAAGGACGCCGCCGACCAGGCGCTCTGGCGCGACTGGTATCGCTTCACGGTCGAACTGGCCCTGCTGGGTGCGTTCAGCGCGGATGCCACCGAGCAGAAGATGGCGCGCGTGTTCGTCACCGATGCGCTGGCCAAGGCCGGCCGGCCGGTCGATGTCTTCGCCTCCGCCGCGACCGCGCGTCAGGCGGTCGAGGCGCTGCCGGCGAGCCCGGATCACATGTTCTGGTTCGAGTACAACTTCCTCTTTGTGCTGGCCGCCGGTGGCCGGGCGGAGAAAAAGGCCCTGGGCGACCACATGCCCGCAGGCTACCAGCAGCGCGCGCGGTTCTATGCCATCAGCGACGAAGGCCGGCTCAACTTCGCCAAGGGCATCGCGCGCTACATCGTCTTCCTCGCCGAAAACACCGGCCTCACGCCCGCCGCCCGCTGCGCCGCCGCCCGCCAGTTGCTCGACCGTTACACCAACATCGGGGACTTCCTGGCCGACATCAGCCGGTAGGCCGCCGCTGCCGGAGACGGCCCAGCATGCCGGAAGGATGCTCCCGGGCATCCCGCCTGCTGCCAACCGCGGAGGCGGCGTCAACCCGTCTCCGGCCGGCGCCTCAAAAACCATAGGACACGTTCAGGACCGTGCTCGTGATTTTTGTCTGGGACATGGAGACATAAATCCACTCCAGCCCGGCCCCGAAGGGAATGCCCTTCAACGGCCGAAAGTGGATGCCCACGCTCGGCTGATAGGATCCGTTTCGGTAGCTCCGGCCGGAGGAAAAGTTGAACTGCTCGGTGAACAGGTCGGTCTTGGAGAAGGCGAGCGACTGCCGGGTGTAGAGCGTGAGGCCCGAAAAAAGATTCCAGCGAAAAACCGGGCCCACTGCGAGGCCGCTCAGCTTCTGCCGGACCGCCACGGCCACCGGGATCGTCGTCTGCGTCGACCCCGTCGGCAGCGGGTAACGCGCCTCCTGAATCTGGAAATAAGAGACCTCAACCGCGAAGAGATCGGTCAGCCCCTGGCCGACCGCCACGGCATCCCTTCGCCGGGTCTGGCTGCCGTAACCGGTGGCATCGATGTGCGCAGTTCCGGTGGAGGCCGACAGGTAGGGTTGCGCCTGCACCCCGCCGGCCGGGAGCAGCAGCACAAGCATGACGATGAGTTTGGTTTTCATGGGGAAATCGCACGGCGGCGCGGAGGCGACCGGGACCGGAGTGGCTGAGCCGGATCAGGCACGCTCTTCAAACTGGCGCAGGAGTTCTTTGACCTCCGCGTTCAAGTCGTCGGCAGGCAGTTGGTCAAGCAGCGCGGCGATGCGCGCCCGCAACGCCGCCGAATCCGCGGGTGGAAACCTCACGGCGGCCAGCAGCGTGACATGGAGGGCAAGCTGGTAGGCGCCGAGCGCCAGCGGAGGCTGTCCCTTGGCCTGGTAGGTGCGCGCCGCCTCGGTCAGCAGAGTGGCGTGGGCCAGGCATTTGTCCCGGGCGTTGGTGTCGGACTCTCCGACGACGAGCAGATGCACCTGCTCCTCAAGGGACCGCGGAATAAAGTCCTGCGCCGGCCGGGCAAACAACCGCTCCTGCGCGCGCAACCCCGTGAACAACGCCGCGTCGTAGCTGCCGGCCTGACGGAATTCCAGGATCTCGACCAGAAATCGGCCCTGTTCCTCGAGCAATCGCAGCATGTAATCCTGTCGCTGGGGAGACATGGGAGGGCGGCGTTTCAGCCTCGGGGACCGGCCTGGCCCACGTCAATCTGTTTGAAGCCGATCTTGAACGCCGGCGAGTCCGGTCGCAGCGTGAAATCGCCGTGTTCGGGATCGGCGAAGCCCGGATCGGCGATGAGAGAGTTCTTGTCCTGCCCGCGTGCCTGCCACTGCTGCCAGGAGACCGTTCCCAGGTGCGCCGCGCCAAACGTCACCGGTCCGCCACTCGCGTTGCCATAGAGGTTGGAGTCGAACATGACTCCGCCTTCGCCCAGCCGCATCCGCAACAGGTCGCCCCGCTGCCAGTAGACAATGTTGTGTTCGAAGGTGAAGCTCAGCCTGGCGGCGGCATGCGAACGAAAGATCTGCGCCTCTTCGCCCAAGGCGAAGATATTGTTCACGATGGTGTTGTTTTCGCCGGCATTCTGGTGCAGCGCGCCGTCCTGGGTGCGGTAGACGAGGTTGTTCTCCACCGTTACTCCACTCGTGGTCGCGTCCAGATAAACGCCCCAGCCGCCGTATCCGTCGGGTTCCGGGAAGCGCGCGACGTCATGCACGACGTTGTTGCGTACCATCGTGCCCGGTTGCACGCCGAGGAGATAGATCGCACCCATGTCGCTGAGCCGGCCGCGTCCGATATTGTAGATCAGATTGTACTCGATGACATTGTTGCGCGCCGCCGTCGGACCGAATCCCCACGTCCACCCGCAGGAGATTCCGGAGTAGTACGTGTCGTGAATTTCATTGTGCGCAATGGTATTGTCGGGGCTCTGGCCCACCCAGATGCCGACGGCGGCCGGGAAGACGGCGCCTAGGTCGTGAATGCGGTTGTCGGTGACGAGGTTGTCGCTGGAGGTGGCCGCCTCGTCGCGCGGATAGTCGGGTCCGGCGCGATATTGCGACGGATCCGTGGGCCAGCGGTACAGGCCGCGCTCCGCGCCGCGCTGCGGCGAAATCCTGGGGTTCACGTTGCTGCGGGCATCGCCGATCTTCACGCCGCCGGCGCCGAGGTCCGCCATTTCGTTCGCCACGATGCGGATTCGCTTTGCGCCCTGACCGAACGCCACGGCGTACTGGCCGAGATGCGTGAACGTGCATTTCTCGACGGTGATGTCCCGCGCGCCGGTGGCCTCGAGCGCGGCCCCGCGCTGGGCTTCGGCTTGAATCGTGCCCGGCTGCGCCGGCTTGGCCGGAGCCCAGTCCGCATGGCTCACCGTGAGGCCGCGCAGCCCGAGGTCGTGGACGGCGCCGCCGCGGCTGCCGTCGAAACGGATCACCTGCTCGAGCGCCGGCGCCACTACTTCGGCGTGGCTCAGATCTTCGCCGGCGAGGGCGCGGTAGGAGACCACGCCGATGCCGCGGTCCAGATACCACATGCCCGGCGCGGCGAGCGCCTCCGGGACATTTTCGATCCAGTAGCGGACGTCCGGGTTGTCGAAATTTGCCGGGCGGAAACCATCCGTGGTCACCGTGTTGCCCTCCACGGAGGTGATGGTCATGCGCAGGTCCATCCATTTGTCGATGACGACCACCTCGACATTACCCAGCCGCGCCCAAGCCGGTCTGATATCGCCGGGGCGGAAACGAAAGCGCGCATTCTGTCCCTGCGGGATCTGGCCGTCGGTGCGGAAAAAATCCGTGGCCGGCAGGCGGGCACGCGGCCGGCGCTGGCCGTTGACGAAGAGCTGGTGGAAATTCCAGTCCGTCCCCACCTGCGCGGTCCACAGTCCATCCGCGTCCTGCTTCCAGCCGGCAATGATCCGACCGCCGCTCAGGACCGGGGTTTCACCGGAGTAGGCGGCGTAAATGACCGGTGAGTCGGACGAACCGGAATCTTGCGGCGTGAAGACGAGCGGCTCCGTCAGTTGATGGCGACCACCACGGATATAAACCATGATCGGTCCCTTGGCGCGTTCCGCCAAAGCACGGACGGCATCCCGGGCCCGCGTCACGCTGGCAAAGGGACCGTCGGTGCGGTCCTGGCTGGGTCCGGCCAGTTTTCCACTCCAACCATCGTCCCCGTTGGTGGCGACATAGAAGGCGGTCTCGGCGGGCGGGGCTGGCTTGGCGGCGGCTGGCTGTGTCCCGGCCGCACGGCAGACGCCGGAGCTCGCGAGGAGCGCGCAGGCCGTGAAGAGCATGCCCTGTATTTTCACTGCTGGGGGAAGACCGGAGGAGGAGATGAAGGGAAGGAAACTGACAGGGACGCACCTCACGGGCGAGGCAAACGTGTCAGCGGCGATCCTGGTGGGCGGGTTCCGCCGGGCAGGGTGCGCTGGCGCCAGGCCAGGTATTTTTCAGGTGCGCGACCCAAAGGTTCCATCCGCCCGCCGGTGAAGGATCACCAGATTGCCGTCCGGGTCGAGGATCTCCATGGACCAGCACACTGAATTGTCCACAGGTTTGCTCGAAATATGTACGCCTTTCTGCGCCAGCTCCTCGTGGGCCGCGTGGATGTCATCCACGGCGAGGGCGATTCTCCCTCCTCCCATCACCTTGGGCAGCTTCGAGCCTCCCCTGAGAGCGAGCGTGATGTTGCCGCAATTGAATTCCGCCCATTGCCACTCGTCGCTGTAGATCTCCTGCGGAAGACCCAGGGCTTCGCGGTAGAACTTCGCCGCGCGCGCCAGATCGGTAACCAGATACATGATGAAGTCAGTGCCGCGGATTTTCATGTTATTTCCTTTCCTGGGCTGCATGGCAGCCTTGCCGCGCGCCGCCGGCGGCTTGACCATGTTGCTGCGGGCGGCCGGCCGGCCGGGATTTCCGGTCACTTGCCCCCGCCCAGCAGACGGATGGGCAGAAACAGCAGGGCACGCAGCAGGGCGAACACGGCCTCGACGCAGAGCAGCGCGAAACGGAAGGGCAGGGCCAGCAGCCAGAAGACGGGGGCGAGCACCAGGATCAGCAGCGCCAGCGGCCAGGACAGCACGAGCAGCATGCACCAGGCGAAGAGCAGAATCAGCAGTTTCATGATGCTTCAGATGAATTCAGCCGGCCGCATCAAAACCGACCGGTGGACGGTTGGCGACACAGAAACTCGGACGGAAAAGCATGGCGTGAATCGCTGCCGCCGGCTGTCCGGTCACGGCCGCGCCGGTTCCTCGACTGCCACCGCGATGTTCTCCCGGTGAACCGGGTGAACCTTCACACGTTGCGGCGTCTCCTGCACGACCGACTCGTTGATGGAAAGGCGGCGGAGCTGCACGGCATCCACCGCTTCAAATTCAACGGTGAAATCGACCCGGGAATACAGGAATTCGTTCTTGAACGCTTCAAAATCCGGCAGCAGGGGCAGCCAGGCCGACACCTTCTTTCCAGCGAACTGGTAGTGCGGCTGGTAATGGCTGAGGTGCAGGGTGCATTGCTGCTGCAGGAGGCCCCGGGGGATCCGGAAGGTGAAGATCACCAGCCGGGCGTTCTCCGGGAAAATCTGCATAGAGGTTTCCGCGCCGTCCTCCAGCGGGACAAAATCCTCCGGCGCAAACTCCACCGTGCCCACGCGCAGCTTGATCTGGGTGATTTCGACCAGCGCCTCCAGGCTGTCGGCCTCCTTCGGGGCGAAGGCTGCGTATTGGAAGGCGATCCGGGCGGAACGTTCCGCCCGATCAAGCCGGGGCACGTACTTGAGGTCATACTCTCCCTCCACCATCGAGAGCTGTCTCCCGACGCTCACCCGGACCGATGCCGCCACTAGGCAGAATGGGGACCGGGCCGATTCGACGGCGATCAGATCGGCGTGGAGGGGCAGCGCGCCGAGCAGGGGGAAAAGTGCCAGCAGGAAGATGCGCATCGGAACCGCTCCGACCCTACAGCCAAACGGGAATGGATGCCAGCGCGGAGCGCGCGGCGGCAAGCTGCGAGGACTGATCGGGTGGTCATGCCTGCGGCAAACAGTGAGAACTGCCTCCTTCGGCTTTCCCCAACTATTTCCTGGCGTGCAGGATGATTTCGTTGCCATCCGGATCACGGATAATGCAGCCGCGGCAGGACGGGGAATCAAAGGGGCCGTTGAAGATCGGCACCGCCTTGGCCTTGAGGTGCTCCAGCACAGCGGCGAAATCCGCGACCTCCAGACCCACGGTCGCGCCGTGGGTGCCGGCCTTGTGCGTGGCGTCGGCCGTCGTGATTGCGAGCGTGCCGTCGCCGATGTCGTACTCGACCCATTGGTCATCCCAGTTGGCGGTGACCTTGAGGCCGAGCGTGCCTTCATAAAACGCCCGCGCGAGCTTCACGTCCTTCACCGGATAGATGATGAAGGCGACATTCTTGAATAGTTGGGGAACTGTGGGGTGCGTGGTCATGAGGTGAGATCTGGCTCAACGGTGGGGCTCTGCCGTGAAGAAGGGCGGCTACCCGGCATGAGCCGCAGAACCAGGGCCGGCTGGTTTTCTTACGGCGATCACTAGCAGCGGGGGTCTCCGGGTGGCGCTCCTGAGATCCGGCCGGCGCTTAAGAGCAGCCTTCGCGGCTTGAGGCTCGAGCAGGCGCGTCAGGCAGAAGCCGGCATCCAGAAGCGTATTAATGTAGGTTTCGACCGTCCGGTGATACTTGATCACGCCATCGACAAACCAGTGCTGCCGTCGTTCTCCCTCCTTTTGGTAATCGTCCACCGGCCAGAAGAGCGGGTTGCCGTCGGCATCCTCATGCCAGCCTTGGCCGAGCGCGGTACAGAGGGGATGCTCAACGGATAAGATGAAGCGTCCGCCAGCGCGCAGGCCGCGGTAAACCGAGCCGACCACGCCGCGATAGTCGCTGACATAGTGCATGGTCAGCCGGCAGACCACCAGGTCATACGCCTTCGCTTTCATCGCATAGTCTTCCACCGCAGTATGGAGGTAAGTGATCCCGGAATCATTTGTCCGGTTCTCCGCTTCCGCGATCATCCTCTTGGAGATTTCCACTCCGACGACCCGGGCCGCGCCTTGCTTCCGGGCGAAGCGACAGAAGTCTCCGAATCCGCTGCCGAGGTCGAGAATGCTGAGCGCCTTCAGGTCTGGCAGCACGGACATGATGGCCGGGTCCTCGATGGCGGCATTAAGCCCGGCTTCATTCTCCCGGAGGTTTTGATAGCCCTCAAAGAAAGCCGGATCATCATAGATATTCTGCTTCATGGTGCAGGCATGCCGAGGCTGGCGGCCCGATTGCGGCACGTCAAAGCTAGCGGAGAAGACTCTTCATGGCCGGTTCCGGTCGTTTACGTTCCCCACAAAGATCGCGTGCCCGACCACAGCTCATAGAAAGCGAAAAGCACCAAGGCCAGGGCGGAAATGCCGACGAGGATCCGGTTGACCTTTGGGCCCAGGCCCGCCGCGGCGGCAAACAGCAGGATGATCCCAATTGTGGTGGCGATCATGGTGGCGTAGAAACCGAGGAGCAAAGCGGCCGCGTTCCGTGGCGCTTGCTGCCAGGCGCGCAGGCAGAGTGGGCCCATCACCAGGCTCCAGCCGAGATATGGATTGGGATTCAGCACGTTTACGATGGCGGCCTTGAAGAGGCTGCCCCGACTTTCCGTTTGTTGCCGCCGATCGTAGCTTCGCCACGTCTTGAACGCCCGCGCCGCCAGATAGAGGAGAAACAAGCCGCCGGCGCATTGCAGGACGGAGAGCAGCCAGGCGGCGGCGAGGTGCAGGGCGCTCAGGGCGATGATCGCGATGGGCGCATCGCTCAACAGCGGCGCAAAGGCCGCAGGCCAGGTGCGCCGCCAGCCGTGACTGAGAGCCTGCGAGACCAGGTATGCCTGCAACGGGCCGGGCTGGATGGCGGCGGCAAACGCAAAGGTAAACCCGATCAGAAGGTAATAGAGCATGGCAGGGCGGAGCCGCGATGCCGGACTCTCGCGCGGTTTCCGGTGGACCTCAAGACGCCGTCACACCAGCCGGCAGCATCACGATCATTCCTGATCTCAGGATTGTCCGGTCTCCTCACGCTGCCTTGCGCTTGTGGATGAGGAGCAAATTGCCGTCGGGGTCGGCGATGGTCACGAGGTGGCAGACCGGAGTCTCGTGCGGCTCGGCCAGGAGCTTGACGCCATGTTCCCTGAGTCGTTTGACCGCGGCCTCGAAGTTCTCGACCTCCAGCGCCACCACGCCGCCGCCGGCCGCGGGCTTGAACAACGGCGCGCCGCAGCCGATGGAAAGCGTGCCCGCGCCGATGTCGTACTCCACCATGCCCAGGTCGCCCTTGACGTAGGTCTTGGTGGGCTTCAGGCCCAGCGTTTCCTCATAAAACCGGCGCGCGCGTTGCAGGTCGGTCACGCCGTAAACCGAGAAGGCGATTTCAACGACTTTCATGGGATCGTATGAGTCTGGATCCTTGTTTCTCTCCCGCGAGACATTCGATATCCCTCTGCATGTCGCCAAGAAAATACTTGCGCCGTCATTGCGGGTTGGAATGCGGCTTTTTCAAGGTGAGGGTCAGGGCTTCGTAATCGATCTTGGCTGAGAGCGCGGCCAGCAGGTCGGCTCCGATCAGGCCGTCGACGGGTGGCAGCGCTCCCTCCGCCTGGTTGCGCTTCAATCCGGTGAGATCGATCAAGGTGACGGATTTGCCCACCGACTTCAGGCCGCCGAGATCGATCTCCTCCACGTAGCCCACGTGGACATGCAGGTAGCCACCGAAGCCGTAATAATTCTCGCTGGTCGGATAGGTGGCCACGCCGATCGCGCGCATCGTCTTCAGGTCGAACACGGACCGGGCGCCGGTGTCGATGACCGTCTCCATGTCCCGGCCGTTGATCTTGACCGGCAGGTACAGCTTGTTGTCCCTGGCGCGGGTCAGTTTGATCGTGACTTCATCGGGCCCCGCGTACGCCAGCGGATGCTCCCAGCTGGAGCGGATGTTCTCCCGCGCCGCCAGTGACGGTGCCTCGGCACAGCCGGCGAACAAGGTCGCGGCCGCCAGGAGGCCTGACACAAGGATGTAGGACGAAGGCTTCCGCATGGGGCTGACTCTCAAAACTGGAGGTGGAAAGCAGGAGAGCGGACGCCGGATGCCAGATACCCGGTGACTTTAGAGGGCGTGGAGGGCGCTTTTGCTGACAGCCAGCCCGGCTTCTTTCACGGCTTCACTGAGGGTGGGGTGCGAATGGACGGTGCGCCCGAGATCCTCGGCGCTGCCGCCGTACTCCATGTGGGTGACGACCTCGGAGATGAGTTCCGAGGCGCCGCGGCCGATGATCTGCGCGCCAAGAATGCGGTCGGTCTTCGCGTCGGCGATGATCTTCACGAAGCCGTCGGCGGCGTCGACCGCGACCGCACGGCCGTTGGCGGCGAAATGAAACTTGCCCACGCGCACGTCGAGCCCCTTCGCCTTGGCGCCATCCTCGCCGAGGCCGACTCCGGCGAGTTCCGGATCGGTGTAGATGACCGCGGGCATCAGGTTCCAGTCAACGTGGCCGGCCTTGCCGGCGATCCACTCGGCGACGGCCGCGCCGTCCTCCTCCGCCTTATGGGCGAGCATCGGGCCGGCGACGACGTCGCCGATCGCCCAGATGCCCGGCACGGTGGTGCGCAGGTGGTCGTCGACCTTGATGCGCTTCTTCTCGTCGAGCTGCACGCCGGCCTTCTCAAGGCCGAGGTTTTCAATGACGGGCCGCCGGCCGACGCAGACGAGAATCTTGTCCGCGGGGAACTCGAGGAGTTTGCCTTCGCGTTCGGCCGTCAGCACGGCAGGAGTACCCTCTGGGGATTTGAGATTTGGAGTTGGGGGTTTCAGCCCGGTAACGCGGGCGGCGACTTCGATTTTGATGCCCTGTTTCGTGAGCAGACGCGTCAGCAGGCGGACGACATCGTCGTCGTAGTTGGCGGCGATTTTGGGCAGAAACTCCACGACGGTCACGTCGGCGCCGAGCCGCGCCCAGACCGAGGCGAGTTCAAGGCCGATGGCGCCGCCGCCCACGACCACGAGGCGCTTCGGCACGGCGTCGAAGCCGACGGCCTGGTCGGAGGAGACGACGGTTTTGCCGTCGAACGGCAGGAAGGAAAGCTCGGAGGGCGCCGAGCCGGAGGCGAGGACGATGTTCCTGGCGGTGATCTCGGCGGACACGCCGCCAGGGCCGGCGGCGTCCACCTTTATCGTATTCGCGCCGGTGAGCGTGGCGTGGCCGGTGAGGACGGTGATCTTGCGCGCCTTGGCGAGCTGGGCGACGCCGCCGACCAGCTTCTGAACGACCGCGTCCTTTTTCTTCATCAGGGCGGCGAGGTCGAGTTCGAGTCCGGTCAGCTTGATCCCGCTGTCGGCGGCATGGTGCCTGGCCCAGGCGTAGTGTTCGCTGAGCTGGAGGAGCGACTTGGTGGGAATGCAGCCGATGTTAAGGCAGGTGCCGCCGAGAGTGGGGCGTTTCTCGATGAGGGCGACCTTGAGGCCGAGCTGCGCGGCGCGGAAGGCGCACACGTAGCCGCCGGGGCCGGCGCCGATGATGGCAAGGTCGAAGGAATCCATGGGACAAATAGGATCGAGGCGACGAATAACTAAAGACCGAGCTGCTGGAGCGTCGAGGCCTCGATCGCCTGCTTGACCTTCACCAGGAAGGTCACGGCCTCGCGGCCGTCGACGATGCGGTGGTCATAGCTGAGCGCGAGGTACATCATCGGACGGATGACGACCTGGCCGTTGACGGCCACGGGACGGTCCTGGATGGCGTGCATGCCGAGGATGGCGCACTGCGGGGCGTTGAGGATGGGGGTCGAAAGGAGCGAGCCGAACACGCCGCCGTTGGTGATGGTGAAGACGCCGCCCTCGAGGTCGGCCAGCGTCATCTTCCCCTCGCGGGCCTTTTGCGCGGCCGTGGCGAGTTGCTGCTCGATGTCGGCGAAACTGACCCGGTCGCAGTCGCGCAGGACCGGCACCATGAGGCCGCGGTCGGTGGAAACCGCCACGCCGATGTCGTGGTAGTGGTTCTCGACGACGGTGTCGCCGTCGAGCTGCGCGTTGACGGCCGGCACTTCCTGCAGGGCGCGCACCACCGCCTTCACAAAGAACGACATGAAGCCGAGCTTGATGCCGTGTTTCTTGGTGAACGGCTCCTGATATTTCACGCGGAGGTCGCGCACGGCGGACATGTCGACTTCGTTGAAGGTGGTGAGCATCGCGGCCTCGCGCTGGGCCTGGACGAGGCGCTGGGCGAGGCGCTGGCGCAGGGGTGTCAGCTTGCGACGAGTGTATCGCGCCGGCGACGCCGGCTCGGGTTCAGGCGACGCCGGCTTCTGCCCCCGGTCTTCTGCCCTCTGTGCTTTGACCTCTGGCGTCTGCGCCGCGGCTCCCGCCGCGGCGAGCAGATCGGTCTTGGTGACGCGACCGCCCTTGCCCGTGCCGGCGACCGTGGCTGGATCGATCCCGGTCTCGGCCGCAAGCCGGCGCACCGCGGGAGGATTTCGGAGACCGGAGACCGGAGACCGGATGGACTCTGAAGGAGACGGCGGCAAAGACGATGCGGAGGCCGTGACGCCTTGCTTTCCGGCATCCGGTTTCCGCTCTCCGGTCTCGGCGACGATTTCAATCGTCGCGACGAGCTGGCCGATCTTTACCTCGCTGCCCATGGCGGCTTTCAGCGCGACGCGGCCGGCGGCCTCGGCAGTGCCTTCCGTGGTGATCTTGTCGGTCTCCAGCTCAAAGAGCGGCTGGTCCTTTTTGACGAAGTCGCCGTCCCGGACGTGCCACTTGGCGAGCACGCCGCTGGTGATCGATTCGCCCATGGACGGGATTTTGACGTCAAGGGTGGGCATGAAAGGGAAGAGGAGGGACGAAAGTCGAAGGACGAGGGTGGGAAGTCGAGATCGCAATCAGCGTTCGCCGGCGGAGGACGGGAGCCTCAGATGCCGAAGGCGGCGCGGATGAGGGCGGCCTGCTCGAACCGGTGGCGGGCGAGATGGCCGACGGCGGGTGACGCGCTGGCATCGCGGCCGGCGTAGAAGGCCTTGCGGCCGAAGACATGCTCCAGGTGCGGGGCGATGAAGCTCCAAGCCCCCATGTTTTGCGACTCCTCCTGGCACCAGACGAGCGTGGCCCCGTCGTATTTGTCGCAGAGTTCGGCGAGGCGGTTGCGGTGCAGCGGATAGAGCTGCTCGACGCGCACGATGACGGCGTCGGTGATGCGGTTCTTTTCGCGGTAGTCGGCGAGGTCGTAGTAGATCTTGCCGGAGCAGAGGATCAGACGCTCGACGCCGCCTGCGGCGGAGGCGGAAGGCGGGGGGCTCGGGGCTTCAGGCAGAAACAGCGGATCATCGAGGATCTCCTGGAAGCGGCCGGAGGTGAACTCGTCGATCGGCGACGTGGCGGCGGGGCTGCGCAGGAGGCTTTTGGGCGACATCACGACGAGCGGCTTGCGGAAGTCGCGCCGCATCTGGCGGCGCAGGGCGTGGAAGTACTGGGCGGGCGTGGTGAGGTTGCACACCTGCAGGTTGCCCTCGGCGCAGAGCTGGAGGAAACGCTCGAGGCGCGCCGAGGAGTGCTCCGGGCCCTGGCCCTCGTAACCATGCGGGAGGAGGAGGACCATGCCGCTCACGCGCTGCCATTTCGACTCGGAGCTGGCGATGAACTGGTCGATGATCGTCTGCGCACCGTTGGCGAAATCACCGAACTGCGCCTCCCACAGGCAGAGCATCTG
Organism: Opitutia bacterium; assembly: GCA_003142615.1. GTDB lineage: Bacteria > Verrucomicrobiota > Verrucomicrobiia > Opitutales > Opitutaceae > Fen-1467. The sequence goes on along the minus strand of PLMW01000038.1, from coordinate 99,509 downwards.
GGGATAATCGAGGCTGTAGCCGTAATCGAAGCCGAGCACTCCCGCCTCGGAGAGGGATGAATTGTAGAGGCAGAACTCCGCCTGCTTTTCACCGAGGTTGCCCAGCGGCACATAACGCTCGCGGGTGTCGATGTCGTAGAGCGCGGCGTGGCGCTGGCTGAACGTGCCGCGTTCGCTGTCTTGGCCGGACAGGCGCACCGGCGTGCCCTCCAGCAGGAGCGTGCCGAAGGCGAGAGCCTCGCCAAACGACCAGTCGACTGGGCCGCCCTCCTTGTAGGCCTGCGTGCGGGTCTCGAGGAAGCGCTTGATCTTGGAATTGAGCTTGAAGCCGGGCGGAACGCGGGTGAGCCCGCGCACGCAGGTTTCGAGCAGACCGGGCGGCACGGCGGTCGCGGCCGACGCGAAGTAGTAGACGTGCTGGAAGATCGCGGTGGAACCCTCGAAGCGCTTCACGTCGTCGATCTGCCGCTCCTGCTTCTTGCGGGCCTTGGCGAGGGCGTCCTCCAGCGCGGCGGTGTACTCGGCGTTGATGGCGTCCGACTCCGCTGCGGTGATCGTACCCTCGGCGATGAGCTTGGTGCTGAGCATGCCGGAAGGGGGCGGGTGCGCGGCAATCTTGCGGTAGAGGAGGGGTTGGGTGAAGGCGGGCTCGTCGGACTCGTTGTGGCCGTGTCGGCGGTAGCACACCATGTCGATCACGACGTCGCGCCGGAACTGCTGGCGGAATTCGAGCGCCAGCTCGGCCACATAGCAGACGGCCTCGGGGTCGTCGCCATTCACGTGGAAGATCGGCGCCTCGATCATTTTGGCGATGTCGGTGCAGTAGCGGCTGGAGCGCGCCTCGGCCGGGCTGGTCGTGAAGCCGATCTGGTTGTTGATGACGAAGTGCAGCGTGCCGCCGGTGGAGTAGCCGGGCAGCTGCGAATAGTTGAGCACCTCGGCGACGATGCCTTGGGCCGGGAACGCGGCGTCGCCATGGAGGAGGAGCGGAAGGATGCGGCGGCGCTCGGTGTCGCCGCGGAGGCGCTGCCGGGCGCGGACCTTGCCCTGCACGACCGGGTCGACGGCCTCAAGGTGCGAGGGATTGGCGGCGAGGCGCACCTCAACCTTTTTCCCGGAGGTGGTGTCGAGCACGGCCTCGTAACCGAGGTGATATTTCACGTCGCCGTCGCCCTCCACCGTGTCGGGGATGAAGCTTTCGGAGAACTCCTCGAAGATGAACTCGAAGGATTTGCGGAGGAGGTTGGCGAGGACGTTGAGCCGGCCGCGGTGGGCCATGCCCAGCACGATCTCGTCGATGCCGGCGTCCGGGCAGCGTTCGACGATGGTGTCGAGCGCGGGGATGAGCGTCTCGCCGCCCTCGAGGGAAAAGCGTTTCTGGCCGACGTACTTGGTGTGCAGGAAATGCTCAAAGAGCTCGGCCTTGTGGAGGCGGCGCAGGATGCGGATCTTCTGCTCCCGGGTGAAATTGGGCTGGTTGCGGCGCGGCTCCATGCAGGTCTGCAGCCAGCGCCGGATCTCGGTTTCCTGGATGTGGAGGTATTCGACGCCGATGTGCCCGCAGTAGGTCTGCTTGAGGCCGGCGATCAGATCGACCAGCCGCATCTGGCCGCCGTCGAGGTAGTGGCCGACGTCGAAAAAGGTCTCGAGATCAGCTTCGCTGAGTCCGAATTCGTGCAACGCGAGGCGCGGCGCCGGCGGGGGCGGATCGCTGAGCGGATCGAGGTGCGCCCCGATGTGGCCGATGGCGCGATAGTGATAGATGAGGCTGTGGACCTGCGACTGCTTGAGGCTGTCGATAAGGGCGGGGGCCATCGACGCGGAGCCGGCGAGCACGGGCACCTGGCCGCTGAGTCCGAGCGTGAAACCTTGAAAGAACGCGCGCCACGTCGGATCGACGGAGTCGGGATTCTCGAGCCACCGCAGGTAGTATTCCTCGATCAAATCGGCGTTGGCGCGGGTGGGCAGAGTGGCGGCAATCATGGACGGGGGAAACCCGCAGGCTTTTCAGGCGCGACCGCAGGTGTGCGGCGGGTGGAATGACGTGGTGTGATCAAACGGGATTCTGGAGAAACACTGAGCATGGCCGCAACCGCGAGACAAGTGGATTCCCGGCAACGGGTGGCAGTTAATCGGTGAGACGGTCGCGCCCAAGCGCTTGATGAATAATACCTAATCCAGACGCCAACTCACGGTGCGACTGCAAATCGAAGCGTCGCTAATCGCGTTGCGCAACGGCATCACACGGGCTGATGATCCCGCCGGGCTTGCGTGCTTTGGTAACTCCTCAATGGTGAGGGCTGATGAGCGCCGGAAACAAAATCCCGACCGATGGCGGAGCGCCGCTGGGGCAGAACCCCTTCGCCCAGCTCGCCGCAGCCAGCACCGGAGAGCGGAAACCGGATACCAGAAAGCTGGAATCCGCTCAATCTATCCGCAATCCGGCATCCGAAATCCGAAATCCCAAGAATCGCGGGCGGGTGGATATCACACGGCAGACCGCCGGCCGCGGCGGCAAGACGGTGACGGTCGTGAGCGGCTTTATCGGCATCAGCCAGTCGGAGAAGGAGCAGCTTGCGAAAAAAATGCAGAGGGCGTGCGGCGTCGGCGGCACGGTGAAGGACGGCTGCATCGAAATCCAGGGCGACAAGCGCGAGCCGGTGGCAAAAATCCTCGCCGCGGCGGGTTTCCGTCCGGTGTTCGCCGGCGGGTAAAACCACGAAGGGCACGAAAGCCACGAAACAAATCAGCCCGGACTCACGGTCACGGTTTCGTGTATTGGGGGTGTTTCGCGGTGATGACTACGCCGCCAAGCCGGCGGCGAGGCTGAGCGCACTTTTCGCGCGGTTGAGAATGTAGAGATGGTAGCCGGGTGCGCCGCGGGCGAGGAGGTCGCGGATCTGGGTGAGCGCCCAGTCGATGCCGATGGTCTCGAGGATCTCGGGTTGTTTGCCGGCGGCTTCGAGGCGCTTCACGAGCTTTCCCGGCAGCGAGGCGCCACACAGGTCGGTGAAGCGCTTGATCTGCTTGAGCGAGAGCACCGGCATGATGCCCGGCACGACGGGTACGGCGACGCCGGCGGCGCGGCACCGGTCCACGAAGCGGTAATAGACCTCGTTGTCGAAAAAAAGCTGGGTGGTGATGAACGATGCTCCGGCGTCGACCTTGCACTTCAAGTTGGCCAGGTCGGCGTCGAGCGACGGCGCCTCGGGGTGTTTTTCTGGGTAGCCGCCGACACCCAGGCAGACGTCCGGATGAAGGCGCTTCAGGAGGGCGACGACATCGCTGCCGTAGCGCAGCTCGTCCTTGAACGCCGTGCCGGCGGCCAATTCCCTGGGCACGTCGCCGCGGAGCGCCATGATGTTGCGGATGCCGCGGGCGTAATGCGTTTCCGCGATGGCCGCGATTTCCCCCCGCGTATGATTCACCGCCGTGAGGTGCGGCATGACCGTGAAACCGAATTCGTCTTTCAGCATCGCCGACACCTGGGCCGTGCGTTCGCGGGTGCTGCCGCCCGCGCCGTAGGTGACGGACACGAAGTCCGGCCCGATCCGCTTCAGCGCCGCGGCGGTCTGGCGCAGCGCCTCGACGCCGGCCTCGTCCTTGGGCGGGAAAAACTCCAGCGAGCGCAGCGGACGCCGCTGCGCGAAGAGCTCGGAGATGGGCCGGTCGGGTGACATGGACGTATCAACGGATACGCATTCGTTGATACGTGTAAAGGGAGAATATCGCCGCCAGGCTTTGCACAACAACCACTTCCTGCACAAAAAGTCGGCGCGCTGCACAATAAAGGCAGTCCGCCCTCAGGAATCTTGAGCTTTTTTAGTCTGCTCGCGCGGTTCGCCCGACCGAATTATTGGGCATGTTATGCTGTGGAACTCAGCCACTTCTTGATGCCAAGCCGAACTTTCGGAATCGTTTTTCGGGCACGAGGAATAATGCAGCCTGCTTCATTGGCCCGCGAATATCATCAGTGACCTTCTTGGCTTCGGCATCCCACCATGGATAATGAAATATTTGGCTCAGCGAGCAGGAGGGGCGACCTGCAAGACCTGCCTCCCGGAAAGGGTGACCACATCGATTTGACCATTTGCCGTGTCCATGCGGTACACGACAGTACCTGTCTCGTAGAACTGGAATTGAAACCTTCCGGTTGAGTTAAACCGCCCGTTTGCGAACCAACCTGCGCCAAAGGCGAGTAATACCGCCAATAACCATAACGCAGAAGGGATTTTGGATGGAGTTGTTTCTGGTGACATAAGATAAGTTGCCTTCGCGCGCCGGGAACCAAGGCTCCTTCTCTATTGCGCTCCTTAGGGGTGTTCGGATAAACTCAGGAGCGCACCAGATATACTCCGCAGCCTTAGCCTTGCCCGCTGCTGGTAGACGTTTCAGGTACGCGATGGCTTCCTCCACCGAAAAGGGGTGCTTCACTTGGTCGGCAAAGTTGCTTGGGAGAGCGGTCCAAACCACGACGTCAAGCTTTCGCTCGTTAGCCCAGGCAGCGATCTCCTTTGACGTGTTGTCTTCGGGCACTGGCCCGGCCAAGACGAGAGCCCTTATGTTCTGTATGGTAGTTTCCTCCCGGCAGCGCAGGTCGGCGATGGCATCTTGAGGATTCTTCCGCCTGCTGAGGCACCAAGCGACTGTGTTAGTGACTCCGTGCTGGGGATCGATAACAAGAGTCAATGCGTCGAGCCGTTTCTTGGAAACACGCGAGAACTCCAACTTCAGGGTTGGCCCGTCGTATCTCCATTCATCGTGCCAACGGTCGAACTCTGCGCCCCCATCCCATAGGAGCGATCCCCAGCCCAGTATGGCTATTTGTGGTGGCATAACACTCCTTAATGGCAGCTATCGTTGTTTAGACAGACCAGAATGTGAGTTTGCCAATTAAGGTGGAATGATAGGCAGAAGCGCCCAGTCAGCAAGGGTTAGTTTCGCGCGGCCCAGCCCCTCCGGGGTCGCCAGCTATTGGAAAACCTGTTCCCGGTGTTTTTCGTGCAGTTCTGTAGCTAGTGCATGGCTACAACACGGAAGAAACCAAGAGAAGCACTGGACTGGTACGGAGACCCAATTCCGGGGGTGTGCTTGGCGGCCAAGCGCCGCCGGGACGTCAAACCCATCAGGCTTGTGACAGATTCGGACGGCACGAAGTGGTGGGAAGGCTGGATGGGGGATCGGTTGCCATACGACGCCCCGTACATGCGGGTCGAGGACAGCAGCGGCAAGGTACTCTACGACTCTAGGCTGGAGCCTCCCGCGGACGCAAAGCTGCTTCCCGGCTACATCGGAGGACAGCAGGTGAAGCGCCAGCCCCGACCGAAGTAGGTCGTAATACAGTCGGCCTCCGCCTGCACTAGGGGGATCGGATCGACCTCGGGCTCCCCTGGAAGCTGTGCCCGCTTTATGGCGATGTGCATGCGGCCTTCGCTGAGATCGGTCGTCGAAAACCAGCCCAGCCCAGTCACCGTTTTGCCATGCCTCCTTAACTCAAACCTGACCGTTTTGTTCTCAAGCTCGTGGGCCTTCCACCGGCAGGTGACAACGTGCTCGGGTAGGATGTCGTCGCGACGCGGCGCGTTCCAGTAGGGGCTTTTGCACCCGGGGCAAGTCTTCGGGAGCACATCCACATTGCGTGGCCGCCACTCGTGGCCGCAGCGTTTGCATCGAAAACCGCGTATTAGGTCCATATCGGGGATATTATCGGATGATGGTATGGTGTAAAGGGTATTCGTAAAGCCAACATTTTGAGTTGACAGCCATAGGCGTAGGTGTACTCTTTCGGAATATCCTATTGACAACATGATTTCAAATCTAAGAGAACAACGCGGTCTGGTGATCGCCGCCACCTCCAGGATCACCCACAACAAGAACGGCACTTGGATCGTCCCCTCCCAGTCCGGCAACGGCAGGTACACAGTCCATCTCGGCCCGGAGACCCCGAAATGCACCTGCCCCGACCACGAGACCCGGGGCTGCAAGTGCAAGCACATCTTCGCGGTCGAGTACGCCATCCAACGGGAGAGGAACGGCGACGGAAGCGTGACCGTCACCGAGGCCGTCAGGGTGACCGCTGCCAAGCGTACGACCTACCCGCAGAACTGGTCGGCCTACAACGAGGCGCAGACGAACGAGAAACGGCTGTTCCAGTCCCTGCTGCACGACCTTTGCCTCGGACTGCCGGAGATCAAAGGCTCCGGCAACGGTCGCCCGCGGCTCCCGATGTCCGACGCGGTCTTCGCGGCGGCGTTCAAGGTCTACTCCACGGTGTCCGCCCGCCGCTTCGCCTGCGACCTGGAGGAGGCTCGCGCCGGGGGCCACATCGGGTGCGTCCCGCATTTCAACACCGTCCTGAACTACCTCGACGAACCGGCGATGTTCGGCGTCCTGTCCGACCTGATCATCCGCAGCAGCGCGCCCCTCGGCGCGGTGGAGTCGGACTTCGCGGTGGACTCCACCGGGTTCGGCACGTCGCGGCACGTCCGCTGGTTCGACCACAAGTACGGCACCGCCGGGGAAAGGCAGGCGTGGGTCAAGTGCCACTTCATCTGCGGGGTGAGGACCAACGTCGTGACGGCGGCCGAGATCTACGATCCGTACACCAACGACTGCCGCGTCCTCCCCTCGCTCGTCAAGACCACCGCCCGGCACTTCAACCTCGCCGAGGTGAGCGCGGACAAAGCCTACTCAAGCCACGTCAACCTTGCCACCATCGTCGCGCAGGGGGCGGAGCCCTACATCCCGTTCAAGTCTTCCACCACCGGGCGCGACGGCGGCCTGTTCGGGAAGATGTACCACCTGTTCTGCCTGAACCAGGAGGAGTTCCTTGCGCACTACCACAAGCGGTCGAACGTCGAGTCCACCGTCAGCATGATCAAGGCGAAGTTCGGCGACCACGTGCGCAGCAGGACGGAGACGGCCATGAAGAACGAGGTGCTGTGCAAGGTCCTGTGCCACAACCTCTGCTGCCTTGTCAGCGCCATCTACGAACTGGGCATCAACCCAAAATTTGAGGCGCTGGCTGCATAACCATAAGAATTGACACTATCATCATAGTGTGCTCTTAGTACTGTGTCAGTCACCTAACACTAAACTCAGGAGGAAATATGAAAATAGCTTTCAGCGAGCCTGCAAGAAATGACCCGAAATGCCAAATTCGCTTGGGAATTGCGTCGTGGGACGATGGTGAGAATACCGACAAGTCAGTGAAATACGCGTGGTTCGACAAAAATGGAAGGGCCGCACGCGGGGGCGAGTTTCCAGTCGAGGCCCTTCCCCAGGCACTAGACTTTGCGATACGAAACGGGTACGTTCGCCTTTCTTACGCGCAAATTCAAAGTGATCCATTACCGACTACTGTTCCGTTACCTTGACCGTTTTTTGAGGCTTCGATAAGCGGTGTAAATGCCAGATTATCCACTTGCGGACTTTTTGGAGGACGTGCGGGCATTCCATGCTTTTGCAAGGACCGTCTCAACTTATGGCGAAGGAACATCCATTGAAGGTCAAGTAGCATGGGTGTTCTTTGATCGCTACCAGGGTGATCTTGAAAAAATTGAGTATCGAGCGGTGCGATTTGTCCGCATTGTTCAATACCTGACCGCTCACGATACTGAGCTGGATGCGCCGGGAGCAGCCTATGTTCCTGCCAAAGGAGGAGCCGTTTCACTTCACCTATTGAAAGCCCTGCACGAGGTTTACGGAAACGCTCAAGGGTCGTCTTTAGATACAGAGGTGCCTGTGGGAGTAATTCTCGAAAAAGTTGGAAATTCCACGGGTACCGGTCCCGACTGGGAGCCGGAGATGAATTAGGTGTATTTGTTGTCTGCACAAAAAGCCCTGTCCTTGCACAAGAACTCGGCCTAACTACCGACTTCTTGTGCAAAGCCATCGCCGCCATCCTTCAGGATTTCGGATTCTCCGCGGGTTTCTCCGTCGGCTTGGCTTCCGGTTTCGGCTCCGCAGGTCGGGTTTCCGGCTTCTTCTCCTCTGGCGGCGCTGCCGGCACGGGCTCGAACAGCTCGTCGGATTTCTGCGGCAGACTGGTGAAGTTCCAGTCGTAAATCTGGAAGGCGCGCTTCTTCATCAGCGCGTTGACTGGCGCAGCGGGATCAGAGCTGGCGATGAACGCGTAGACCGGACCGGGCGGCTGCGAAGCAGGCGCAGCCGCGGGTTCAGGATTCAGGGTTTCCACCTTCGCTGAAGCTACGGTGGACAGGTTGGGTTCTGGGTTTTGGGTCGAGCCCTGGCTTGCGGCCTCTGGCTTCTGGTTACTGGCTTCCGGCTTCGGCTCGCCGGCCTCCGACTTCTGACTTCTGGTTTCCGGTTTCTTCTCCTCCGGTTTGCGGCCGAGCTGGAGGGTGATGCTCTTGTGGTCGAAGGTGGTCAGCCTGACGGTGCGACTGTGCCGGCGGGCGGTCTCGACGTTTGCGTCGGTGAGGTCGGCGGTATCCTGGAAGCGTAGGCTGCCGAACGAACTCAGCAGCGCGGTGATACGGTCGCCCTTGATGCGCTGCCCGGCGGGCGCCTTCGCGGCGGTCCACGCGTCCTCCTTCTTGGCACGCGAGGCCGCGACGGGCTCGCCCGTCTCAAAGCCGACCTCGATTCCGGCAATGTCATCGGGCTTGAGATCGACGAGAAGCGAGTCGGCCCAGTTTTTCGCATCGGCATCGAGGAACAGGCTGAGATTGGCGAGGTAACCCTTCTGCTCGTCGTCGAACTTCACGAAACGCCCGCCGCCCTCGGCGTTCTTGCCGAGGGTGATGGCCCACAACACCTGGCCGGCGGAGTCGAGCAGGGCGATGGACGTGTCCTTGAAATCGAGGCGGGCGAGCCGTTCGGGACTCCGGGTGACGAGGCGCTGGATTTTGGCGTTGGCAAGATCGTCGATGAAACGGCTGAGCTTGGAGAAGTCGGCGGGCAGGTCGAAATATGACGAGTCGATCCACTTGCCGTCGGGCTGCTTCGCCAGCAGCACAGTCTTGCCTTGATCAATGAGGCGCAGCCGGGTCGTTTTTTCCAAGACCCTGGCGGCGAACACCGACTGGCCGATGCGCGCATCCATGGCGGCCGCCGTCGGCGGGCGTTGGAGGAAATAGGCGACGACGGCTAGGACCAGGAGGATGGCGACGGAAAGAGCGAGGGTTTTGAGTTTCATCGCGAAATCAGGCGTGAGGCTTCAGGCGAATAGCTGGAGGCCGCCGGCGGGGAAAATCAGCGTTGGCGGCGGCGATAGTAAAACCACAGGCCGAAGCCGCCGACGAGGACGGGCGTGGCAAGCAGGTTGAGGATCAGCAGGCGGTTCTCGAGCGCCTCGATGTCTTCCCGCAGCGACTTGCGGATCTCGCGGCGCTCGGCGCGCAGTTTCACCTGCTGCCGGCGGAAGTCCTCGATGGCCTTGGTCATCTCAGGGGTGGCGACGAGGCGGCCGCCCTCGGTCTTCTTGCCTTCGAGTTCGGTCAGCTGGCCCTCCACCTTGGTGAGCTGCGCCTCCAGCGCGGTGAGCTGCTCCTGATACTTCTGCTGGGCCTTGACCTCCATGTCATGGACGACCTTGAACGGCCGGAGCGACGTACCCTTGCCGCGGATGGAGATGAGGTCCTGCGAGCCGGAGAGAAACTCAAGGGCGTTGCTGGCAAAATCGAGGTTGTCGTTGAGGGGCTCGGCGGCGGCGACGCCGAGGAAGTTGTATTTGCGCACGCTGTAGTCATCGAACAGCCAGTCGGTGTCTGAAATCAGCAAAAGCGTGGACTTGGCGGACGATGCTTTGAGATTTGGAGTTTGAGATTTTGAGTTTTGGGCTTCGCCAGTCGCGGTGGCGGGCTTCTTGTCCTTTGCCGCAGGGTCCGCCGGCTTTTCGTCCGCGGGCGGGCCGTCGGGAAACGCACTCTTGAATTTGCCCTGAATGAGGGCGGCGAGAGTCTTGCGGCCCGAGGCCGTGATCTGGCGCCCCAACTCGTCGGGCTGGGACATGCTGAGCATCATGCCGGGCAGATCACCACTCGCCGCGGACGACTGGATCAGCGGCATGAACGTCAACCCGGTGCCTTCCTTCAGCGCAAAGCTGCCGGCCTCGATGAGCAGCATGGACTCGAGCTGGCTCGTGGGCAGCGCGGTGCTGTTGAAGGAATCCCGAGCGAGGCTGAGCCAGAGGGGATAACGCACGATGTTGCCAGGGGCCACCTGGACGGGCGTGGCGGTTTCCGGATCGCCCACGACGTTCTGCGGATCATAGGCGATGCCCCAGCCCTTGAGCAGGTCGGGCAGGTCGCTCGCCACGTTGGGCTGCGGACCGCCCATCATGGCCATCTGGTTGCCGCGCGACCGGAAGTAACGGGACGACGGATCGAGCGCGAGAAAGACCGGCTTGCCCGAAAGCAGGAACTGATCGATGGCGAACTCCAGCTTCTTCGAGAGATTCTGCGGGTGAATGATGGCCAGCACGTCGAGGTTGGCGGGCAGGCTGTCGGCCGAGGGCTCGACGGTGACGAGGTCAAAGGTTTTTTCCCATTCGCTGACCACCAGCTGGCTCTGCGGCATCCGGCCGCTCTGCATGGACATAAAATCCATCTGGCCCTGCAGCGGCAGGCTGGTCAGGAGGCCGAGCTTGCGGCGGTCGAGCTGCTGCGTCTGGTAGAGGAGCTGCGAGAGGTCGTACTCAAGGAACTGCTCGCGGTCGGCAGTGAGGGCGGGGATGACCTTCTGCTGCTCGGCCTCGACCGCGACGAGTCCGAAATAGAACTGCCCGCCGGTGGCGGGCCAGGTCTGCGGGGAGATGCCGGCGGCCGTGGCCTTCTCCTCCTCGGGCGTGTCGGGCTTCGGGTCGATGACGTTCAGGGTGATCCGGCCATGCGCCGCGCGCACATACTGGCGGAGCATCTCATGCACGCGCCCGGCGTAGTTCTTGAGGGCGATCGGCAGGGTGCGGTCGCTGCGCGAGAAATAGAAGTCGAGCTGGACGGGCTCCTCGATCTTGGCGAGGAGCGCCCGGGTGCCGGGCGAGAGCGTGTAGATTTTCTCCGCGGTGGCGTCGAGGCGTGCGGGAATCGATGACGCCAGGTAGTTGACAAGGATGAGGCCGGCAAACAGCAGCGCGACGGAGAGGAGTCGGGTGGCGGATTTCATCGGGCGGGAGTCCATGGCCGGGGTTCAGCGCTCAAGCGCGAGCACGTTCAGGCAGAGGCAGAAGCCGGCGAGCGAGAGGAAGAACATGACGTCCTTCGGATCGATGATGCCCTTGGCGAACGCCTCGAAGTGCGTTTTGAAGCTGAAGTTTGACACGACGTCCACCAGCCAGGCGGGCAGCGCCAGATAACCGCCGAGGAAGTCGGTGAACACGCTCCAGCCGACCAGCACGAGGAGGAAGCAGACAAACACGCTGATCACGAAGCTGATGACCTGATTCTTCGTGAAGGCCGACGTCAGCGAGCAGATGCCCAGGTACGCGCCGGCCATCAGCATGCCGCCGAGGTAGCTGGAGCCGATGACGCCCCAGTCGGGGGCGCCGAGGTAGGCCACGGTCAGCGCCATCGGGAAGCTGAGCAGGATCGCGAGGCACAGAAACGCCCACGCGGCCAGGAACTTGCCGAGCACGGCCTCGAGGGTGGTGACGGGCAGCGTGAACAGCAGTTCGATGGTGCCGGCGCGCTTTTCCTCCGACCAGAGGCGCATGCCCGCGGCCGGGATGAAGGCGATAAAGAGCCACGGCAGGAACGTGAAATAGCTCTCCAGGCTGGCAATGTTGGCGTTGAAGAAGCCGCCGAGGAAGAAGGCGCAGCCGACGGAGGCCATCAGAAACACGATCAGGAACACGTAGGCCACCGGGGAGCGGAAATAGCTGAGAAACTCGCGTTTGAAGATGGGCGGGATCTGGGACATGAGGCGTATAGGTCGAAAGTCGAGGGTCGAAGGGCGGAAGCCGGACGGGAGAATGGGCGCGACCTTTTATTGGTCGGTCTGCGTGAGCGTGCGGAAGATCTCATCGAGCCGCGCGCCGGCATGGCGGGCACGCAGCCCCTCGGGCGTGTCGTCCACGACCACCTTGCCGCGCGAGATGATGATCATCCGGGTGCAGATCGCCTCGACCTCCTCGAGGATGTGAGTGGAGAGGATGACAGTCTTCTCGGCCGCCATCTGCTTGATGAGGTTGCGCACCTCGTGCTTCTGGTTGGGGTCGAGGCCGTCCGTGGGTTCGTCGAGCACAAGCACCGGCGGATCATGGAGGAGCGCCTGTGCGAGGCCCACGCGCTGCTTGTAGCCCTTCGAGAGGGTTTCGATGGACTGCCGGCGCACCGGTCCGAGATGGCAGAGGCCGATGACGCGATCGAGGCGCGGCTGCTTTTGTGCGGCGGTGCGGAAGCCCCGGGTTTCCGCGACAAAGCCGAGAAACTCCTCGACGGTCATCTCGGGGTAGGCGGGCGCGTTTTCCGGCAGGTAGCCGACCAGGCGCTTCACGGCGACAGGCTCGGCGGTGACATCGTGGCCGCCGACCAGCGCGCAGCCGGCGGTCGGGCGGAGAAAGCCGGTGATCACCTTCATCGTGGTGGATTTGCCGGCGCCATTCGGACCCAGGAACCCGAGAATGTCGCCGCGCCGGACCGTGAAGGAGACGCCATCCACCGCCCGCAGGGCTCCGTAGTCCTTAACCAGACCTTTGACTTCGATCATGGAAATAAAGGGAAGGAAAGTAATCCGAGCCGGTGGGAAAACAAGAGGAACCTTAAGTTCCCTTCCGGCGGAGACCTCACGCCGGGGNNATGTCGTGGCCCTTCTCGCGGCGGAGCGTCACGGAGACGCCGCGTTCCTGCAGCAGGCTCACGAATTTCTGCTGGCGCGCGAGGCCCGGCCGGCGCCAGGGCAGGCCCTCGACGGCGTTGTAGGGGATGAGGTTGACGTGGGCGTGGAGGTCGCTCGCGATGTCGCGGAGTTTCGCGGCCTGGTCGAGGGTGTCGTTGACGCCCTCGATGAGGATGAATTCGAGCGTGACCATGCGGCCGCGCTTCTCGGCAAACGCCCGGATGGCGGGCAGGAGCTGCTCGAGCGGCCAGCGCCGGTTGACGGGCATGATCTGCTCGCGCACCTCGTTGGTCGCGCCATGCAGGCTGACGGCGAGGCGGAAGCCGACGGGCTCCTCGGCGAGCCGGCGGATCTGAGGCACGAGGCCGCTGGTGGAGATGGTGATGCGGCGCGCGCCGACGCCGAGACCCCACCCGGCATTCAGGATCGTGAGGGCGCGGAGCAGGCTGTCGTAATTGTGCAGCGGCTCGCCCATGCCCATGACGACGATGTTGTCGAACGAGGCGAGCTCGGTATGGGCGCGCGGCGTGCGGACATCCTCGCGGCGGCAGACCTGGATGAGCTGGTGGACGATCTCGCCGGCGGAGAGGTCGCGTTTGAGGCCGGCGAGGCCGGAGGCGCAGAACCGGCAGCCCATGGCGCAGCCGACCTGCGTGGAGATGCAGATGGTCTTGCGTGAGTGGTCGAGCCCCACGCCGTCCTGCGGCGCGCGAATGATCACGGTCTCGATCAGCGAGCGGTCGCGCAGCTCGAGCAGCAGCTTGTCGGTGACGTCCTCCGACTGGCGGTTGAGCACGAGCGTCGAGGGATCGAAGTCGAACGTGTCCGCCAGCCAGGTGCGCAGCGCCTTGGGCAGGTTGGTCATCTCGTCCCAGGCGGCGGCGCGCTTCTTGTAGAGCCAGTCGAGCACCTGCGGCGCCCGGTAGGCGGGCTCGCCGGCCTCCGCGAGGCGGGCGGCCAGCGAAGCGAGCGTCTCGCCGTGGATGGGCGGCCTGGGGGGCGTGAATTTCATCCCGTCACGAAGAACACCAAGGCCGCGCAGAAGTCAAAGGGGAGTCATCGGTGGCGAATTTCCTTCGTGCGCTTCGTCGGCGTCATGTTAATCAAAGTCTCGGGATGAACCTGCTGCAGCGGCACATCTTCAAAAGCGTCCTCTTCTCCTGCCTAGCCGCGGTCGGGCTGTTCGCCTTCGTGCTGATGGTGGGCAACGCGGTGCGGGACCTGCTGGGCTACGTGGTCGCCGGGCAGCTGAAGCCGGAGATGTTCGCGGAGCTCGTCCTGCTGCTCCTGCCGTTCGTCATTTCGTACGCCCTGCCCATCGGCGTGCTGACGGGCGTGCTGCTGGTGCTCGGGCGCATGTCGGCGGAACACGAGGTCACGGCCATGCGCGCGGCGGGCCTGAGCCTGCCGTGGCTCGCGCGCCCGATCCTTCTGCTGGCCGCCTTGGGCGTGCTCGCCGGCGTGGTGATCAACTTCCAGTGCATGCCGTGGGCGCGCGTGACGTATCACGTCGAGCTGGGCAACGCGGTGCGCCTGAACCCGCTCAGCTTCATCGTGCCCCGGACCTTCATCCGGGACTTTCCCGGCAAGGTGCTGTATGTGGGGGAAAAGAACGGCCAGGGCGTGAAGGATTTCTGGCTGTGGGAGCTCGACCGTCAGGGGCGGGTGAAGAATTTCATCCGGGCCGCGTCGGGCAGCTTCGACTTCGACGAGAAGACGGGTGATCTCATTCTCAACCTCAACCATCTCCAGGTCGAAGCCCGCGACCCTAAAAAACCCGAGGACTTCACGGAGCCGCGGCCGTCCTTGAGCTCGGAGCGCACCAGCGTGCGCCTGCCGCTCGAGGGCCTGTTCGGCCGGAACACGATTCACCGCAAGCTCCAGTGGTACACCTACCCGGAGCTGATCGCGGAGTGGCGGCGGCTGGCGCAGCCGGTGGCGCCGGCAGATCAGCATCAGCGGGAGCTCGACCGCATGAAGCTTCAGATGGTCGTCCAGGACAAGTTCACCACGGCGTTTGCCGTATTCTCCTTCGCGCTCATCGGCGTGCCGCTGGGCATCAGGGTTTCGCGCCGCGAGACCTCGGCCAACCTCGGCCTCGCGCTGGCCCTGGCGATGGGCTACTACTTCCTCACCGTCGAAGTCGGCTGGCTTGACCGACACCCGGAGCTGCGGCCCGACCTGCTCATGTGGCTGCCGAACCTGATCTTTCTGGGCGTCGGCCTGTGGCTGTTCTGGCGGGTGGACCGGCAGTGAGGTGCCGCGGCGGCCCTTGGTTTCGGGTTCTGGATTTTGCGTTTTGGGTTCAGGCGCGCCGGGCCCAACTCAAAACCCAAAACTTCCGGGCCTGCCGTCAGGCGGCTGCCTGCGTGGCCACGGTGCCGGAGCGGCCGTCGACGGGCGCCAGGATCTGGTCGCGCACCGGAAGGACGGCGCGGTCGGCGAGCAGCGCGCGCGCCAGCTCGTCGAGGCGGATAAATTGCACGTCGCGTTCGGCGCAGGTGCGCAGCAGGGCGCGGAAGAGGGCGCGTTTGCCCATGCCCTCGATCTCGGCGTGGATCGTCAACACATTGGGCCGGCCGGCGTCCAGGAGCGCCAGGTAGTGCGGCACGATGCGGTCGTCGAAATAGCCGGGCCGGCCGAGCAGCTCGTCGAAGGTTGGCAGCGTGCTCGGGATTTCGAGCGTCTGGAACACGCGCCCGCCGAGGCGCGGGAAGAAGGGCGGCCCGTTGCGCGTGTCGCTGGCGTAGAGGAGCCCGGCCTCGTCATAGACTTCGCGGCTGCGGGCGTTGCTCTGCCAGCCGGCCGCGCCGGCGGTGTGCGCCTCGGTGCCGAAGATGCGCAGGAACTCGGCGCGGGCGGCGATGAATTCCGCGCGCACCGCCGCGAGGTCCATCTTCTGCACATGATCCTGCCAGCGGTAGTGGTTGTAGCAGTGGATGCCCACCTCGTAGCCCTCGTCGCGCACCGCGCGCAGCACGTCGGTGTTGCGGCGGCCGATGTGCGGCGCGGGCAGCAGCGTGCCGTTGAGCAGCGTGCGGAGGCCGTAAATCGAGACGACGCCGGTGCGGCTGACCTTCTTGAAAAAGCCCGGGCGGAAGATGCGCGTGATCGCGCGGCCGGTCTGGTCCGGCCCGAGGGAGAAGAGAAAGCAGGCCGGCGCGCCGAATTCGCGGCAGTCGGCGGCGAGGTTGGGCACGCCAATCCGCGTGCCGCGGTCGGTGTCGACGTCAACCTTGAGGGCGAGGCGGATGGGAGGCATCAGGCGGGAGGCGGGGCCGGACCGCTGGGCCGGCCGTCAACGATGTCTGCGGCGCGCCCAGCGGTCGCGCCCTGTCACTCACTCGAGCGAGTAGTCCTGGTGCGCGAGGTGGTAGTCGAGCGTGCGCTTGATGGCGGTCGCGAGATCGACCTTGGGCTTCCAGCCGAGGTATTTCCGCGCGTTGGCGATGGAGGGCACGCGTTTCTGGATGTCCTGGTAATACTTGCCGAAGTACTTGCCCGACGGCACGACCACGACCCGGGCCTGCTCGGCATGCGTGCGGTACGCGGGATACTGCCTGAACGCGGCGATGATGAGCTTGGCGAGCTGGGCGACGCTGACGTTGTTCTTCGGGTTGCCGATGTTGAAGATGCGGCGCGAGGCGCAGCCGTTCCGGTTCTCGATGATCCGCAGCAGGGCATCGACGCCATCGTCGATGAAGGTGAACGAGCGGCTCTGTTTGCCGCCGTCGACGAGCTGGATCGGTTTCTTGAAGATGACGTTCGAGATGAACTGGGTGAAGAGCCGCGAGCTGCCCTCCTTGGGCTCGAACACGTTGTCGAGCTTGGGCCCGATCCAGTTGAAGGGGCGGAAAAGCGTGTAGTCGACGCCGTCGCGCACGCCGTAGGCGTAGATGACGCGGTCGAGCAGCTGCTTCGAGCTGGCGTAGATCCAGCGCTGCTTGTCGATGGGGCCGTAGACCAGCGTGCTCGTCTCTTCGTTGAGCTCGGCGTCGGGGCACATGCCGTAGACCTCGGAGGTCGACGGGAAGATGATGCGTTTCTTGTACTTCGCGCACTTGCGCACGGTCTCGAGGTTGGCCTCGAAATCGAGCTCGAACACCCGGAGCGGATCCTTGACGTACTGCGCCGGGTTGGCGATGGCGACGAGCGGCAGCACGGCGTCGCATTTCTTCACGTGGTATTCGATCCACTCGCGGGAAATGGTGACGTCGCCCTCGACGAACTTGAAGCGGGGGTGGCCGAGGCAGTGGCCGAGCTTGTGGTCGCCCACGTCCATGCCGTAGACCTCCCAGTCCTTTTGCTTGAGGATGGCATGGGTGAGCGAGCTGCCGATGAAACCGTTGGCACCGAGGATGAGAACTTTGAGAGGCATGAGGTTGAAGGCGGGAGGCTGGAGGAAAAGACGCGATTAGGCGAGAACTTGTCCGACGTGCAGAGCGGGTGGTGGCAGGGCGCCGCGCCACTCGGTGCGGGTGAGTTCGAGCAGGCCGCCGCCGGTGGCGACGACGAACGGGCTGACCGACACGATTTCTCCGGGCCGGCCGCGAAGGCCGCGCGTCGCGGGAGAATCGGGCTCGGCCCACCAGACCATGAGACGCGCGGGGACGACGTCGGTGAAGGCGCCGGGGTAGGGATCGGTGACGGCGCGGATGAGGTTGAAGATCTCCCGGTTGGTCTGCTTCCAGGCGATGCGGCCGTCCTCGGGCCGGCGTCCGCCGAAATAGGTGGCCAGCGACTCGTCCTGCGGCGTCTCCCGGGCGGTGCCGGCGAGGAGGGCGTCGATCTGGCGTTCAAGCACCCGGCGGGCGCAGGGCAGGACCTTGCGGAACGCCTGCTCGGCGGTGTCGCGCGGGCCGAGGTCCACGCCCTCCTGGTCGACAATGGGGCCGGCGTCGGCCTTTTTGACCATGCGGTGGAGCGTCATGCCGATGCGCGGCTCGCCGTGGAGCACGGCCCAGTTGATCGGCGCACGGCCGCGGTACTTCGGGAGGAGCGAGCCGTGCATGTTGAAGGCGCCGAGCCGGGGCAGCGCGAGGATCGGCGCACAGATCATGTTCCGGTAATAGACGGACAGGATCAGGTCGGGCCGCAGCGCGGCGATCTTCTCAATCCATTCCGGCGTGTTGACGCCGGCAGGCGTGCGCACCGTCACGCCGTGCTCGCGGGCCGCGACGGCGGGCGTTTTGAACCAGATCTTTTCGTCGGGATTATCCTCGTGCGTGATGAGCGCGACGACGTTGTCGTCGCGCGCCAGCAGCAGCTCGAGGCACTCATGGCCCACCTCGCTGTAACCGAAGAAAAGGATGCGGGGTCTGGCGGTCACAAATCGCGTGGCTTCGTCTCCAGCATCTCCCGCACATGGTATTGCCGGCGGGTGCGGACGACCTGGTAGGTGCGGCCGACATATTCGCCGATGAGGCCGATGCCGACCATGGCCACGCTCAGCAGGAAGAACACGATGCCGAAGAGGGTGAAGATGCCCTCGGCCTCCGCGCCGAGGAAGAGACGGCGGTAGGCGAGCACGAGCACGAGCAGAAAGCTGCCCGCCGCGCACAGCAGCGCAAACAGCGTGAAAAGCTGCAGCGGCGCGAGCGAGAAGCCGGTGATGAGGTCGAAGTTGAGGCGGACGAGCTTGTAGAACGAGTAGTTCGAAACGCCGGCGTGGCGCTCCGCGTGCCGCACGCCGACCTCGGCGGGATTGCCGGCGAAACTGTAGGCCAGCGCCGGGATGAAGGTGTTGATGGCGCCGCTGCGCACGACCGCGTCGACCACGGCGCGGCGGTAGGCGCGCAGCATGCAGCCCTGGTCCGTCATCTCGATGTTCGTCGTCCGCCGCCGCACGACGTTGATGAGCCGCGACGCCCACGTGCGGAAAACCGTGTCCTGCCGGTTCAGCCGGTAGCCGCCGACGTAGTCGTGGCCCGCGTCGATTTTCTCGAGCAGCTTCGGAATCTCCTCAGGCGGATTCTGCAGGTCGGCGTCGAGCGTGACGATGACCTTGCCGCGCACCCGCTCGAACGCCGCCATGACCGCCATGTGCTGGCCGTAGTTGGCGTTGAAGTCGATGACGCGGGTGACGTCGGGTCGCGCGGCGTGCTGGGCGCGTAGGAGTTCGTACGACCGGTCGGCGCTGCCATCGTTGGTGAAGATGACCTCGTAGGACTTGCCGAGCCCGTCGAGCACGGGGTAGAGGCGGGCGAAGAGCGTCGGCAGGTTCGGCTCCTCGTTGTAGACGGGGATGACGACGGAGAGGAAAACGGAGGAAGACGCGGAGGACATGGGGAGACGGGAGGACAAAAACCCAGCTACACCTTTTGCTTTTGGTGGGCAGCAAGAATCTCGAGGAGGGTGGTGACGACCCGGGCGACGTCGGCGCGGGTCAGGGCCGGGAACAGCGGCAGCGTCAGAATGTTGCGGCCGGCGTATTCGGCGTGCGGGAAAGCGCCCTCCTGCCAGCCCAGCCGCCGGTAGACGGCGAACAGATGCATGGCCGGATAATGCACGCCGGTGCCGATGCCGGCCGCGTGCATCCGCGCCATGACCTCGGCGCGCCTGATGGTCAGCCGCTCCTCCGGCAGCACGATCTGGAACATGTGCCAGTTGCTGTTCGCAAAATCGGCGACCGGCAGACGCAACCCGAGGTCGCGGACCAAGGGCGTGTCGAACGCCTCCAGGTAGGCCCGCGCCAGTTCGCGGCGCCGGGCCGTGACGAGGTCGAGGTGCGGCAGCTGCCCGAGGCCGATGCGCGCCGCGACGTCGGTCAGGTTGAATTTGCCGCCGACGAGGTCGACCTCCATGCCGTCGTAGCCGGTGCGCACCACGCCCTGCAGGCGGTATTGCTCGGCGAGTCCGGCCTCGCGCTCGTCGTTGAGCACCAGGCAGCCGCCCTCGGCGGTCGTGATGTTCTTGTTGGCGTGGAAGCTGAAGGAGACGAAGTCGCCGAAGGCGCCGATGCGCCGGCCCTGCCAGCTGCTGCCGAAGGACTGGGCCGCATCCTCGATGACGCGCAGCTGGTGTCTTTTTGCGATGGCGTAGAGCCGGTCGCGGTCCACCGGCAGGCCGGCGAGGTCGACCGGAATGATCGCGCGGGTCGCGGACGTGATCGCCGCCTCGATGCGGTCCGGGTCGAGGTTGCGCGTCACCGGGTCGATGTCGACGAAGACCGGCCGGGCGCCGACCTCGAGGACGACGTTGGCGGTCGCGACCCAGGACAGCGGCGTCGTGATGACCTCATGACCGGGGCCGACACCGGCGATGCGCAGCGCGATCTCCATGGTGCCCGTGCCGGAATTGAAGGCGCGCACCGGGCGGCCACCGGCATACTCGGAGAGCTTCGCCTCGAAGGCCTTGACCTGCGGTCCGGACGTGATCCAGCCGGAACGCAGCACCTCGGCCACGCCGGCGATGGTTTCCTCGTCGATGGCCGGGCGCGCAAAGGGCAGGAAGCTCACGGGGGACTTGGGCGTGGCGGGGGTGGAGGCGGACATGTCAGGGGCGGTTGCTGAAGAGATAATGGTTCTGGTCCTCGCCGAGCAAATGATAACGGAACGCGGGATCGGCGAAGAGTTCCCACAGGTCCTGCTTGCGGGCCAGGACAATGACGCGCTCCGGCCCGGTCCACTGGCGGCGCAAGCCGGCGTCGTCGATGAAGCGCGCGGCCCGCTCGGCCGGGTCGAGGAACGGCAGTTCGAGTTCGTCCTGATAGGTGACCGTGCCGACGGTGCGCCGGGCGTAGAAGGTGAAGTCGTGGAAAAAGGCGTGATAGTGGTAGACGCGGTCGCCCGGCCGGATCAGCGCCGCGGCCTGCAGCGCCAGCTCCTTCGTGCCCGGACGCTGGATGGAGGGCGCGGCCAGCATGAGGATGAGGTAGAAGCCGAGCGACGTGGAGACCAGCGTCAGCAGCCCGGCGCGCAAGCCATGCACCCGCGCCGCCCACGGCGCGGCCACGCCGCCGAGCAGCAGCACGGCCGCCATGCCGAACGCATAGGGCCGCAGCAGCTCCGCCTGGCTCGGCACGCGGATCACCCCGGGTTTCAGGACCGCCACGCAGAGCGCGACGGCCAGCAGGCCGCACAGGAAGGCGAACAGGCCGAAGGCCACCCGCAGCCGGGTGGACGCTGGTTCCGTCGAGGCCCGCGCCAGCCACGCGCCGATCAGCACGGCGACCGGCGGAAACACCGGCAGGATGTAGGGAATGAGCTTCGACTGCGACGCCGAGAAGAACAGCAGGACGAACGCCGCCCAGAGCACCAGAAACCAGGCGTCGGCGTTTTCCTTCCGCCGGGCCCAGCCGCCCGCGAGCGCGGTGCGCAGCGATGCCCACAGGAAACCCACCCAAGGGAACAGGCCGGCGCACACCATCGGCAGGTAGAACCACCACGGCTCGTAGCGCTTGTGCCCGGTGGACACGAAGCGCTCCCAGTGTTCATGGATGAAATAAAACCGCGGCCACTCCGGATTGCGCGCGGCGGCCAGCAGATGCCACGGCGCCGCGATCGCGAGGAACAGCAGCGCGCCCGTCGGCAGGTGGAACGGGCGCAGCCGCTTCCACTGGTTGAAGACCAGCAGCCAGAGAAACATCACCGCGCCGGTGACGAGGAAGCCGATGAGGCCCTTGGTCAGCGTCGCCAGGGCGGCGCTGGCGTAGAGCCCGTAAAACAGCCACCGCCGGCACGCGCCGGGCGGCTCGCGCACGCCGAGGATGAAGCAGAACAGCGTCGCGCTCATCAGCACCGCCACGGCCATGTCGAGGGTCAGGAGGCGCGTGAGGGCGAAATAGAGCAGCGAGGTGCCGAGCACGCCCGCCGCCAGCAGCCCCGCCTCCCGTCCGTAAAGCCGGCGCCCGGCGGCGTAGGCGAGCAGGACGCCGCCGAGGGCGAACAGCGCGGGGGCCGCCCGCACCGACCACTCATTCGGCCCGAAGGCCTGCAGGCACGCCGCCACCGCCCAGTACATCAACGGCGGTTTTTCGAAATACTTCACGCCGTCGAGCCGGGGTGTGACGAACTCGCCGGCGGCAATCATCTCGCGCGGGATTTCCGCATACCGCCCCTCGTCGGGGTTGGCCAGCGGGTGGCTGCCGAGGCGGAACCCGAAAAGCAGGCCCAGCATCAGCGTCAACAGGAGAAGATCGCACGACCAGGAGGGGGAGGAGACGGGCTCGGTCATCAATGACTGGCCGCTAGGAAAGTCCGCCTGGGCGGATGAGTCACGCCGAAAGCTTGCAGCGGCGCGACCTCGCGACGGAACGACGGTTTGCGGCGGCGGGAAACCTGCTGCCGCCGTAACCACCCGTTGATTGACGCGTCTCAACCGGCATCATGAAGCACAAAGTAATTCTCAGCTCCCTTTTGTTCACCCTGGCGGCCTTTGGGGCTTATGCGGCGGACGTGACTCCGGTCACGCCCGGCCCGAATCAGTCTTCCCAGACGCAGGCGACCACGCCCACAAAGTCCGGGAAGCACAAGAAGCACCACAAAAAGCACAAGCACGGCGGCACGACGCAGACGCCGGCGCCGTCCCAGCCGCCGAAGACCTGAAGACGGGTCGCGAGTCCGCGATACCGTGGGAAGAGCGGGGTTAGTAGCCGCACATGCCACGCGGGTCCGGGCGAGAACGGTGGGCCGGAGAGGCCGCATCTCTCAGTTGACTCGATCCGCCGGGTTTGTTGTCGTGCGGCATGTTTACGATCATCGGCGCCGATGGCAGAGAATACGGTCCCGTCGCGGTCGAGCAGGTGAAATCGTGGATTGCGGCTGGACGGGCCGACTACAAGACCAAGGCCAGACGCGAGGGCTCCATCCAGTGGAAGCCGCTCACTGAATTTCCGGAGTTTGCCGCCGGTTCGATCAGCGGACTGCCGCCAGCCGCGGCGGGCATGGCTCCCGCCGGCCCGATGGATGCCAAAATTTATGCCGCGGACCTGGTCGCCCGCGCCCCGAAGCTAAGCATCGGCGACACCATCGGCCGGAGCTGGGAATTGCTTAAAGACCATTTCTTGCCGCTGGTCGGGGCGACAATCGTCGTGGTGGTGGCGTTGGCGGTGCTGCAGGCAGTGCTCAAAACGATCCCCTTCCTGGGCATTATCGCGAATCTGCTGCTCACCGGCGTATTTCTCGGCGGAATCTATCTTTATTATCTGCGGCAGTTGCGAGGGGAAACCGTGGAGTTTGGCGACGCGTTTGCCGGGTTTACGCTGGCATTCGTCCCCTTGATGCTCGGCGGACTCGTCAGTTCGCTGCTCACCTGCGTTGGACTCGTGCTCCTGATCCTGCCCGGCATCTATCTGGCAGTGGCATGGGCCTTCACCACGCTGCTGATCATCGACAAGAAAATGGATTTCTGGACGGCCATGGAAGTGAGCCGGCGCGTGATCACCGCGCAGTGGTGGCGGATGTTCGGGTTGATGATCCTCGCCGCCATCCTCGGCATGCTGGGCGCGCTGCTGCTCATTGTCGGCATTTTCCTCACCCTGCCGATCACCATCGGCAGCCTGGTCGTCGCCTACGAGACGCTCTGCAATCCGCCGTCGCCGGCCGAATGATGCCGGCCGGGGAACCGGCGGCCGCTCACGGCCCCGGCAGATTTCGCAGGATACCGAAGGCGAGCAGGCCGGCGGCGCCGAGCCAGATCACGGCCGGCCGGGGCGTTGATTTCGGGAGACCGCGCCCCCGCACCAGCGTCAGGACGGCATCGACGCCGAACCACGCGAACAACGGCATGAGCAGGACGGCGAGCGGGTTGAGCGCCCACGCCGCCGCGAGATGCCCGTGCAGCAACTGGTGGGTGGCGCGCAGGCCGCCGCACCCGGGGCAACGCAAGCCGGTGGTCGCATAGAACCAGCAGGCGGGATAAAGGGCGTGTTGCGCCGGATCGACCACGAAAAGCAAACCGCCGCCCGCGAGGGCGAGACCCCACATGACCGCGCTCCAGACGGTCCGTCGCGGACGCGGGCTCAGCTTCGGCGGCACGACCGCGGGGGCATTCACGGGCCGCGCGGTCAGGAAAACTGTGATCTGACCTCCGGCTTGTTCAGCATCACCAGCGCCCAGATGCCGAAGGGCAGGCCGAGCAGGCAGCACGGAGAAAAACAGGGGATCATGGCCACGATCGCCGCGGCCATGGCCAGGCCGTGATTGGAAAGCTTCTGCATCTTGAGCGCGCCGAGGAGAACGAAAAGGCCGATGGCGATGCTGATGATACCGGCCACGGCGCCCAACGTCCCGCCGAACTGGTGAAACAGGTTATACATGCGTTCCGCCTCGGGATTCATCATGGGCGGCGGCCGCCCCCAACTCCTGCCCTGCAGGTGGAAAACGATGCCGAAGACGCTCAACGCAATACCCAGAACCATGGCGACGATCAGCCCGATGGCCGGGCCGTTGACCATCTGCACCGCCCGCGCCCGGGCCGCGGAATCCGCGCCACTCGCGACATCGGGCGATGGCGCAATGTCAGCGGGCCCCGGGGTGACGACGGGCGGCTTCGCGCCCAGCAGGTCCGCAAACTCGGCGTATTGGCCGAGCGGTTTCCAGCCCATGTCGCCCGCTTGTTGGGCCATCGTCCCTTGATTCGCCCGGCCCGCACTGATCCATTCTTTGATTTGGTCAACCGTGACGGGACCGTACTCCTTGCCGTCTGCTCCGATGATTTTGAACATGGCAGGCGTTTAGTCGGCGGCAGAGTTTTCGGCAAGGGGTAAACGACGGAGCGTTTGTCGGATTCAAGGTCCGTGGGTGATTGCCGCTTCACTGTAGCCGGCCTCGGAGAGGCCGGTCCGGGACCATCGGCTCCGACGACAACGACTGACGGCGCTCGATACGACCAAGGTCCGACAAATTCCCACCGACCGCTCAGTCGAGTTGCGGCGGGTTGAACTTGAGTCCGTGCGCGTCCGCCACGGCCTTGCAGGTGATGCGGCCGTTCTGGACGTTGATGCCGCCGGCCAGCGCGGGCTGCAGCCGGCAGGCTTCGGCCAGGCCGTTGTCGGCCAGCAACTCGACGTAGCGGTGGGTGACGTTGGTAAGCGCCTGTGTCGCAGTCCGGGCGTAGGCACCGGGCATGTTGGCCACACAGTAATGGATGACCCCTTCCTCGACGAAAACCGGGTTGTTGTGCGTCGTCGGGTGCGACGTCTCGGCGCAGCCGCCCTGGTCGATGGCGATGTCCACCAGCACGCTGCCGGGCCGCATGCGGCGCAGCATTTCGCGATTGATCAGCCGCGGAGCCTTCGCGCCCGGCACCAGGACGGCGCCGATCAGAAGATCGACCGCCGGAAGCAGCTCCAGCAAATGCGCTTCGCTGGAATACAGGGTGTGGGAGGTGTGCAGGGTGATGTCGAGGAAGCGCATCCGTTCGAGGTCGACCTCGAGGATGGTGACATCCGCGCCAAGGCCGATGGCCATGCGGGCGGCGTTGATGCCGGAGACGCCGCCACCCAGCACCACCACCTTGCCGGGCAGCACGCCCGGCACGCCCCCCAGCAACATGCCGCTGCCGCCATTGTGTTTGGCGAGGAAGTAACCGCCGACGAGGATGGACATGCGCCCGGCGATCTCGCTCATCGGTTCGAGCAACGGCAGGCGGCGGTTCACCTCGATGGTTTCGTAGGCGATGCCCGTGACGCCGGATTTCATCAGGGCTTCCGTCAGCGCCTTGTCGGCGGCCAGGTGCAGGTAGGTGAAGAGAACCTGGCCCGGACGCAGCAGCGGATATTCCTCCGGCAGCGGCTCCTTGACCTTCACGACGAGGCCGGCCTGTTCGAACACGGCCGCGTGCGAATCGACGAGGGTGGCGCCGGCCTGCTCGTAGTCGGCGTTGGGATAACCCGAGCCGATGCCGGCGTTTCTTTCGACAATGACGGAGTGGCCCCGCTTGATGAGCTGGTAGGCGGCGGAGGGGAGCAGGGCGACGCGATGCTCCTGTTGTTTGATTTCCCTGGGAAGTCCGATGATCATGACCCTGCAGTGTAGGCCGGAATGGCGGGGAGGGAATTCTTATCGCCTGGCCAGCGAGCGGTTGAGGGCGCTGACGAGGGCCTTGATGGAGGCGAGCTCGATATTGGTGTCGATGCCCGAGCCGAAAAAGGTGAGGCCGCGCCCGGTCTTGATCTGGATGTAGGAGACGGCACGCGCCTCGGCGCCCCGGCCGAGCGAATGCTCGGAGTAGGAGAGCAGCTCGAACGGCGGCACCCCGGTGGCGCCCAGGGCGTTGACAAAGGCGTCGATCGGGCCGTTGCCCGTGCCGCTGAGCTTGTGGGTCCGGCCTTCGTACTTGATGGCGGCCTCACATTTCACCTGGCTGTCGCGCTCCGTGGTGCGGAAATGCTCCAGCTTCACCGGATGCTCGCGGACGATGTATTCCTGGAGGAAGGCCTCGTGAATCTCCTGGGGGGTGATCTCGGTCTTCCGCTCGTCGGCGAGGTCGCTGATGACGCGGCCGAACTCCTTGTGCATGGCCTTGGGAAGGTCGAAGCCGAACTCCTTTTCCATGATGTAGGCCACGCCGCCCTTGCCCGACTGGCTGTTGATGCGGATGATGGCCTTGTAGGTGCGGCCGATGTCGGCGGGATCGACCGGGATGTAGAGCACGTCCCACGGCTGGCCCGGCTTCTGCGCGGCCCAGGACTTCTTGATGGCGTCCTGGTGCGAGCCGCTGAACGCGGTGAACACGAGCTCGCCGGCGTAGGGCAGCCGCGCGGGCACCTCCATGCGGGTGCAGCGCTCATAGACGTCGCGGATGGCGTTGATGTCGGTGAAATCGAGGCCGGGGTGGACGCCGTGCGTGTACAGGTTCAGGGCGACGGTGACGATGTCGAGGTTGCCGGTGCGCTCGCCATTGCCGAAGAGCGTGCCCTCGACCCGGTCGGCGCCGGCCAGCAGGCCGAGTTCGGTGGCGGCGACGCCGGTGCCGCGGTCGTTGTGCGTGTGCAGCGAGACAATGGTGAGGTCGCGCCGGCGGAGGTGGGTGCACATCCATTCAATCTGGTCGGCGTGGATGTTGGGCGTGGCATACTCGACGGTGGCCGGCAGGTTGAGAATGATCTTGTTGGCGGCGGTGGGCTGCCAGACATCGGTGACGGCCTCGCAGATTTCCAGCGCGAACTCGAGTTCGGTGCTGGTGAAGCTTTCGGGTGAATATTCAAGGCGCAGGGAGGCGCCGGCGGTGACGAGCGGACGCGTGAGCCGCTTCATCAGGCCGACCGCATCCGTGGCAATCTTCACAATCGCGGGCTTCTCGGCGCCGAAGACGTACCGGCGCTGCGCGGGCGAGGTGGAGTTGTAGAGATGGAAGATGACGTTTTTGGCACCCTCGATCGACTCGACGGTGCGGGTGATGAGGTCCTCGCGGCACTGGCAGAGCACCTGGATGGCCACGTCGCCCGGAATGTGGTTTTCCTCGAGCAGGCGGCGGACAAAATCGAATTCGATCTGCGACGCCGACGGGAAGCCGACCTCGATCTCCTTGAAGCCGATCCGCACCAGCAGATCGAAGAACTCGAGCTTTTCCTCGACATCCATGGGGATGGCGAGGGCTTGATTGCCGTCGCGGAGGTCCACGCTGCACCAGATCGGGGGGCGGGTGAGGGTGCGGCCGGGCCATTGGCGGTTGGGCAGGGAGACCGGCGGGAACGGCCGGTATTTCGTGATGGGAGCAGGTTGCATGGAGGAAAGAATCAGGGATTAGCGGGAAAACGGGCGGGAGGGAAGAAAGAGTGCACGCACGTAAACGCGGCACGACACGACGGGGTCGGCGCGGAGGAGGAGCAACAGGCGGACGCACGATCAACTGCTACGCAGTTCCCGGAGATCGTGCGTCTGGATAAGTCGAAGCGCCTGCAGGGGGAAATTCATTCGCGGAAGCGGGAGTAAGGAGGCCGGCGGCGGGCCTGTCAAGCGGGGGAAGGGGCGGGTGATGAGAGATTTGCCTTGGGCTCCCGATTCGCTGGTGTAAAAAAGGGGCGTGTTCCAGCAGCGAGCAGTAACTGGGGGCTTCCGGAAAGCGTCTCCATCCCCGTGCATGACACTGGCATCCAACGCATATGGCTGACGAAACGTTCGACGTTGCCGCCTGTCTCGAACAGGTGCGCCGGCGCGACCAGATCGCGGCGCGGGAGCTGGTCGAGCACCTCTATCCGCTCGTCATCCGGATTGTACGCTCTCACCTGCCGCGGCGTGTCGCGGAGGAGGATCTGGCCCAGGAGATCTTTTTGAAAATGTTCACCCGGCTTGACCAGTACAAGGGGGCGGTGGCCTTCACCCACTGGGTGTCGCGGATCGCGGTGACGACCTGCATCGACCAGCTGCGCGCGCAGAAACGCCGGCCGGAGTTCCGCTGGGCCGATCTTTCCGAGCAGGAGGCCGAGGTGCTGGACTCGGTCCTGACCAATGAGAGCGACGTGGCGGCCAATGACGCGCTCGCCGCGCGCGAACTGGTCTACAAGCTGCTCGGCCAGCTCAAACCCGAGGACCGGCTGGTCCTGCAACTGCTGGATCTCGAGCAGCACAGCGTGGCCGAGATCAGCGAGATCACGGGATGGAACCAGTCGCTCGTCAAGGTGCGGGCCTTCCGGGCAAGAGGGAAATTGAAAAGACTATTTGAGGAGTTACAACGAAAGGAACGGATATGAAGGATTTTGAGTCCCGATGGCAGCAGTTGGTCACGGTGGCCCGGCAGGCGCCGGTCGCGGACGACGCGACGGCGCCGTATGGCTTTGCCACGCGCATCGCCGCGCGCGCCCTGAGCGAAAAGAGGCGGCCGGCGCTGGTGGCGGTTTTCGGACAGTTCTCGGTCCGCGCGCTCTGGGTGGCCTGCCTGCTCACACTGGTCAGCATGGCGGCCAATTACATTGCGTTTGCCGGCAGCGAGGATGATGAGCAGGGACTGACGGATCCCGTTGCCGAGGTGCTCAGTGCCTCCTAATCACCATGAATAAATCCTGGCAGGTCTACCTCGTGCTGATCGGCATCTTTGCCGCGGGTGGCTTGAGCGGCTGGGTGGTGGCGAATGGCGTGGCGCGCAGGCATGGCTCGCTGCCGCCTCCTCCCGAGGTGTGGATCGCCCGGCAGATCGAGCATGTCGCCCATGAGCTGCAGCTCACGCCCGAGCAGAAGGAACGCATCAAGCCCATCGTGAAGGGTACCACCGAGGAGCTGGACAAGTTGCGCCGCCAGTCGATGCCTGCGGTGCACGGCATTCTGGAGCGCATGGAGACGGACATCGCGGCGCAACTCACGCCGGAGCAGCGGACCAAATTCGAGCACATCTTGAAGGAACGCCGGGAGGCGAGAAAACAGCTGCGGGAGCAGCGAGGTCCGCACGGCGAGCGGGAACGATCACACGGTCCGCCGTCGGGCGAACAAAGCCCGCCGCCCCCGCCCGACACGGGCGGGCAGCCATCCGCACCCTCCACCCCGGGCGACAAACCCGTCGGAACGTAAGACGGCCCCGGCGGCAACCAGCGCAGGCGCGCCTGTCTGCCGTCGTGACGCCCGGCGAGAAATACTGCGGGCTTGCTGACGGACGGACCCGCTGGTTTCCTCCGTCGCATGGACCAACCGCTGGCGGGCAGAAAGATCATCCTGGGCGTGACCGGCTCCATCGCGGCCTACAAGGCCGCCGATCTCACGAGCCGGCTGGGCAAACTCGGGGCGGAGGTGACGCCGGTGATGACTGCGGCGGCACAGAGATTCATCACCCCGCTGACCTTGCAGACGCTGGCGCGGCAGCCGGTGGCGACCGACCTGTGGGACGCGGGCAACGGCTGGCGGCCGGGGCACATTGAGCTGGCCGAAAAGGCCGACCTGCTGCTGGTGGCACCGGCCACGGCGGACGTGATCGCGCAGTTTGCCGGCGGCCTCGCACCAGATCTGCTGAGTTCACTCCACCTCATGGCACGCTGTCCGGTGCTGATCGCCCCGGCGATGAACGGCAAGATGTGGACACATCCCGCCACCGTGGCGAACGTGGCCACGCTCAAGGCGCGCGGCGTGGAGTTCATCGGTCCCGAGGAAGGCATGCTCGCCTGCGGCTACGAGGGCCTCGGCCGCCTCTGGGCCGTGGACGGCATCGTCGAACGGGTGGTGGCCTTGTTGGCGGGCTGAGCGGAGACTGGATTTACGCGGGAGTGGTTGACACCACCGCCTTGCCGGCGATTTCGCGCGAAAGAATGGCGCGCTGCGTCGGATAGGCGAACTGCTGGTGGACGGCATCGTCGAGCGGGTGCCGCATGCTTGACTCACTTATGGGTCGTGGAAATAGATTTCCGCCAGAAAGGTACGCCACATGCCAACAAGTCAGTCCGACAAGGCCATCCGCTTCCGCTTGCTGCATCAGGGACCGGGTGCCTTCGTGATCCCCAACCCGTGGGATGCCGGCTCTGCGCGCATCCTCGCCGGCCTTGGTTTCCGGGCGTTGGCAACGTCGAGCTGGGCATCCGCCGCTGTCCATGGCCGGCGTGACGGCGAACTGACGCGCGCGGAGGCGCTGGCGCATGCACGCGTTATTGTGACCGCGACCGACCTGCCGGTCTCGGTCGATCTGGGAAATGGTTTTGGCGACGGCCCGGCGGTGGCGGCAGAGACGATCCGGCTTGCCGCCGAAGCCGGCGTGGTGGGCGGCTCGATCGAGGACGCGACAGGCGACAAGGGCACACCGCTCTATGACCTCGGCCTCGCGATTGAGCGTGTGACGGCCGCCGTTGAGGCGGCGCGTGCGCTTCCGTTTCCATTCACGCTGACGGCAAGGGTGGAAAACTTCGTGCGCGGCAATCCCAACCTGGATGACACGATCAAGCGCCTGCAGGCTTTCGAGAAGGCCGGCGCCGACGTGCTGTTCGCACCCGGTCTGCCCGATCTCGCGGCGGTGCGCGCGGTCTGCGCCGCCGTGTCGAAGCCGGTGAATTTCATGGCGGGGATCAAAGGGAAGTCGTTCACGGTGGCCGAACTCGCGGCGGCCGGAGTCCGGCGGATCAGCCTGGCGGCGTCGCTTTACCGCGCGGCGCTGACCGGCCTGCTGAATGCCGCCCGCGAGGTGAGCGGGAAAGGCACTTTCGGCTACACCGAGCACTCCATAACTTCCTTGGAGCTGGACGGCTTTCTGCACAGTTGACGCAGCGCGACGGAAAAATTCTGGCAGCAAACCGGCCGGGTAAAACGCTAAAGCGCCGCCGTGCCGACCGAGGTGAAGCGCACGGCGGTCGTGGCCAGATACGGGCCACCGTGATTCATGGCAGGACAGATTACACGCCCGTGGAAAAACCATTGATGAACAACCGGCCTGCTTTGCGTTCCGGCCACCACAACAGCGATCCCGCCCACTGGAGGTCGGCCGGGGTTCCATGCACCGTGGCCGTCAGTTGAAGCTCAAGGCTGACTGCGACTTCCTCCAGCTCCAGGGTCGTAGCGGAAAGCAATAACGCGAACGGGCAGATGCGTTATTGACGGGGCCCGACATCCCTCA
This sequence comes from Opitutia bacterium, assembly GCA_003142615.1. Classification (GTDB taxonomy): domain Bacteria; phylum Verrucomicrobiota; class Verrucomicrobiia; order Opitutales; family Opitutaceae; genus Fen-1467. The sequence continues at coordinate 68,246 of PLMW01000038.1, read as the reverse complement.
GCAGACTCACACGATGGCCAAGCCGGACGTAGTCTCCGCCACGTCCTGGGCGGCGGCATCCGAGCCGACACGCACACGTTATTGGGTCGTCGTCTTCGCGGTGGCGCTGGCGGTAATTCAATACATTGACCGCGTCTGCATCTCGCAGGCCGCTCCGTTTATTTCGAAGGACCTCAAGCTTTCCTCGCAGCAGATGGGGTATGTGTTTTCCGCGTTCACACTGGCCTACGCTCTGTTTGAAATCCCGGGCGGGTATCTCGGAGACCGGATTGGCCCGCGCAAGGTGCTCCTGCGCATCGTCCTGTGGTGGTCGTTTTTCACGGCGGCGACGGGCTGGGCCCGGAGCTGGCTAACGCTCGTGGTGACGCGGTTTCTTTTCGGGGCGGGAGAAGCGGGTTGCTTTCCCAATCTCACCAAGGCCTTCAACCGCTGGCTGCCGTCGCTCGAGCGGACGCGCGCGCAGGGCATCATGTGGATGAGTGCGCGCTGGGGCGGCGCGTCCGCGCCGTTGCTGGTCTTCGTCTGTCTTCAATACATGCACTGGCGCACCGCGTTCATGGTGTTCAGTCTGCTCGGCATCGTTTGGGCGGTTATCTTCTATGCGTGGTATCGCGACAATCCACGCGAGCACCAAGGCGTCAACGCCGCCGAAGCCGCCCTGCTCCCGGTTGAACCCGACCATACCTCCGCCCGCTTCCACGTTCCGTGGCGGAAGTTTTTGAAATCGAGGACGGTGTGGTGTCTGTGCGGGCAGTACGCCGCGTTAAGCTACGCCTGGTATTTTTTCGTCACCTGGTTCCCAACGTATTTGCTCAAGGAACGCGGCTTGAACCTGAAACAGAGCGCCTTGCTGGCCGGAACGCCACTCCTGTTGGGCGGCTTCGGATCGTTGATCGCGGGTTGGATTTCGCCGTACCTCAGCCGGTGCTTGGGCGACGTGCGGCGGACGCGCTGCGGGTTGGGGGCCGTTGGGCTGATGGCGGCGGCGGCGCTGCTGGTCGCTTCCACGTTTTTCACAAACCCCTTCCTCGCGGTCGCTGTGATTGCCCTCGTAAGCTTTTGCGGTGATCTCACCCTGCCGGGCGCCTGGACGGCGTGCATGGATGTCGGCGGACGCTACGTCGGCACGCTCGGGGGCACGATGAACATGATGGGCAACCTCGGTGGCTTTCTGTCTCCCATCGTCATCGGTTACATCGTGGAACACACGGGCAATTGGGCGCTGACCTTCCATGTGACGGCGGCGGTCTGCCTGGCCGGCGCGGTGTGCTGGCTCATTCTGGACCCGGTCACGCCGCTGGATGAGCAGGTCAAGGATTGATGCCGGGGGAATCTGCAACCGGGATTTTGTCCATGCCCGATCATCCCATGCGTCAAACGCGCCATGAATTCCTCTAACGACGCTTTTGGATTCCACCGCGACCGGAGATCTACCGAGCCCAGACCCACGCCCGCGGGTCGGTGGGGAGTCTGCCTCCGATCGGGGGAATGCTACTTAACCGCAGAGCCGTCTCATTCGAAACGCCAGCCGAATCCAAACGCATCAATCGCGGTTGAAAAGTATGACCGCCTTGACGCCCTTGCCATCATGAATCGCCTGGAAGGTTTCCTGCCACTGGTCGATGCCGACACGATGGCTGATCATGGGGTCCATCTTCAGCGCGCCGGTGGCAATCATTGAGATCACTGCTTCCCAAGTCGGCCAATTATGGCTGAACGAGCCCTGGATTCGGGCGGCCTTGATGAGCAATGGATCGAGGCTGAAGTTGACCGGCCCCGGCCCCCAGCCAATCTTCGTGATCTGGCCTTCGCGGGCGACGACGTCCACGGCCAGGTGCAGCGAATGCTCGTTGCCCGCGGCATCGACCACCAGCGGGGCGCCCTGACCATGGGTGTGGTCCATGATGGCTTGCCTGGCATCCTCTGTCGAGACGTCGATCGTCACGTTGGCGCCCAGGTCTCTGGCAACCTTCAGGCGTGGCAGGTCCTTGCCGGTGCCGACGACGATGATCGGTCCGGCGCTGTTTGCTTTGATCATCTGGAGGGCGAAAAGGCCGATCGGACCCGGGCCGATGACCACGGCCGGCGTGCCGGGCATCACCGTGGATAAAACGTTTACGGCCTGGTAGGTCACGCAAGCCGGTTCGGTCAGGCAGGCTTGATCGAATGAGACGTTGTCCGGCATCCGGTGCAGGCAGCGCCGAGGGACCTTGACGAAGTCAGTAAATGCGCCGTCGACGCCGTAGCCAAAGCCCTTCCGATAGGCGCAGAGATGATAGTGGCCCGTCAGGCACTGCGGGCACTTGCCGCAGATCACCGCGGCGGTTTCGCTGACGACCCGGTCACCCTCGGAGAAATCCCTGACATCGGCGCCCACTTTGCGGATGACGCCGCAAAACTCGTGGCCCTGGATGACCGGCACGGTGATGGGGAAGGGTATCTTCTGCTGCCAAATCTCGATATCAAAACCACAGACGCCGACCGCCTTGGTCTCCAGCAGAATGTCCTCCCGGCCGATTTCCGGGACGGGGACGTCGCGGATTTCAACCGCGCCCGGTGTATTGGCAAATTTGACCAATGCCTTCATTTTAGTTTCTCCTTGTTAATAATCGAGATCAGCGGCGCACTTCCACCTTGGCCAGGTTTTCATAGAACTGAACGATGCTGCTGTGATCGTTCTTCGCCTTGCCGTCCATTTTCAGCGCTTGCATGATTTCCATGACCTGACTGGTCAATGGGATCGGCACGCCAAGGTTGTGAGCCGTGTCCAAGACGTTGCCCAGATCCTTGATGTGGAGTTCGAGCCGGAAGCCCGGCTTGAAGTCGCCGGCCAGGATCTTGGGCATCTTGGCCTCCAGCACGGTGCTGCCGGCCAAGCCGCCGCGAATAGCCTGATAAACCTTCTCCGGGTCCACACCGGCTTTTGTAGCCAGGACCATTGCCTCGGACACGGCAGCGATGTTGAGCGCTACGATCATCTGATTGGCCAGCTTGGTCACATTTCCACTGCCGATTCCGCCCACCAAGGTGACCGATGCGCCCATTTTTTCCAGAATATCCCTGACTTCATTAAACGCCGGTTCGGGTCCGCCAACCATGATGGCCAGGGTGCCGTCAATGGCCTTGGGTTCCCCGCCGCTGACCGGCGCGTCCAGCATCAGCGTGCCCTTCTCTGCGAGCCGGGCCGAGATCTCCTGGCTGGCCAGGGGAGCGATGGAACTCATGTCCACCACAATGGCACCCGACTTGACGCCCTCGATGACGCCGTTCACTCCCAGGACGACTACTTTTACTTCCGGGGAATTGGGCAGCATGGTGATTATCACTTCACTCTGGGCCGCCACATCTTTGGGTGATGTTCCCGCCCTGGCCCCGGCGGCGGTCAGTTCCTGAACGGGCGCAGCCATGATGTCGTGGACCACCAGTTCATAGCCCGCTTTGAGCAGATTCCTCGCCATGGGTTTGCCCATGATCCCCAAACCGATGAAACCGATCTTCTTTTTCATGATATCTCTTTCAGACCAATTGTTATGGTGACCCGTATGCCAAGGGGAATTAACGCGCCAATTGGCGGACGGCTGCGGCGACATGCGCCGGCGTCAGGCCGTACGCCTCAAGCAGATCGTCATAATTATGGGCGGACTGCCCGAATCGATCCGCGATCCCGATCGATTTCTGAGGCACGTTCCGCCCCCTCATGACCTCGGCGATCAGGCTGCCCAGGCCCCCGATCAGCGAATGCTCCTCGACGGTGACAATGCCTTTCATCCCTTCGGCCAGCGACACCAGGGCGGCCTCATCGACCGGCTTCATGGAACTCACGTTCACAACCCGAAGCGAGATCTCCTCCTCCGCCAGCACCTCGGCCGCGGCCAGCGCTACGCTGACCATCTGGCCATTCGCGAACGCCACCACGTCCTTGCCCTGGCGAATCAGATGGGGTTTGCCCGCCACAAAGGGTTCGTCCTCGGGCATCACGTCTGGCTGGTCGTTGCGGGTGATGCGCATGTAGACCGGTCCTCGATAATCGGCCATCGCACGGGTCATAGTCCGGGTCTCGTTGGCATCGGCCGGGACCAAAACCGTCATATTGGGAATGGCCCGCATGATCGCCACGTCCTCGACGGATTGGTGGGTGGAGCCATCGCCGAAGTCGGAGAGTCCGGCGCTGGAGCCGATGATCCTGACGTTGAGCGCGGGGATGCAGACGCCCTGGCGAATCTGGTCATAGGCCCGCCCGGCGGCAAAAACCGCGAAGGAATTGGTGAATGGAATCTTGCCGGTCAACGACAGTCCGGCGGCGAACGAAGTCATGTTGGCCTCGGCGATCCCCATCTCAAAAAACCGCTCGGGGAAGGCCTGTTCGAAATAACAGGTCATCGTGGACCTGCCCAGGTCAGCTTCCAAGACCACGATCTTCGGATTCTCCCGGCCCATTTCAACCAGCGTCCGGCCGTATACTTCGCGCGGATTCTGGATCTTCATCAGTTGTTCGTCCTTTCCACCGGGGGCACAGATTCCGCACCGAGCTGAGTGCAGGCCGCTTCATATTGTGCGGCATCCAGGCTGCTGTTATGAAATTCGACCCTGTTTTCGGCGAAAGAGATTCCCGCCCCTTTGATCGTATGCGCTATGATCATCTTGGGCTTGCCCTTAACTTGGTCCACTTGATCCAGCGTCTCCAGTATGGCGGCCATGTCGTGCCCATTGACTTCCACCACGTGCCATCCGAAAGCCCGCCATTTGTCGTGCAGGGGATTGGTGTCGAAGCGATCCACAATCCGCCCCATCGCCTGAAGCTTGTTGCGGTCCAAGATGGTCACCAGATTATCCAGCTTGAAGGCCGCCGCCGCCATGGAGGCCTCCCAGATTTGGCCCTCGGCAAGTTCGCCGTCGCCGATGACACAATAAACCCGGCTTGTCAGCCCATCGATTCTCAAGCCGGCGGCGATGCCGCAGGCAATTGAGAGGCCTTGACCCAGGGAGCCCGTGTTGGCCTCGACCCCGGGCGTGCTCCTTAGGTCGGGATGGCCCTGCAGCATGGATCCGCAGCGTTTGACGTTTTTCAATTCCTCCTTTGGGAAATAACCGCACTCGGCCAGGGCGGCGTACTGGACCAAGGCGGCATGGCCCTTGCTCAGCAGAAAACGGTCACGCTCCGGCCAGGTGGGATTGGCGGGGTGATGGCGCATTTTGGAAAAATAAAGGGCGGTCACCACGTCGGCAATCGAGCAGGAGCCGCCCAGGTGCCCTTTTTGCCCCACGCCGATCATCTGCACAATGTCCGCGCGTATCATTCGGGCAATGCGCTCAAGTTCTTTCACGTCACGGGTTGCCATGGAGATTTATCAACCCCTTACATCTTGGATTTATCGGGCCACCATATGTGGCAATTCGGTGGGATTGAAGCGCAAAAGAAAAATAGGTGTTGCAGTCGCTACCCGGCGGCGCACCTTGCGCCTTGGCCAGGTCCCATGCATGGACAGGCGCGTGAACTCCGCCAGGACCGGAAGGTAGCAACGGCAGCGACGTTCTGCCAGTGCCGTGGGGTGCCTGGCCGCTTTTGTTGGATTTTTGATTTGCGATTGCCGCCTGCCGATTTGGAGTAACCGGACGTGTCCACGACTTATCAGGTCATTGCGCGCAAGTGGCGGCCCCAGACGTTCGACGAGATCGTCGGGCAGGACCATGTGGTGCGCACGCTGCGGAACGCCATCACGCGGAACCGCATCGCCCACGCCTACCTGTTGGTGGGACCGCGCGGCACGGGAAAAACCTCCACCGCGCGCATTTTCGCCAAGGCGCTCAACTGCAGCGGCGGACCCAAGGCCGACTTCGATCCCCACGACCCGATCTGCCAGGCCATCGCCGAGGGATCGTGCCTGGACGTGATCGAGATCGATGGTGCGTCCAACAACGGCGTCGAACAGGTGCGCGAGCTGCGCGACACGGTGCGCTATGCGCCCGCGCAGGGCCGGTTCAAGGTCTACATCATCGACGAGGTGCACATGCTCTCGGCCCAGGCGTTCAACGCGCTGCTCAAGACGCTGGAGGAGCCGCCGGCGCACGTGAAATTCGTCTTCGCCACGACCGACGTGCAGAAGGTGCTGCCGACGATCATCTCCCGCTGTCAACGGTTCGACTTGAAGCCGATCACCGTCGAATTGATCGTCGAGCGGCTGCAGAAGATCGCCCTGGCGGAGAAGATCAAGGTGAGCGCGGCCGCGCTGACGAGCATTGCGCGCATGGCCGACGGCGGCATGCGCGACGCGCAGTCGATCTTCGACCAGATGATTTCGTTCTGTGGCGCGGATATCAGCGAGATCGACGTGCTGGACGTCTACGGCCTGGTGTCGGCGGAAAAGATCGCTGAGCTGGCCGGCGCACTGGCGGCGGGCGATCACAAGAAGATCATCGGAATCGTCGATGACTGCGACGAGAATGGCCGCGACCTGTTCCGGCTGCTGGTGGACCTGCAGGCGCACGTGCGCACGGCGTTGCTGGATGCGATCGCCCAGGGCGGGCAGAGCGGCGCCCTCGGCGGCGCACCGATGACAACCGAGCAGCTCACGCGGCTGCTGGACGGGCTGCGCGAGGGCGAGCTGGCCGTCAAGCACGGCCTGACCGAGAAGATCAATTTTGAGGTCACGCTCCTGAAGGCCGTGGAGGCCAGCCGCACCCGGGCGCTCGACAGCCTCATCAAGGAACTTTCCGCGCTGGCGGGGCAGGCTCCCGCGGCCGAGGCGGGCGAAGGCGAAAAAAAAAAGACCTGATCAGTGAACTCGACGCGCGACTCCAGGCGCGCGCGAATTCCCCAGTCCCCGACGCCGCACTCCCAACCCCGGGAGGGGAAGGCGGAGAAGAGGCGGTGGCCACCGGGTTGCCGGAACGACGCGCCAGCGATGAAATGGAGGCGCCACTGCCAGGCATGGTCCCAGCTTCCGATGACGAGCCGAAGGATGAACTGCCACCGGTGGAGGAGCTGGTAAAGCGCCTCCGGCCGGAGGTGCTGGAGACGCTGGACGAACTTTTCCGGGCGAGGTGGACAGACGTAAAACGGGTCCAGCAGGGCGCGTTGAAGACCGACTAGGGTTGAGGGGGAGCGCACCGGCGGCGACCCAACGCCGGGGGAAAACAAAACCGGCTGCCTGGCGGCAGCCGGTTTGAAAAAGGATGGCGAGCGGGGCTCGCTCCTTGAATCCTTACTTCGATCAGACGTCGTAGTAGAGGTGGAACTCGTAGGGATGCGGACGGATACGCAGGGCGTCGTATTCGGCGCGCTTCATCTCGATGTAATTATCGAGGAAGTCCTTCGTGAAGACATCGCCCTTGAGCAGGAAGGCATGGTCAGCCTCGAGCGCCTCGAGCGCGCCCTTCAACGAGTCGGGCACGGTCGGCACCTTGGCTTTCTCCTCCGGCGGGAGATCGTAGAGGTTCTTGTCGAGCGGTTCGCCCGGCTTGATCTTTTTCTGGATGCCATCGAGCCCGGCCATGAGCATGGCCGCGTTGGCGAGGTAGGGATTCGCCGCCGGGTCCGGCGGGCGATATTCCACCCGCTTGGCCTTCGGGTTCGGGCTGTAGGTGGGGATGCGGATCGCCGCCGAGCGGTTGCGCGCGGAGTAGGCGAGGTTGACGGGGGCCTCGTAGCCGGGAACCAGCCGCTTGTAAGAATTGTTCGTCGGGTTGCATATGGCGCAGAGGGCCGGGGCGTGCTTGAGCAAGCCGCCGATGTAATAGAGCGCCAAGTCGCTCAGGCCGGCGTAGCCGTTGCCCGCAAAGAGGGGCTTGCCGTCCTTCCACAACGACTGGTGCGTGTGCATGCCGGAGCCGTTGTCGCCGAAGAGGGGCTTGGGCATGAAGGTGACGGTCTTGCCGTGCTTGTGGGCGACGTTCTTGCAGACGTATTTGTAGAGACACATCTTGTCCGACGTCCGGAGGAGCGAGTCGAACACGATGTCGATTTCCGCCTGCCCGGCGGTGGCGACCTCATGGTGCTCGCGCTCGATCGTGATGCCCAGCGCCATCATGGTGAGGATCATCTCATTGCGGATGTCGATGAGCTGGTCGGTCGGCGCGACGGGGAAGTAACCCTCCTTGTGGCGGATCTTGTAGCCGAGGTTGGCGGAGCCGTCCTCTTCCTTCTCCTTGCCGCGATTCCAGATGCCCTCGATGGAGTCAACGTGGTAGAAGGAGCTGTTGGAGGTCGTGTCGTAGCGGACGCCGTCGAAGATGAAGAACTCCGCCTCGGGCCCGAAGTAGGCCGTGTCGGCGATGCCGGTGCTCTTCAGGAAAGCCTCGGCCTTCTTGGCGATGCCGCGCGGATCACGATCGTAGACTTCACGCGTGATCGGGTCGATGACGTCGCACGAAAGGCTGAGCGTGGTGTTCGCCGCGAAAGGATCGATAAAGGCGGTCGCCGCATCAGGAACCACCAGCATGTCCGACGAGTTGATGGCCCTCCACCCCCGGACCGAGGAACCATCGAAACCAAGCCCCTCTTCGAAGACCTTTTCGGTCAGCTCGTTCGTGGGCACGGCGAAATGCTGCCAGGTGCCGAGAATGTCGCAGAGCTTGAAGTCGACGATTTTGACTTCTTTGTCCTTGGCGAGTTTGAGTACTTCCTTCGGTGTCATGTAGGTGTGTCCTTTTTCTGTTGGTTGGGAGAAACAGGGTTGAGATTTGTGTGAGTTCGGCTGTCCGGTCAAAAGCAAAGCGGAACGGCAATTGGGGTCGGAAGTAGCACGTCAAATGCCAAGCGCCCTTGGGGGATGAATTTTGTTCATAAATGACCAGTTGGTGATGGCGAAGAGGGAAGCGGGACCGGGGATGCCGCCGTCGGCCGGCTGGAGACAGCTGGGGAAAAGCGAAGCGTGCGGGCGGTGCGTTCTCCATCCGCCCATGGCTGCGCTGGCACCGCCGCCCTTGCGTGCATACGCAGTGGTTCGGGTTGGGTGACGGCCACGAAAAGCCGCCGGCGCAGCCGACTGTCCCAAGCGCTTACTTGAGGATCATTTCCTTCACGGACCGGCCGCCCGGGATCATCGGCAGCACGTGCTCGGTGTAGGGCACGACCACGTCGAGCACATAGGGACCGTCATGGTCGAGCATCTCCTGGATCGCCTGACGCAGCTGGCTTTTCTTGATCACGCGGCGCCCTTTGACGCCGAAGCCCGCCGCGATCTGGACGAAGTCGGGATAAAGCGCGTCGGGATTGTCGGGGCTGCCAATGTTTTTTTCGTCGCCGAGAATGGTGTTGCCGCGCACGGAGTCGTAGAAGCGGTCCTCCCATTGCACGACCATGCCGAGATGCTGGTTGTTCAGGATCATCGCCTTGGCGGCGATCTTCTCGATCTTCGCGGTGGCGAGCTCCTGCATGTTCATGAGGAAGGAACCGTCGCCGTCGATGTCGATGACCTGCCGGTCCGGACAGGCGACCTTGGCACCGATCGCAGCGGGATAGCCGAAGCCCATCGCGCCGAGCCCGAGCGAACTGATGAAGTGGCGCGGCTTGGCATAATCGTAGTGCTGCGCGGCCCACATCTGGTGCTGGCCGACGCCGGTGGTGATGATGGCGTCGCCCTTGGTCAGCTCGAAGAGCATCCGCACCGCCTCCTGCGGCTGGATGTGCGGGCTGGCTTCGTAGCGGAAGGGATAGTCGCGCTTCCAGGCGCCGATCTGTTCGTGCCAGGCTTTGGTGTCCGGGGCGGTGAACTTCTGCGCCGCCATCAGCTCGTTCAAGCGGCCGATCGCGTACTTGATGTCGGAGCAGACGGTGTGGTTGACCCGCTTGTTCTTGTTGTGCTCCGAGGCGTCGATGTCGATGTGGGCGATCTTGGCGTGCGCGGCGAACTTGTGCACGTCGCCGGTGATGCGGTCATCGAAACGCGCGCCGAAGACCAGGAGCAGGTCGCTCTGGTCGACGGCCCAGTTGCCGTAGGCCGAGCCATGCATGCCGAACCACTTCATCGACAGGCGGTGCGTCTCCGGGAAGGCGCCCAAACCCATGAGCGTGGTGGCCACGTGAATATTGGTGCGCTCGGCGAACGCGAGCAGCTCCTTGCTGGCACCGGCCGAGATGATGCCGCCGCCCACGTAGAGCACGGGCCGCTTCGCCTCGCCGATCAACTGGATGATCTGTTTGAGCGGCTCATCGCCGGCGTGGGCGGTGGCCGTGGCGTAAGTGCTGCGGAACTCGATGGTTGACGGGTAGACCGGCGTGAACTTCGCCTGCTGCACGTCCTTGGGAATGTCGATCAGCACGGGGCCGGGCCGGCCGCTTTTTGCGAGGTGGAAGGCCTCCTTGAAGATGCGCGGCAGCTCGTGGACATCGAGGACGAGGTAGCTGTGCTTCACGATCGGCAGCGTCAGGCCGTAGATGTCGGTTTCCTGAAACGCCATCTTGCCGATGTATTTCGAGTATACCTGGCCGGTGATCGCCACCAGCGGGATCGAGTCCATGTAGGCGTCGGCGATCGCCGAAACCAGGTTGGTGGCGCCGGGGCCGCTGGTGGCCATGCACACGCCGACCCTGCCGGTGGCGCGCGCGTAGCCCTCGGCCGCAAATCCACCGCCCTGCTCGTGACGCGGCAGGATCACGCGGACCTTGCCGGAACGGGCGAGCGCTTGATGGAGTTCCAGCGAACTGCCGCCCGGATAGGCAAAGATCACCTCGACGCCCTCCCGGACGAGGCACTCAACGACGGCATCGGCGCCCTTGATTTCCGGACCGTTTGGCATCGCGGGCTTGGCGGCGGGCAGGGGGGATTTTTTCATGGTGCGCAGGTTTGAAAAAGCCAGCCACTAAAGACGACCGTTTTCCAGAGTGGCAAGCATGGTTTTCCGGGGCGGAACCGGTGGCGCATAGGCTTCAAGTCTGTCCGCTGTCCGTCAGCCGGCATGCGTGGGCGCTGAACCCGGCGCCAAAGCTCGTGAGCCAGAGGTCACCCGCCGGAGCGGGATGCGTCCGAAGATGCTCCTCGAGAACGAAAAGCACGGAGGGGCTGCTCATGTTGCCATGAGCATTGAGCACGGCGTGGCTGTCCGCCAGCGAGTACTCCGGCAGGGTGGCGCCGATGGCATCGAGCACATCGCGGCCGCCGGGATGCGCGAGCACGACGGCGGGCGGCGTGGCGCGCTCGCCGGCGAAAAGCTCCGCCACCAGGGAGGCGGCTTCCGCGGGCACGGAACGGTCCAGCAGGTTGCGCAGCTTCCCCTGCCGGATTTCGAAGCGGAGCAGATCGCGTTTTTCCGGCCGGTGCAGTGAACGGAAACCGTGGCACCGCAGACCGGTCGGCCCTGGCCGCCCACGCCAGACGGTGGCGGCGGCTCCATCGCTGAAAAGGCACGCGCTCACCAGCACACCATGATCGTCATCCAGATAAAACGCCGCCGAGCAGACTTCCACCGCCACGCAGGCGACCACCGCTTCGGGCCGGGCGGCCAGCAGGTGACTGGCCGCCCGCAGTGTCGGAATCGCCGCCCCGCAGCCCAGTCCCACCAGATCGTGCAGAATGGCATCGCGCCGCAGACCGAGTTGTTCGGCGACATAACTGGTCACCCCCGGGCAAAGGTAGCCCGTGCAGGTGCAGAGAATGAGCGCGTCGAGTTGCTCCGCCTGCAGGCCCGCCTGCGTCAGCGCCTTGCCCAGGGCCTCGCCGGCCAGGCGTGGCGCCGCGCGGCGAAACGCGGCGTTCAACTCGTCCTCGGTCAGATCAAAGACATGCTCGAGGTCGCCCACCGCGAAGTGGCGCGTCGCGATGCCGCTGTCGCCGGTCAGGATGGAGCGCAGGATGAGCTGCGAGCGCCGGTTCAATCGCTGCAGCGCCGGTGAACTCCGCGCGAGTTCCCAGCATTGCCGCTGGGTGAGGGCGGTGGAGGGCACGGCGGTGGCCAGGGAGTGGAGAAACATATGGGGGCGGCGTCGCCGCGTTGGTCAGTGCGTCAGGTGGTAGAACGGGCGAAGCGGCAGCAGCCGGGCGCGGCCGGCCAGGGCCAGCCAGCGCTGCCGGCGCGGTTCGAGCAGGAACGGATGCAGCGCGTACGCGGAGGCGAGCCGGGTGCGGAAGCGGCGGTGGAGGCGCCGGTTGACGGTTGCGACCGAGGCCGGCCACGACCGTTCGCCGCGCGTCCAGGCCAGCAGCGGTTCGAGTGCAAGCGCCGCGCTTTGCAGCGCCATGGCCATGCCGTTGCCGGTGAAGGGTGGCGGCATCGCGAAGCTGTCACCGAGCTGGAGGCGGTCGGGCCGGGGACGTTCGTGTTGAAAGCTCATCGCGGCGACGGCGCAGAACGAAGTCTCGTCAATTTCCGCCGCGCGCAGGCGTCCGGCGAGCCCGCCCAGCCCCGAGCTGTCAAGGTAGTGCAGGAGCAGGCCGGCTCCAGGCCGGACCGGTTCATCCGGCGGCGCCGGGCGGCGGCGAAATAGGCCGCACACGTTGATCCTGCCATCCTCGACGCCTGAAAGTCCCACGTAGGCCTGATCGCCCAGATGCACCTCGAGGTCGCCGGCAAGGCGGAGGTTGCAGGCATGCACCTTGAGGCCGATCCATGGCGAAGGGTGGCGCAGCCGGCCCGTGGCGAAAACGCGGCCGGCCGGCGCGGCCTCAATCGGAACGCGGGTGTCGGTGCGAAGCTCGCCGCCTGCGGTGACAAAGGCCTCGGCCAGCCGCGCATCGAGCGCATGGCGGCTTAGACCGAGCGCAGGGGCGGGCAGATGCTGCGTGCGCATCGGCCGGTCGCGCTGGTACCAGACGACCAGGTGATGCCGCAACGCATCCTCCAGCAACGGCGCCAGGCCAAGCCGCGTCGTGGTGCTTTCGTCGAGCCCGGTGAGGAACTCGCCGCACACCCGATGCCGTGGATAGCCATGCGCCTCGAACACCGTCACCGGCACGCCGGCACGCCGCAGGGCCACGCCCAACGAAAGACCGGCCAGCCCGCCGCCGATGATCTCGATTGGCTGGAGGCGTTCGTTGCTCATGCCGGAATCCCCTTCGTCGCCCGGCGCCAGGCGATCATGCGGTACGCCCCGCGCCACGTGGTGGTGCAGTGCCACGCCCATGAACCGGCATCGAGTCCGAGCAGCCGGGGCAGTTCATCGCCGAGAAACCCCGCCGCGATGCTGACATGGGCGTCGTGACGGGTGATGTGATTGGCTCCGAACAGAGGGCTGAACAGGCGGTACAGCCATTGCGATCGCCGGCGACGCGCCGGCTCGCTTGCCAGGAGCAGGCAGGTGCGCGCCTGCAGTCCGGCCCCGAGGGCGCGCAGTTCGTCGGCGGTGAACTGATGAAAGATCAGGTTGCCGTACACCACGTCGTAGCTGCCGTAACCGGAGAAGATGCGCAAGTCGGTGCGGTGCCAGCGGGCGCCGGCCGGCCAGGCGTCGGGGGCCGGACAGACGTCGAGTCCGTCGATCTGCCAGCCCTGCCGCTGAAGCCGCAACGCCAGTTCGCCCGTGCCCGCACCGAGTTCGAGAGTGGGGTCGGAGGGCCGGCCGTGCGCCCGCAGAATCCGCGCCAGCCAGCGATGATTGCCCATGAAGACGTTGGTAAGCCGCAGATCGCGCCGGTTATGACGCGCCTCGGGATGGTCATGAGGCAGCGCGTCAAGCAGCTCGGGCTGAACGATGCGGGTCGGCACAAGGCACGTTGCGGAGGTCCGCGCAAACGTCAAACGGCGGTGTTGACGCGGCGGCGGAACGGCGCCGGTGGCTGCACATCCGGCTCGTCTTGGCGCCCAACCGCCGCTTATCTCCCGGGCATGAGTTCCGCGTCCGATCCCATCGATCTCGTGATGCAGGCTGCGCAGGCCTTTCCGCACCGTCCCTCCTGGGACGAGTATTTCATGGCCACGGCGGTGTTGATCGCCTCGCGTTCCAACTGCGAGCGGCTGCATGTCGGCTGCGTGGTGGTGACGGGCGGTGACCGCAAGAACCGCATTGTCGCCGCCGGTTACAACGGCTACCTGCCTGGCACGCCGCACACGTCGCACGTGCGCGACGGCCACGAGCAGGCCACCGTCCACGCCGAGCAGAACGCCGTCGCCGACGCCGCCCGCCGCGGCAGCAGTGTCGAGAGTTGCGTGGTCTACGTGACGCACTATCCCTGCGTCAACTGCGCCAAGATTCTCGCCGCCGCCGGCATCGCGGAGATCAAATACCACGAAGATTACAGCAACGATCCGCTGGTGTCCCAGATTCTCGATGAAGCCGGCGTCAAGGTGACGAAGCTCTAGCCCGCCATGCCTGCCTGGGCCCCAACATTTTTGACCGGAAGCGTTGACGCCCGCATCGTTCCGGCGACCTTCTGACCATGCGCGAACGCGGAAAGGCCACCCTCAATCTGGCCGGCTCGCTGCTGCTGGCTCATCCGGCCATGCACGATCCGAATTTTCGCCGCTCGGTCGTGCTGCTTTCGTCGCACGGCGACGACGGCGCGATGGGCGTGGTGCTCAACCGGCCGCTCGGCAAGCAACTGGGCGACCTCAACCCGCAGTTTGCGGCGAGTCCGCTGGCGGGCGTGCCGGTCTACCAGGGCGGTCCGGTGCAGACCGGGCAGCTCATTCTCGCGGCCTGGCAGCCGCAGCCGCTGGAGTCCGGTTTCAGGTTCTTCTTCGGCATCGACGTCGACAAGGCCGAGACGCTGCAAGGAAGGGAGGGCGTGCGCCTGCGGGCGTTTCTCGGCTATTCGGGCTGGTCGAAGGGGCAGCTCGAAAACGAGTTGCGCCACAACACATGGGTGATCACGCCGGTAAGCACCGAACTGCTCGAGGGCAACGAGGGGCAGGGTCTCTGGCGCGCGATCCTGGGTGGCTTGAGCCCCGAATGGAAACTCATGGCCGGCGAGCCGGAGGATTTGAGCGGTAACTGAACGCGTCCGCCGGGGACGACTGGGCGGCAAATCCATTCCGGCCAGTACGTTGGCGCTGCCGGACATTTGGTTTGACAGGTCCCGGCGCGAACCCTCACCTAATCGCCCCTTATGAAGGTTGTTTCGTCCCTTAAATCAGCCAAGAAGCGACATCCGGACTGCCAGGTGGTCCGCCGCCGCGGCAAGGTCTACGTGATCAACAAGACCGACCCCCGCTACAAGGCGCGCCAGGGTTGAGCAACCCCTTACCCTTTCCCATCGTGAAACCCGAAGGCCATCCTGCGCTCAACAACGTCTGTTTCCACGACGTTGCGACCGGCAAGCGTTTCCTCACGAAATCGACGATCAAGTCGAGCCGCAAGGAAACCATCGACGGAGTCGAATACTACATCATCCTGCGCGACGTGACCATGGATTCGCATCCCGCCTACACCGGCGAGAAACGTCTGGTCGACACCGCCGGGCGCGTCGAGAAGTTCACCACGAAGTTCAAGCGCGGCACAAAGGCCGCCAAGCAATAAGGCCGCCGGCATTCTTTCTGTGCAGCCCGCCGATCCCGGCGGGCTTTTTGTTTGGGAGCATAGGTCTTATTGGTCCTACAGGACTTATGCTTTGTCAGCCGGCTTGACGCGGATTCGCCGCACGGTCTGAGTGACGCCCATCATGCGCATCCGCGCCTTTCAGGGACTGGTTCCGGTTGCCCGGCACGTTGCCGAGGTGACTTGCGTGCCCTACGACGTCGTCGACGCCACCGAGGCCGCCGCGCTGGCCGCCGGGCGGCCGCGCAGCCTGCTGCACGTCGACCGCGCCGAGATCGACCTGCCGCCTGCCACCGATCCCTACAGCGACGCCGTCTACGCGAAGGCGCGGGAAAATTTCCTCCGGCTCCAGCGCGACGGCGCGCTCGTCCGCGAGGCCGGGCCGTGTCTTTACGTCTACCAGCAGCAGATGGGCGCGCACCGCCAGCGGGGACTCGTGGCCGTCTGCCACGTGGAGGATTACGACGCCGGGCTCATCAAGAAACATGAAAAGACGCACCCGGACAAGGAGGAGGATCGCACGCGGCTCATCGACACGCTGGGCGCCAACACCGGTCCCGTCTTTCTCACGTACCGCGATGAACCGGCCGTGACGGCGCTCGTCGCGGCGAAGGTGCGGGAGCAGCCGTTGTACGACTTCACCGCGCCCGACGGCATCCAGCACACGGCGTGGCGCATCGCCGGCGGCGCGGAGTGGATGCAGGCGTTCACTCGCGTGCCGCGGCTCTACATTGCCGACGGGCACCACCGCGCGGCGAGCGCGGCCCGCGTCGCCCGTCTGCGCCGCGAGCGCAACCCGTGCCACACGGGCGCCGAGGACTACAACTGGTTCCTCTGCGTCATCTTTCCCGCCAGCGAGCTCAAGATTCTGCCCTACAACCGCGTCGTCCCCGACCTCAACGGGCATCCGCCCGCAGTGTTTCTGGAAAAAGTGCGCACCGTGTTCGGCCTCGAGGAGAACGCGCCGCCGTCACCCGCCGCCCCCGGCCGGGTCAGCATGTATCTCAGCGGCAGGTGGCAGGGGCTGCGCTGCCCGGCCGATCCTGCGGCCGATCCGGTGGCGCGGCTCGACGTGAGCGTGCTGCAGAACCGGCTCCTTGGGCCCATCCTGGGCGTGGAGGATCCCCGCACCAGCAAGCGCCTCGAGTTCGTCGGCGGGATCCGCGGACCAGATGAACTGGTGAAGCGCGTCAACGCCCGCGGCGGCGTGGCGTTTTCGCTGTTCCCCGTGACGGTGGCGCAGCTCATGGACATCGCCGACGCCGGCCAGATCATGCCGCCCAAGAGCACCTGGTTTGAGCCGAAGCTCCGCTCAGGTTTGTTCATCCATACCTTCTGACTCTGCCGTTGGCGGCCACCCACTGCGCGCGCGGTGGGTCAGTTTGCTAGGACTGGACCGTCACTGTAGGTCGGGGTTTATCCCCGACAGAGTGATGTCGATGCGCATTGGCGTCGGGCATGAAGCCCGACCTACATAACCTGACCCACCACCCTGCACGCGTGGTGGTTGACTTTGGCCGGCCGCCGTTGGAGATGGATGGCCTCCTTCTAATCAGCCACCCTCAAATTCAGGAAAATCATATGCCACGCCGTCATTCTTTCATCGCGCTCATCCTCGCCGCGTTGCTCGCGATTCCGCTCGCCGCGCTCGCCGCGGACAACCAGACGAAAGGCCCGAAGCCCGCCCATATCTCGCAGGGCCAGGAAGTGAAGCTCGCGGACTACCTCGTGCCCGGCAAAACGACCATTTTCGATTTCTACAGCGAGTATTGCCCGCCGTGCCGCGCGATTGCGCCCCGTCTGGAGGAGTTGCACATGGCGCGCGCCGACATCGTCGTGGTCAAGGTGGACATCAACCGGCCCGGCGTGAAAGGGATCGATTGGAAGTCACCCGTCGCCCGGCAATACAGCCTGCGTTCCATCCCGCACTTCAAGGTCTACGACCCGGACGGCAAGTTGAAGGCCGAGGGCGACGAGGCCTACGAGCTGGTCACGAGCTGGTTGAAATAGCGCCCGCCCGGCCGGGGCGTCAGGCTGGACAGAGCTGCCGGCGCTGAAACGCAGAAGGCGTCGGCATCCAGCCGGCGAGCCGGGGTTTTCATGCACCCCGGAATGTTTTCAGGGACATTGACCTGAACTGGCATTCGGATTGCATCGGCGTCTGCATGGATGCGTTGCCACCGCTGGCCGCTCTCGAAGCGGCGATTCCGCCCGCCCTCATCGTGCCCTTCGGCCTCCTGCTGGCGCTGATCGCGGTCATGCCGCTCACGCCGCCGAGGGTGAAACACTTTTGGGATCATTACTACCCGCACGCGGCCATCGGGCTGGGGCTGCTGGTCGTGGGATTCTATCTGGTGAAACTGTCCGGCGGTGCGATCGTGGCGCGCACGCTGCATGAGTATTTCTCGTTCATCTGCCTCATCGGTTCGCTGTTCGTCGTGGCCGGCGGCATCCACCTCACGGTGAAGGGCGAGGCCACGCCATGGGACAATGTCGTGTTTCTTGCGATCGGCGCGGTCGTGGCCAATCTCATCGGAACCACCGGCGCCTCGATGGTGCTCATCAGGCCGTGGATTCGGATGAACAAAATCCGCATCAGCGCCTTTCACATCGTCTTCTTCATTTTCATCGTCTCAAACTGCGGCGGCGCGCTCACCCCCATCGGCGATCCGCCGCTGTTCCTCGGCTACCTGCGTGGCGTGCCGTTCTTCTGGCTGCTCGACCACGTCATCAATGAGTGGTTGTTCACGGTCGGGGCGATTCTCGCCGTGTTCTACGTGTTTGACCGGCGCAGTTTCAGCCATGCCCCGCGTGCCATCCAGGCGAAGATCAAGGAGCACGACACGTGGCGGTTCGAGGGCGGTGTCAATCTTGTCTTCCTGCTGGTGATCATCGGCGCGGTGTTCCTGCCCGAGACCTTTTTCCTGCGCGAACTCGTGATGCTGGGCGCGGCGGTGGCCTCCTACCAACTCACCCCGAAGATTGTCCACGAGGAGAATCATTTCAGCTTCGGTCCGATCAGGGAGGTGGCGCTCCTGTTCCTCGGCATCTTCCTGACCATGATGCCGGCGCTGGGTTACCTCGACCGGCATGGCAAGGAGTTCGGTTTCACCGAACCCGCCCAGTATTACTTTGCGTCCGGCAGCCTGTCGTCCGTGCTCGACAACGCGCCGACCTACCTGAATTTCCTGCAGCTCGCCGAAGCCACGTTCGTGGACAGAGCTACCCTGCCGCAGAATGCGCAGGGGGAGATCGACCCCCGCGCCGGCGTGAAGCAGATGATCGCGAGTGAGCACGCCCGGAGGTTCATCATTGCCGTCAGCCTGGGCTCGGTCTTCTTCGGCGCGATGACCTATATCGGCAACGGGCCCAACTTCATGGTGAAGTCGATCGCCGAGAATGCGGGGGTGAAGGTGCCGACCTTCTTCGGCTATGTCTTCAAATACAGTCTGCCGTTCCTGCTCCCGATCCTCGTCGCCGGGGGACTGCTGTTCCTGTAGCGCGGGAATCCGGTGGCTGTATCGCGGAAGAAAACGGCTCGCCGGGAGACGAGCCCTCCAAATGACCCCTAGCTGGCGGCGTGGGGTATTGGGTCAGTTTGCCTGAATTGTGCGGTAACTGTAGGTCGGGGTTTATCCCCGACAGAGGGACCTCGATGGTTTCGGTGTCGGGCCTAAAGCCCAACCTACATAAACTGACCCGCTACCCGGCGTGGTCTTACTTCGCCTTCGCAATCTCGACCGCGTAGACCTGCACCGCTCCGTGCATGTTGGACCGGAAGATGATCCATTTCATGTCGGGCGAGAAGGTCACGTTGGGTTCGAGCCGGTAATCATGCTTCGACATGTTCACCAGCCGCTCCGCTTTGAAAAACCCGGGATCGATCAGACTGGCGGAACTGGGGTTCTTGATGCCGGCGACATCCGGATTCCGTTCCGGGCGGAACAGGTAAATCCATTTTCCATCCTTGGCGTGGGCCACCATCTCACTGTCCCCGCCGTCGCCGGCGAAGAGCTTCCCGTCGGGTGACACGTTGAAGTGCACCGACCACTCATCGCGCTGCAGGTGATACCAGGTCCTCCGGCCGGTCGCGATTTCATCGCCGGCGACCCAGAAGTCCTCGCCCCGCGGCGTCTGCAGGTCGTACCAGATGGTCTGGCCGTCGGCGCTGAAGAATTCATGCCCGGCGATTTCCATGTTCAAGGTGCGCGTGTGGATTTTCGTCAGGCCGGTCCCGTCGGCGCGGATCGTCCAGACCCGGTCCACCTCATGCCAGGGGCCTTCGTGGCAGAACATGATGAGGCCGGGATCGGTGGGTGAAAACTGCAGGTGGTTAAGCCACTCGCGCTCTTTCCAGACATCCTTCAACTCGCCGGTCCGGGTGTTGAGGGTGAAGATCACATGCGGCGGTCCCGCGTGAATCGCTGCGAGCGCCTCGTGCAGTCGTAGCTCCTTGGCCTGCGCATAGACCAGCGGGTTCCCGTCGGGACCCATCGCCTCGTAATTGGCTTGCTGGAAGCGGGGATCGGCGTCCGACACCCGGCCTCCCGGACCGGGATTCCGGAAGCCGGCGACGGACAGCCGCGGATTGCCGCCCTCGACGTACGAACCCAGCAGCAGCGTCTCATCCGCATTGAGTGAAGCGACGAACCGGCCGGGAGGGAGTTTCGCGATCTCCCGCGTTTTCCCGGTGTTCACCTCGGCCGCATAAACGACCGCCTCGTTCACGGTCTCCTTGGTGCCGTCCGCCTTGGTGACCTCCCGCGACGCCCGCTTCATGTAATAGACGTCTCCCGTCTTCCGCCCGGTGACGAGCACGCTGACCGGCCCGTCGACAATCCGCTCGATCGCGCGGGTCTCGAGGTTGATCGTGGCGATCCCGCGGTCCTTGGTCGTCACGACCAGCTTTTTGCCGTCGGCCGTGTAGGCGTTCTGATGAAAATAAAGGCTGGCCGTGCCCGGCTCGCGCGAAAGCCGGATCACCCGGTGGCCGGTGTCGGGATCGATCCACTCCGTCGGAGGTTCAGCGGCGGCGGGCGCCGGTGGATTCGTGTCGGCGGCGAGCAGGTGGCGGCCCGTCAGACCCGGGATCAGGAGCAGTCCGGCCACCGCGAGGAGACCTAGCAGCGGCAGGGGACAAAGGCGAAGGGAGGACATGTTGGAGGGCATGGTATTTGCGATCAGTGGCGGGAGCGAATCAGAATCGATCTTTTGCAGTCGTACAGTTTGCCAGTCATCGCGAAGCGCCGGGCTTTACAGTCAACCCCAACTCCTCTTTGACGAATGGGCGTTGGCGCGGTATTTTAGGCGTCTCTCCCCCGACACTTGTTGCCCTGATGAACCCGATTACCTCAATGTCCTGTTTTCCTCCTGTGCGCATTTCTCGATTAATGGCCGGTCTCGCGGCGATCGTCCTGCTGCTCGGCGCTTCCATCCGGGCCCAGGACAGTGCGGCCCGCCCGCCCCCGCCCGCCGCTACGCCGGCCATTTTCAGCGGCAGCCAGATGGCTTCCGAATACCCCGTCCCGTATCGCACGCCCACGGTCGAGGAGATCACCGGCGTGATGAACCGCGTGCGCGACTATCAGGAGGGCGCCAGCCTGATGCGCATCATCAACCGCAAGACGCGGGAGGAGATCACCGATCTCAGCACGCCCCATCCCGAAGCCGGGCTCGATCGCGGTGAGAACAACGCCTTTCCCCTGATCGGCTACGAGGAAGGCGTGACCTATGCCGCCATGCTGCTGGCCGCGGAGGTCACCGGCGACGCGCGCTTCACCGAGTTCACGGCGAAGCGGTTCCAGTACGCGGCCGACCGTCTGCCGTTTTTCCGGATGCAATATCAGGCCAACCTGGCCGCCGCCGCCGGGGTCGCCCCGCTCGTCCCCGGCACCATGCCCACGCCCGCGCAGTTTCGCCGCTTTGAGTTCCGCAACCTGGTCGACCCCCAGACGCTGGACGACGCCGGCGCCATGTGCGCGGCGATGATCAAGGCGCGCCGGGCCGGCGTCGGCCCCGATCTGCTGCCCGTGATCAACCTCTACATCGAGCACATCACCCACAAACAGTTCCGCCTGGCCGATGGCACGCTGGCCCGCACCAACCCGCAGCCGGAAACATTGTGGCTGGACGACATGTACATGAGCATCCCCGCGCTGGCCCAGATGGGCAAGCTCACCGGCGACGGCCGTTACTATGATGATGCCGTCCGGCAGGTGCTGCAGTTCTCCGCCCGCATGTTCAACCGGCAAAAGGGCCTCTACATGCACGGCTGGTCCTCCAACACGCCCGATCATCCCGAGTTCTGCTGGGCCCGCGCCAACGGCTGGGCGGCCATGGCCATGGTCGAACTGCTGGACGTCCTGCCCGAGGATCATCCCCGGCGCGCGGAGGTGCTCGACCAGCTCCGCGCCCATCTCCGGGGCCTGACGGCCTGCCAGGCGGACGGCGGACTCTGGCACCAGTTGCTCGACCGCCCGGATTCGTATCTCGAAACCTCCGCCTCGGCGATGTATGTCTTCAGCATGGCGCGGGCGATCAATCGCGGCTGGGTCAGCCCGGTGGCCTTCGGACCGGCGGCGCAACTCGGCTGGAACGCCGTCGCCACCAAAGTCAACGCCAAGGGGCAGGTGGAGGACACCTGCGTCGGCACGGGCATGGCGTTCGACCCCATGTATTATTATCACCGGCCGCGGAGCCCGTTTGCGCAGCACGGCTACGGCCCGGTGCTGATGGCGGGGGCGGAGATGATCAAGCTGCTGAAGAGCGACCACTTCACCATCGCCACGGGCATCATCCAGTACATTCCCAAGAGCTCGAAGCCATAGGCGCCGGGTAAACCTTGCGAAACGATTTTGGCCTCACGCCAAGGTCGCGAAGGAGAATCCTCGGGAGTTCAATCCATTCCAACCTTCGCGCCCGTGGCGTGAGGCGGCAAATGTGGGCCGCAAAAGGCGCAGAACGCCTTGGAGGGCCCGGCTCCCGCCAGGCCGGTCCTGCTGCCGCCAAGATTCGGAGGTATCTTTCCTCACACAAAGTACGCAAAGGACGCGAAGAAGCATTTAATCCCTCGAATCCTTCTCGGCCTTGGCGTGAGGTTTACTCAACAAAAAACCCGCAGCGGATGCTGCGGGTTGGAAAAGGAGGGGACGATCATCAGGCCTTCTGGACGAGGCCGGCCTTGATGGCCTTGACCGAAACCCACACGCGCTTGGTGCCGCCATTGGCCAGCTTGATCCGGATGTGCTGGAGATTGGGCCGGAACAGACGGCGCGTGATGCTTGTCACGTGCGTGCCGATGCCGCCGCTCTTTTTGCTCTGGCCCCTGCGATTGACGATGTTGCCTTTGACGGGCTTCCTGCCGGTGATAAAACAAATTCGTGCCATGGGATTTGCGGTGAAGGGGTCGGAGTAAAGACCCGCTCCCCCGGGAAGCAAGGGAAAACTGGGTTGGCGAGCCGTGCGACAGTTTACAGGAGCACGCAGAGGTAGCGGAGCGACACAGTGACCAGAGATGGGCGCAGGCGAGGCTGCGCCCCTACTAATCATCCGTGCCAATTCGTGCCCATCCGTGGTTGTCGGCTTGGTCGATCTAGTCCCGTCGCGCCCAGAGCACCTGGAACTTTTGCCCCATGTTGCCGGGATGAAGGAGCTGCATCACGCCGAGCTTGCGTCCGCTGAAACGGCCCGCCTCGGCGGCGGTCAGCCGGCTGAGGGCCGCCGAGGCGTGATGGACGAAAAACGCCTCCTGGGATTCCAGCACCGGCGCAGCGAATCCATGGGCGGTCAGCGCCTCATTCAGCCAGTCCCAGCAGACGTGGCAGGTGAGGTCCTGTTCGCCGGGGCGCGCGAGCAGATCGTTGCTTTGCCGGTGCCGGAGATAGGCGCGGACGGTGCCGGCCGGGGTGTCCTCAGCCAGTTCGCGCCACGATTTTCCGTAATCGAAGGCGACAAACAGGCCCGCCCACGGCTGCGCGGCGATCCGGGCGGCGAGTTGCGCCGCAGCGAGCGGCAGGTCGATCCGATAGCCGTCGGGTGCCGCGGCCGGCAGGCGGTCAAGCACCGCCTGCACCTCGGACGTGAGCTCCGGCAGCAGGACTTCCTCCAGCGCATCGCCGCGCAGCCCGACGCCGCTTTCCCGCCAGCAGCCGGCCTGGCGGACGAGCCGGTGGCACGGCTGCGCGTCAAACAGCTCGTTCGAGAAAACGACAGCCCGCGGAGGCAACTGCAGCGGCTGGCCGAGCGAAATCGTCGCCACCGCGGCGAAGGGATGCGCCACGCCCGCGAGCCCCGACCGAGTCGGGGTGAACACGCCGCCGGGTCCGTCTGGGGAGGAATCGACCCCCCCGACGTTGCCCGGGGCCGGAGGCTCGGTGCCGATCTCGACAAAGGTGTAATCACGCGGCGGACGTTGATCGAGCAGGGCGACGCACGCCGCCACCACGAGTTCACCGAACACCGGTCCCAGCGAGGTGGCGGTGAAGAAATCCGCCTCCGGCGCACGCCCGATCCGCCGCCGCTGTTGCGCATAGTAGCCGGCGTCCGGATGGTAGAGCGCCAGCTCCATGAAGCGCGCAAAGGAC
This sequence comes from Opitutia bacterium, assembly GCA_003142615.1. Lineage (GTDB taxonomy): Bacteria > Verrucomicrobiota > Verrucomicrobiia > Opitutales > Opitutaceae > Fen-1467. The sequence goes on along the minus strand of PLMW01000038.1, from coordinate 44,258 downwards.
AGTGCGCCGCCGTCGCCGGCCGCCTGCCGGAAGGCGGCGAGGAATTCGGGTGGGATTGCGGAAGCCATTTACAAGAACGACCAGATGCACACAGTAGGGGGCATGCTCAAACGCTTTCTCATCATCGCCTGTGGCGCGGCCTGCGGCATCCTCCTGGCCACGGCGGTGACGCGCATGCGCCCGGCCTGGAGCCTGTGGCCCAACCGCGACCTCGACCGCAACACGGCGTACTTCCGCAGCGTGCTCGATTTGGTGGGGAAAAACTATGTGGAGGAGAAGGACGCCGGTTACGACCGGCTCACCCATGCGGCGCTGGAGGGCATGCTCCGCTCGCTGGATCCGCACTCGGAGTTCATGAACGCAGGCGCCTACCGCGAGCTTGCCGAGGAGATGAACGGCAAGTTCGGCGGCATCGGCATTCAGGTGGAGCGGCGCAACGGCAAGGTGCTCGTGATCGCCCCCATCGCCGACTCGCCCGCCGAGCGTGCCGGTGTCCAGCGCGGCGACGAGATCGTCAAGGTCGACGGGCAGTCCCTCGAGAAGCTCAGCATGGACAAGATCATCGAACGGTTGCGCGGCAAGCCGGGCACCAAGGTGGGCGTGATGTTCTTCCGGCCGTCGAAGCTGCAAACCATCGAGCTCGTCCTGAAGCGCGAGGCCATCAAGGTGGAGAGCGTGCGCGATGCGCACATGCTGGCGGACGGCATCGGTTACATCCAGCTCACGCAGTTCAGCGAGCGGACGGGCGCCGAGTTCAAGGAGGCGTTGAAACGCCTGCAGACCGGGGGCGCGAAGGCGCTGATCCTCGACCTGCGCAACAATCCGGGCGGGCTGCTCGACGCCGCGGTCGAGGTGGCGGAGCCGTTTTTCAAGCCGGGCGAACTCATCGTTTACACGCAGGGGCGCGCGGCGGACAGCCGGGAGGAACTGCGCGCCGGATCCTCGGCCGGCGGCCTGAACCTGCCGGTTGCGGTGCTGGTCAACGCCGGCACCGCGAGCGCGGCCGAGGTGGTGGCGGGCGCACTCAAGGACACGTCACGGGCGGTGGTGGTGGGCGAAACCACCTTCGGCAAGGGCTCCGTGCAGACGGTCTTCCGCCTCAAGAACGGCGAGGCGCTCCGGCTCACGACGGCCCGCTACTATACGCCGGGCGGCGTGAGCATCCATGAAAAGGGCATCGAGCCCCAGGTGCTCGTGGTGGTTTCGCTGGAGGAAGAGGCGAAACTGCGGCTGCAGCGCCTCCGGACCGACCTCACGGATCCAAAGGAGTTTGCGACGCGCTTCGGCTTTGAGCCCGTCGAGGACCGTCCGCTGCAAACGGCCATCGATGTGCTGAAAGGGGTGGATCTCCTGACGGCCCGCAGCCGGCCGGCACCGGGGAAGACGGCGGGACCGTGAGACCGGAGTCATGATCCTCGCCCTCGAAAGCTCGTGCGACGAGACGGCGCTGGCGGTGTTTGACCCGGCGCGCGGCCTCACCCTGGAACTGGTGCACAGCCAGATCGCCCTGCACGAGCGCTACGGCGGCGTGGTTCCCGACCTCGCGACGCGCGAGCATCTGCGCAACCTGCCGCCGTTGCTCCGGCGGCTGCGGGAGAGTGCCGAGTGGAGCGGCATCACCGCCGTGGCCGTGACGCACGGGCCCGGGCTGGCCGGTTGCCTCGCCATCGGTCTGGCGGCGGCGAAGGCGCTGGCCCTCGAACGGCGCGTGCCGCTGCTCGGAGTCAACCATCTGCGCGGGCATGCGTGGTCGCCCTTCATCGCCGTGCACGCGGCGGAGCCGGCGGCGTTTGCCGGCCGGCGCGACGACCTGCTGCCGCATCTCGGGCTGATCGTGTCGGGTGGCAACACGCTGCTGTTCGAGATCGACCGCGCGCGGCGCCTTTCCGTGCTTTCCTCGACGCGGGACGACGCCGCCGGCGAGGCGCTCGACAAGGGGGCGAAGCTGCTCGGGCTCGGCTATCCGGGCGGTCCGCTCATCGAGCAGCGCGCCGCGGCCGGGCGCCCCGACGCCTACGCTTTTCCCCGCGGCATCCAGCCGAACGGCGACCTGTCCTTCAGTTTCTCCGGGCTGAAGACGAGCCTGCGTTATCTCGTGGAGAAGCTGAGCACCGCCGAGGTGACGGCGCACATGGACGACCTCTGTGCGAGCTACCAGCAGGCGGTGATCGACGCCCTGGTGAAAAAAACCTCGGCTGCGCTCGACCGCGGCCCCTATGCGAGCGTGGGCGTGTCGGGCGGCGTGGCCAACAACACGGCGCTGCGGGCCGCGCTGGCCGCCATGGCGCGGGAGAAGGGGATTCCGTTTCACGCCGCGCAACCGCAGCATACCGGCGACAACGCGGGCATGATCGCCTTCGCGGCGTGGTGCGATCCGGCGGGCTGCACACTGGACGAGCGCCACGCGCTCACCATCGCGCCCGGCTTGACGCTGGCCCCGGACTGACCACGGACAGGAAACTGAATCTGCGGGGAAGGAGGCCCACGACCCCGCGGGCCGGATTTCCCTGAACGACGCAGTTTTACCCGGACTCCACGCCGGTCTCGCGCCGCGTTACCGCCTCGCTTCGCTGGACAATCCGTCTGCCCATGAACTCCAGCCGGAATTCATCCCATAGGGGGATTCCTGCAACACCGCCTCGACCTGCCGGATCAGACCGCGCTCCACCTTGAACAACTCCGCGATTTCCCACGTCCACGGACGCGCGACCCCGATCGGCACCGTCCGGCCGTCGGTCAAGGTCACGTTCGGAATGTTGCCGGCGTGATCAAAGAAGACAAACGTGAGCACCAGGCCGCGCTCCTCGTCGATCACCACGAAACGACGATCGCGGATCCGCGTCACAAACCGGAAGAAACCCGTCTCGAACTGCGCCTTGCATCCCAGCGCGCCGATGTCGAACGGCTGGGGTGTCTCCGCGGGCTGGTTGGTGGTTTGTTTGCCGTTTTCGATGCGGTTGCAGTCGGCGGTGAACGGGTAGACGCCCTTGCCGTCGTTTCGCTCGAGCCCGGTGAAGTACGTGTTGGCCGTTTTGATCAGCTCGTCGCGCGAGGCGCGTTCAGCCGCCGGCACCGCCGCCCCAAACACCGGGTTCGGCGCACCCAGCTTTTCCAGCCGGAGCGCCCCGGGTTCGTCGCGCGCCACGAGTGTCTCGATCTCGGCAATCTCGCCGGCCACGATCCTGAGCCTCAGTGCCAGAATCGCCGGCTTGCCGTTTTCGCGGATGGTTCCAAAAAAGCCGGCCTGTCCCGCCTCGGGGTCGGCCACGCAGAGCCGGTAAGAGCCGCGCGCGCTGGCAGTGTTCCAGAGTCCGTCGCCCACCTCCAGCCGCTGGCCGTTTTCGGTGAAGCGGACGGTTTTTGCGAGCGGCACCTGGGCGGGCACGTGCGCGATCACTGCCGCGAGATAACGCTCCACCCAACACTCGAGGCAGGCTCGATCACACGGTTCTCCTGCAGACGCTGCGGCCTGACCCGCCATTGCGGCTAGCAAGAGGTTCCAGGCGGCGCGCCCGAGGGTGGGCCATGGATTACGTGTCGTCATGTCGGTTTTCCCCGAAAGGGATTAAGCCGCGCCATCTACCCGTCCCAGCCGGTGCCGGAGCCGTAGGGCAGGACCACGCCATCGGCTTCAATCTCGTGAATCCTGCCGCCGCGAATCTTGAAGATTTCGCCCGCCTGCAGATTGAACGGAGCGATCGGCCGCGACACCCGGTCGACGCCGGGCACACCGACGATCCTGGTCGTCTGCATGCCGCCGCGATGCACGAACATCGGGAACGCAAACACCAGGCCCAACTCCTCGTCGGCGATCAGCAATCGCCGCGGCCGGATGCGCGTGATGTAATCGAGAATGTGGCTGCTCATTTGGGCGCGGACGCCGCACGCATCGATGCGCGCCATCGCCAGGCGGAGTTGTTCGCTGGGGGAGGAGCCAAACTGGGCGGGATCGGGCGGCGGGTTCGTCGTCGTCTGCATGCCGTTCTCATGACGCGTGCAGTCGTCCGCAAACGGCGCGAGGTCGCCATTGTTGTGCTCAATGGATTCGAAATACGCATCCGCGATGCGCAGCATCTCCTCCCGCGGGACTCGCTCCGGCGGAGGCACGGGTTGCACGAGCCCGGGGCGGGGCGCGGCAAGATTCGGCGTCACGCGATCGCCCAGCCGCCGCGCCACGACATGCTCGATCTCGGTGATCCTCCCGTTCTCCACCTTCAGCCGCAACGCAAGAATCACCGGCTCGCCGAGTTCCTTCATGACGCCATAGAAGCCGGCCTGCCCTGACGTGGGATCGAGCGCGTAGACTTTGAAGGTCGTCGGACCCTCCGAGACGTTGAGCCAGAGGCCGTCACCCAGCGGAATCGTGGCGGTGTTCTCGGTGAACTTGATCGGGCTCGCGAGCGGCAGGCCGGACGGATCGTGCGCCACCAGCGCTTTGAGGTAGACATCGACGAGCGCCTTCAGGCTGTCACGGTCGCAGGTGCCCGCCGCCGCGGCCCCGTTCGCCGTGACCGCGGCAAGCAGCAGGGAGAAAAAGCCGAGACAAACATGGTGCGGAGATTTCATGGTCGTGTTTCGCATGGCATGGGGGATTTCACCTTCACGGCTGGCCGCTCCACCCGGACGGCATGCCGTAGGGCACTGGCAGCAGCACCGCTTCGATGCGATGAATTTTGCCGTCCTTGATTTTGAACAGCTCGCCGATCAGAAACGTGTACGGCGTGTCGTAGGGCGGCGGCACGGTGAACGTCGTGCCATCCGTCAGTGTCACCGTCTTCACGGTGCCGGCGTGATCGAAAAAGATGATCGCAAACACCAGTCCGCGTTCCTCGTCCACCACGGGGAAGCGGCGCTCGCGGATGTGCGTGATGAACTTGGAAAACCCGGTCGCGAATTGTTCACCCGCGGTCATCTTGTGAATCGGGCTCGGTCCCTCGGGATTGTTCGCGGTGACGTTTCCGTTCTCCACCCGGGTGCAATTCGGAGCGAACGGCGTCAGCCGGTCCGTTGCCTGCTCTAGCCCTTCGAAATACGAGTTGGTGATGGCGATCATTTCCGCACGCGAACGCCGCTCCGAAGGCGCGAGCGCTTCCCGCAAGATCGGATGATCGATCAATCCCTCCGGTTTGACCCAGGCGTCGTGCGCCTTGCGGGCGATGATCGCTTCGATTTCGCTGATCAACCGGTCTGCCACTTTCAGCCGAAGTCCCACGATCGCGGGATGGCCGTTTTCCTCGACCACGGTGAGACAGCCGACCTGCCCGGCTTCCGGATCGGCGACGATGAGCCGGTAGCCGCCCTGGCTGCCCGCCGGGCCCCATATCCCGTCGCCCAGTTTCAGCATCTGACCGTTTTCGGTGTACTTCACGGACTTTGCCAGTGGCAGGCGCGAGGGGTCGTGCGCCGCCAGCGCCGCGAGGTACTGGTCAACCAAGCCCTCCAGGCACGCCCGGTCGCATCGTGCGCCTGCGCCGCCGGCGGCATTCACGCGCCCTGCCGTGACGCCCACGAGCAGCGCCGTGAGAAACGAAAACGCACCTCGTTGGGTCCCGGCCAGGCAGCGTGTAAACTTGGTTTGCATCAGGGACATGTTTTATACGTCGACAATCCTCCTCTCAAGACCTCTTTCGCAGCAGGAGCTACGCGTATTCCCGGCGGAGATTGCTCGGCAGGAGGCCGAACTCCTCGCGGTACTTGGCGACGGTGCGGCGGGCGATGCTGATGCCTTTCGCCTGCAGCTTGGCCACGAGCTCCTGGTCGCTGAGCGGATGAGCCCGGTCCTCCCCGGCGATGAGATCGCCGATCATCTCCTTGACGCTGGTGTTGGAGACGGCATCGCCGCTCTGCGCCTGGTAGCCGGGCGTGAAGAAGTATTTGAATGCGAAGACCCCGTGCGGGGTCTTGATGTATTTGTTGGCGATGGCCCGGCTGACCGTGGTCTCGTGCACGCCGACGACGTCGGCGATCTGCGTCATCGTGAGCGGCTTCAATTTGGAGACGCCGTGCTCGAAAAACTCCTCCTGCACCTTGAGAATCTCCCGGGTGATGCGCTCGATCGTCTGCTGGCGCTGCTCGATGGAGTTGATCAGGAAGCGTCCGGAGCGCATGCGCTCGCGCAGATAGTCGCGCTCCTCCTTGGAGAGCTGGCCCTTGGCGATGAGTTCCCGGTAGGTCTGGCTGATCCGGAGGCGCGGGATGTAATCGCTGTTGAGATCGATCCGCCATTTGTCGCCGTCTTTTTCCACGGTGACATCGGGCACGACCACGCGGTTGCTGTCGTCGGCAAAGCGACGTCCGGGCGAGGGGTCGAGGGTGCCGATCTCCCCGATGGCCGCCTGGATTTCCTCAACGGATGCATCAAGCCGGCGGGCCAGGTCGGGAATGCGGCGGCGGGTGAGCAGTTCGAAATGATCCCGGATGACCCGGGCGGCGAGCGACGTGCCGCGGCCTTTGGTCTCGAGCTGGAAGAGGAGGCATTCCGCCAGATTTTGCGCGCCGATGCCCGTCGGGTCGAAGGTCCGGAGCAGCTTCTGCGCGGCCTGCACGTCCTCCAGGGCGAGGCCTGACATCAGGGCGATGTCCGCCGGCGTGGCGGTGAGAAAACCGTGGTCGTCGAGGCTGCCGACGAGGTAACGGATCGCCGCCAACGCCTTGGGCGGGCAGTCCGAGAGTTCAGCCTGCTGCATGAGGTGTTCCTGCAGCGAGGTCTCGCTGACGAGCGAATCGAAGAAATGCTGGCGCTTTTCCGCCGCCTCGGAAGTGTAGGGCTGCGCGCCGCCCGCCTGGGCCAGCTGGTCGCGCCAGTCGTCGTCGAGCTTGCTGAGCACCTCGAAGTCCTTCGAGAAATCAAGCTCCTCGCGCGGCTCCGCCTCGTCCTTGTGCTCCGCGTCCGGCGGCTCGTCGGTGTCGTTCTGATCGAGGCTGACGCCCTCCATCGGCAGCTCCTCCAGGGTGGGATTGTTCTGCAGCTCCTCTTGGATGACGGAGCGCAGGTCCAGGGCCGCGACCTGGAGGATTTTCAACGACTGGCGCAACTGCGGCGCCAGCACCATCTGCTGAGTCTGGCGCTGACTGAGGTGCTGATGGAAGCCCGGCCCGCTCATGAGTCAAGGGCTGCGCATGACGGGGCAGTCGTCAAACCGCCGGGGGGGACTCGTTCGTGAGCAGCGCGCCGGATGGCTCGGGCTGGCCGAACAGCTCGCGCAGGTACACGCCGAGCTTTTCGTTGGTGGGACCGTAGCGGTCGCTGTAGAGGTAAACTTCTAGGTCGGTCAGCAAATCCGACGCGGACTGGTAGCGTTTGCCGCGGTCGCGCTCCAGGGTCTTGTGGAGGATGGTCTCGAGTTTTTCGTCGATGTCCGGACGAAGAACGGAGAAGCGCGGAATGGGCATGGTGAGCACGTTTTTCCGCGATACCAGCCGGTCATCGGACCGAAAGATGTTCCGGGCGAGCAGCAGCTCCGACAGCACGATGCCGAGCGAAAAGAGGTCGGCGCGCGCGTCGGTGATGGCGTAACTGGCCTGCTCGGGCGAGCAATACTCGTCCTTGCCCGGGACGACCTTGCCTTCCTCATTGTACATGAGATTGAACGCCTTCGCGATGCCGAAGTCCGTCAGTTTCACATCGCCCTCATACCCCAGCATGACGTTCTTCGGGTTGACGTCGCGGTGCACGATATTGAGATGGTGGCCGTCGCGGTCGGTTTTCTGGTGGGCGTAGGTCAGGCCGCGGGCGACGCGCGAGGCGATGAAGGCCGCAAAGTCGATGGGCACGGCGCGTTCGAGCGCGCGATGCCGTTCAATGAACTGTTCCAGGTTAACGCCGTTGACAAATTCCATCACCATGAAGTGCTGCCCGCCGACCAGGCCCAGATGGTAGGTCTGGACGATGTTGGTGTGGATCAGGTCGGCGACGAGGCGCGCCTCGCCGATGAAGTTCTTCTGGAACTCCGGGATGCTGGAATATTCCTCGCGAATCAGCTTGATGGCCACGACCTTGGCAAAATTACCAGTGCCATGCTGGAGTGCCTCATAGACCAGGCCCATGCCGCCTTCGGAGATTTTACGGACCAGTTCGTAATGGAGCTCGTTAAAGATGAGTTTCAGGGCTGCCACGCCAGCAGGGAAGCGAAGTCGCGGGCGGCTGGCAAGTTCACAGATGGCATGCCTAGCATGGAAATTGCTTCACCAGCCTGGCCCGCGGCCCGGGGCAGGGGCCGGCGGCTTAAACCGCGGCCTCGTGCAGGGCGACGATGCCCAGGGTCATGGCGGTCGCGGTGACGGAGGAAAATCCCGCGGCGCGCAGCTCGTCGCTGAGGTGCTCACGGTCGGGAAATTGGTCGATGGAGCCACCCAGGTATTCATAGGCGGCGCGGTCGCCGGTGATGAGGCCGGCGAGGCGCGGCAACACGCGTTTGAGGTAAAAATAATAGCAGGGGCGGAACCAGGGATGAGGCTGGGAGAATTCCAGCACGAACAGCCGGCCATGCGGGGGGAGCACACGGCGCATCTCGCGCAAGGCGTGCGCGCGGTCGGCCATGTTGCGCAGGCCGAAGGCAATCGTGACAACATCGACGGAGGCATCGGCCAGCGGCAGCGCCATGCCGTCGCCCTGGAGGAACCAGAGGTTGGCGCTCCCGCCGGCCCTGCGTTTCTTGTCCTCCGCTTTGTCAAGCATCGGCTGACAGAAATCCATGCCCATGATCTGCACGTTGGCGGGGAGACCGCGGCCCAGCGCGAAGGCCACGTCGCCGCTGCCCGTGGCCAGATCGAGCACCACCCGCGGCCGGGCGCGGCGCACGGCCGCGACGAGCCGGCGGCGCCACCGCACATCGGCGCCGCCACTGAGCAGCCGGTTGGCGAGATCGTAGCGAGGCGCAATGCGCGCAAACATCTTGTTGACCGCGGTGGGATCAGGCATGGCTCAGAGGGACGAAGATCGTACCGAGCGAAGCGGCATCCGCCAAGTCGAAGCGCGAATGCGGCGGAGGGCAACCCCCTTCCGGGGCGGCATGCGACGTTCGCGATCGGCCTTTCGACTAGGCGCTGCCACCGGCGGCGCGACGGAAGCTTTCCACCACCCAACGTGACAGCACCTTGTCCGGGGCGTCGACGACGTCGCGCGTGATGGCGAAGCGGCGCGGCTCGCCGTCGCGGGCGATGAGCTTGAGCCCGTGGTGGAAGTCGCGGAACTTTTCCTCGCACAGCGCGCGGATCGTCTTGTCGGCCGCGAGGCTCAGCTCGATGAGCCGCTCGATCGCGGAGTCCTCGAAGGCGAGTTCAAAGCCGTACTCCTTCTGGAAGCGCGCGGCAAAGGCGGCGACGTCGGCCTTGAGGACGTCGCGCTGCTGCGCCGCGTTCTGCCGAAGCAACGTCCGCAGCGTCTCGGACGGCTGGGCGACCGTGGCCCGGTCGATCTTGAATGACTTGATGGCCGTCGAGGGCAGTTCGAACTTGAAGTCGCGCAGCACGCGTTCGAGCACGGTCATGAGGCCGCGGGCCCCGGTGTTTTCGGCCTGGGCCTGGCCGGCGATCTCCCGCACGGCTTCGGGGGTGATCTCAAAATCAATGCCATACCCTGAGAAATCTGCGCGGTATTGCTGCAGGATGCTGCCCTCGGAGGTCAGGAGGATTTTTTCGAGATCCCCGGCCGTGAGCGCCTGACAGGCCACCCGCACGGGAAGACGGCCGACAAACTCGGGCTCCATCCCGTAATCGATGAAGTCGCGGCTTTGCGCGAGCTGCAGGAGGGCGGTGTCGTCCGCCGGGCGGTCCCGCCCCGTGGAAGCGAAACCGACCTGGCCGCTTTGCACGCGGCGCTTGATCTGCTCGGTGAGCTTGTCGAAGGCGCCGCTGACAATGAAGAGAATGTGCCGCGTGTTGATCGTGCTTTTGTGCGGACGCGACCGGCGCTGAAAATCCATGAGGGCCTGGATCTGGCCGGCGATGTCGGTCTGGCTGTGCAGGTTGACATCGGTCTCCTCCATGAGCTTGAGCAGGTTGATCTGCACACCGCGGCCGGAGACGTCGCGGCCGACGACGTTGCCGGCGGCCGAGGCGATCTTGTCGATCTCGTCGATGTAAATGATGCCGTACTGGGCGAGTTCGACGTCGCTGTCAGCCGCCTTCACGAGATCACGCACGAGGTCCTCCACATCTCCGCCCACGTAACCGGTCTCGGAAAACTTGGTGGCGTCGGCCTTCACGAAGGGCACGCCGATAAGTTTTGCGATGCATCGCATCAGATAAGTCTTGCCGACGCCGGTCGGGCCGAGCAGCAGGATGTTCTGTTTGGCGTAATCGCGTTCGCGCAGCGCTTGATCCTCCAGACACTGGCGGACGTGATTGTAGTGATCGCAGATGGCGACCGAGAGCACCTTCTTGGCCTCGGCCTGCTGGATCACAAAACGGTCGAGATAGTCGCGAATCTCACGCGGCTTGAGGTTGAACTCACGGATGCGTCGAAGCGTGGTCTGATGTTTTTCATCGGTCTCGTCAGCCACATCCTCGGTCGCCGCTCCGGTTGCGGGTATTGGAGGGGAATAAAACGATTTAACATTCGAACCTTTAAGGAGTTCCTGAATTTGTTTCGGAAGTTGTTCGAAGGGATCAGGTGGCGGTTTATCGCTCATTTTGAAGGAATTGTAAGCCTTTGATGTTGACGGGGTTCACTCTTCGAATACCTTAAGGCGTTTTCACTTTGGATCTTAGAGAAAGGAAATACCATGTCGACCAACCTGACAAAACGCGAGATCGTGCTGCAAATCTACGAGAAGACCGGCTTTCCGCAAAAAGAGGTGCAGACCACGGTGCAGATGACGCTGGATATTATCATGAATGCACTGGCAGCGGGCCGGAACGTGGAACTGCGCAACTTTGGCGTTCTGGAGGTGCAGGTGCGCAAGGCACGCGTGGGCCGCAACCCCAACAAGCCGGAAACAGAGGTCATCATTCCTGAACGTGCGGTGGTCAAATTCAAATCCGGCAAGATCCTCAAGGCCAAGCTCAAGAAACTGGATCTGGGGACGCTGCAAAATAAGGGTGGCGAAACGCCGCCCCCACCGGCAACCTGAGCGGTTGCATGCCTTTGTTTCAGTCCCTGCCCGGCTTCCGGGAGTTCTATCCTGAGGCGCTGGCGCGCCGGAATCATCTTTTCCGTCTCTGGCGCCAGACCGCGCTGACGTTCGGCTTCGTCGAGTACGACGCGCCGGTGCTGGAGCCGCTCGAGCTCTACAAGGCCAAGTCGGGCGAGGAGATCGAGCAGCAGCTGTTCAGCTTCACCGACAAGGGCGGTCGCGAGGTGGTGTTGCGTCCGGAGCTGACGCCCACGGCGTGCCGCATGGTCGGCGCGAAAGCTAACGCGCTCAAACGTCCGATCAAATGGTTCAACATCGGCGAGTTTTACCGCTATGAACGCGCCCAGAAGGGACGGGAGCGGTCGTTTTCCCAGCTCAACGCCGACATCTTCGGCGAGGCGGGCGTCGAGGCCGACATCGAACTCATCGCGCTGCTCGTGCAGTGCCTCACGGCCTTCGGACTGACCGAACAGGATTTCCAGGTGCGACTCAGCGACCGCGACCTCTGGTGCTACTATCTGGAGGCACTCGGACTTGATGAGGCCCGCGTACGCGCGCTGCTCGTCGCCATCGACAAGCATGAACGGCTCGGTGACGCGGCGTTCAAAAATTATGCCGACCAGTTTGGGCCGCTCGATGCTGTGCTGAAGGGGAAGATACTGGCGTTCCTGCAGATCAAGAGTCTGCCGCAGATTGAAACGGCGTTGAAACCATTCAGTGGCGGAAAACTCGATGCGAGGATCGCCGACTGGCGCCGGCTGCTCGACGGACTGGCGGCCATGAACCTGGCACGCTTCGTCGAGGTTGATCTCGGCGTGGTCCGCGGCCTGGCCTACTACACGGGCTTTGTCTTCGAGGCGTTTGACCGCAAGGGCGACCTGCGCGCGCTCGCCGGCGGCGGACGGTACAACGATCTGGTCAAGAAACTCGGCGGGCCCGACCTGCCGGCGGCCGGCTTTGCCATCGGCGACGTGACGATGGGGTTGCTGCTGGAGCAGCGCGGCCTGATGCCGGCGTTCATCAACGCGCCCGACGTCTGCGTGGCTTATGACGGCGAGGCGGGGCGCCTGGCCGCCTTTCCCGACATCCAGACGCTGCGCGCCGCCGGCGTCCGGGTGGAATATCCTCTGAAGGAGCTGGCTTTTGGCAAACAGCTAAAGGCCGCGCTGGAGTCGGGCGCGAAGCTCGCGCTCATCTATGGCGGCGACGAGCTGGCGCGCGGCGTGGTGAAGCTGCGCGACCTGACCGAACGCCACGAGCGCGAAGTGCCGCGCGAGCAGGTGCCGGCGGCCGTGCGCGATTTCCTCACCGGGGCCTGACATGCCGCGGCGGCCGGCCATGGCTCTGCTTTCGTATCTGCAAGTCGCCGTCGGCGCCGTGGTGTTCGCCTACGCCGTGCTCCTGATTTATGCGTGGCTGTGCTCCGACCGGCTGATTTTCCTGCCGCCGCCGGCGACGTATGCAGACAGTCCGGAAATTCTCAAGATCCACACCCCGGACGGAGTGACGCTGGCCGCGCGCTACCTGCCGCACCCGTCGGCACGTTACACGCTCATCTACTTTCACGGCAACGCGGAGGACCTGGGCAACGTGGAACCATCCCTGCACGAACTCCGCGACCGGCTGGGCGTGTCCGTCGTCGGTTGGGATTACCGGGGCTACGGCTTAAGCGGGGGCAAGCCCGGCGAACCGGCGACGCTGCGCGACGCGCACACGGTGCTGGCCTACGTGACCGGCACGCTCGGCGTGCCGCCGGAGCGCGTCATTCTGTATGGCAGCTCGGTGGGCGGCGGGCCCGCGGTCGAGGCAGCCGCGAGCCATCGGGTCGGAGGGCTGATCCTCCGCAGTGCGTTTACCAGCGCCTTCCGCGTGATGACGCATGTGCGCCTGCTGCCGTTCGACAAGTTCAACAACCTCGGAAAGCTGCCGCGCGTGACATGCCCGGTGCTCGTCATCCACGGCACTGCGGACGAAATGATTCCGTTCAGTCACGCGCAGAAACTTTACACCGCCGCGCCGGGGCCAAAGTACCGGCTCTGGGTCGAGGGCGCCGGGCACAACGACCTCATCGAAACCGCCGGCGAGGATTACTGGCAGGCGCTGCGTGAGTTTACCGCCAGGCTTTAAAGTGCGGGGACACCGCCGCGCAGGTTACGGGAGGTCTTTCCGGCCAAATGCGCCGGGGAGAAGCTGGTCGAGCGTGGTCTCGAGGCGCTCGCGCGAGCGGCACGTGCAGAGGATCACCGCCTTCGGGCCAAACTCATTGATGACCTGCCGGCACGCGCCGCAGGGCAGGGT